>JAJHRG010000001.1 GCA_020832905.1 Thermoproteota archaeon | reverse complement strand
TACAAAAAGGAAAATGAATATAAATACTAATATCATTATTTTCAGATAATGTATTTAAAAGCAAATTTTTAATAAATTCTTGATTTTCAAGTTTAAAATTAGCTTTAAAAGCTTTTTTAATTATATAGCCTCTAAAACCAAAAGCATTTTTATCTAAGATCATAATGGTAACACCAAATTTTAATACTGTAACACTATTTTCTGTATTACTTTTTAAAGCTTTTGTTTAAATCTAAGAGCTAAATCACAAAAAGTATATTAATATTACAACATAATATCTCAGAACATGACAATAATTACTGTCAATATATTATTGGTCTTTTGTTTTTGCTTAGATATAGTAAACTCTTAGTAGTTTTATAAAATGGAATATAGAATAAAAAACTCTGTGATTTGTTACTTTTAATAATTCATAATATATGAAAAATTTATGAGTATAGAAAGAATATTAAGAAATTCTTTCTAAGATTTAATATGAAAAATTATGAATTTAAGCAAAATTTTTCCTTCATATCCTTTACAAATAGTTTCTCCAAGGAAAAGTAATATTAAAATAGCATCTAGGAGAATTTATGTAGATTTCCCATTTGAATACTATAGTTTCATAGGTGAAGTTGCCTATAAAATGAGTAAATCAAAAGATCCGCAAAAAGTTTTTCAAGAAGAATTAGAGAGCTTTAATTCTAATGAAGAAATAAAGAAAATAACAAATTTTAACAACATTCCTCTTGGTACTATTTCTCTTATTACTACACCACTTACTACAAAGTTATTATTAAAGCTTAAGATAAATTGGCCTATTTTTCTTCAATATTTAGAAAGTAAAGCTCAAGAATTAATTTCTAAAATAGAGGAAGATGGTTCTTACATTAGAGAAGTTTATAATGAAATTCTAGCAAATTACTTTAAGGTAGCAGGCCGTCACGCTTTAAAGCAAAACATTAGATTTATTAGCAGTTATCAATTAGAGAATTTTAAGAAACTATTGAGAATTTTAGGAGAAATACATGAGATTCAAAATATTCTTTCATATCTTAGGCAAACTATAGAAAATATAAGAAAAATAGTAAAATTAGAAGGTATAGAATTATGGATGCTTCAACTTGAGTCTGATTTTTATGAAATTGAAAAATGTCTCGAAAATATAGATATTTTATCATGTTATTTTTACTTAAGAAATGCATTAGAGAACTTAATCAAGCTTATAGTTTATAGTGATATAGCTAAAAGCCTTAATATTTTTAACGAAATGTTACTACTCTTCTTCTTTTATGAAAAAATAGCAAAAGAAAGATGTTATAGTATTAAAAAATTAAAGGAGTATTATAGTAAAAAGAATATTTTAAAAGATATATCAGAAGTCGCTTCAGAGCAAATATATCAAGTAATGATTAATAAGCAACTTCCTAAATTAGGCATAAATAGTCAAGCTCTAAAAGAATTTGAAGATGGTTATAAGATACCGAAAATTAAGAACTATTGGTCTGCTTGTAGTGAGATAATACATAATCAATCACCACTTCCAATATTTTCGCTATTAGAAATAAAGGCATTTAAGCATTTTCTAAGACAATATTCTGAGAAATTTATCTCTATAATCAAGATCATATTCTTAATTTTCAAGATTCATGAGGAAGATTTTAAATTTTTAATTAAAGAAGATTTCACATATAAAGAAATGTTAGGTAAATTAACTAAGAGAGGACTTAGTAAGAAAGCAAAGAAAATATTTTATCAGTTTATCTTTCAAGAAGAAATAGAAATAATTTTAAAATCATTAATAGAGAAGAATATTTTAAAAGGAAATATCCTCTTTGATCCTTTAACTTTGTTTTCATTATTTTACCTTTCTTCTCCTAGCTTAACTCATATTGTTCATGGAGAATTTGATCTTGAAGATATGGAGAATCTTATAACAAAAATTCAACCTCTTTCTTTTACTGTCAAAGAGAGTATTAAATATAAGTTTTATGAAACACTGCAAATATTTGAAGAAGAAATGATGCCTATACTTGAAAAATTATCTTCAGAGTTCTCTAAACTAAGTGAAGAGGAGAAGAAAGTTATAATTTTCTATCTCTTAGCTATAAAATTACCTGAGGTCTTTATGAATACTTTTAGTCTTTCTTAAATTGCTTCATTAGATTTTTTAATCCTATATCTTCAGTGCCGGAAGCATCGCTCATTGTCTAAATTTCATAGACTCGCTAACCACTATTCATCATCAATTTTTCTTATTGTTTTATTCCTAATAAACTTAATTCTCTTTTATTTTTCCTCTTAATTCTTCAGGTAGTTTAAGCTCTTTAACAATATAAACTGCATCTTTCACACTTTCAACTTTTGTAATTATTCTTACTTCATTTAATTTCATATATTTATGGCACTTCATGCATTTAAAACCATTTTCTCCTTCTTTTACATATCTAGGAGTTCTACAATATTTACAAAGAACAATTAAGTAAACCAAGATTTTAAACCTCGTTTTATTAAAATCCTCTCCTTTTAGTCTTTTTAAATTGTTTCCCTATCACTATTTTTACACTAATCTATTAAAAGTAAATACTTTTAGTCTTTCCCTTTATTTGATACTTCACTTGACAGTTTTATTACTTCTTCAAATATAAATGAAAGTACTTAGAAGGAAGAAATGAATCACTTAATCAAAGACCTATAAATTCAATTCGTAATTTATCAACTTTAGCATGATCTTAATTGAAAGATAAAATTAAAATAATTAGCTTATAGAATTTTGATTGGTGATAACTTTCGCAGAACAAATAAAAAGACAATTTCTAGAGTTATTGGAAAGAGATATAGAATTTCGTTATGCTGTAGCAGGATATTTAGGATTATCTGAAATTCTAAAAAGACTTGAAGAACATGATAAGAAGTTTGAAGAAATTCTAAAAGAAATAAGAGCTTTAAGAGAGAATCAAAATAAGCTTTGGGAAAATCAAAATAGATTATGGGAAGAAGTTAAGGGACTTAGAGAAGAACAAAGTAAAATTTGGAATAGTACTAATAAATTATGGGAAAATACCAATAAGCTATGGGAAGAAGTTAAAGCATTAAGAGAAAATCAGAATAAGATTTGGGAAGAAATTAGAAGTATTAACATAAGACTTGGAAGAGTAGAAAGAACATTAGGAAAAATAACATTAGATATTGAAGAAGAAGCAGAATAGTTATTAAACATAAATTAAAAGAAATAGGCTATGATGTTGATGTAAGCTCTTTAATTTTACCTGAAATTGAAATCAATATATATGGTACAAGTAATGATTTATGTATTATTGGAGAAGCAAGAATAAGAGCTTCTTCTAGTGTAATAGATGAAATTAATAAGAAGATTGAAATTTTAAAAAATCATATCCAAATATGCTTAAACCTAGGATATTAAAAATTGTTTATACAAGTTTTGCACTACCAGATTTAATTACAAGAGCAGAAAGAGAAAATATTTGGGTTCTTAAAGCAATAGGTGATGTAATTAAGCCAAAGCTATAAATTAAGAATTGCAAACTAATATGTTTATATTAATATCTGCTTAATATAAGTCATAAGTTCATATTCTCCACTACCTTCTGGATAAACATTATCTATTACATCAATACCATAATTAAATAGTCTATGTTTTGAATATTGAGGTACTGGTTTCAAAGATGCTATTACCATGTGTTCTGGATAAAAGATTTCTACATAAGGTTTTACTTGTTTTTCTACATCTTTTTCCCAAAATGTATAATCAAAATTTTTACATTCTATTATTAGCTTAATTATTGGATTCTCCATGAAATCTTTAGCATTACTAGCATATGTAAATACTATGTCAGGTCTTAGAGTAAAATGATTTATATTATACTTCTTTCTAACTTCTTCAGCTCTTTCAAAGATCTTTTTCATTTCTAGAGGTATATCACTTTTATACCAAAGAATGCCTTTGAACATAGTATGAGGATTTAAGTCAAATTCATACCACATTGAGTATTTATCTATTATTGCTAATGGAATGCTTGAACTTTGCTCAAAATATAACTTCAAGATATCAGATGTAAATTCTCTTAGAATTCTTATAGTTAGCCATATTTGATGAATTTGCTTAGTTAGTCCAGTTAATGACATAAATCTTGCATTTTCACTATATGGTATTAAAAATGATACTGGATACTTGAGATCATTATTTAGATGAACTTTAATGAGATGAGAAACTGCAACATAACCTCCTTTTTCAATTACCTCTCTTCTGATATAATTTAGCATAGGTTTATAATATCTATTCCATTCACTTAGAAATAATCTTTCTTTTGTTCCAATATGTGTAAGTTCATATTCATTAATAATTGTAATAGGAAGTTCTTGTCTTCTTCTTCTATTCCATTTTAATGATAGATCTTCAGCTGGAAACATCCAAACAACATCAAATATACCTTGATTAGTAGAAGAAACTTCAATTACATTCTTATCTTTTATATCATCAAGATTTATGTAATAATAAGTAAAGAAACCTTTCTTCATGCTTAATGCATATTGTGATATATGAACTAGCTTTCTATTTTCAATAATAAAATAGTAATTACCTCCATGAAGACCTTTATGTTCCTCATATACCTCAATAATTTGTCCCATACAAGAAAAACCCCTCTACAAATAATATAATTCTTAACATATCAATTATATTCTTTGTAACATCATTAGTTTTTATGATATTACTTTTCTTAAAATAAACAAATAATTTACTAATGATAAAGAAGTTTAAAAGCAGACTCTCTTTTTCATAAATTTAGACTTGGGTCCCGCCCTGAATTATCATGAAGAAGGCGAGGTTTTCTTGAGGATTTTCCGATGATGAACTCCTCCTTTTCTTATTTTTTAAATACTTCATTAATTTTTGATTTAGTAATATCTCACAATTATAAATAATATACAAACCTTAGAATTAATCATTGTTAAAGCTTTTAATGCAACATAGATATATACAAAAAAATTAATAGTGAGCTAAGTGTGTTTACACGTCTCAATGTTGAGAGTTTCCTTAGTCTTAAAAATATTAGCTTAGAACTAAATAAGGTTAATATTTTAGTAGGACCAAATGCAAGTGGTAAAAGCAATATCGTAAGAGTACTTCAGTTAATATCAAATCATGCAAGAAAAGGTTTGCCAATATTAGAAGGTTATAAAAGTTTAACAGATCTTTCATTTGCATTTAATCCAGTTATTAATATTAAAATTGAACTTGAGACCATAATAGGAAATCAAAATTATAAATATGTTTTGGAATTAAAATCTGATAAATATATTGAACAAATAATTTCAGGAAGTAAATCAGTAATAATTCATGATGGAAAAGAAATTGCTATAAGACTTAAAGAGAGTATAGTTCATCCTTTCATAGCATACTTTCCTTCTGGCTATTATGGTATTGGTACTTATGCAAGTATACTTACAGCACTTCCATCTGATATTGAACCAGAAGTTCATAACTTAATCTCAAAACTAAGAGGAATTACTGTTCATTCTTTTGCACCGGGCAGGCTCAGACTTAGAAATGATATTTCTGAAGAGCCATTATTGAAATATTATGGTGATAATCTTGCACGCTATTTGCTTTATCTTTATCTTGAAAGACGAAAAGATTTCCAACGTATTGAAGAAACTTTTAAAAATTTAATTCCTGAAGTAGAAGAAATTGTACCACATATAGAGGGAAATACTGTTGAAATATGGATTAAAATAAAAGATCTAAATGAGCCTCTAAAGCCATTTAATATTTCAGATGGTACTTTAAGAATTCTTGCTATAATTTCTACTCTTTATGGTGGATTTAGCTTAGTAGTCTTGGAAGAACCTGAAAATTGCATACATCCACATATACTTGAAGCATTAATGAGTCTTATTAGAGAAGCACCATCACAAGTTATTATAACAACTCATTCACCTTATCTTCTTGATTATGCTAAGCCTGAAGAAGTTTATATTGTAGAAAAGAAAGAATTGAAAACCAATATTAAGAAGTTGACTACAACAAAAGAAATTGAAGCTATAAAGCAGTTTCTTATGGAAGGTGGTACTTTAGGTGAGGTATGGTATTCTGGACTTATTGGTGGAATACCTTGAGTAATATTTTAATAATTGTAGAGGGGCCAACAGATAGAGCTTTTATTGATAGTATTGCTAAGAAACTTAATATATTATGTAAAGTTATATGTATGAGAGGAAATAAGCCTGAAAAAGTAAATAGCTGACTAGAAACATGGAGAAAAACATATGGTTTTTGTAAAGTAATAATACTTAAGAATACTCATAGAGGTGATATAGATACATTTTATTTAATAGGTAAAGTGATGAAAGTTGCTAATCAATTTAAAGATATAAAAGTACATATTATTCAAGTTAAGAGAAGTATAGAGTCATGGATACTTGCAGGACTTTCTGTTAAAAATCCAGAAAATCTTCTTAATCCTGAAGTAGAACTTAAAAATTTGATACAAAGAAAAGGTAAGCATTATAGTAAAAGCATAGATATCTACAGGAAATTAGCTTTAGAAGTAGATATAGAAGTTGCAAAATCAAAATCTGAGACATTTAGGAACTTTTTAGAATGTATTAAAGATTGTTGATGTATAAGATTAATTTATATAAGCTTAAGTTAAAGATTTCTTCTTTCTTTTTACCAATCTAAATTCCTTCAAGAAAGTTATAGTATTATTAAACATAAATTAGGAAATAAGTGATGAGTTTGCAAAAATTTCTCATAAATTATAGAACTTACACAATATGAAGTAAGTAATAGTTATCATAAAAGAATATAAGTTTGTTAATTTAAGATAATGTTGATTAAAATGAGTAAAAGAAGAACAGCATTTATTGGTTTAATAAGAGATCATAGAACAAAAATTGGTAGAATTAAAGCCATTAGAGGTGATTTAACTGGTTGTAAGAGTGAGAATAAAACTGAGTAAAAATAGTAAGGAAATTGAAACTAATGCTTTAGCAAATAGTGGTTATGAATCTGAAACACCACAAATCTTAGTTCCAATTAAATTAGCTGAAGAACTTGGATTTTGGCCTCCAACAATAAATCTTGAAGAAAGTGTATTTGAATCTGCAGGAGGACCATTAAGAGTTTGGATAGCATCAAAATCTATTAAAGTAAAGGTTGTAGCAGATATTGAAACAACATGGGTTGAAGCAGATTTAGTAATATCTCCACTTGCAGATGAAGTTTTACTTAGTGATAAAATGATAAGTGAATTAAAAATAGCACTTGAAGATCCTGGTAGAGGATATTGGAGATTCACATGGGAACCTAAAGAAAAAATTAGAAAAAGTGAACCACCAAAATATTGGAAATAAACTAATATTTTCATTTACTTTTGACAATTAGTACATACAAAAGTCTTTCTATTTATTGGTTTTTGCATATAGAATATTATTTTATTTCCACATACTTTGCAATTCTTATTGTATTTATTATATACCATGAGAAGTGATCCAATTCTTTTTCCTTCAATTTTCATTTTAAGAAATTCTTTACTAAGTAATTCACATGTATCTACTATATTCTCAATTTCTGCTATTGTTAAGCTTTTAATTGTTCTTTCAGGATTTACTTTAGCTCTAAATAGTATTTCATTTCTCAAAATATTTCCTATACCTGCAATTATGGATTGATTTAATAATGCAATACCAATTTTCTCATCTTTAAATTTCAATAAGTTTTCAATTGCTTTATTTCTATTCCAATTATTACTTAATGGATCTGGTCCTAGTTCATTTTTAAGTCTATTAACAAGCTCTTCAGCTTTATCAATTTCAACTATTGGTGCATTATAAACTATAAGCTTCTTTTCATTACCCTTTATAAGAAGTCTAACAAATTTCTCTGGTTTAAGTAAATCTTCATTAATATTGTATATATGAATTGTTCCATATATCATTAAATGCAAGCGTATAGCTAATCCATTAAAGAATAAAATTATATTTTTTCCCAAAGAATCTGCATTTATAAATTTTTTACCTAAAAGTTCAGTTATTGGAATATGAATTCTCTTAAAAGTTTTAACTATAATATCCTTAACAATTTCACCATTAAATTCCTTATTTATCTTAATAGTATAAGCTTTAGCTGTAGGTCCTTCAACCATGAATTAAATTATTATAAAATTTAAACTTAAATTCAACTATAAGCTTAAATTAAAAACTTCTTCTTTACCAATTTCATCTCTAAAACACCAAATTCCCTCAAAATGCACTTAATAGAGCATCATTTAATAATATAAATTTACCTTGAGTAATATAACAATAAGCATTTATAGGACCTTTAATTCTTTCATCAGCAATTACATAAACATTAATAGGTTCTATAATCTTAGGAAAAAGTACTTTATTACCATCAGCTAATGTTTTTCTACAAGAATTACTTTTGGATTTTCTCCTAATAATTCTTTAATAAATTCATGTGAAAATGTTAATTCAGGTTCTCTTCCAGCAAAACCACTATCTGCTATTCCTAATCCTTCTACATATTTTTCATCGTATTGTATTCTAATTCTTAATCTTAAAACCAATCATAGCACCTCCTCTGATAATATTGCAGGCATTAAATCTTCTATATCTTCAGAAAATTCAGAAGGTAAAATAGTTAATATAAATTCATTATTCATATAAATTACCAAATAATAATGAAGTATACAAATTAATAAGTCTTGTTTAATTTAAATTGCAATAAATATTTAAGGTGAAATTAATGAGAGTTAATAATATTATAAAATATTTGATTTTATTTGAATTTATAGTTTTAACTGCTAGTGGATTAATTGTTCCAATTTTTCCAATATTTATTACTAAAAGTATTATAGATGGATCAATAGCTGTTGTTGGTTTTTCATCATCATTTTATCTTTTATCTTTTTCTATAGTAAGATTAATTTCAGCAGGTATTGTAGATACTAAGCTAAATGATAAACAAAAAATAACTTTATCAATTACTGGTACATTAATGATTGGTATATCTTACATATCTTATTTAATATCAAGATTTTCATGGCATATTTATTTATTACAAGTAACAAATGGAATTGGAACAGCTTTTAGATATTCTCCTTTTATGAGCTTATTTACTCGTTATATAGATAAAGGAAAAGAATCATTTGAATGGGGCATAAATGCAGTAGCAACAAGCTTAGGTCAAGGACTAACTGCTGCAATTAGTGGAATATTAGCTGAAAAATATGGTTTTAATATTATCTTTATAACTACAGGTACTTTTGTTATACTAGGCTCATTAACTACTATTATGCTTTATAAAGAAATTAATAAGCAATATATTGAATTGAAATCAAATTAAATTTCTATCATTTCTTCAGGTTTTATAAATCTTCTATACCAATTTTCATAAAGCTCTTGAGTTATAATATGTAGTTCTATTGGTGCATAAATTAATTCCTTATATATTGCAACCATCATATCATATTTTTGCTCTATTTTAGATGTAATAATGAGTATATCTATGTCGCTATTTGCAGTATAATTTCCACGAACTACTGAACCAAATACATAAACTTTAGCATTAGGATCAAAATTTTTAATTATTTCCTTTATTTTTCTAGCAATATCAAGATAGTTTTTAAGATAATCTAAATTAGATTTAAATTGAATTGACAAGAGGTTTAAACACCTCAATAACAAATTTACCTATATCCTTCACTTCCTCAATAGTATATTCAAAAGGTAAATATCTAGAAGAAATATATGATTCTTTAAGTCTTGCAATATAATGTAGATTCTTTATATCTTCAATTAGTATAGCAATTTTTGGATTAATTTCACTAAGCTCTTTAATTAATTGTCTTAGAGAATAAGTTCTTGGATCTGTTCCTTTGATAATTAATAATTTGTATTTGAGTATTAATTGACAGTATTGCTCAAAATTAAACATTGCTAAATCAGCTTCATTTTCATTAATTAAGTAAAGTGCATTTTTAAGAAATGCTTCAGCTCTTTTTCTTAATAATTCTGCTTCTTTAAAGCTCAAGGAGCTAACCTCTTGAAGTTCTATTTTATCTTTTTAAAACACTTATCTAATATATATCTTATAGGTAAAAATTCATTATGAAATTAGTAAAAGATAGTATTGATTTTATAATTTTCATTGCTTTAAGTTTATATGTTTCTTTTAAACTTTTTAATTTGTGAAAAAACAAAGAATAGGACATATATATCAGCTAAGAAAAGGTAAAATAGGACATATTTACTCATTGAGGCGATTAGAAAATAATGGCTGTAAGAATTAAGCTTAAATTAAAATCTAAAACTTCAGGAAGAATTATGGAAACATCAGCACTTATAAATACTGGTTTTGAAACAGAAAATCCTCAAATATTAATTCCAGTAAGACTTGCAAAAGAACTTCTATTATATCCACCACCTCATAAATCTAACATAATAGAAATTGGAACAGCTGGTGGTCCATCAAAAGTATTCTTAATTAGAAATGATGCTGATGTTTGGGTTATTACAGAAGATAGAGAAAAAGGTCCAAAATCTGCAGATATTTTAATATCATTAATTGAAGAAGAAGTTCTTATAAACGATAAGCTAACTGAAGAACTTGATATAATAATACTTGCTCCAGGCTCAGGAAAATGGAAATTTTCTGATGATCCAGTAGATAAAATAAGATATAGTGAAAAACCTCAATATTGGTAAAGATATTTAAATGTTTACAAAATCTGATAATTTTTCTTTAGAAACATATATTGGAAGTATATCAAGAAATATTAATTCAGAATCATTATACCATGGACCTTCAAGCCATATACATGCTTTACATACAATTATTCCTTCTGCTTTTTTAACAAGTTTTTCTAATGAAGTTATTGTTCCACCAGTAGATACAACATCATCAAATATACATACTTTACGATTTTTAATAAACATAGCATCATCATTAGTTAATACTAATATTTGTTCTCCTTTTGTTGTTATTGATTTTACTTTTTCAACTAAGCATTCCTTCATGTAAGCTTTAATACTTTTTCTTGCAACTACAAATTTTTTAATGTTTAAATTTTTTGATATTTCATATGCTAATGCTATAGATTTTGATTCTGGAGTAACAATTACTTCAGGATTAAATGGTTTTATAAGCTCAGCTATTTCCTCAGAAATCTTACTTATAAATTCAACATCTCCTAAAACAAGTTCTGCATCAGATGCAATCCATATTCCATTTCCAATAGATACAATAGGAAGTTTTCTTGTAATATTTTTAAATTTTACAATATGATATTCCTGATTATTATATTCACAAACTCTTGGTTTAATCATAGTAAAACACCTCTAAAATTATAATAAACTATAGAAATTCCTATGGTAATAATCATAATAGTAATTATTAAATAGTCTATAGTATTAAGTCTATAATCTAATTTATGTTTAGTTTTTCTAAGATTAAATGCCTTAAGCTCCATTGCTAATGTTATTTTTTCAGCAGTTTCTATTGCTCTAATTAATAATGGTGTAAGTACATAGGTATAATTCTTAATTCTTTTTAATAAAGAGCCATGATCTAGTTCTAATCCTCTTGATATTCTTGCTTCTTTAATTGCTCTATACTCATCAGACATAGTATTTATGTGTCTTAATGCTAAACCTAGTGTAAATGCTAAAGCATAAGGAAGTCTAAATAATTCTAATGCTTTAATTAATTCTTCAGGTTTTACTACTAAAATAAAAGCAAGTGAAATAGAAATAATTGTAAGAAGTCTAAGTGTCATAAATATACCTATATCTAAATTAATAGTAGTTGAACTACTTCTATAAAATAGTGACCAACTATAAAAAATAGACCATAGTATAAATGCAATTAAAAGTATAGGAATGAACTTTATTAGCATTTTTAGAAAAATCTTCATATTTTTACCAAGAAATACTATAATTATTGTTGCTATAATTAGAAATGGAAAACAATAAAGATCTTTTACAGTAAATGTTAAGCAAAAAAGTCCAAGAAAAACTATAATTTTAGTTCTAGGATCTAAAGATTTATCTGAAAAAATATTATTCAAATTCATAATAGAGATACCTCAACTGGTTTTAATCCAATTTTTTGTATTAAATCATAATTAAGAAGAATTGATTGTGGTTTATCATCAGCTATAATAATACCATTATTAATTATGATAATTCTATTACATAAATTAAAAGCAAGATCAGAATCATGTGTAACAATTACTACAGCTCTATTCATATTTTGCATTTTCTCTATTACAGTTTTAATTATATTAAATGAATTATAATCATGTATTGTTATTGGTTCATCTAAAATAAGAACATCAGGATCTAATGCAAGAGCTGAAGCAATATTAAGTTTAATTTTTTCACTCATACTTAATTCATATGGAGGATCATGAATTCTATTAATTAATTGAAGATATTTTAGTGCATTTTCAGCATAAGATAATGGTAATTTAAGATTTTTACATCCAAATGAAACTTCATCCCATATAGTTTCAAATGTTATATGTTTTTCAGGATTTTGAAATGCAATAGCTACATGTTTAGCTAATTTTGCTGCACTATAATTTTTAGTATTTTTACCAACAATTTTTACATAACCTTTATTAGGTTTTAATAAACCACTTATAAGCTTTATTAATGTTGTCTTACCAGAACCATTAGGACCCATTATAGCTAAAACATCACCACTATAAACATTCAAAGATATTCCTTTAATTACAAAATCTCCATTAGGATATTTAAACCAAACATTATTTACTTCTATAAGTGGAATTCTTTCATCATTTTTATTAATATTATTAATAATAGGAGTTATTTCACTATTATTGTTACTTAACATAATAATTTTATCAATAGCATTTTCTAATCCCTTAATATGTTTAGTAAGTATTATAAAACTAATACCTTGTTTCTTTAAATCAATTATAATTTTTTCTAAATTCTTTATTCCAATCCAATCAAGATTAAGTAAAGGATCATCCATAACAATAATTTCAGGATACATTGATATTGTAGATGCTATAACTAATTTTTGTTTTAAACCACTTGAAAGTTGTGATGTATATTTTTTTCTATAATTTTCTAATCCTAAAGATTTTAATGCCCAATTTAATCTCTTATTAATTTCTTCTCTATTAAGTCCAATATTTTCTAATCCAAATATTATATCATCCTCTACAGTTAAACCAAAGATTTGAGTTTCATAATCTTGCATTATAAGACCAATCTTACCAATTAATTCACATGGTTTTTTTCCTAAGATATTTTCACCATTTAATAGAATTTCTCCACTTACATTTCCTTTAATATAATTTGGTATTATACCTGTTAAGCAATAAGCAAGTGTTGTTTTTCCAGAACCAGAAGATCCTACTATTGCTAGTACTTCTCCTTTTCTTAAAGAAAAAGAAAGATTATTAAGAACTTTACGCTTACTATAGCTACAACTTAAGTTATTAACAATTAATTTATTTAAAGTCTCCATCGTATTAAGCCTCTTTTCATTAATACTGGTACAATAGCTCTTACTACTATAGGTGTTCCAATGAGAATTGGTGGTAAATCACTAAGTGATAGTAGAATAACAGCTGGTATAAAAGGTGCTACTCCAACCCAATCAAATCCTATAGCAACAATTGGAACCATAATTATACCAGCAATAAAGGAAATTACTGCTATTTTAATTAAGCCAGTTTTACTTAATACATCATTAGGTTTAGTTAATAATCCAGGTAGTAAACCAGTAATACCAACACCAATTAAATCAAATATTGGAGTTGCTGGATTAAAGTATCCTCCTAATACAGCCCATAAAGTATTACCAATAGCACCTGAAATAAAGCCAATTATTGGTCCATACATTACTCCAAAAACACATGGTAAAAATGCAAGAACCCTCCAGTGAATAGCACCAGGTATTAGTGGTATTGGAGCAGTTAGTAAAAATCCTACACCTGTAACTGCTGATGTAATAGCAGCATATGCAATAGCAGTTAATGCATCAGGTCTTTTTAATTTAGTTTCAGTTTTTATTTCAGTTTTTAAACTCATAATATCTAACTCCTTAGCCCCCTGAATAATACTTTTATATAAGAATATTTAAATTTTACTAGGTTTATACTAATAAAATTTATATAAATGTTTAAAAAATGAGGATAAATTATGTAGTTTAATAATTTAAAATTATTTTTCACTACTTCTTATTACTGATTCTCCTTTAATTCTCCATAAGCCTTTAGCAGGATCTTCAATTACTATACCAAGCTTACTAGCTAATTGATCACTTATTAAAACTTCATCACTATATTCAGAAATAACTATAAAAACTTCAATATTTTCTCTTTCCTTATCTTCTATAAGTAAACTTACATTTGCTCCTCTTATTCTATAAACTTTCATTAATCCTGATGCAGTTTTATAAGTTTCTATAATAATATTATCTGGTAGCTTAGGCCATAGTCCAATTTTTTCAGCTATATTTACTGGAATTAATAATTCTGGAACATCAGTTTCATAACCAGTATTAACTAATGCAACTAAATCTAGTGATACATCTCCATATTTTAATCTTAATTTAACTCTTACTCCCATTTACTCTCATCCTTAATGGTCTAATATAACCAACTCTCTTTCTTACTAGTAGTCTTAGTGGTTTAATATAACCAACTTTAGCCAATAATCACACCAATAATATATATTGAAGGAATTTTAATAAATTTTTAAGTATAAAAATAATTAATAATTTTTTAGCAATTCAAAAAGACTGAAAGGAGAAATGATTGTATGTATACACCTCAAAGATATGCTGTACTTGAAGCAATTGCAAGAGGAGCTAATTCTTATAGTAAAATATCTAAACTAACAGGTATTAGTATTTATAATGTTTTAGAAATAGTAAATCAACTTGAAGCTGAAGGATTAATTGAAAGAAAAATTAAGGGATTTATTTTTAAGAAAGAAGTTTATGAATTAACATCTAAAGGAAAAATAGTACTTAATGAATGGAGAGAAAAAGCAATAGCAGATCTCAAAAAAGCTGAAGAATTAAAAGAAGAAGGAAAAGAAGAAGAAGCTAAAGAAATTCTTGTACCATATATGCAAATTCTTCCATTTATTCTTACTCTTGATGTTTTTAGTTTTCTTGCACTTAGTGAACTCATGATGCTAATAAGCATGACTGATATTTTAGCTAATGATTGGAATGTAGAGTTTTATTAAATTATTAAAAATCTTTAGCTTGTGGATATTTACTTTTTATTTTTTCAATTGCTTTTTCATACCATTCTGGAATTTTAATTTTCTGAATTATTCTAGAATAAGTATATGGCTTTATATCTAAAATAGGAGTTTTATCAAATAAATCTAAATTTTTAACTTTAAGAAATCTACCATTTCTTTCAATTAATTCTACTATAGTTATAGCTATGGGATTTGGTCTATGTGGAGAATCAGTACAAAATACACCAACTTCAGGTATTTCTTCTTCATTTAATCCAAGTATTTTTAATCGTTTTGGTTTAACCTTAAGAACTTTACGTTGATCATTAGTAACTTTATGAAGATATGCAATTAATATTATATGAGAAAATTCTTCAATTCCATTTAATCCTTCAGTATAATCTTCATAAATTTCAATAATTCCTTCAATTCCTTCATTCCAATGAGCTTTTACTTCATCATCATTTAAATTTACATGAACAATTCCAATAGGTTTAAGTGAAATTATCATTTTTCTTCAATATATTGAAAAATAATTAAAAATATAAGTTTTGAGTAAAATAATTATGCCAGATTTAGTAGTTCATGTATATACTGGTGAAAACTTTTGTAATATTCCTAGGAATATTTATAATGAAATTATTAATCTTAAATCTATTGAATATGATATAAGTAAAATAATTATTAATGATCATTTAATTCCTGAATTTTTATTATATTCATTAGATAGTATTTATGAAAAATGGGGTTATAATGGAATAAAAGCTTTAATTCATTATAATATTTTAGATTATGTACATGTATTATCAAAAAGTAGTAATTATGGATATTTACTTAAGAATTATGGATCTTTATATATATTTGCAGATATTGAAAAATACATAAATAATATTTTAAATAATATTAATGATGATTTTAATAAACTTATTAAATTATTAGAAAGTAATATGGAATTAAATAAAATTATAGAAGAAATTGAAAAAGAATGGATTAATGGAATTAAGCAATTAGATAATTTTAAAAAAATAATAATGAAAAATCCTATTGATTTTCTTAAAGATATTATTAAAGTTAATAATGAAATAAAAAATTGTATTAAAAAGTGTATTCTTGAAGTACTTGAAATAGAATTTTGGAATCAAGATAAGTTTAATAATATTTGTCCAGTTTGTCTTAATTCTATATTTCAAGAAAATTATATTTTAATACCTGAGGAATATGCTAAAAGAAATATTGCTTTTAAGATTCATATGAGATGTTTTGATGATTTAGTAGGAAAAGTAAAAAGAATGATGATTTATGGACATACAAAAGAAGAAATATTTTGGAAAGGAAAATTTCTTAAAAGACTAACAGAACAATTTATAGCACCAAGTATAATTTATGAAGTATTAAAAGTAGCTATGCCATAAAATAATTGTTTTTACTTTAAAAGTATATCAAAGTGTAGTAGAGCCATAGTTAATATTAATTAAAGATTTAATGTATTCTAGACTGTACATTAAGAATATAATACCAATTTTACTTTACTATTAGAGATATGAAGTAAAATAAAAACATCTATTATGCTTTAGAACATAAGTTTTGAACTAAGCATTTACTACATTTTTTAAATTTACAATATTCAATATATAATCTAACAAGTTGAGATTCATATTTAATAATTAATTCATTATTTATTCCAAGCTTTGAAGCAATTATCTTAGCATAATCTGAAGGTTTTGGATTTGCTTTATTCCAAATTCCTCTAAGTTCTCTTAAGAATATATTTATAGCTACAGATCCAAATCCTTTAAACTCCATAAGTCTTTTTTCTAAATCTCTTGAATCTATTGCATATTCATTTATTTTATCAATATCTCCATTATATTTTTCAATAAGAATTTTCATATTTTCAATAATATTTGTAGCAGTAGAAAAATCATATCTAGTATATCCTCCTGAATCTAAAATTTCTACAATTTTATTCCAGCCAGCATTAATTATAGTAATTGGATCAGTAAGACCTTTAGTTATAAATATTTTAAAAGTTTTACTTGCAATTTTAGATGATATTCTTTTAGCATATAGCATAGATGCAATAAACCACTTAAATCTATCAGATTTAAATCTTAAGTCTAGCCCAAGTTCTTGACTATATGATGGAATTTTACTTAAAATTTCTTCAATCATATCATTGTAATCTTTATTATTTTTAGTTCTAAATATTTTAATGCTCTTATAATCATAAGTCACTTATTATAAGATATTTAAAAATAGAAGAAGATTTTAGAGTAGGTGAATTTTATGATTGAAAAAATTAGAGAAGTTGAAGAAGAAGTTATAACAAAAGCAATAATTCGTAAAACTATGGAAGATTGGATAAACTTAGCAGAAACAGATGTTGTTGTAGTAGGTGCAGGTCCATCAGGTTTAACTGCAGCTAGATTTTTAGCAAAAGCTGGACTTAAAACTGTTGTTTTTGAAAGAAGACTTTCTTTTGGTGGTGGTATAGGAGGTGGAGGAATGCAATTCCATAAAGTTGTTATAGAATCACCAGCAGATAGAATTCTTAGAGAAATTGGCTGTAGACTTGAACCTATAGAAGAAGGTTTATTCATTACAGATGCTACAGAAATGATGGCTAAGCTTGCTTGTGGAGCTATTGATGCTGGTGCAAAAATAATTTTAGGTGTAAGTGTTGAAGATTTAATATATCGTGAATTTCCATTAAGAATAGTAGGTGTTGTAATACAATGGTCATCTGTAATGATGGCTGGTCTTCATGTTGATCCTTTAGCTGTTAAAGCTAAAGCTGTTATAGACTGTACAGGTCATGATGCTGAAGTTATTGCAGTTGCATCAAGAAAAATTCCAGAATTAGGAGTAACAATTAAAGGAGAAAAATCTATGTGGGCATCTCGTGGTGAAGATTTAGTAGTAAGAAATACAAGAGAAATTGTTCCAGGACTTTTTGCAGCTGGTATGGCTGTAGCTGCTATAGATAAAACACCACGTATGGGTCCAATATTTGGTGGTATGCTATTAAGTGGTGAAAAAGTTGCTCAATTAGTTATAGAGAAAATTAAAGGAAAATAAAAACTAAAGAGTTTTATTATCAATAAAATTAATTAAATCTTTAGCAAATTTTTTAATTAAATATTTTTCAGCAGAAAGAGAAATTGAATTTTCTCCAAAAAATATACAACAATTTTTATAAACAATAAAAGGACCATCATTTTTTATTCCATTAATATAATCATTAATTTCTTTATTTATATAAGATTTTGAGAAAACATCTTTCCATATCCATGATTTACTCATTACTTCATTTTTAAATAAATTAAGAATTTTTCTTTTTACTTCATTATTATTTAGTTCTGGATTTCTAATAAGATGTAATGTTATTATACCAATATTTCTATATTCTTCATATTCAATAATTGAATCTTTAAGTACTGTTCTTTTCATTACCTTTAAGCCTCTTGAGTATTACTATTTAAAAACTTTATGATTAAAAATATAAGTATTTTGCTATGATTAAATCAAATTCTATATGAAATTCCTAATTTATAATGATAAAATTTCTTAGAAATTTAGAAATATTAATTTTACAAATAATAAATTAATGCTTATTTGTGATAAATGTGGTAAATGGTCTAAGATAGGATATACTATATGTCCCTATTGTGGTTATGTACTATTACATAATGATAAAAATAAATCTCTATTTTTAGACTTTATGAGAAGTCTAATAATTAGAGAAAAAAATGAAGAAAAAAGAAGAATTGAAAGAGATAAAATTTTAGGTAAAATTATTGATGTAACTGAAGATGTGATCACAATAGAATGTCAAATTCCAAGATTTGAAGAAGGAGATGTAATAGGTTATATTAAGGAGGGAAAAATTGAGCCATTAGGAATAGTATTAAGTGGAGGAAAATTTATAACAATTGCTTTATACAAACCATTGGATCTAAAAGAAGAAGAAAACTTAGAGATTTGTGAAAGTGAAGTATTAATAGGATATGATCTTCAGCTTAATCTTATAGAAAAAATAAAGAAAAATGAATTAAATGAATTTGAAGAAAAAGCAATTAAACATTTATTTGAGATAAGTAACTTAAAGAATTTAAAAAAAGTTAAGCCTTCAGATAATTTAGATGTTAAGGAGAAATTTGTTTTAGATGATTCTCAATTAGAAGCTATTGAGTATGCATTAGGACTTGAAGAAAATGAATCTCTTATTATAATAGGTCCTCCTGGTACTGGAAAGACAAGAGTAATTGCTAAAATAGCATATGAACTATATAAAAAAGGAGAAAAAGTACTTATTACTTCACATACAAATAGAGCTGTTGATAATGCCTTAGAGATTTTACCAGTTGAAATATCATTAAGAGTAGGTAGACCTGAAAAAGTATTACCAAGTATAAGACCATATCTTCTTAGCTATAAAGCTAGATCAATTTTAGGATCAAAATTAGAAGATTTAGAAAATAAAATAATTAATATAAAAAAAGAAATTCATGGAATTTATCAAATAAAAGATGAATGGTATAGAATTGGTTATTGGAAAAAATATCGAGATAGACTACAAGATGCTAAAAATAGATTGAAAAAGCTTTTTGAAGAAAGAAATTTAATTCTAATGGAAGAAAGTAAAAAGCTTATTAAAGAAGCAAAAATTATAGGATCAACTTTAATAAAATCAAATCTTCCACCATTAGATAATCAATATTTTGATACAGTACTTATAGATGAATGTAGCCAAGTATCAATAACATTAGCTTTATTAGGTATGATAAAAGCTAAGAAATGGATATTAGTAGGAGATCATAAGCAATTATTACCTATATTTCAAACATTAGAAGATAAAAAAATACAAGAAAATTTAAGTGCATTTTGCTATATGCTTAATAAGTATAAAGATAGATCTTTATGGTTAAAATGGCATTATAGAAGCAATAGTGATATAATAGGATTTTCAGCTCATTACATATATGAAGGGAAAATTTTTCCTGTAAGCTCATGTAAAAATATAAAACTTGAAATTAAGGAATATCCTATAGAATTTTTAAATCCTTATATTCCAATTGTATTTCTTCATGTAAATAGTAAAGAGTCTATTAGAGAAGATGGATCAAAATTTAATGAAATTGAAGCAAATATTGTAGTAAAAATTATTAAAATATTGAGAAACTTAGGAATAAAAAGTGAAAATATTGGTGTAATAACCCCATATAGAGCACAAAGAGACTATATAAAAGAAATTCTAAAAAATAATGAAATTGAAATTAATACTGTAGATTCATTTCAAGGAAGAGAAAAAGATGTAATAATTTTCACAATAACAAGTACAAAAGATATGTCATTTGTTGAAGATGAAAATAGATTAAATGTAGCATTTACAAGAGCAAGAAGAAAATTAATAGTAATTGGTAATGCTAATTCAATATGTAAAGAACATAAGATTTTATTTAAATTTCTTTCTTATGTAAAAGAAAAAGGTGGATATTTTACTATGAATTTTTAAATTAAAATTAAAAACTTAAAATATATTACTTTTTAGTATTTTACATGAGTAATAAATTTCCTCAATGTGCTAAATATCCATTAAAAGCTTGTTATCGCAATGAATCTAATAAACCTGATTTCTGTTCCGTGATTTTATATCCTAATTTAATAAATGAATCTATGAAAGAATATGAAAATGAATTTATTAAAAATATTCATAAATTATCAACAATTATAGAAAAGAAGGATATAGCCTAGAATTAGAGAGACCATTGAAATTTGCAAAAGACTTAATATTAAGAAAATTGGAATTGCTTTTTGTATAGGATTAGATGAAGAAGTTAGTAGATTGAATAAAATATTTGAATCATATGGATTTGATGTTTATTCTATAGCATGTAAGTGTATAGATAAAAAATTGGACTTGAAGAAAAAAGATAAGCTAAAAACATGGATCTCGTGAATCTATATGCAATCCTGTCCTTCAAGCGATAATATTAAATCATAAGAGCTAAATGTTATTGTAAGATTATGCATAGGACATGATACTATATTTATGAAATATTCAAAAGCTCCAATATAGAGCTATATGTCATAATTCAGCTACTCCATTATCTGCTCTACACTATTTCTCAGATAGGATAATACTTTAACTTTTAAAATAAATCATATGTTTGCACGATTTTAGAATAAAACTTATATATGTAGTCATTATATTACCTATATTGAGTGTCTACCTATGAGTAAGTATATTACTGTTTCCGCTAAAGTTAGAAGAGAATTATTAGATGAAGCAAGAAAACTTAATATAAATGTTTCTGAGCTCATTAGGAATGCTCTTGAAAATGAAGTACGTAGACGTAAGCTATTATTACTTGAAGAAAAATTAAAGAATCAAAAATCTATTCTTGATAAAATTAATATTGATGATATTGTAAAAATTATTCGAGAAGATAGAGAAAGTAGATGATTAAATCAATGTATTTATTTGATTCTTCTAGCATAATTAAAGCTTTTAAAGAAATTAAATTAAAACCTCTTGGAGGTCAGGCTATTCAGTATTTAACAATCTACGAAGTTCTTAATGCTATTTGGAAGGAATTTACTTTATTACATTTACTAACAGTTGATGAAGTATTATCATTAGTCAATAGTTTCTTAGATTTAATTCATGAAATGATAATACTTGATATAAAAGGACTTGAACATGATATTATTCAGTTAGCAATAAGCAGAAAAATGACGGTCTATGATGCATCATATATAGCTTTAGCAATAAAGTACAAGCTAATACTAGTAACTGAAGATAAAGAACTTATGAAGAAATCAAGAGATTTAATTCAAGTAATAAGCCTTAATGATATAATACATTAATCACTTCAGTAAGAGTTACAAAACTTAAATCATTATTTATTTTGTGTAAAATCCATTAAAGTCCTCTGTGTTTTCTTAGCTCTTTCAAGCATAATCTCTAATGATTTTATTCGCTCAATTATATCCTTTTTTGGTTCTACAGTCCCTTTATTTAAAAGCTCCATGAAAAATATATCTCTTATTGGCTCATAAACATATTTATAGAATTTACTAGCATCTTTTAAAATCCACTCAGGAAATTTTGAAATATAATTTAATGCTACTTGCCATGCTTTTTCAGCATTAATTAGCTTATCAATTTTCATTGTAACTTGATGATCATAATCACTTGGAGATTGCTCAATACCTCCAAATATAAATAATCCACTTGGAGAAATTTTAACATATTCACCAAGAACTTCTTTATAATCCTTAAGTTTTTCACTTTGTTTAATTTCATCTAATTTTTTTATTTCTTCAAGTTCTTTTAATATATTATTTGGTATTTTTGATTTTCTAGGTCCATAATGTTTAGCCCATGCATAGAAAATAGCTCTATTAAGTCCAAAACTTTTTGCTTTTTCTAAATCCTTATGAATTTTATAATATCTAGCAGCTTGTAATAAAGCCATAACTTGAAATCTTCCTATACCAAAAGCTTTAAGTTTATTTTCTAATTCATTACTCATAATAATCTCTATTATTTAATCAGAAAATATAGTTTATAAAAGATTTTCAAATGAGAAAAAATGATTTTTAACAATAGGAGTTGGATTTTCATTAGGACCTAGTCTAGGAGGATTTATGGCTGAAGTTTTAGGATATAATAATACATTTATGATTACATCATTATTATTACCTTCTATAATACCAATTATAATCTCATGTAAAGAATGCCCACATCAACAAACTCCTAAGTCTAGTAATTATTTAATGGGATTAAAAGAACAACATTTTCTCTTAGCTCTAATAACTCTTATAATATACTCAACTGCATGGATGAGATTATTAACATTTTTATCAGCTTATTTAAAAATTAAAAATTATGGAGATTTAGAAATAGGAATGTTCATTGCAATTCAAGCTATAGTAAGCATAATTATTAGAGTATTCGCTGGAAGATTATCAGATATTAGACCATATTTAACAACAACTATCGGTCTCTTTATTATATCAATATCTTTCTTTGCCATATATATTTTTGAAGTACCACAACTTCTTTATATAGCATCATTAATATTTGGCATAGGTGTTGGAATATATATTCCTGCATCTCAAACTCTTGCTTTAGCTAAAGCACCAGCTCATAACAGAGGTTTTCTTTTAAGTATATACATAATGGGCATGGATATAGGAAATCTAAGTGGTCCTATAATATTTGGAGCCATAATTGAAAGATTTAATAGTTATCATGTTGCATTTTTAATTGCTCCAATACTATTATTAATTACTACATTAATTCTACTACAATATTCTATTAAAAATGAAATAAAAGTATGTGTTTTTAAACATCAAAAATAAAATTGCTTAATAAAAAAATAATAATAAAAAGTTAAGCTTTTGGCTTATAGATTTTTCTACATCCTTTTGTTTCAACTATTACTTCTCCACTACTTTCTAATTCCTGTAATACTTTAGTTACTTTTCCTCTGCTTATACCTGCTAGTTCTGCTATTTTAGTTGAAGAAAGTCCTTGAGGATTTTGTTTTAAAACTTCTTTTACTTTTTCTACTTCAGACATAGAATATCCCCAATAGGATTTCTATGTATTAAGGATATTTAAAGATTAGTAAAAGCTTTAAAAATGCTCAGTTGGGGGCAAGCGCTTTGCTCATCAATCACATTTTCCCCGGTTCAATCATTGCAATTATTATAAAGTAGAGCAAGTATTAAAATTCTTCGAAAATAGTAAAAATTAAGATTTATAAATGACCTTCCTAATTTTATTATTAGTCTGATATGTGATGAAGACCTTTGGGTCTTAGGATATTTCCAATGATGAAAGTGATATCATTAAAAGAAATTATTGATAATTATATGAAAAAAGTTCCTAGATTAAAAGAATATTGTGAAAAATGTCTTAGAACTGAAAGATATGGAGGAAATGTTGTCTTAATGATTGTTGATGCTGCATTTACATCAATTGGATTAAATTACTTTACAGTTATTATTCCAAAAGTTGAAGAATTTAATAAGAAATTTATTGAAAGTGGAAAAATAAGAAATTTAAAGGATCTTGCAAATGCTAATATTGATGAATTAAGAAAAGTATGGAAAAATAAAAGATCATGGATTATTGCTAAGGAAATTTCTTCTTATCTTTCATCAATAAATGAAAATGATAAAATAGCACTAAGAACATGGGCTAAAAATGCTAAGATTGAAAATTGGGAAGAAGATCCTATTGGAAGAATTAAAGGTGTTGGATTAGTAACTTTTCAGTACTTGAGAATGATGGGTGGTATTGATACTATTATGCCAGATAAAATTGTCAAAAGAGTAATAAATGAAATTTTAATTAAAGCAGGATTAAAACCAATAAATAATGATATAGAGTTTATTAGAAAAACTGAAGAAATAGCATTATCATGCGGCTATAGACCAATTGAGCTTTGTTTTATGACATGGTTTATCCAATATGAGGGAAAAGCAATGAGAATAGAGAAATATTCAAAAATTCTTTCAAAGATTTAATATCTTATAAGAAATATTGTTTTAATTACTTATAGTTCTTATGATATTCATTAACTTCTAATTATTTAATATACTATTAAGTGTTAATTTTACCCTTGATTAAAGGTATCCAATTCTTAAATTTTAAAACTATTTTTGATATACTCTATTATTTCTCTTGATTTTGTGGGATTAAGTGATATGACTTCTCCCTTTTTATGCACTAGTAAATAGCCATCCCCTATAAGCTCCTTTATAATCTTTTTTATTTTCTTTCCATCATTCTTAACGACGTGTGAAAGTCTATTCACTAGACTATCAATAGGAAAGTAATGTGATCCCCATCTTCCACGTCTATGTAACCAGTCTAGGATTAAAGCTTTAAGTTCAAAATCTTCATATTCTTTTTTCATAAGTACACTTATAATACCTCTAGACGGTTAAATATATATATATACCTTTTGTAGATATATTTGTTTGTGTATATATGTATATATAGAGCGAGATAGATTGATAATGAATATGACTAATGAATATGATTCAATGTTAATTAAGGCCTTTGGAAAATCTCCTAAGCTTAGAATTTTAGATTTTTTACTAGATTATAAATTAAATGATTTTACAAAGAAAGAAATAATTGAAGCATTAGGTATGAGCAAGGTTACTTTTTATAAAAATTTTAAAGATCTTATCGATTTAGGCTTAGTAATCCCATCTAGGAAGATAGGAAGAGCTACATTATATAAAATAAACTTAGAAAATCCAATGGTTAAAATGCTCATTGAATTTGAAATGAAGTTATCTTTAAAAATAGCTGAAGAAGAAGGAAAAATGAAGAAAATAGTAGAAGTAAAATGACTTAAAAAATAAAAAGCTAATAATTAATATAAAAATAAGAATTTTGTCATTTAGATTTAATAGCTTTTATACATGAAAATCCATGATCTTTAAAACCATCTTCTGGTTCTTCTACATGAAGAAAGGCTCCTGGAGGTTGACGTAAAGTAGATCTTATCATTACAACCTTGAATCCCATCTCATTTATAAGAGAGCATGCTTCTTCAACAGTATAGAAATGAGCAAACTTATATAATCTATGACCTTCTAACTTCTTTTTCTCATAAAGTTTTCCCCATTTTGAATTTCTTGGTAATATACATGCTACAAAAATACCATTATCTTTTAAAATTCTATGAATTTCTTTTAAAACTTCTCTTGGTCTTTCAAGGAAGCAAAGAGTAGCAATCATTATTGCAAAATCAAATACTTTTTCTCTAAATGGTATAAATTCTCCACTTGCTCTAATAACTTCTATTCCCTTACTTTTTGCTATTTTAAGCATATTAATTGCAGGATCAATACCAATTGATACATTTGAAAAAGGTGCAAATATACCAGTTCCTACACCAATATCTATACCAAATCCTTTTAGATCTAATGATTTAATAAGCTTACATTCTGATTCTAAAATTTCTTTATTTTCTTTATACCATACATCATATTCTTTTGCATAGGTATCAAATGCTTTCCAACTCAATATTTTTCACCTAATTATAATTAATATAATATAGTTATTTTATAATATTTTTTCATTAATAAGAAAAATAAATTAATCACAATTATAAAATTTATATATTATATAAATCTCATCATTAGAGGTTTGGTTGAATTTGAAATCAATTTGCTCACATGTCTTAATCCTTAGTGTATTACCTATAATATTTAATACTATCTTAACTCCAGCCATTGTAATAATTTTAGTTGGTTTTAAAGAGTTCATTACTAATCCAACATACTATGTATTCCTTTATGGGCCGTATCTATGGAGTATTTACGATGTTTTATTTACTTACTTAACATATGTATTCCTTAAGCATGAGAATGAGAATATTAAAGCATTAGTTGGTAGTGTGCAAGATAAACTACTACTCACAATATCTATAATTATTGGATTAGTAATAATATCCTTCTTCTTAAGTTACGTAACATCACTAATGTTTGATGGTAATAATATTCTTAAGAAATTACCACTACATACATCACTCTATTTAGCTACTATTGGCTCCATAATCGCTGGTATTTGTGAGGAGTTCATCTGGAGGGGATATTTACTAACAAGATTTGAAAGACTTGCAAATAATTCAGTAATAGCAGTTATTATTCAAGCAATACTGTTTGGCCTTTATCATGGACCTGGCATAATATACACATTAATCTTTGGACTCATAACAGGTTTTATATATGTTAAAACTAGAAAGTTAATACCTTTAATGATGGCTCACTGGCTTATTGATGCTATAGGTTTCTCCTTGGTATTCTTCACGTAGCAATTAAGATAATTTTAAAATCATTCAACATTCACTTATAACATAACTATCCCAGTAAATGAATATTTTAATTATTTCAATTTCCAATTACAAATATCATTTGCACAAATAATTCCCGATATTACAACTGCTTCTATTCCTCCACCTGGAAAAGTTGAGGCACTTGCTAAATATAGACCTTTTATTGGTGTTTTAAAGTAAGGTCTTTTGGTTTCAATTGATTGATCAAAAGCATAAATTGCACCCTCTGGCATTGATGTATACCTCTCAAAAGTTTTTGGTGTTGCAGCATCTTGAATAATTATATGCTTACTTAAATTAGGAATGATATTCTCAGCTTTTTTAATTAATTCCTCAGCATATTCTTTTTTCTTTTTCAAATATTCTTTTGTTTCTCTCTCTGGAAAATCATAATAATTAGCAAAAGTAATTATTGTAATACTTGATTTACCTCTTGGTGCTAGATTTGAATCCGCATTAGAATTAATAATAATTCCATAACCATCATCTAAATTTTTAATGAGTATGGGATATTCAGATAAATCCATGTCAACTCCTAAAAATACCATAAAGCAAGAAGGAGACATTTTCAAGCTTTTTATATAGTTAATAAAATTCTTATCCAAATTTTTCTCTTTAATAAGCTCTAAAAATGTAGTCTTAGCATTTACATTAGCAACAATAATAGAGCTCTTGAAAATTTTATCTTTAACTTTTACTCCTTTAACCTTTCCATTTTCAACTAATATTTCATCTACTTTATGATTTAATAAAACTTTTCCATTATTATTTTCAATAATATTCTTTAATATATTAGCAAAATTTTGTGCTCCTCCTTTTATAGAATAACCTCCATAAATATAATAAGAAATATTTGCTGTAAGCGCACTACTTGCAAGGGTTTTATCTGGTGCTGTTCCAGTATAGGCTAATAAAGCACTAAGAATTCTTTTTAAATCTTCATTTTTAAAAAATTCATCAAGTTTTTGCTTAAAGGTCTTATTCATCCAATCATAAAAATGAGGATGTTCTTTAGGATAATTCAATAATTTCTTTGCTCCAAAAACCTTTACAATAAGCTCAGCAGGTAAAGGAACGCCATAAATTTCACTATCTTTATAACATTCTTCATAAGCTTTTTTAGCCTCATTGAAAAAAGCAATTATGTTTTCTTTTTCCTCTGGAAATCTCTCTGAAAGTAATTTTATAAATTCATTTAAATCATGAGGAATATCAATTTTCTCACCTTTAAAAATATATCTCATAGTATTTCTAACAAATAAATCATCTTTTTTTAATCCAAATTCTTTCAAAAGATATGTAATAGGTCCTTTCTCCCATAATCCACTTACATCTTCCACTCCAGTATTGAAAACAAATTCCTTTCTCTTAAAAGAAGAACAATAACCACCAACTTGATAGTGTTGCTCTAAAACTAATACTTTATATCCTCTTTTTGAAAGCAAAGCACCACATGTTAATCCTCCAATTCCAGATCCAATTATTATAACATCATATTCATTTTCTTTTTTAGAATCTTTTTTAGAATCAATTTTAACATTCCAGTCATATTTTTTAAATTCTTTTGAAACAAAATATGCAGGTGCCTTTGTAGGAAATAATATTGAAAAGATTATACCAAAGACTATTAAAGTATTTGAAATAATTATTGTAACATAATTACTCATAATAAAAAATATAAGGGCATTTATTAGGAAAATAATAGTCCAAACTTCTGTTATTATGTTATTGATTTTTAAAAATCTTTCATCTTTCCAATATATTTCTGGATAATCTCTTTTAGAAACTTGTAGGGTATAAGGTCTTTTAATAATTAGAGAGAATAATGACATGAAAAATAAAGCAAAATATCCCAAAAGACCACTCTTTTCTATGAATATATTTAACTTAAAAATAAAAGTAATTACTAAAGAAATACTAAAATAAATCATAGAAATAATATCCATTAAATTGAATTCTCTTTCATAGATTTGAAGGATTATTAGGAATAAGGAAAATAAAAAAGGAATAACAATACCTAGGATATTTTCAAACCCACATAATATCCAATACATAATCCATGGAATAAAGGAAATGAATATATAGATCATGCCGGGAATTTTTATTTTATGATCTTGCATAATAATCTATTTGTTTTTTTTTTTTTTTTAGTTATATGTTTTTATAAAAATTATTTAGAAATACAAATAAATGTAAAATAAGCTATGTGTTAATCTAATAATAAAAAATCTACATAATAAAAAATAAGATAAATAGAGGTATAATAAATGCCAAAAAGAATGATTGATTTAACAGCTAAACAGCAAATTCTATTCGAAAAATACTAAATTGAAGAATTTTCCAAAAAGTATTAAAGTCATTATGGCATTTCAAATTTGCTTAATGTTTTTTATGTTAAATTTATTACCTATAATGATTTTCATAGCTCTATTATTTCAATTATATTTATTGTTCAGTAAAAAATACTAAAAAATAAATGCTTAATGAATATCGAGGTGATATAAATGTTATATAGTAAATACAAAAGCATAGCAATAATATTTCTCATTATAATAGTTTTCTCAATAAGTTTTAACATAACTCTATATAACAATTACCAAGTCGTTTATGATAATTATAAAACACTATATAATAATTATAATGAATTAAGTACAAAGTATAACGATCTGATGATGAACTATACTTCATTAAAATCTGAATATTCTACACTTCTACAAATGAAGGAATATTATGGAAATTTAAGTAATGATGTATTAAAATTTAAAAATCTTATTTATTCATATATTGGTATTCCAGAAGCATTTCCTCGCGTACTTAATGAAGATGCTATTAAGAAAACTTCAAATGCAGTAATAAATGCAGGAGTTGTACCATCGAATCTATGGGTATCCATACAGAAAATCTATGACTATATTACTACAAATATTAAATATGCTTATGATATTGAAATGCCATACATTTCCACATATTGGAGTGTTACTTATGATGGAAAAGAATATGTAACAAAATTCTATGATGAAGTAAAAACTATAGAACAATATGTTCAAACTTCAGAGTTAACACTAAAGATAAAACAAGGTGATTGTGATGATCAAGCAATTCTTGCTTATGCTATGATAAAGTATTATATGAGGTATATTAATGGTACAGAACATGACTTATACATAGCACTTATTAAATTTTCAAAAGGTGATGAGCACCTTTCAGTAATTTTACCAGTTCAAGGCGGAAAGCTCTGCATAATAGATCCTGCTGGACATTATCTAACAAAATCTGAAGATATGATAACATCAAAAGAAGCTCTTTCAGAGTTACAAGCATATTCAAATTATTGGTCAGATACTGCAGGAGCAATTACTAATATGGCACTATATAAAATAAATGTGACTGATGGTAGTTATACTTTATTTGTAAATGGTACAATAAGCCAGGTTGTAAGTAAATTTCAATAATTATTTTATAAATGAAAATCAGAACTCTTTATAAGAGCAAGAAATATACTAATAGGAACAATTACAATTCTATCTTCTAATTCAAAAGTATCCTTACTGAGAATAATATAATTTTTTACTTTATTAATTTCTATTCTTTTAGAAACTTCAGGCTTATATTTTACTTCAATTCCTAAATAATTTCCATCTTCTCTCTTAAAGATAAAATCAATTTCTCTTCTCTTATCATAGTAAAACCAAAGAAAAGTTGAGCTATCTCTTATTAAAGGAATTTCTTTTATTCTTTCTAATGAAGAAAATACAATAGACTCTAAAATTATAGAGATTTTTTCTTCTTGAGATAATATATTTTCTGTAACTTCAAAACCATTTTTTCCTTCTATCCAACTTAATATTGAATAAAATAAAAATGGATCTGTAAAGTAAATTTTTTTATTTCCTTTTGGTCTTTTTTGTTTTTTCTCAAAATCATAAGAATAAAGAATTTTTATTAAAAAAGAATCTTCAAATATCTTTAAATAATCTATAATTGTATTAACATTAATTCCTTCTTCAGTATCTTTTGTTAATGCTCTAAAATCATAAGATGATCCCATTCTTTTTATTATTGCATAAAAAATTTGCTTTGCTATATCTTCTGATTTATTACGCTTAGAAATATCACTTAAAATAATATTAACTATTGTTTCATAATTTCTCTTATCTATTACTCCCTCTCTAAGATAATTTTCTATTGAATTTGGAAATCCTCCAGTTCTTAAATAGAAGCCTAATAAAAAATCTAATACATCTTTAAATGGTAGAATTAATTCAAGTTTTTCTTTTATTAACTCAAAAGATTCTTCTAATGTTAAATAATTCTCTCTTAATTTTTTCTTTAAAATCATCATTCCTCCTTTAATTTTTTCATTTTTAGTTAATAAAGGAATAGAGTTTTCATCTAAATTTAAAATAAATTCTCTAAAGCTAAGTGGTTTTAAGAAATATCTATTGCCTTCTATATGTCTACCTGGAAGAAATTCTATTTCTCTTATACCTAAAGGTGATCCTGAAATAAAGAAATGAATTTTACTAATTTTTCCCATATCTACAAGATTTTTTATTTCAAAAGCCCAATCATGAACATAACTTATTTCATCTAAAAATATATAACCTTCATTAAATTTTTCTAATTTTTCTAAGAAATAATCTATTACTTTTCTCAATTCTTTTCTTGATCTTGAAAGAAGAGTATCACATGAAAAATAACAAATACTAGAAGGATTAACTTCTTTTGATTTTAAAATATTAAGAATCATTAATTTCATCCATGTGGTTTTACCAGATTGTCTAGGACCTGAAATAGAATATATATTATTACATTGAGAAGAAATAAAATTTCTTTTAATTTTAAATTTAGCATTTTCATAATTATTTAATTGTTCATCATATTTCCAAAATGGAAATTCTTTTCCCTTCCACCATGGATTTTGCTCTATAATTTTTAAAATTTCAACCATATTGTTAATTTTAACAGACAAAAATATTTAAATTTTGTTAATTACAGTAGACAAAATGGACAATGAACATTTATTTTATTCTATAAAAATTCTTAAATTCTATGCTATAGAATATTTAATTATGATGCAAAAGACTCTTATTGATCTTATTGAGATTTTACTATCTAAAAAAAGAATATGGAATATTGAAACAAATTTAAAAATAGTAATTGGTGGTACAGAAATAGGTAGTATAGGAATAACTGGAAAAATTGAATATATTCCATCAGAAGAGAAAAAGTGAGCTAATGTACTAATCTTTCATAATTTAATAGCTTAATTCCAAGTATACTTGCTAATTCCTTTAAATCATCTTCAATATCAAAAGGAACTAATACATGATGATTACTTAAAGCAATATTATGAAAATCTTTTAAATTTATTTCAAAAAGTGCTTGAGTTCTACACATATCATTTCTAATCATTCCACTTTCTAAAAGATTTGCTTTTATTATTGCAATTTTTTCAAAATTTCTATCTATTGATAATATTGAATAAAATCCACTTTTTAATTTACATGAAAGTGAATATGGATAATTAGATTCATAGTGATTAACTAATTTACATTTTTCTACCAATTTTGTAGCAATAGTACAATGTGAAAATATAACTTTATTTTCTTTTACTAATGCAATATTTGCAATCCATGAAGGAATATTATATAATGAATTTATAATAAGCATTAAGAATAAAGATCTTAAATCTGCTTCACATGCAGTAATAATACCCTCATCATTAAGTAAAGATACTGCTAAACATGGAGTTATTTTATATTTAATTAAAAATGGAAAACAATCAATTGCTAAAGCATTAATTTTTCTTTCTTCTACTATTTTTTTAATTGAATTATATATACCAATAGCTTTTTTAAGTAAATCTTCATTAGTATTTTCTATATCAATATTTTTTATTAAATTATAATCAAGTTTTTCTTCAATTTTAATTTCATTATAATTAATTAATTCAATATTACAATCTAATAATTCCTTAATTTTATTTACATCGTTAGGTAAATTTTCACTTATTATTCCTATTTTAATATTAATTAATTTACTTAATGCTTTAATAATTTTAATTGCTTTATTAATTTCATTATCAAGAAGATAAATTCTTGAATTAATTTTATTTCTTATTGAAATTGCTGATGCTAAGCTATTATTTTTTGAATGTGCTAATATTAATCCTTTTTTAATATTACATTTATTTATTATTATAGAAGCTAATGGACTTGTTCCTCCTGTAAGAATTAAAAATATTGGAAAAGAATTTTTTATTATTTCAATTTTATCATTTAATTTATCTTCAGAATCAATAATATCTAAAATATTATAATTTTCAAGTTTTTCTTTAAATATCTTAAAAATATTTTCATAATTACTATGAATTTTTGAAGCTAATGGTATGACTATTATTTTATTCATAGTTTAAAATAAAAATAACATATATAAAAAATTTAAATATTAGGATGGATTAACTATCCAAATGGGGATATTATGAAGATAAATCTATGGGCTATTACATCTATTATATTTTTAATATGGGCAATTATAGCAACAACAGGTTTTGTTAATTACTATCAAATATCACAAAAACAACAAACTACAATAGAAAATCTTCAATCAATTATTTCTGATGTTGCTATTAAAGTTAATATTGCTATAAGCTATGGCAATGGAACAATTATTTGGTATAATAATACATATATTCCTAATGGATGGTCTTTATTTAATGCAACAGTAAAATTATGTAAAATTGAATATAAAGTATATCCATTTGGTATATACATAACATCAATAAATGGAGTATCTGAAAATCCTAAAGAAGGAAAGTATTGGATTTGGTATAGATATGCTAATAATACTTGGGAATTTGGTCCTATTGGTTCAGATCAATACATTTTGAAAAATAATGAAATAATAAAATGGGAGCTTACAAAATTCTAAAAATATTATTTTTTCTAATTATATGAATTATTGAAATAATTAATAAAATAGTAATGAATTCTGTTATTGGACCAATTGCATATAAAAATCCACCAGCAACTGGTAAAAATAATCCAATAATACTTATTATTAATGCATAAATCCAATCAAATCCCATTAAAATATATAATATCCATGAGCTTAAGATATCAAATGAAAATAAAATTATGTAACTACTAATTGCAATTCCAATTTTATTATAATTTTTATTTCTTCCCCATATTAATCCATTGATTATACCAAAAAATCCCATGAGAAAACCATTTGTAAATGTCCATAATCCAGGTAATCCTATCATTATATCTGAAATAAAATAAGATGAAAATCCAATAATAAGACCAGTTATAGGACCAAGTAAACAACTACCTATAATTGTAAAAGCTGCTGGAAAATTTATAAATTGTATTGGTCCTATTATCATATGTTTTATTACTCTTAGAAGAATAGCTAGAGAAGTAAGTATTCCTATGTATGCAATTCTTCTTGATGTTGGTAATAATCTTTCTAAATATGTCATCTATACGGATAGATTATCCATCCAATTAATAAACTTTTTTATTTTAAGATCTTATAATATTCTATGGAATGGTTGAAAATTCTTCCATGGAAAGAAAAAATAGAAATAATAGGAGCAAAAAAGTGGATTATAGATTATTATTATGAAGGTCCTCCACCTATTGTTATAGAATTATTAAATAAGAAAAAAGAATTTTATGAAAAAATTGTTAAATTATTAGATTTACAAAAAACATTATATGCAAAAACAATATTATTCTTAAAAAAACCTATTGATTTAGAACTTATTGATTTAGCAACTAGTTTTTCAATTTATATAGTAAAAGATGATGATGGAGTAATTAAAGTAATTAATGGTGAAGATATATATGAAATAAATAATAATACTAAAAAGAATGTAAAGAGTAAAATAATAGCAAAAGAATGTAGAAATTCAATACTAGAAATAATTAAAGATGAGGCTCTTACTACTAATGAAATTATTGATAAATTAAAATTAAGATTTAATGAGAAGACTATAAAATCACAAATTAGAAAATTATTATTAAAAGGAGAAATAATTAAGCTTTATAGACTTAATAATGGTAAGTTAGTTTTTGGAATTCCAAATAAGATATATTCATTAAGAGAAAATATATCCAAAACATCAAGATCAAAATATTTAAAAAATATTATTTTAAGTATATTAGAAAATAAATCATTAACTTCTTCAGAAATTGCAAATATAATAAAAGTAGATAAAAGTATTATAATTCCTATTTTAAGAGAATTAAAAAAAGAAGGTAAAATTAAAAAAATAAAAAATGAATGGATATTAATTAATCATACAAGAGGATAAGGTTGATTTTCTTTAATATATGGAAGATTACCTATTTTTACAATAAATTGTTGATTTAATTCTTTTAATTTATCTAATAATAAATCTCTTCCTCTTTTACTCATTATAAATACTGGTATAGAAATTCCTGCTTGCATTATTGCTTTTTTACTTGAAATTTCACGAATCCATTTTGATGCACATGCAGTTATAAAATCACAAACATTTGTTAATCTTTCAGCTTCTTCTTTTGAAATTCCTGTAAGATGTGTTGCAAATATCCATGTGTTTTTAAATTTTGATCTTATAATTTCAGCATCATCTGCATTTATAACAGTAACTGCTACATTTTTAAATCCCATTTTATATGCTAACTCTACACCAGCAATTTGATTAATTATTGCTTTTTCCTTATCTAATACAATACCATCTTCTCTTTCTATTCTTTCAATAACTTCTTTTATTGGACTTGTTTTTATTAATCCTGACATTCTTCCACCTATTCCCTGTACAAGCCATGGATTATTTGTAATAACTGTACCAGCTCCATCACATACTATTACAGCACTATCAATTAATGAATTTCTAATTCCAAAGCTTATTAATTCAGAAGAACCAAATGGAACAAAATCTTCCTTAAGAATTACTTTTCTATTCTTAGTACACATTCCAAATTCTTTAATACGAAATTCTATATTATCTCTAATTTCATCTTTTGTAAAATTTATTACTGGTTTTAAAAATCTTTTTGCTAATGGACATGATCTTATCATTGGTTCTCCAATTTCTACTATTTTTCCATTTCTTATGATAATTCTTGTTTTTCCTAAAGCTTCTATTATATGTTCATCTTCCATATAGTTTAAACAGAATCTCTAAAATATTAGTATTTTCATAATTAATATTAAATGAGAAGAGAAGTATTACTATGGTTTCAAGCAGCATATGAAGATTTAGAAGATGCAAAAGATGCTTTTAATAGAAGAAGATGGTTTAGAGCTGCTTTTTTCTCACAACAATGTGTTGAAAAAGCATTAAAATCATTATTTTTTATTTTAAGAAGAGAAGAACCTCCAAAAATTCATTCAGTTACTGAATTATATTTATTACTAAAGGAAAGTGGTTTTAAAATTGAAAATGAAGAAAGCTTGTATATTTTAAATAAATATTATACAGTAACAAGATATCCAGATGCTGCAAATGGATTACCAAGTCAATCAGTAGATATGGAAGAAGCTCAAAGAGCTATTAAAATTGCAGAAATGGTGATAGAAGAGTGCAAGAAGATATTGGAGAAAAAATAAAATTATTTTTAAGTGAATTATCTAAGAAAATAAAAATTGATGAAGTTTATATTTTTGGAAGTAGAGTAAGAGGAGATTGGTTAAAAAATAGTGATATTGATTTAATAATTATTTCTGAGGATTTTAATGAAATTCCATATATAAAAAGATTAGATATAATGGAAAAAATTCAATGGGAAATGAAAATTAGACCACATATTGAAGTTATTCCTTTAACTAAAAAAGAATTTAATGAAAAAATTAAAACATCAGCTATTTTAATGAATGCTTCAAAATATTTTAAAAAAATTTTATAAATAAAAATTCATAAATTTTTATTGCCAATGAAGAGAGTCATGCATACAGATTGATGATGTTACCTGGGGTAGCTGAGGTAATTGTAGCTAAGATTCATCAATAACTTATTATTATCTCTATATTGAATTGTGAATACTTAAAATTAGTGAAGTAAAAATGAAGTTCATGGCAACTACTGTTAAAGGTTTAGAAGATATTGCTGGAAAGGAAATTGAAGAATTAGGAGGATGTTTTATAAGATTAGGAAGTGAAAGAGTATTTTTTGAAGGAAATATTGAATTAATTTATAAATTAAATTTAAGATGTAGATGTCTACATAAATTAATATTATTACTAATAGAAGGAAAAGCAACAAGTCTAAAGGAAATTTATAATCTTGCAAAATCAGTTGATTATAATTTTTTAAAAAATAAAAAATTTGCAGTAAGAACAACAAGAGTAGGTTCACATAATTATAATAGCTGTCAAATTTCTGCTACTATAGGTCAAGCAATACTAGATAGCTTTAGTATAGAGAAACCAAAAGTTGATTTGGAAAATCCAGATATTGAAATATTTTCATATGTAAAAGATGATGAAGTAAATATTGGTATTAATACTACAGGGGATTCAATGCATAAAAGAAATTATAGAGTATATGATCATCCAGCTGCTTTAAGAACAACAATTGCATGTGGTATGATAAAAATTTCTAATTGGAATTTTAAAGAAGTATTTTTAGATCCAATGTGTGGTGGTGGAACAATACCTATTGAAGCTGCACTTATGGCAAGAAATATTCCTCCTGGCATATTCAGAAAAGATTTTGCATTTAAGAGATTATCATTTTTTGATGAAAATTTATATAAAAATGAATTAGAAAAAGCATTAAAAGAATCAAATAGTAATTTTTTTAGTATTTATGCTTTTGATATTTCAAAAAAGCATATAGAAGGAGCAATATTAAATTCAAAATCAGCTAATGTATATGATACTATTAATTTCTCAATAAGAGATGCTACAAGAAAAGAAAGCTATAAAGGAATTGATGCAAAGTATATTGTATTAAATCCACCATATGGAATTAGACAAAGTAGAATTAAAATAATTGAAAAGCTCTATAGAGAATTTTTTAATGCATTAAAAAATTCTTTAAGTGGTGCTACTATTGTATTAATAACAGCTGCATATAAAGTCCTTGAAAAATTAGATATTAATTATATTGAAGTTAGAGATGTAAAGCATGGAGATTTACCAGCAAAAATCTACAAAATAAACATCTGAAGGTATTATTTTTAAGATCAAATGAAAGAAAAGACTTATTTTATCTCTGAGTATGGAAAAAATATTGAAATTGTGTTGAATTTTATGGTATTTACTCTATTTAGTATTTATTCTATAAGCTCTCTTCTTCCTGTAATCATGTATATTAGAGCTTCAAAAGCATATACCATATGATCTGCTATTCTTTCTAAATATCTTACAATTAATACACTTGAAACAATAGTTTTATTATCATTATTCTCAGTAATTTTTTCTAAGAATTCTAAATAAAGTTTATCTATATTTTTCTCTAATTCTGAAATTTCTTTAATGTCCTTTAAAGTTTTATTTTCTATAGAGTTTATAGTTAATTCTATCATTTTTAGAACTTTTGTGCTCATATTTTCAATATAATTACGAATCCATTCTTTACAATTTCTAATTCCATCAAAGTGCTTATTAACATAAGCTATATCTAAAGCATACCTACCTAATCGTGCTAGATCGTATGAAATTCTCATGAATGTCTTTACTGTACGTAAGTCTGAGGCTACAGGTTGAAATTTTAATATTATTTCAACTGCATTATCTTCTACTTGATCAGCTAACATCATTAATAAATCAGAGATTTCCTTTATTTCATTATATGAATCTCCATAATTTAATGATTCATAAATAGCTATTGAGATAACTCTATTTGCTAATATGCACATTTTGTTAATAGTAGTTTCTAAATCTTTTAATTTTGAATCAATAATTCTTTCCATAATTTATCACCTCAACTAATTTTTCCAGTTATATATCTTTCAGTTAATTCATTCTTTGGTCTTTCAAAAACTTCCTTAGTAGGACCATACTCTACTAATCTACCCATATAAAGAAAAGCAACATAATCTGATATTCTAGCTGCTTGTTGCATATTATGGGTTACAATAACTACTGTATAATTTTCAGCAAGTTTTCTAATTAACATCTCTATTTTAGTTGCAGATATAGGATCTAAGTGAGATGTTGGTTCATCCATTAATATTACTTCAGGTTCAAGAGCTAGTGCACGAGCAATACAAAGTCTTTGTTGTTGTCCTCCTGAAAGAGCCGATGCAGGCTTTTGAAGATCATCTTTTACTTCCTCCCAAAGTCCAGCCATTTCAAGACTTTGTTTGACAATTTTATCAAGAATGCTTCTCTTTTTAATACCATGTATTTTTGGACCAAAAGCAACATTATCATAAATTGACATCATAGGAAATGGGTTTGGTTTCTGAAATACCATACCTATTTTTCTTCTAATCCATGTTGGATCTACATTATTATCATATATATTTAAATTATTGAAGATAACTTTTCCAGAAACTTTAGCCTTTGGTACTAGCTCATGCATTCTATTTAAACAACGAATAAGAGTAGTTTTACCACAACCAGATGGGCCCATTATAGCTGTTACTGTTCTTTCTTTAATCTTCATATTTATATCTATTAAGACATGTTTATAGTCATACCATGCATTTAAATTTTCAACTTCAATTTTGTAGGCAGACATAATCAATATCTCTCCTTCATAATTATTCTAGCAACTATATTTATACTTAATATAATAATAATAAGAATTAATGCAGAACCCCAAGCTAATACTATCCAATTCTCAAATGGTGATTTTGCAAATAAAAATATATCCAGAGCTAAATTAGCTACTGGTCGATCAAGTCCAGCAAACCACCACTTCCAATATCCCATAGTTACAAGAATAGGAGCTGACTCTCCAGCTATTCTAGCTATTGCTTGAAGAATACCAGTTATAATTGCCTTTTTTGTGATTCTCAAAGCAACAAATATTACAGTCTTCCATCTTGACGTCCCCAAAGCAATTGCTGCTTCTCTTATACTTGCTGGTACAAGTTTAAGAGCTTCTTCAGTTGTTATACTCACTATTGGTATCATTATTAAAGCTAAAGCAAAAGATGCTGCCATTACAGAAAAGCCTACCACAGTAGCTATTAAAACATATGCAAAAAGTCCTATCACTATTGAGGGCATTCCATTTAATAGCTCATTTAATAATCTTATAATTGTATATAGTTTATTTTCACTATATTCACTTAAAAAAATTCCTGTAATAATACCTATTGGTACTCCTATAATAGAAGCTAATCCAATGGTTATAAGAGTTCCTTGTATGGCATTTGCAACACCACCGCCAATTTCTCCAACAGCTGGTGTTGGCTTAATAAAAAAGTCAAGATTTATAGCACTTATACCTCTTATGAATACTTCGAAGAGAATACTAAATAAAGGAATTAATGCAATTATGAGAGCTAAATATACAAGAATATGCATTATCTTATCCTTAAGTGATCTGAATTTACTATATAATTCATTCATTCTCTCATTATCCCTCCAATTATTCTTAAATGATATCGAACAATAATTTTAGCAATTATTGATACAATTAAATTGATTACCAAAAGTAATAAACCAACATTTATAAGAGCACTTATATGAAGAGGATTAATTGCTTCTATAAATTCATTAGCTAATATGGCTGCCATAGTATACCATGCATCAAATAATGAAGAAGGAAAAAGTTGAAACTTATTTCCTATAACCATACTTACAGCCATGGCTTCACCAATAGCTCTTCCCAAACCCAGCATAATAGCACCTATAATACCAAGACGAGCATAACTTATCATAACACTAATAACCTCCCATTTTGTAGCTCCTAATGATATTGCTGCTTCCTTTAATGCTGAAGGTACTAAAATAAAAATTTCCCTCATAATCGTAGACATAATTGGAATAAGCATTATAGCAAGTAATATACTAGTAGTTAGAAAACCTCCTCCATATATTGGACCAGAAAATAATGGAATAAAACCAAAATTTGATTGAATGAATGGATATATTACCTCACGTAAAAAAGGTATTAAGACATAAATTCCCCAAAGTCCATAGATAACACTAGGAATTGCTGCTAATAATTCAACAAAGAAAAAGAAGAGATTACTAAGTTGTTTAGGCATATATTCTGAAAGTGCTAGTGCTATACCAAGACTTATAGGAAAGGATATTAAAATAGCAATAGCTGATGTAAATAAAGTACCTAAAATCAATGGAAGAGCTCCAAAAATTCCTTTAACTGGATCCCATACTGATCCAATTATAAACCCTAAGCCAAATTTATTGATAGAAAGCCATGAGCCAAGATAAAGCTCATAAAACATTAAACCAATTATTAAAATTATACTTGATGCTATAGTAGCTGTTATTATCTTAAATATATTATCACCTATTAAGATAGTTTTAATTTTTCTCTTATTTTCAAACTTAGAAAAAAAAAGATTTTTTATGAGTATTCATGATTCTCATCTCAGTTTTAGGTTTTAATTATTTGTCCATTGAATGTAATCATTTTAATTGTCTCTTCATTTAGTTTAACTACATTAGAAGGTAAAGGAACATAATAAAGTCCAGCTGAATAATTTTGTCCTTCATGTATACACCACCATAAGAAATCTACTAAAGCCTTAGCAGTTACTCTATCCATGCCAGGCAGGACATTTAGTTCTCTATAAACTATTATATAGGAAAAGCTAGTTATTGGATAAGCTCCTTTAGCTTGTGTATTATTTACAATACTATTAACTATTGAAACTTTAGACCAACTCTCATAACCCTTAGGTAAAGTAATGGCAGCATATTCAACTGCTTTCATAATAGAATCAATACTTGGTTCTATGAATTCTCCTGCAGCATTTTTTACTTTTCCATAACATAATCCTGTTTTCATTGCATATGTGAATTCTACATAACCTATAGAGTATGGTGTCTGTTGAACTAAAGCAGCTACACCATCATTACCTTTAGCTCCAAGACCAACAGGCCAATTAACTGCAACACCCATTCCTACTCTTTCTTTCCATTCTCTACTAATAGCTGATAAATAGTTAGTCCATACATATGTAGTTCCACTACTATCAGCTCTATGAACTACTGTTATATCAGCATCTGGTAATGAAATGCCAGGATTTAATGCTAATATAGCTGGATCATTCCATTTCTTAATTTCTCCAAGAAATATTTTTGCTAAGACCTCTCCAGTAAAATTAAGTCCTTTTGGTATATTAGGAATATTATATACTGGAACCACAGCACCTATAGTTATTGGTATATGAAGAGTATTGGTAGCATTCTTAAGTTGCTCATCACTTAATGGAGCATCACTTGCTGCAAAATGAACAGTTTTTTCAATATGTGCTCTCTGACCGCCCCCACTACCAATAGGTTGATAGTTTATTTTAATATTAGGATAAATTTTATTGTATTCTGATATCCACTTATCAATTAAAGGAAAGGGAAAAGTTGCACCAGCACCATTCAAAGATATCTCTTTTTGAGGTGTTTCTTGAGTTGTACCTGCTGGATTAAGAGAATACCAAGTTGCTATGCTTATTACTGCTATTATAATTATGGCAATAATGGCAATACTTCTTCCCTTCAATTAAATCCCCAAGATTTTTTGAGAAATGGTTATCTATATAGTTTGTCGAAATAAAATATATAGCTCTATATATAGATATATAGATTTGTGAAAAATTATGGAAGAAATTAGAAAAATCCAACTTACTGGTAGATCATCATTTATAATTTCTCTACCAAAAAAATGGATTAAAGATATGGGTCTTAAAGTTGGTGATCAACTTGTAATAACACAAGAAGGCTCATCACTTATTATAACTCCTAAGGATTTAATTAAGCCAAAGGTAAATCTTAGAGAGGCAATTATTAAAATATCAAAGGACTATCCTTTGGAAAAGATAATAAGAGCAATAATTTCAGTATACCTTAATGGTTATGATTCTATTAGGATTATGGCTATTGATGGACAAATTACTCCTTCACATAAAAATACCATAAGGGGATTAACTAAAAGAAAGCTTATAGGAGTGGAAATAATATCTGATATGCCCAATGAAATGATTTTAAAGGTCTTAGTAGACTCTACTGAACTTTCAATTAGTAGTACTTTAAGGCGTATGTGTTTAATAACTTCTTCACTTCATGAAAATGCTATAAAAGCATTAATAAATTTAGATAAAGATCTTGCTAATAATGTAATAGAATTAGATGATGAAGTTGATCGTTTAAGCTTTTATATAATTCGTCAATTAAAGGTTGCTATTCAAAATAGTAAGATAATGCAAGAAATTGGACTTTCTAATCCAAGAGAATGTTTAGCTTATAGAGTGTTGGTAAAATTCGTAGAAAGAATAGCTGATCATTCTGTTAGAATAGCTGAAATTACAACTACTTTAAATTCTAAACTTGATAAATCAATATTAGATGAAATAATGAAAATAAGTTCTTTTTCAAAATCAGTTTTTGAAACTTCAGTAGAAGCCTTCTTTAAGAGAGATTATCAATTAGCAGAAGAAAATATACAAAAAATTAGAGAAACAATAACAAAAGGAATGAAAATAGTTAGAGATATAATCAAAAGAAATAAAAAACAATCAGCAGAATTAGCACTTATTTTAGAAAATCTGAGAAGGATTATCGATTATTCAAGTGATATAGCTGAGATAGTTTTAAACCTAAGCATAGAACAAATAATACAGACTTGAATTTATTTTTAAAATTATTTTTGAAATACAAAAAGTGCTAATTGATGTTGCATAATAGATAATATTCAATAAAAAACTAATGAAATATCATTATTAGCCATATTTATGCTACAAGCATTGGTAAAACTCCACCAAGCAACTCAATAGGAAGCCACTTAAAGAATTTCATATAATAATTACATTCTTTTTCTAACATACCTAATACAACAATATTGGCTGTACTACCTATCATAGTAATGTTACCTCCATAAGTCCCTCCAAAGAGAAGTGCCCACCAAAGAGGGGCCATGGAAAATCCTAAGTTACCAATACTTTGGACTACAGGAATTAAAGATGCAAATCCACTAATCAAAGCATAAAAGATTGAATTTGATGCTGAGATGATGCAATAGATGCTATTCCAGAAGCAAGCACATTTATTAGTCCAGTATACTTAAGTGCTCCTGCTTTAGCAAATAGAAACATAAAGAAAATTAATATCCACCAATCTACTCCTTTTTCTACTATAGAGCGTGCTTCTTCTCTCTTCCAAATTAGTCCAATAGAAGTACCAAATCTTCATTTAATGCTTTACCTCCACTTCTTAATCCAATAATAATATCACCAGGAGAGATTTGATAGCCAGTAATTACAGAATCAAGTGAAATTTCTGAATAAACTGTACAAGAAATATCAAATGTTCTAATTATATCTGGTAATTCAGCAGTTTCTTCTCCACAAAAACATAAATTAACTTCTTGTAGTACTTTTGAAAAACCTTTAGCAATATTACTTAAAAGAACTTCTTTATCTATTACTAAAGGATTTAATGCTATATAATCAGATAGTGCTAAAGGATTTGCTCCAATACATATTACATCATCAATATTCATTGCAATAACATCTTTTACTAAGCTTTGAAAATATTTTGGATCATTATTTTCCTTATAATATAAATATGAAATAATAGGCTTACTACTAGCACCATCCTCATGTAGTATAATACCTTTTGAAGAATCTAGAGGATGTTTAATTACTGTACAAAAAGAGCCAGGAAAAATTTCTTTTTATAATTTTTTTTTAAAAATGTGAAATTCTAGTTTTATGAACATCTACACCAAGAGCTTTATATTTTTCACTCATAAGAAGAAATTTAGAAAAATTCATAAAAATACTTTATTTAAATAAATGATAAACATATAAAATATTGTATGCCAAAATGGAGAACTCATAGAATTATTCTTGAAAAAGCTTTAAGTAATTTTAATTTAAATTTAAGAAAAGATTTTTTAGATGGATTATTTAATGGAATTATTGATCCTGATATAAAACAAGATAAGAAAATTATTATTTCTAAAAAAAGAAAATATGAAAAAGAAATTACTCATCATGATATTCATAATAATCTCATAAGATACTATTATGAGCTATCATTATATTATGTAAGAAGAAATAAGTGGTATTTCTCAGGTTTAATGTTAGGAAGATGTCTTCATTATATTCATGATAGTATTATTAAAAGAAGAAAAATGTTAATAATAGATGCTCATGAAGAAATTGAAAATGAATTAGAAAAATTATCAGATATGATTTTAGAATTATGCAAAGAAAAAATTATTAAAAAATCCTCTAGTAATCCCAAGGAAATTATTTGTTCAGCATATTACATGAGTATAGATATATTAAGAAATTTCTTTGAAGAAAGTTCTAAAGATATTGATATTAATCTATTAAAGGAAAAGATAAGAAGAATAAGAATTATTAAGTTGTTAATATTATTGGGATTTTCTATTATGATTTTTTATTCATTAGTTTTATTTTTACTATGGATTATAGCTTTTTATTTAGTAATTGAATATAAGCCTAATGTATATCATGAAGCAATGAAAGCAGGATTAATTATTGTAAAACCTACTGGTTATAAAACTGCATATTAAAAAATTATTTTTTGAATTTTTTCTCATATGATTTCATTGCTTCTATTATAACTTTTTTAGCTTCATCTGCATTTTTCCATCCTTTAATTTTAACAAATTTTCCAGGTTCTAATTTTTTATAGTTTTCAAAGAAGTACTCTATTTCCTTTATTTTTTCTTTTGGAATATCATTTAAATCTTTTATACCAAAAAATCTTGGATCTTTTGCAGGAACTGCAACTACTTTATCATCTTTTCCCTTTTCATCCTCCATAATTAATAAAGCTACTGGTCTTACTTCTACTATACAGCCTGGAAAAGTAGATTGAGTTACTAGAACTACAACATCTACTGGATCTTCATCTTCATGCCAAGTTCTTGGTATAAAACCATAATCAAATGGCCAAGTAATATCAGAATAAAGAACTCTATCTAATTTAAAAATTCCTTCTTTTTCATTATATTCTATTTTATTCAAAGATCCTTTTACATTCTCTATAACAACATTTACAATATCTGGTGCTTTATTACCAGTTTCTATATCATGTAAGAAATTCATTTTTTCAACCTCTTATTGATAAACATTTTACTTAAATTTAACTTTTTTCTATATTTTAAAATTTTTAATTTTTCTTATTAATTTTACAAAAATAATAGCCAAAATAATTATTGGATAAAAAATAATACATAATCCACTAAGTGGACATGAAAAACATAAAAAATTACAATTAAGAGATAAAATATAAGAAAAAGGTAATGATGAGGCTGTTATAATATAAATCCACAATAGTTTAAATCTTTTAATTAATTTTTGAAGAAGCATTTTTACTCCTCCAAATCATTTTATAAAGTTTATTTGGACATCTTGATATGCATTCCTTACAATTTATACAAAGTGTTCTTTCAATTGAGAAATTAGAATCAATTGCTTGCATTGGACATACTGATATGCATTTACCACAGTTAATACATTTACCTTCTATTCTTATAGTTCTATAAAATCCAAGTTTAGAACCAATTTTATGAAATATACCTGATAGTGCACCTAGTGGACAGAAGAATAAACACCATCCTCTTCCTCCTACAGTAAATATTCCACCAATTATTAACCAAAATATTAAAACAATTATAGAGCCACTAAACCAATATTCTAATTCTATTGGATTGATAATTCCATTAATTATTTGCTGTAATACTGATGATGCACAATACCAACAACATATTGCTGCAAATCTTTCTGAAAATCCTAAGAGAATCAATATAGAAATCATAATAAATCCAGTAAGAAATCCATATCTTATTGCTCTTGTTATCTTTGGATCTTTTATTTGAATTCTATACTTATTTGGTAAGGGAATTATTCTACTAATAGCTTCACTAAAAGCACCAACTGGACATAACCAACCACAAAATACTGGTCCTAATATTAATGAAGTTATTAGTACTACAAATATAAATAAAAACATTTCAGGATAGCTAAATATATAGTAAATTCTTCCTGAAAATATCCAATCAATTGGCATTCTAAAACATGTCATATGTAAATCTGGTTCTCTTAATATTCCTGCTAAGTAATAGTAAATATGCATTATAATTGCAAATGGTCCTACAAATAATATGAAGCCAATTATCCAAGAAATATATCTATACTTATTTCTCATTAAACTTTTTAACCACAACAACTTGCTCCTCCTCCTTGAGAAATTCCTCCTCTAATGAGTTTTATTGGTATAAAAGTAAGAAGTTCATTAGTATCTGCATCTATTACTAATAATCCACCATCATAAATTACTTTTTCATCCATATAGTAATTTGGTATTTCAAAAATCCAATCAATACTTAGCTTAGGTATTCCCATACCTGGAGGTAAAGGTTTTGTAAATGTATGTGTTTCAGGATCATAAGGCCATGCTGCTTTTACTTCCCATCTAATTGGATAATTAGCTTCAATTAATTCAAGTTTAATTCTTATTGGTTTTTTACCAATATTATAAATCCAATGAGTAGATATAGCTTCAGTATTTGGATTTAATATTTTCTTAAGTATGCCTCTTTGATCTAAATCAATTACTAATGGAGCCATTTTTATTGGAGGTAAACCTGCTTTTATAATAGTAATAGGTTCTGTTATATTACCTGCTGGTACAGCTATCCAGAAGTGTACTATTTCAGATTTTGATAAATCCTTAGCATATACACTAGAAAATAATGTTATTAATATTGCAATTATAAATGATATTAGTATTGTCTTTTTCATAATTAATGATAAAAAAGAGGATTAATAAAAAACTAATGGAATTGACTTCTTCTAAAATGTTTCTCTAATTTTATAAAACTTATTTTCTTTTAGAATTTTGATGATTATATATACTATTGGACATGGAAATAGAAATATAGAAGAATTCATTAAGATATTAAAATATTATGATATAGAATTAGTAGTAGATGTTAGGAGATTTCCTACTAGTAAAAAATTTCCATGGTTTTCAATAAATAAATTACCTGAAAGATTAATGAAGGAAAATATAAATTATGTATGGCTTGGTGAAGAACTTGGAGGTTATAGAAAAGAAGGATATGAAAATTATATTAAAAGTGAGAAATTTAAAGAAGGTATTAATAAAATAGAAGAACTTTCAAAATCAAAAATATTAGCAATAATGTGTAGTGAAAAATTATGGTTTAAATGTCATAGAAGATTTATTGCTAATATTCTTGTTAAAAAAGGATATGAAGTAATTCATATTTTTGATGAAAATAAAAAGCAAAAACATAAATTATAACTTAATGAGTTTATTTATTATTCTTATTAATGGTAATCCTATTAAAGCACTTATTAATGTTATTGTAATTCTTTCAAAAATTGTTAATGGAAGTATTGTCATAAAGAAAATTGGAGGGGGATTAATTAATACTAGGAAAATCATATTTCCAACCATATGTCCTGCCATTGTTGATGAATAGCTTATTAAGATTAATCCTAATAATGTATTTTTATTATTTTTTGAATTAATTAAACTCCTTATTCTATATCCTAAAATAATTAAAATTAGTAATCCAATAATATGTGGAATAGCATAAAATGGAATTTCTTTTCCAAGCCCAATATACCAAGATGTTATTATAATAGAGAAAATTATTGAAGATATTATCCATCCTTTTTCTTTTACATAGGTAATTCCAGAGATAAATGAGGAAACTATTGCAAGTGGTGTAAATAATAAACCAATTCCTCCACCTGTAATTATTCTTCCTATAATTGCTCCTATAAAAGAAGCTAAAGAGCCAAATAATGGTCCTAATATTATTCCATAGATTATATCTAAGCTTCTAGTAATTTTTATATCAACACCTGGCATTCCAATTACTTGAAATCCAGGAAGTAAGCTAATTACTGCATAAATAGCTGAAAATATTACAATTACTGTTAATTTTCTTATATTCATAATTCTTGAATTGCTTTATTTCTTAATATACCTATCTTTTCAATATATGCTTCAACAATATCTCCATCTTTTAATTGACCTACTTTTTCTGGTGTTCCTGTAGCTATTATAGTTCCAGGTTCTAGTGTGGTAAATGATGAAATGTATTCTACTATTGTTGGAATATCAAAAATCATTTCTCTAGTATTTGATTTTTGTCTAATTTCTCCATTTACTCTAAGTTCTAAATCAAGTTCTGGATAAATTCCAATTTCATCCTTTGTAACAATTACTGGACCTATTGGTGCAAAAGTATCAAATCCCTTAGATCTTAACCATGGTTTTGATTCCATAAAATCTTTTTCTTGAATATCTCTTGCTGTTATATCATTTAATATAGTATAACCAAAAATCCTATCATAAACTTCATTCTTCTTAATATATCTTCCTCCTTTTCCAATAACTATGGCCAATTCAACTTCATAATCTACTCTTTTTGATACTTTTGGAAGTATTATATAATCATCAGGTCCAATAACAGCTTTTGATGGTTTTAAAAATACAATTGGTTCTTCTGGTATTTTTCTTTTTAATTCTACTGAATGAGCTTTATAATTAAATCCAAGACAATATACTGCAGGTGGTCTTAATATAGGAGCTCTTAATCTTACTTCTTCTAATTTTAAATCATTGTAATTTTTACTTTCAATTTCTTCTTTTAAAGAATTTAATAATTTTTCATCTGCAATTTCAATAAATGGTAAAAGATCTCTATCTGGAATTCCTTTTGTACATTCTAATAATGAAAGTCTTATTACATTATTTCCAATAATTACACAAGCATATGTTCTTCCTTTATATTCACATGTAGCAAATTTCATAAAAATTGCAAAAATAAGTATTTTATTTAAGCATTACTCTCACTCTTTCTCCTTCTTTAATTTTCTCTAAGATTTTTAAATCACTAATAATTTTTCCAATTACATTTACTGGACTATATGGTTTTATTATATCTGGAGATGGACTTATTGGTGTTGGTCCAAAAAATAAACATAATGATGGTTCTTCAGGCCAGTATGCTATATCACCAATCTCAACAATTTCTTTTGGATTTTCAATTTCAGCAGAAAAAGGTACTGCAAAATAAATTTCTTTTCCCCAGAGATTTACTCTTGATTCAAAAGGTAATGAATTTAAAAGAGCCTTAATTGTTTTTGGATTTTCTTTTTCATTTAATTCACACTCTATAGAAATTCCAGATTCAAATAAAATTACAATTCTCATATTCTCACTGTAGTTAATTTACCTGGTATTGTAAATATTTTTCCACCTGAATGTAATAATACTTTTGCATTTTCACTCCATACTCCTTTTTCTAATAATTCTTCTTTTGCATATGCAGCTAGAACTTCTCCTATATATAAATTACATTCTCCAACTTCTATTGATTTAGATAATTTACATTCTAAATGACCTATACAATCCTCAATTATTGGAACTTTAATCTTTTTTGATGGACTAAGCTTTAATCCAGTTAATGCTATTTTATCTACATTTTTTCCACTTTTTGTTCCTGCAATCCATACTGCTTTTATTAAATCAATAGATGGAATATTAACTGTAAATTCCTTACATGATTCTATTAGCTTACATGTATATCCTTCTTTCCATAATGATATAGCAATCATTGGCGGTTCTTCACTTACTGGAGTTATCCATGAACATGCCATTATATTTATTTTTTCATTACCTGAACATATAAGAACTACAGGTCTTGGATGTAATAAATAATAAAAATTCTCAACATCTTTTTTCATAATTATTCCTCTCTTATTATTTCATCTGTAGTTTTAATTTCTGCTCCATATACTTTTTTTAAATATTCTAATGCTTCTTCATTATCCTTTGGATTAAATGTTATTACAGCATCTCTTGGAATTATTAATTTATATCCTCTAAAAAATGCATCTGCAGCAGTATGTCTTATGCAAATAGAAGTATCCAATCCTGTAAGTATTAATGTATCAACTGAAAGTTCTCTTAATAAAATTCCTAAATCAGTTTGGAAAAATCCACTATATCTTCTTTTTCTAACAATATATTCATTAGGTTCTGGCTTAAGTTCATCTATTATTTCAGCACCTTTAGTTCCAATAATTGCATGAGGCCCCCAAATTTTTAATTCCCAATCTATTTCAGGATAATGAGAATCACATATGTAAATAACTGGAATTTTTATTTTTCTTGCCCATAAAAGTAATTTCTTAACATTAGGAATTATTTCTTTATTTGTTGGACTTGCTAATGATCCATATATAAAATCATTTAGCATATCTATTATCAAAAGAGCTTTTTTCATAAATTATAGTAATTAAAAAAATATTAAAAAATTTATGATGATAAAATCTTAGAAGCTATTTTAATAGCAAAAATTGGATGTGACATAAGCTTTTTTGCTACTCTTTTTATATCAAGTCCATTTGCAAGATCAACAATATCATCTCCACTAATAACTTCTGCAAGCATATTCATATCATCATCTGAAAGTTTTTCAAAAATTCTTAATACCTTTAAGCTTTTTGAAATTCTCATACCCCAAGGATCTTCATATCTTTTTGGATATTCTTTTAATATTGTTATATCTTTTTCTTCTAATGCTTTTGCAATTACTTCACCTGCAATTTTTCCTGCTTCCATACTACTTCTAATTCCTCCTCCTGTTAAAGGAATTACTTGTCCAGCTGCATCTCCACATAATACAATATTTTCTTTTACAATTTCTTTTAATTGTCCTCCAATAGGTACGCCACCACCACCTTCCTTTATGATTTTTGCATTTTTGAAAAATTCTTTATGATTTTCTATGAATTTATCAAGATATACTTTTGCAGTTTTTCCTCTTACACCAATTCCAACATTAGCAATATATTCATTTTTTGCAAAAATCCATGCATATCCAAGAGGAGCAACTTCATTTCCAAGATAAATTCTTATCATATTTTTTTCAGGAATATTACAATTTACCATTACATATTGAATTGTTGGAATTATTTCATAGTTACTTAAATCAAAACCACATGAACGTGCAACTATGGAATTTGTACCATCAGCACCTACTAAATATTTAAGATTTACTTTTTTAATTTCACCTTTTTCTTTATAGATTACAGAAGTAGCCTTATTATTTGAAAGTTCTACATTAATAACTTCACTTTGCATTTTTATATCACAACCAGCAGCTACTGCTTTACTTGCTAATGCATATAAAAACAATGATTTATTTAATATATATCCTTTATAATTTTCTCCTGAAATTTTTACTACTTTACTTTCATCAGGAGGAAAAACATAAGCTCCATCTATTTTATTTGATATAAGAGAAGGAGAAGGAGAAATTTCTGCAGTATCAAAAGCATTTGCAGAAACAGCTTCTGCACAAGCTCTTACTCCTAAATCTTTTTCTTTTTCTAATATTAAAACTGAAAATCCTTTTTCTGCTATTTTTCTTGCAGCCATAAGACCTGCTGGTCCTGCTCCAACTACAACTACATCATATTCCATTTAAACCACATTAATGATTAGAAATGACTAATATAAAAAATTTATTAAATTCTTAAGAGTATTTTTATCTCCCTATAGAGTATAAGTATTACAATTATTGCAAAAACTAAGAAAATTAAAGATGAAAAAATATTTGTTATTTCAAAATAACTACTTAAAATTCTTGTTATTATTATAAATATATTCAGGATTATTGTTATATTAATTATGAAAAAGATAAGTTTGTAAATTGATTTTTTAAATGTATTTTTCCTTTCTAGTGTATTTATATACCAATTCAATAAGAGATCTATATCCTTTCGCATTCTTAATAATATTATAAATGATGAAGTAAATAGTAATATTATAACTACTGTAGAAATAATAATTGAAAAACTTTGTATTCCATATATACTTATGATATTTTGTAATAATATAGAACCTACTATCAATATGCTGATTAATATTATCATTTTTTCAATTAAACTTAGTAGTAATTTATAACCTTCAGATGAAATATTTACTTTCTTTAATGTTAATGTAAAAATATATGAAAATTTATTCATAAAATTCTTTATTCTTAATGGTAATATAGTATCAATTTTTCTTATTAAGTATTCTTCTCTTTCAATAAAAATAGAACCAATAATTGATGAAAATAATACAGAAAATACTGAAGCAATGAATATTATTTCATTTATTAAATTAAATCTATAAGATTCTCTTGATACAATTAAAGCAAATTCACTTAATATCATTAAATCAATTCCCATTTTAAATGCATTTTCATATCCTAAAATTATCCAACTTGATAAAATAATTGAAATAAATCTTATCATAATTAACATAAATGCAATAATAATTGCTAATGGTAGCATTTCAATATTTTTAAGATAGGGGGTAGAAAGACCAATAGATACAAAGAAAATAATAGCAAATAAGTCTCTTAATGATTTTATTTTTTCAAGTGTTTCTTCTGGTATATTTAATCTAGATATTAAAATACCACCAATAAAAGATCCAAAAGCAAAAGAAAGACCAAACCAATTAGCTATAATACCATAGCCTATTGCAATACTTAATATAAGTAATATTAAAATTTCTTCATTTTTTTCTTTTATTAAGTAATTTATGATATAAGGTACAATATTAAGACTAAAAGCCAAAATCCCCATAGCTATTAAAATACTATTTCCAATTAAAGCAAATGCTTCCATTATTCTAAATTTTTCTAAACTAACTAATGATGGAAGAATTGAAATTCCACTCATAACAAAAATATCTTCAGCAATACCCAAACCTACTATAATTTCAAATAATTCACTTCTTTTATCTATTTTATTTTCTATTAATTTAAAGAAAATTATTGTGCTAGAATTAATTGCAATAAGTATCAGTACAAATGATACATAAAGTGGAAATCCTAGTAAAGTAGAGAGAACTATACATAAAAAGGAAATGAATATGAGTTCAAATATGAATAATAAGAAAAATTCTATTCTTCTTTTTTGTAATACTTCAAATCTAAAGTTTAATCCTATTTGAAATGTCATTAATGCAATACCTAAATCAGCTAAAAATTGTACAGAAGATGGTTCTACAATTCTTAATATTGGTCCTACTAATAATCCTGCTATTATATAAGAGGCTATTGATGGAATTTTCAATTTTCCAAATATTAAAGCACATATAGTAGATATCAGAAGTATAAATACTAGTGCTAAAATTTCTTCCATAAACTTCTTTGTGTAATTAAGTAACTAATAAAATTATTTTATGATAGAAATTACCTTAATATTGCTTTAATATTAGACTTTAATTCAATATTTTTAGCAATTCTATTTAGTAATTCTTCTTCAGTTATTGAGAATACATTAAGCCATGCTTCTACTTGCTTTTCAACAGGTATAACTTCAATACCTTCTTCTTTAAGTATATTTATTTCATCAGGAGAATGCTCATAATTCCACTTTGGAATTATAAATTTTTTAATCTTTATTCTTTTTGTTTGAATTGCAGCTAAAATTTTTCCTGATCCACGCCAACTCATTCCTCCTACAGGACCAACATTTCCCTTTATATCACCTTTTCCACTCATAACTACATCTTTTCTTCCTTCTATTCCTGCAAGTTCAGATATAGCAGCTACACTAAAAGCAAGACCAAGACTTGGACCACTTACTCCCATTCCTGGTGCTCCCTCAAGTGGACTTATAACTTGAAATGTAAAATCATAATTTGAAATATCTATTCCTAGTTTTTCATAGATATATCTCTTAATAAACTCTATGACATTAGTAGCACTTTCAATAACACTTACATCTTCAACTGTTGTACCAGGACCTATAACTGCAGTTTTTGCTGCTCCTGTTACTGTAATTTTACCACTACCATTTGGTTTTGATGCACATTCAACTATTAGTATTACTCCTTTTCTACCTTGAGGATCTGTAGCAAGACCTAATGCTACACCAGGATTAAGTTTCTCATAAATCATACTTTCCTGAGCATCCATTATTTCTTTTTCAATTTCACTTTCAAGTTCTTCAGCAGCTTTTTCAAAATGATAAAGTCTTATTTTATAGGTTTCTGGTTTAACTTCTTTTAGTACTTCATAATCTAAAGCACCTAAAACTTCTTTTAATCTTTCAATTTCTTCTCTATAAAGATTGTAAATTTCTGCTAATCTATCTTTATTTCTAGTAATTTCTATTGCTGCATTAACTTCTTGTGATCTTAATCTATTTGCTTCTCTTATAATTTCACTAACTACTCTTGGAGAAACTACTTTATGTTTTTTTAGTATATTTAATACTTTCTCAGGAGTAACTTCAGGATGAAGATGAGCAATATAATGTCTTAAATGAACCTTTATAATATCTAAACGTTCTGCATCATTTCTTGGTAAGGGAATTTCTATTACATATGGTTCAAATCTATTAATTATTGCTTCATCAATTGCATCTAATCTATTTGTTGCTGCTATTACTATTACATTCTCTAATGGCTGTAAACCATCTAGTTCTGTTAATATTTGTGCAGTTAATCTATCACTTACAGGATCTCCTCTTCTTTTTCCAGCAATAACATCAAATTCATCAAAAAATATTATACTTGGTGCATGTCTTCTTGCAAGTGCAAATAAATCTCTTACATTTTTCTCAGGTTCTCCAACCCATTTTGCATTAATTAAAAGTTGAGCTGCAGGAACATAAAAGAATGTTGCATTATTTTCTTTTGCAATTGCTTTTGAAAGATATGTTTTTCCACAACCAGGTTCTCCCCATAGTAAAAAGCCTTTTGGTGGAACCCAGTTTAACTTACTTGCTAATTCAGGAGAAAGACTTAGAGATATTATTTTAAATAGTTTTTCCTTTATTCCAAAAAGTCCTCCAATATCTTTATAGCTAACAGCTGGTTTTATTCTTAATACTGAAGCCATAACTTCATCGCTTTTTTCTTGTTCTGTATATCCTCTTAACTCTCTTGCAACTAACTTAAAATCATCTATTGTTACTAATAACTTCAAATCATCAGAAGTAGTTTTTTTACTAAATATCATCTTTTTGAAAAACTTTTCTCTTAAAGGTTCTATTTTTTTACTTCTAACTCTATTACATGCATCAATTATATCAAAAGGTGTAAGTTGTGTTTGTCTATATGTACTTACAGCTTTTTCTAATACTGTTAAAACTTCATTAGGTGATAAATGTGTCCATCCATATTTTTCTAACTCAGCTTTAAGAACTGCAAGAAGCATTTCTCTTGTAATATTCTGATCTAAATCAATTACATATGCTCTTCTTCTAATATCTTCTCTAATACTTTCAAATTTATTTGTAGCAGCAATAACAATAGTTCTTTGAGGTGTATTTAGTATTTTATTAATATGCTCTATAAATGCATCTTGTACTCTCATATCTTCTCTATCTGCACCATACATTGGTCTTTCTACACGTATACCTATGCTTTGAAATTCATCAAAGAATATTATACTTGGAGTATCCTTTGCTTTTCTAAATATATATGATAAATTAATAACTGATTGTCCATATAATGGATTAAATATATCACTTCCCATAACAACTATTGGTTGTACATTTACTCCCTTACTTATTCCATATTCTATAGCATCTCTTATACAAACTTCTGCAAGTAATGTTTTTCCAGTACCTGTTGTACCCTTAAGTATAAAGAATTTTGGTGGAGGTGCTCCCTTAAATATATTTAATAGTGAAGGATCTCTTATAACATGATAACCAATTGCACTCATTATCAATTGATATTCTTTATCTCTTCCAATAAGATCTTCTTTCTTTTTTGGAAATTTTTTATCTATTTCTGCTAATTTTTTCTTAATAATTCTTGGATTTAATCTTGCATTTCTCCATCTTCTATATTCTCTATTAGCTAAATATAATGGTAAACATAATAATTTTCTTAAAATAGGTCTTTTAATCCACCACCAATAATCTTCACTCTTCTCCATCAACATTTTCAAATATTCCCCTCCATTTTCCTATTCCATATATTATAGTAAATATAGAAAATAAAATACATGAGATAAACCAATCTCCTATATGTAAACTTATTGCATAAATATTAAGTCTAGATAATATGTATTCTACTACAATTTCAATAGTTACTATAATGAATATTACTAAAAAAGCATAAAAAGCATATCTTATTATAATGGCAAATGTATCTAATTGTGTCCAACGTTTTCTCATAATTTTCAATGAGTTTTTATCTAAATATCCTGTTATAATAAACATTGGTAATATTATAGCATATGTTAAAAGAGTCCATATTGGAAAATATGGAGTATATGAAACATTAGTAATAGTATATATTGGCTGTTGATAACCACCATATTCTATTGGTATTTCCATTTGTAATGTAATATTAGCAGGTACAGAAATTGTTTGAGTTTGTAGTGGTATTTCTCCCATTCTCATAGATATATTTAGTAAAAAGGATTTTGTAGAGAATAAAGCAATTATACATGATCCTAATTTATATGAAGTATTTTTAATATGTATTGTAATACTACCATAACCAATACCGATACTTTGTTTTACTATATCTAAATTAGAATCTGATTTTACAATTAAAACTATAATATCTTCTTCTCCTAAATATTCTATGTATATAAAATCACGATTAATATCATAAATTGTAAATTTTTGAAGTTTTATGTACATATTATTAGATTGAGCTAATATAGGATAAGCTAGTATAAGTGAAAATAATAGACTTAGTAATAATAAGTTAATGATTTTCATTGCAAATTATTTTCTCCAAATAATATAAAGGGAAGTAAATCTTAAAAATTTGTCTCTTATTATACTCCAAGAGATTTTAATATATTTTCAATTTCATTTAAATTAACCTCTTCAGTTTTATTTATTTTTACTTCTTTTAAAGTATCTCCAATTGTAATTTCACCTACTATTCTTCCTTTTACTCCTTTTATTTCTATTGGCATATCTATTTCTATTTTAAGATTTGCAGAAAAATTTCCTTTCTTAAGATTTTCTATTAGTATTTTATATATTGTCTCTTCTATGTATTGTTTTAAATCACTCATCTTTAATTCACAAAATAATTTGATTAAATAAAAACTATAAAAGTTACTATTTACTATTACTTCTTAATCTTTGCAAATAGTAATCATATCCATCAATAAGAGCATCTTTACTTGCTTCTAATATATTTGTAGAAACACCTACAGTAATCCAATTAGTTTTTCCATCTGTAAATTCTATAAATGTTCTAACAGATGAAGCTGTACCTTGAGCAGTATCTGCAATTGATACTTTGTAATTTATTAATTGAACTTTTTCAATTTCAGGAAAGAATTCTATCATTGCCTTTCTTATAGCTCTATCTTGTGCATTTACTGGTCCATTTCCTTCTGCTATAACAAATATTTCCTTATCACCAACTTTTATTTTAATAGAACTTTCTGCAAATGTATTACCATTATATGATTCACTTATTGTACGCCATTTTATTACATGAAATAATTTTTTATATAGTCCAAGTTCTTTTGCTATTATTAAGTATAAAGTTCCATTAGCTCCTTCTAAATGATAGCCTTTATATTCTAATTCTTTTATTTTATTTAAAATACGAGTAACAACAGGATCATCTTTTTTAATATCAAATCCAAATTCTTTTGCTTTTGCAATAATATTTGCTCTTCCTGATAATTCAGATACAGAAAATAATCTTATATTTCCTACTTCTTCAGGTGGAATATGTTCATAAGCAATTCTATTCTTTAATACAGCATCTACATGTACTCCTCCTTTATGTGCAAAAGCATTTTCACCAACATAAGGTTGATATGGATTAGGTTTCATATGAAGAACTTCATATAGATATAGAGAAAGTTGCTTTAAATATCTTAATTTTTCTTTTGGTGTTTTTAATGCACGAATACCCATTTTTAATTCTAAAGCAGGTATTATTTGACATATATCAGCATTACCACATCTTTCACCAATTCCATTTATTGTTCCTTGTATTTGTATTGCTCCAGCAATTACACCAAGTAAGGAATTTGCTACTGCTACACCAGAATCATTATGACAATGTACACCTATTGGTATATTTATAAGAGATTTTACTTCCTTTGTTATTTCAAAAAATTCATGAGGTAATGTACCTCCATTTGTATCACATAATATTATTACATCAGCTTTAGCTTCAACTGCTGTTTTTAAAACATCTATAGCATAATTCCTATTATTCTTAAAGCCATCATAAAAATGTTCAGCATCAAAAAATACTCTTAATCCATGTTCTTTAAGATAAGAAATAGATTCAAAAATCATATTAAGATTTTCTTCTAATGTTGTATTTAATACACTTTTTACATGTAAATCCCAACTCTTTCCAAATATTGTAACAGTTCTTACATCACTTTTTATTAATGCATTAATATTTGAATCCTCATGAACTTTTAGATTAGGTCTTCTAGTACTTCCAAAAGCAACAATTTCAGAATTTTCTAATGAAAGCTCTTTTACTTTTTTAAAATATTCTTCATCCTTTGGATTTGAACCAGGCCATCCTCCTTCTATGTAATGTACTCCAAATTCATCAAGTTTTGATGTAATTCTTAATTTATCTTGAAGTGAAAAAATTACATCTTTTGATTGAGCACCATCACGTAATGTAGTATCATATATTTCAACTACTTTGGATTTGATAACCACCCATTTGCTCTCCCTCTTTTTTCTTATTTTTCAATTCCTATTAATTTTCTTAATTCTTTTCCTGTTTTTTCTATTGGATGTTCTTTAATTTTATTCATTAATTCATTTAATTTCTTATAGCTTTCTTCAGGATTTCCCATCCACTCTTTTGTAAATCTTCCACTTGTTATATTTTCAAGTATTTTATACATATTTGATTTTACATGATCATCTATTACTTTTGGACCATAAACTAATCCTCCATATTTTGCAGTATCACTTACACCTTTTAGCATATTCTCTAATCCTCCTTGATATATTAAATCCATAATGAGTTTAGCTTCATTCAATACTTCAAAATATGCTATTTCTGGTTGATATCCATTTTCAATAAGAACTTCAAATGCTTTCTTTATAAGTTCCATTAAACCTCCAACTAGTACACATTGTTCTCCAAATAAATCTGTTTCTGTTTCTTCTTTAAATGTTGTTTTTATTACTCCAATTCTTGTAGAACCTATTGCTTTTGCCCATGCAAGTACTTCATCCCAAGCTTTTCCAGTTGCATCTTGATAAACTGCTACTAAAGCTGGAACTCCTGAGCCTTTAAGAAATTCTTCACGTACTCTAACTCCTGGACTTTTTGGAGCAACCATAATTACATCTACAGTTTTTGGTGGTTTTATTAATCCAAAATGTATATTAAATCCATGAGAGAAACCAAGAATTTTTCCATCTTTCATATATGGTGCAACTTCTTTATTATATACAGCTGGTTGTTCTACATCTGGTATTAGAAATATTATAAAATCAGATATTTTTGAGACTTCTGCTACTTCATATACTTCAAAACCATCTTCTTTTGCTTTTTGCCATGACTTACTTCCTTTTCTTAATCCTATTATTACATTTAGTCCACTATCTCTCATATTAAGTGCTTGATGTCTTCCTTGGCTTCCATAGCCTAAAATGCCTATGGTTTTATTCTTTAAAACAGATAAATCTCCATCTCTGTATATTTCTACCATAATTTTATAAAAATCATACTTACTTAAAAAATTATTCTGTCTTTAATTTTCTTGGTAATGCTACAATACCTGTTCTTGCCATTTCTATTATTCCAAATCCTTTTATTATTTCTATAAAAGCATTAATTTTTGTTGGTCTTCCTATTATTTCTATAGTAAGAGAATCCTTTGATACATCTACTATTCTTCCTCTAAAAACATTAACATAATTTATTATATCTGATCTCTTTAAAGGATCTTCTGCTGAAACTCTAATAATAGCTAATTCTCTATATACAGATTCCTCTGGCTTAACTTCACTTATTTTTATAACATCAGGAATTTTACTTAATTGTTTTATAAGTTGCTCAACAGTTTTTTCATCTCCTCTCATTGTTAATGTAATTCTTGAAATTCCTTCTTTTTCAGTTGCACCTACAGTTATAGTATTTATATTGAAGTTTCTTCTTCTTATTAATGATGTTACTCTGAATAAAACTCCTGGTTTATCTTCAACAAGTGCAGATATTATATGAAAATCATTAACCATACCAAATTACCTCCTTATAGCTACCTCCAGGTGGAATCATTGGTAATACTTTTTCATCAGGAGATATTGGTATATCAATTACTACAGGCATTTCTGCATTTAGACTTCTTCTTATTACAGTTTCAAATTCTTCATAACTTTCTACTCTTATTCCTTCAGCTCCATAAGCTTCTGCAAGTTTTACAAAATCTGGAGTATTACCAAGATCAGTATAAGCATATCTCTTATTACAAAATAGACATTGCCACTGTCTTACCATTCCCAAAGCTTTATTTCTTAAAATTATTACAGTAATTGGTATAGCTTCTGATACTGCAGTAGCTAAATCTTGTTCTGTCATTAAGAAACTTCCATCTCCATCAATATCAAATACAGGTCTATCAGGTGCTGCTACTTTTGCACCTATTGCTGCTGGTAATCCAAAACCCATTGCTCCTAATCCTCCTGATGTTATGAAGGTTCTAGGTTCTAAAACTTTAAAATGTAATGCAGCCCACATTTGATTTTGTCCAACACCTGTAGTAATAATAGATTTTCCTGGTATTATATTTCTTAAAATTTTCATTAATTTAGATGGTTTTAATCCTTCTCCTTTTTCTTCATAATTTGGAGCATAATATTCCTTCAAATAATTTACTCTTTTTATCCATTCACTTTCTTTTTTAGAATATCCAACTTCAATTAGCTTAGAGTATAATACTGATAAAGCTTTTTTTGCATCTGCTACAATAGGTACATCAACTTTTACATTTTTTCCTATTTCTGCAGGATCTATATCAATATGAATAATTCTTGCATTTTTTGCAAATTCTTCAAGTTTTCCTGTAGTTCTATCACCAAATCTTGTTCCAATAGCTATTATAACATCAGCTTCTTCTACAGCCTTATTAGCTTCTACTCTTCCATGCATTCCTATCATTCCTAAACAAAGAGGATGATTTTCAGGAATTGCTCCTTTTCCCATTAATGTTGTAACTACAGGTGCTAATATTAATTCAGAAAATTTTATTAATTCTTCACTTGCATTGGATGCAATAACTCCTCCTCCTGCAATAATTAAAGGTCTTTCAGCATTCATTATTAGTCCAAGTGCTCTTTTTATAGAATATGGATGTGGTTCTCCACTTCTTACTACATATCCTTTTATTATAATTCTTTCAGAATAATCAAAATCTACTTCTTCAAGTTGTACATCTTTTGGTATGTCTATTAGAACAGGTCCTTTTCTATTAGTATTTGCAATTATAAATGCAGTTCTTATTGCATCTGGTATTTGTGATGCTGAAGTAATTTGAAAAGCATATTTTGTAATTGGAGTTACTATTCCAACAATATCTGCTTCTTGAAATGCATCTTTTCCTATCATAGATCTTGGAACTTGTCCAGTAATAGCAATAACAGGTGAACTATCCATATATGCTGTAGCTATTCCTGTAACAAGATTTGTAGCACCAGGTCCACTAGTAGCAGTACAAACTCCTGGTACTCCTTTTACTCTTGCATATCCATCTGCCATATGAGCAGCACATTGTTCATGTCTTGCTAATATATGTCTTATATCACTATCATAAAGAGCATCATAAAAAGGAATAGTTGCACCACCAGGGATTCCAAAGATTACTTCAACTTTTTCTCTTTTTAAGGCTTCTACAATTGCTTTAGCACCTAAGATTCTCATAATGAGCCCTCAATACTACTAATTCTAAATAAACACACATTATTCTTTAAATTTTGTATTCATTAATAAATACTTTTTTATTAGTTTTAAAATGATCTCATAATTCCAATTTGAGGAAATCTAAAAACTCCTATACCTTCTTCAATAACTAATGGAGTTAATTTATCTATATCAATAGATTTAAGTAAAGGTGATAAAAGTTCTTCTTTTGGAATTTCATTAATTCCCATACCAGAAAATAATGGAGAAAATGCTGGTAAAACAATTATTTTTTTATTTTTACTTATATTACCAATTAGAAAACATTTAAACTTATATCTTGAGCCAGATAAATCCTTAGATGCTATTGCAGGATGTTCATGTCCCATTATTATTATTCTTATTTCCTTAGGAATTTCTATTTCCTTATGTCCATGAAACATAATAATATTATCAATAATCATAAAAGGATCATAAAGTTTAATACCAAGCTTATTCAATATGGAAATTATATAATTATCATGATTTCCTCTTACAACACTTACTTCTATTCCCTTACTTAATAAATATGAAAGTAACTCCTTTACTTCAATCCATTCTTGTGGATTTGGTTTTCCAAATTCATGTTTTACATCACCTAAAATTACTAAGGATTTTGGATTTATTTTATTTATAATATTATCAATAGTAGATTTTAATTGAGAAAAAGTTCTATGAGGAATATATATTCCCTTATCTCTTAAGTATGTTTCATAACCTATATGAATATCAGATATTACCAACATATTATGATTTTTAATAAATAAAGCAGGATATGGTAGTGGAATATAAATATTTTTAAATATTCTCATAAAAATAAAAAAGATTTAAGCTCTCATATAATCTTCTATTTTATATTTATAAACTCCAAGACTTTCTAAAATTTCTAAAATTTCTTCATCTGTTAATGCATTTTTCTTTTCTAATGAATGCTGATATATTCTATTGAGAATTTCTGTATATTTTTCTTCTGGAACATTAATTTTAAGTTCATTAAGCTTTAATTTTAATGTGTTTATACCACTTTTTTTACTTAATGTTATTTCAAATTTAGGATTACCAACTAATTCTTTTGTAAATGGATAAGCTAATAGAGGTTCTCCTTTAATTAACCACATTGCTGCTTGTTCAGATTCTATTCTAAATATATTTTCTCCTACTATTGGCTTATTTGAAGGAATTGATATACCAGAATATTTAGCTACTATATCAGATATTCTATATAATTCTTTTAATTTAATATTTGATTCTACTCCCATTAATAATTTTAAAGCTAATGCAACTTCTCCAAGTGGTGCATTACCAGCTCTCTCTCCAATTCCAATAACAGTAGTATGAACACAACAAGCTCCAGCTGCTACTGCTGCAATTGTATTAGCAGTAGCAAGTCCAAAATCATTATGACAATGAACTTCTATTGGTTTCTTTGTAAATTCTCTTATTTTACTTATAAGATAAAACATAGCAAATGGAGTAATTGATCCAAAAGTATCAGATATAGCAATTCCATCACAATACTTCTCAGCAATACTAATTATTTTCTTAATTGTTTCAATATCAGATCTTGTAGCATCTACAAGAAGTACTGAAGTTTCCATTCCTTCTGATTTAGCATACTGTAAATTCTCTGGTAATATTCTTTCTAATTCTTCTATACTTGTAGAATATACTTTTTCTATCATTGGCTTACTTGCAGGAACTTCTATTATAACACCTTGGCTTTCACATTCTTTTGCTATAGATATATCTAACTTAATATTTCTACACCATGAATATATTTTAGCTTCTAAAGATGCTGCTACTAATGCTCTAATTACCTCTCTATCATCATTAGATATTCCAGGTATACCAACTTCTATTCTATCAACTCCAATTCTATTCAAAGCTTTTGCTATTGTTATTTTATCATATTTACTAAATATAATACCAGCTTGTTGTTCTCCATCTCTTAAGGTTGTATCATGAAATATTACTCTTTTTGGTAAAGAAAATTTTTTTCTAAGATCTTCATCATAATTAAATGGACTTACAAACCACATATTGCTCTTCCATGGCTCACTCATTATATCACCACAATACTTAATGACAGTATGAATTATTATATAAATATTTTCTTTTTTCAAAAAAATTAAATAAAACCACCTCTTACTTTTTATAAATAAGGTGTAAGCAATGAGCATAGTAATTGCACAACAGAAAAAACCATTTATAAGATTTGATCCTCAAAAATGCTGTTTTTGTAAAATTTGTGAATTTGTATGTGCAAAATACCATTATGGTAAGTATGGTGCCTCTATATCAAGAATTACTATTGTTCGTAGAGGAATAAAAACTCTTAAGTACTTCATATGTACAAGATGTGAAAAGAAGTTTTGTATAAAAGCATGTCCAACAAAAGCATTATCTTATATTAATGGAAATATAGTTGTAGATGAAAAGCTTTGTAATTCTTGTGGTAAATGTATTGAAGCATGTCCATTTCATGGAATAAAGCTTCATCCTGAAACAAAAAAACCAATAATTTGTGATACATGTAATGGAGAATTTCAATGTATTAAATCTTGTCCAAAAAATGCACTAACATTAGTTTGGTTATCAGGGTGATAAAATATGAAATATTTTGGTTATAAAGGAAAAATATTAATGATAAATTTAACAACAAAGAAAACTTCTATTTTAGAAATAACTGATGAATTTGCAAGAAAATACTTAGGAGGAAATGGTTTTTCAGCAAGACTATTATTTGATATGATAGATCCAAGAATTGATGCTTTTGATCCTACAAATGTAATATCAATAATGACAGGTCCATTTCAAGGAATATACATACCAACATCAGGAAAATATCATGTAGCTTCTAAATCTCCTCTTACAAATGGCTTCTTTGATAGTATTAGTGGAGGTCATATGGGAGCTCAAATAAAATATGCTGGTTATGATGGAATATTAATAACTGGTAGAGCTGAAAAGCCTATTTACATTTTCATTGATGATGATAAAATTGAATTTAGAAGTGCAGAAAGATTATGGGGTAGACTAACAAGTGAAACACAAGAAATGATTAAAGAAGAAATAGGTGATCCAACAATAAGTGTTTCTGCTATTGGTCCTGCTGGAGAAAATCTTGTAAGATATGCATGTATTATTACTGAATATAGAGCTGCTGGAAGAGGCGGATTAGGAGCAGTAATGGGTTCTAAAAGACTTAAAGCAATAGCTGTAAGAGGTTCAGGTACAAATGAAGTAGCAGATCCTGAAGGATTAGAAAACTGGTTAAAATGGTATAATGAAGAATCAAAGAAAGTTCCTGGAATTTCATCAATATTACCAACTTATGGAACACCTTCACTAGTTTCTTCTATAAATAATATATTTGGAGCTATGGGAACAAGAAATCATCAAACTGAATATTTTGAAGGATGGGAAGGAATATGTGGTGAAACATTAAAAAAGAAATATTGGGATAAGGATATGGCATGTCCAGCATGTCCAATTGCTTGTAGTAAGATATTTAGTGTAAAAGAAGGTAAGTGGAAAGGAGCAATTTCAGAAGGACCAGATTATGAAACACTTTATTCTTTTGGTTCTATGTGTGGTATAAGTGATGGAGGAGCTATTATTAAAGCAGATAGTTTATGTGATGAATATGGTATGGATACAGTATCCTGTGGTGTTACTATTTCTTTCCTAATGGAATGTTATGAAAAAGGACTTATAGATAAGAACTTTACAGGAGGTATTGAATTAAAATTTGGTAATGATGATGCAGTAATAGATCTAATTGAAAAAACTGCAAAAAGAATAGGAATAGGAGATTTAATTGCTGAAGGATCATTAAGAGCAGCTAGAATTATAGGAAAAGGATCTGAAAGATTTGCTATACAAGTTAAAGGCTTAGAAATACCTGGTCATTCTGCTAGAGCATTAAGAGGAATGGCATTAGGATATGCAGTTGCATCTAGAGGTGGAAGTCATCATGATCCAAGACCAACAGGTGAATATGCAGGAGCTTCAGATAGAAAAGCTGTAGAAGGAAAAGCAGCATGGGTAATAGGAACAATGCAATTTACTACAATAGGTGATTCTATGATTATATGTCACTTCTTAGAAAGACTACTTGGATTTACATTAAATCCAAAATATGTAGAAATGATAAATATTGTTACAGGTTTTAATTATAAATTTGAAGAACTTGTAGAAGTAGCAGAAAGAATTTTAGATCTAGAAAGAGCATTTAATGTAAGAACAGGAATAAGAAGAAAAGATGATACTTTACCAAGAAGATTTTTAGAAGAGCCTATACCTGAAGGACCATCTAAAGGTATGTATACAGATGAACAAACATTAAATAAAATGCTAGATGATTTCTATACTTTAAAAGGATGGGATAAAAGAACAGGAATTCCAACAAAAGAAAAATTAATAAAAATAGGATTAGAAGATGTTGCTAAGGAATTAGAAAAGCTTTAATTTTTCCTTATTTTTGTTGAATTTATGAAAATTAAAGTAATATCATTTGATGTAGATGGTACATTAGTTACACCTTTATTTGCTGATACTATATGGCTTGAAGTTTTACCTGAATTAGTAGCAAAACATCATAATATATCTATCAAGGAGGCTAAAGAAAAACTATATAATGATTATAATGAAATTGGACCAAAAAGATTAGAATGGTATGATATTGATTATTGGATAAATAAATATGGACTTAATATAAATGCAAAAGAACTTTTAAGTAAATATAAACATTTAGTAACTTTATATCCTGAGGTAATTGAAGTACTTGAGGAATTAGTAAAAAAATATAAGCTAATTATTATATCTAATTCAGCAAGATTATTTTTAGAAATAACAACAGAACCTATAAGGAAATACTTTTCCTATATTTTTTCTACAATTTCTGATTTTCATAGTATTAAAGAAAGTTGGGTTTATTTGAAAATTTGTAATTATCTTTCATTAATACCTTCAGAAATGATTCATATTGGAGATAGTTATGAACTTGATTATATTAATGCAAGAAAAGCAGGAGTAATTGCATTTCACTTAGATAGAAGTGGAAAATTATGCTCTTGTAATACTATAAGTAATCTTAAGGAATTGCTTAGTAAACTATAAAAAATATCTCTCAGTTTAACTGGAAGATATTAAGGATTTTGATGTTGTTCTTCAAAAAGTTCTATTATTATTCTTGCTTTTACTTCATTACTTGTAAATGGTGGTAATTTTTCTCCTAAATCTAAACCAATAACTACAGGATTTCCTAAAGCATCAGTAAATCTTACTTCAGCTATATACTTCTTTTTTGGACCTTTTGTTAAAGCTTTTGTCATTGTCTCATAAATTCTACTTAATGCCATTTGTAATGCAATTGGACTAGTAATATCTTGAGGAGTTAATGTTAATTGCATAAATGTATCAAGTATTTCTCCAATTTTTGCAGTTCCACTAAATACTCCTCCAACTATTTTACTTTCTGACATTTTCCCACCAATAGCACTATTCTTATCTTTAATTTCTTATTCTTTTAGCTCTTAAAAAGCTTTTCAGTAGCATTTACAACACCAGATGGAGTAAGTTCAGCATAACCTTCTTTTATTGCTCTTCTCAATAATTCATTTACATCTTTTATTCCCATTTTTATTAAATCATCAAAAAATCTCAATATTCCTATACTTTTATATTCTTTTAAATATTCTTTTAATTTTTCATAATCTGATGATGCTAATACAATTGATTTTGGTCTAGGTGGTTCTATATAAGATTCCTCATCATAAAAACCATCAGGTGCTTCTAAAGACTTTCTTTTTATTAAATCATTTAATATAATTCTTAAGGTATATGATCCAATATTATTTTTTTCTGCCCATTTTTCAATTTCTTCATAACTTACTTTTCCTCTTTCTTTAACAAAAGATAAAATAGCATTTTCAATTTCTTCAATTTTCAAAAAAATCACCGTTTATTTTTTAAGCAAATAGAATATTTAATCTATTATTTGGGTGTATTATTTGTTGCAAATGAACTTAACAAAAATGTCCTCTTTTGTAGTATATGGTCCTGCATATTTATGCTTACGTAATGGAAAAATTTTAGCTTTAGGAAAATCTGTTACATTAGGAGAGGAAATAATAATACCAAAAGGAAAATCTATACCAGTAGAAGTACTAGAAGATTCACTTATTGAAATTAATCTTGGAAGTAATGCATGTATAAAAGAAATCCCTAATCCTATACCTTTATGCTGGAAAGATGCTGTTGAAAAAATAATTAAAAGTAAACCTCCAATAAAGGTTATGGTAATAGGAGATACAGATAGTGGTAAAACAACTTTTTCAGTATATTTAGCAAATATAGCATTTCAGTATGGAATGAAAGTTGCTGTTATTGATTTAGATCCAGGACAAGCTGAAATATCATTACCAACAACTATTGGTTATGGCTTTTTAAATAATACAATTATTTCTATGGATAAAATTCCATTAACTGATGCAATATTTATTGGAACAACTACACCATCTGATGCTCCAATGAAAATGATAGTAAGTGCTAAAAAGCTTGTTGATAATGCTTTAAATAATAATGCTGATATAATCATTATAAATACATGTGGATGGGTTAATGGTATATATGCAAGAGAATATAAATGCTCATTAATTCAAATAATTTCTCCTGATTTTATTATTGCAATTCAAAAAGGAAATGAATTAGAACATATAATAAGAAATTTTGAAAATGTAATAAGAATAACATCTTCATCAGCATCAAGAATAAGAAGTAGAGAAGAAAGAAAAGAAAAACGTGAAAATGCATATAGTAAATATTTTGCTAATAGTAAGGAAAGAATTATAGATTTAAAATCAACAAAAATTATATGTTCTTATTATACTTATGGTAATCCATTATCAAAAGAATTATTAGAAAAACTAAGTAAAGAATTATGCTTAAAAATACTTTATGGAGAAACTAATGGAAAATTCTTATTTTTAGTAACTGAAGATGAACCAAATATAACAAATAAAGAAAAAATTTGTGATGAATTAATTGCTATAAAGAAAGGTTCTGAAAAAGGAATAATTGTTGGTCTTTATAAAGATAATGGAAAATTCTTAGGACTTGGAATAATATCAGAAATAAATTATGAAGAAAGAAAAATGAAAATAATAACACCAGTAAGTGATGATATTTCTCTCATACAAGTAGGAAATTTAAAATTAAATGAAAAATATTGTGAAATTTTTAAGTATACTCGTACTCCTTTCTAAATCTTCTTGATAATATATTTTTAAAAGTTTCTGGAATGAATTCAAAAATAAAAGCCATTACTGGAAATAATTCAAGTCTACCCATCCACATACTAATTATTAATATTATTTTTGAAAATAAATCAAGCTTATCAATAGGATAGTAAGCAGGTCCTATATTATTAATAGAAGAAATGGCTAATGATAACGCTCCAAATGTATCAGGAATATTAATACTTAGTAATAAGAAGATTATGAATATTAGTACTATATAGCTAAAGAAGAAAGTACATATTTTAATTAAATATTCATCATCAAATGTTTTATCTCCTATCTTTATAGGCATTATTATAGAAGGAGGTAACAATAGTCTTTTTAATTCTCTTCTTAAAAGTTTGAATAGTATTAATAATTTCCATACTTTTATTCCTCCTGCAGTTGAATTTGCACATCCACCTATTGTCATAAGTATTAATAGTAAAACCTTAGTGGAATTAGGCCATAAAAGTATATCACCACTTGTATAGCCAGTTGTAGTTACTATTGATATTGTATTAAATAATTCATTTATGCTAAAGCTCATTTCCTTTGAATTCAATATGTAAACTAATAAAATACTAATTATGATTATAAATATAAAGGCTTTGAATTCAGGATCGCTTATTACTTTTTTTATCTTAAGTTTTATAATTTCATTAATTAATGCAAAATCAATTGCACCAATTATCATAAACATAATTATTATTATTTTTGTCAAGATACTGAAGTTAGTTATACTATCTGTTTTTGTAGAAAATCCTCCTGTAGAAATGGTTGTCATTGCATGATTTATTGAATCAAAAACATCTAATCCACTTAAATATAATAAAATTGTACAAACTATAGTTAAAGTTGTATATATAATCATTATATTTCTTATACTTTCTTTTACACTTATTGTAAATTTTTCTCTTCCTTCAATTCTATATAATTTCCATGTACCTATACTTCCTTTTAATAATATTGTAAAAAGAAAGATTATTCCAATTCCTCCAATCCATTCACTTAAGCTCCTCCAAAATAATATAGATCTTGGACATATTTCCAAAACACTAATTAATGTCATACCAGTTGTAGTAAATCCACTCATTGATTCAAAAAATCCATCAATAATATTCATACCTATACTTAAGTATGGTATTGTTCCAATTAGTGATATTAAAAGCCAAGCAATACTAGCAATAACAATTGCAGATTTCATTGTAATATCTTCAGGAAGGGGGTATTTTCTATAGAAATATCCTCCTATTATTAATAAGATGATGGAGGAAAATAAAAAGAAAGGCAATTGAGCATACTCACTATATACCACTAAGGGAATAATTGGAATTAACATTATAATACCTGAAATTATCAATATTCCTACAATTCCAGAGATAATTTCATTATATTCTTCTTTTATCATTATTATCACTATTAGTAAAAAATATTAATTTTTTAATTTTTTACTTAAATTAAGTATGAGGATAATTATTGTTGGTGCAGGAAGAGTAGGAAAGACACTTATTAGAGAATTAAAAGAAGACAATCATGATATTGCAGTAATGGATCTTGATGAAGATATATGTAAAGAAATCTCGAATGAATATGATGTTCTTGTTTTTAAAGGTGATGTTACTAGTATAGATGATCTTGAAAATATAAATCCTAAGGAATATGATGTTTTTATTTGTGTAACTGGAGATGATGAAAAGAATATACTAGGATGTCTTTTAGCAAAAGAAATGGGTGTAAAAAAAGTAATAGCAAGAGTAAGTGATCCAAGATTATCAAGAATTGCCCATAAGCTTGGTATTTCTGAGATAATATGTCCAGAAGAGGCAGTAGCAGAAAAAATTTCTAAACTTATAAGAGGCTATTCTGGAAAGATAGAAGAGCGTATTCCTTATGTTGGTGTAAGAAGAATACAAATAAAAGTAGGAAAAGATGCTCCAGTAATTGGTAAAAAAATAGAAGATCTTCCTCTTAAAGAATCTTGGATGATAATTAGAATAAGAGATAAAGATGGAAGATATATTCCATTTTCACCATCAGTTATTATTCAGCCTGATTATGTACTAGACATGATTGTTCGAGAGGGTTGTATAGATGCTGTAAAATCATTATTTACTTAATTTATGAATTTCAATCCATTTTGGACAATCATATTTTTTTTCTGGACATATGTTTTTTGTAACACAAAATGGTCCTGCTTTTTCAAATACATGAGGAGCTACTTTTTTAACTAAAGATAACATTTCTTCAGCAACTCTTCTTATTTCCCATTGTGCCATTAAGCAACATCTTAATTCAAAGAAATTTAAAAGTGCTCTTGCATTCATTGTTACTATAATCTTTGTAGGAGATGCTTGTGGTAAAATATATCTTGCATCTTCTAATGGTATTCCCATTTCTATTAACTCTTTATAGGATTTTTTACATAATTCTAAAGTATCATTAAATATCTTTTTTGCTTTTTCATTTTTCTTAATAGTATCTGGTATTATGAAATCTTCTTCAATTCTTACATGTCTTTGACTTTGCTGAGAATATGATGCAATTCTATGTCTTACTAATTGATGAGTACATGCTCTTGATACTCCTTCTATAGCAAAAGTAAAATATGCATGTTCAAGTACAGAAAGATGTCCTCTTTCTATTACCATTCTTATTATTCTCTCAATATCTTCATCTTTAATATTTTCTGCTATTTCAGTAGCACTTAATTTAGAATGACATTGTCTTGCAGCTATTGCTATAACTTTTTCAGGATTAGGTGTATAAGTTAATAATGTGACTTTCATTTTTATCCCATAAAACTACTGTTCTTTATCTCTTATTAATCTTTAGTAAGTACTTAAGATAAGCAATTAATCCATGTTTTTCTATATATTCTATAGCTTCAATCCAATTTATTTTATATATTATCCATACAACTAATATCATGAATATTATTGATATTAAAATAATAGGAATAGTAGATTCTCCTCCAATAAATATCCTTAATAGTTCAAAATAATATTTTCCAGTAAATGCAACTATTGCTCCTAAAGTAATTTTTCCTAATAGTAATGATAAAAAGAACTTTTTAAAATTATACTTACACATACCAAGTGGTATAATAATTATATCATCTGGTAAGGGAAAAGCAGCAAATATGTATACAGCTATTATTCCATATTTTCCTAATAATCTACCAAAAACTTCAAAATCTTTTCTTTTCTTTTCATTAAGTAATATTCTTCCTCCTCTTCCTATAAAATAAGAAAAACATTTTCCAATAGTCGCTCCAAATCCTACACATAGACTAATAATTAAGGGATTTAAAAAATAACTTGATATAAATATAGGAATTAAATATGGTATTGGTATAAAAGGTAAGAGATTTCCAAGTATTGATATTAAGAAAATTCCAAAGTACTCATAGTATGTAATAATTGATAACAGAATACTCACCTTAGATATTTTATTATATTTTCTTTAAAAATATTATTATTTAAATATTAGAGAAAGAAAATTAATATTATGCGTGAATATCATGATCATCCTTTAGTTGGTGTAGGAGTATTAATCATAGAAAATGGAAAAATACTACTTGTAAAAAGAGGAAATGAACCAAATAAGGGATTATGGTCTATACCTGGAGGATTGATTAAACTTGGAGAATTTCCTGAAGAAGCTGCAATTAGAGAATTAAAAGAAGAAACAGGACTTAATGCTATTATTGAAAAACTATTAGGAGTTTTTAATATAATTATTAAAGATAATGATGGTAGAATAAAATATCATTATATAATAATAGATTACATAGGAAAATTAATAGGTGGTGAATTAAAACCAGGAGATGATGTTTTAGATGCTAAATGGTTTGATATAAGTGAATTAAAAAATATTCAAATATCTCCTACTGTTATTAAAGCTTTAGAAAAAATAAAAAAAGAAAAAAATTTAGTCAATACCTAATTGCTTACAAGCAGCATCTACTTGTTCTTGTATATATCTAATATCTGGTTCTCTTAAGTGAGCAAATCTTCCTTGAAGTTTTAAGTATTCTGATACTGGTTTTCTCTTTGGAGGCTTGAAAGTTAATCTAAATTGTCCATCTTCAACTTCATATAATGTCCACATTCCTGTTTCTACAGCTAATCTACCTATTCTTATGGTTAATTCTGGTGGGAATTTCCATCCCTTAGGACATGGTGTATGAATTTGTATAAAAGCTGGACCTTTTACAGCTAATCCTTTTCTTACTTTTGTCATTAAATCAAATGGAAATGATATACTTGCAGTTGCTACATAGCGTACATTAGGATGTCCTGCAGCAATCATTCTTGGTAAATCTTTTTTAACTCTTACATTTCCAAGTCTTAACATTTTTCCTGGAGGAGTAAATGTTGTCCAAGCACCCCATGGAGTTAAACTTGAAGCTTGAATTCCAGTATTTGCATAAGATTCATTATCATATGTAATTATTAAGTGATCACCACCTGATAGCATAGCACCAGATATAGCTGAAAGACCTATATCTGCAGCACCACCATCTCCTGCAATTCCTAAAACATGAATTTCTTCTTTCTTTATTTTTCCTTTTCTCATCATAGCTTTAAATGCAGCTGCTGCACCAGCTACTGCTGAGCCTATTCCTCCTAATTGTGCATGCATCCATGGTATTGCCCATGGAGTTGTATTATAACTACTATTTGCTACATACATACATCCAGTAGCAACAATACATACAGTTCTTGGACCTGCAGCTTTTGCTATTAATCTACATGCAAGAGCAGGACCACATCCTTGACATGTTCTATGTCCTGCTACATAATATTCCTCTTTAGGAACATCTTTAAGTGTTCTTATTTCTATCTTCTCCCAACTCATATTATCACTCCCTAACATCAACCCATTTAACTATATGTTTAACTTCTTTTGTCTTTGATATTTCATATATCTCCTTACCAATTCTCTTCATTGCATCAACAGTAATTTCTCTTCCACCAAGTCCAATTAAGTAATTAACAACAATTGGTCTTTCAGATAGATCATATAAAGCAGATCGAATTTCCTGGAATAATATTCCTCCACAATGTGCAGATCCAAATGAGAAGTCATTATCTAATACAGCAACTACTTTAAATTTCCTTAAAGCTTCTCTTATTTCTTCAGTAGCAAATGGTCTAAATCTTCTAAGCTTTACAAAACCTATATTTATTCCCTTTTGTCTTAATTCTCTTACTGCTGCTCTTGCTACCATTGTCATTCCGCCTACTCCTATCATAGCAACATCAGCATCTTTTGTATTAATTTCTTCAATAAATGGAGGTCCTCCTCTACCAAATATCTTATTAAATTCTTCATGAACTCTTTTTGTTACTTCAATAGCATTCTTCATTGCTTGATCCATTTGTCTTCTTATTTCAGTTCCCCAGTAATAGTCTACATGTGGAGCTATAGATATTGGTTTATCTGGATGTAGTATATTTGGTCTTGGTGGTGGAGTTGGTGGTAAGAATTCTCTTGCAAGTTCTTCATCAGGAAGATCTACTGGAAATCTTACATGAGTAATAAAGTTTCCATCACAATTTACTATATATGGTAATAGCACATTAGGATTTTCAGCAATCTTATAACCCATTAATGTTAAATCATAAGCTTCTTGTGGATTTTCAGGCCAGCACATCATCCATCCTAAATCTCTTGCAACTAAAACATCTGTATGTTCTACACCAAAGTTTCCTGGATCATCTAATGCTCTATTTCCAACCATTGCAACTACTGGAACTCTATCTGTTGGTGTAACAACAATAGCTTCATGAGCATATGCCCATCCAATACCTGCACTACCAGTAAATACTCTTGCACCACATGCTGCAGCATGTTTTGCAATTTCAAATTGTGTATGTTCTGAATCACATACAATGAACTCTGCATCTAATTCTCCATCAGCAATCATTCTTGCTAATTCATTCATTACTCCTGTATATGGTCTAATTGGATATGCAGATATTACATCAACATCTGCATGTTTAACAGCAGTTGCAATTGCAACAGTTCCAGTTGTTATAACTCTTACCATAATTTCTCACCTCTAAAATCTAATTCATTAACCATTTTAATTGCTTTAACAGGACAAACTTCAGCACAAATACCACAACCTTTACAATATTCAAGATTTACAGCAAAAAATGTCTCTGGATCTGGACTTCTAGCAGAATCAGGACAATATAACCAACATAATCCATCTTTATTACACTTACTTGTATCTGTTACAGGTCTATATGTCCTAAATGTATCAGTTTTGAAGTGTGGATTTGGACCATTTACTGGAGGTGCAGGAACTACAAGACCTATAGGCATTTCATGCCATTTTGGAAATTCTTCAAGGAATTTTCTCTTTCTCTTTATTTGTATTGGTTCTTTAGCAGGTGGAACTTCTATCCATCTTACTTTATTATAAGCATCTTTTATTACTTGTGCTTTCTTTATTCCTTCAGCTTTATATCTTTCCTTTACAGTAGCAATAACTGATCTATATGAAACAATACCAGGAGCTACTTTTAGCATAGCACCTATTAATGGTAATATAATTATTTTATCCATAGAATCTGCATCAATAACTGCTAATTTATATCTTTTAGTTGTTGGATGAATAAATTCTAAAAGATATTCTGGATCTCTTTTACTATTTACTATTATTGCTCCTCCATCTTTTAATTTCTCATGTATTGGTTGTACTCCTATATAAGCCCATGGTTCTTCTCCTTTTACTAAAGTATCATCTAGTACTAGTACAGCATCTACAGCTCTTGGCTCATATAGCATTGCTTCAGGTGCTAATTCATCATAGCATACTTGATAATATGAGTAATCTGGTGTTGGAGGACTAAGTTTTTCAACATCAACTGCAACATCTTCTAAATCTTTTTCATATGAAGCGGGAGCTGTTCTTGATATTACTGAAAATCCTTTAATTGGTACACCAACTCTATCAGGAGCATCATCGTATCTTTCATATCCAATTGATGGAAATCCATCCTTATCTGCAGCAGTACAAATGATTTCACTAGCAGCTCTCATTAATGCAGTTTGTGTTACACCTCTTCCATCAAATTCAACTGCAAATATAGCCAAAATCTCACCTCATGGTGGGGGTTCATATTTTTCTTCTACTACTGGAGGAGCCCAATAAGCTCTTACTTCACTTCCATCTTCTACATCAAGTCTTCTCAGAACGTCTGTGCTTACTCTTACTTCTCCTATAGGTACTGAAGAATCAGATTTTGTCTTTATAGTCCATGCTCTTGAAGTTGAATACAATTCTATTTCATCTCCTTCCTTTGCACCAAGTTTTGATAAATCTTGTGGATTTAGAAGACCTATATTGCCTTTAATATCAGATGTTTTTATACGAAGTATTATTTCTGGCACCAGAACCCCCAATTTAAATTTTTTAAAAAGCTATAAAAATATTTCTATAAAAATTAATCAGTTATAAACATGTTTATAATGATTATTGACTTAATTAAATAATTTCATTAAAAATTTTTTAATTATAAAAAATAATTAAAAAAGTTTATTATTCACCAGGTGGAGCAATAAGTTCAGCATGTTCTTTTTTTAACTTTTTATCTACTTTTTCTTTTTTCTTAAAAGATGGTAAAATATCACTCATTTAGCTTCACCTCTTATAACTTCAGATAATTTTTTTAAGTCTTTTATCTTTAAAATTTCTTCACTTTCTTCTTTTCCATATCTTAATGGCTCATCTAAAGTAATTAAACCTCCTTTAAAGTAAATTTTCCACCAATTCATTTTTATTATTTCTGATTCATGTTCTTTTAAAATATTTGTTCTTAAATATTCTCTAGTATCTGTAGGAGGATTATTCATACCATACTTTATTTTCTCTTTTATTGATTTTACAAAAGGAAATACTTCTTCAAGAAAAGCTAAGGAAGATTCAGGATCAAATAAAGTATCACCTTTTTCTATTCTTCCTTCATAAAAACCTGTATTTTCATCTAATAATCCATATTGATTACATATAATAGCCATATCCATATCTTTAGCATTATATTCTTCTATTAGCATCATTTTTGCAATCCAATCAATAGCTCCATTTAAATATTCAAATAATCCTTCTTTTAGTTTCTGAATTACACTTTCTATAACCTTAAAAACTTTATGGTCTTCATTATCTCCTCTTAATTCTATTAGTTTTTCAATTGCAGAAATATAATATGAAAGTATATCTGATAGTAATCTTGCTTTATTACTTCCTTCTAATTCAATAAATTGATCAATTTCATTTATATTCATTGAAACTTTTCTTATAGCTTCTATTGGATCTTTAATTATTGGTGGATTTTGTAATAATCCTTCTTCAATTGCTCTTAATGTAAAAACTTCTAATGCATCTCTAATAAATATTTGAAAATCACTTCTTATTGCTTCAAAATTTATATCATGTAATCTCCAATACTTATTAGGATTAGCATGTGGTTCATCTCTTAGATTTAAAAATCCACGATCTACTGTAGTATCAATAGATGATAATTGTTTTATATAAATTGCTCTTGGTGAAATTACATATATTATTTTATCACCACATAATCTTGAACTTGTTGGAGGTTCAAATGAAAATTCATTTCTTATAGGTAATACTCCTCCACTACCAATTAATGGAATTCTACTTATAATGAAGGGAATAAGAATTTTTTCTACATTTTTCCAATTTTCAAAATTAAAAATTCTTCTACTAACACAATAACATCCATGAGTCCCCCATGCTACTGCTTCATAACCATAAGATCCTTTTAATAGACTATTATTAGTTTTATAACAATATAATTCTCCATGAGTTTTTCTTATTTGTTCTATTCCTAAAAAAGCTAATCTTTCAGCAACTTTATCATAAACTACTGCATCAATTGGACTTCTAAATACTGGAGTAGAAAATTCTAAATGTTGAGCATCATCATATATTCTCATTCCATTAAAAGCAATTTCATAAGGTCCTTCTGCAAATAACCAAGAATCAAATAAACCACGTTCATAAGTTAAATTTCCAATTTCATCTTCTACACTCCACATTACTTTAGATATAAATCCTAAATTTTTTAATGCAAGTATTGTTCTTCCTATAATATCTGAAAGTTGAATACCAGGAAGAATTGGTGGATATCTATTTACACTAAATTCGTATTCACAACCTCTTGCCATTTCTTTTAATATTTTCATAATATTAAATTATTCTTAAAATTATAAAAATTTTTTTAAATGTTTAAACTTCTTATAAATAGAGTTATAAATTAAGAAATAATTTCATTTAAAAATTTTGAAATTTTTTCATCATTCCATCCATCTAATTCTAGCATATGATATCTATTACTATTTACAATAATATAAGACCATCCAATATCATCTAATTTATCTTTTAAAATTTGAGCAATTTTTATTCTTGCATATGCTCTAGAATTTTCTGGTGGAAATAGAACTGCTTTTGATAAATCTTCATCTTTTAATAATGTAATTAAGTTCATTTCTTCTTGTATTCTTTCAAAAGTTCCATCTGTTATTGCACAAAATTGATTATTTGCAATAATTTTTTCTTCTTCGCTTCCATTTCCTTCAAAATATTTATTAAAATTATTTTCTAAAATTTCAAGTTTTACAATCCATTCTATTCTATTTTTTAATGATTCAAAATCTCCTTCTTCTAATTTATTTAATACAAATTTAAATTCTTTTAATGCATATTTATCATAATCATCTATTTCTTCATTCATAAATAATTTTTCTATACCTTCTAAATAATATGAAAGAATTTCTAATGCTTTAATTTCTTTTCCATTTTCTAATTCTAAACTCCAATCTCCTTCTGGAGATATAGCAATTAATTTTGCAGCTTCAATAGGATCTTTAATTCTTGGTAATTCTTTTATTAATCCAAGTTCAATAGCTTTAATTATATATGATGTTATTGCTTGTCTCATAAATATTGTCCATTCAGTTCTTGCTCCTTCTCCATTTGTAATTTGCAATCTTTTGTATTTAGGATCTGCATGTGGTTCATCTCTTTCTGCAATTAATGGCCAATTTCCAAATATTTTCTCAGCAACTACTGATTTTATAAACATTTGTCTTGGTGATATTAAAAATCTTCCAAAATAATATCCACCAGTTCCTGTAAATATTTGTCTTATAACTAAATAAGGAATTAATTCCATAATTTTATTTTCAAAAGCTTTTCTTTCTACTAAATAACTTTCATGAAGTCCTCTAGTGGTATACTCATATTCAGATTTTACTACACTTATTTTATAACAATGTACTCTCATTCCTGATGTTCTTTCAAATTCATCTGATGCTATTCTTGCATAAACTTCTGTTGCTTTTTCATATGCAAGAGTATAAAATGGATTTGGACATTCTGGAGTTGTTATTTCTAAAATATCATATACACCTGGTGTAAAGCTTATATCTCCATATGCTCTTCCACCATTAATAAGAAATTGTGTATATTTTCCATCTTTTTTCATTAGAAAAGGAGATGTATTTTTTAATGGCATTTTATAATTTCTTAGTGATTCTAATAATTCATTAACATAGTTTTTTCTATTAATATATGGAACACAGTATTCTACTTCAACTCCTTGCCAAATTTTCAATTTATTTCCCTATTAAAATTTTAATAGTTAAGAATTTAAATTTATATTTATGAGAATTTTAGTAACTGGTGGAGGAGGATTTGTTGGAAGTAGACTAGTAAAAGCACTTCTTCAAAAAAATCATGAAGTTATAGTATTAGATAAAACAAAAGGAGAATTAGAAGGCTTTGAACATCCAAATATGAAATTCATAATTGGAGGAGTAGAAGATGAAAATACTGTTAGAAATGTAGTAAATGGTTGTGATGTTGTATTCTATTCAGCATGGTCATTTTCAGAAAAAATGCTAGATGGATTTAAAATTGATGTTATTGGATTTTTAAATGTTATTGAGGCATGTTGTCAGTATGGTGTTAAGCAAATAATATTTCCAAGTAGCTCAGTAATTTATGGAGAGCCTGTTATTGTTCCAATAAAAGAAGATCATCCTTTATTAGTAGAAAAATCAAGAGCTCCAACTCATGCTCTTACAAAACTTGCAGTAGAAAAAGCCATGGAAATATATTATAAAGAAAGAGGTTTTCCATTTACAATATTTAGATTTTGGTGGGCTTTTAGTGATGAAAGAATACCAGGGGGGACATTAAGAAAAATAATAGATAGTGCTTTAAAAAATGAAGTATTATATGTACCTAAAGGTTCTGCAGGAAGTATTCTTTATATAAATGATTTAATAAAAGCATTTGAATTAGCTTTATTAAATAAAAATGCCTTTGGAAAGATATATAATATCTTAAGTTTTAATACTACTTGGAAGGAAATTTTAGAAATGATTATTGAACTTTCAGGATCAAAATCTAATATTATAGAAGTAGATCCTTCAGAATGGAAAGGACCTGGCTTCTTAACTGGTAATTGGATATTAAATGATGAAAAAATAAGAAAAGAATTGAGTTTTATTCCTAATGAAAAAGCAAAAGAAGCTTTTAAAAAAGCTTTAAAAGCTACTATAGAGTTAAGGAGAAGTCTTTGATTTTTTTCTTTTTTCTAAAATTTCAAGTTCTATTATTTTTTCACAATCTGGACAATATTCTTTTGGAGAATCTACTCTAGTATAAAAGTTTCTTCCACATTTCTTACATTTTTCATATGTAAATTCACATTCTCCATATCTTTCCAAGATTAACACCTAAAATAAAAAAAAAGAATTATTTTATCCTGTTGGTACTGCACCTACAACAAATGTACAGTAGAATAATGAGACTAAGTAAAATGCGGCTCCTCCTGCTAAAACTATTGTTGAAATCCAAGACATTCTTATTCTCTTTGGAACCATTTTATTATTTACATATAATAGTAATAAGCAGTAGCTTCCCATAATTAGTGGTGACATAAATGCTAATACATCAAGTAGAAATACAGGTCCTCTTGCAGCACCTGCTAATGTAGTTATTATACCAAAAATTGTAACTATTGCAACCCATATATAATACCATTTTCTCATTCCAAGTTTTTGTGCTTTTTTGAATAAATAGAAAGTCATATCTGCTTGTCCTCTTGCAAAAGCATCAAATATTCCAAAGCTCATCTTCCATCCTACTAAGAACATTACTATAAACCATAATGGATATAATACTGGAGAAATGTAAGTAAATGCAGAAGCAATTGCTTTTATTGCTACTAATGTCTTACCTGCTTTTATTGCTGAAAGAGCTTCAGGACTTAATTCAGCAGCCTTCATGCTTAATACTGTAAAGAATAATGTTGTAAAGTAGGTGAGAAGACCAAAGGTTATTACAGCATCATAAATATTTAATCTTCTCCAACGCTTCCATTTTGCAATTTCCTCATCTGAATTAACATCAAAGTAAAATCCAGCTTCTCTCCATGTTTCTTCCTTTCCAAATATTAATCCAGTTATTTTAGGCATATAAGCACCCATTCCTGCATTTTCTTCTCTAGCCCATAATGTATACCACATTTGTTGCATACCTGAAGGACCAATAAATGCCATAGCACCAACTATTAATGGAAGCCATGTTTTTGAGCTCATTAAATCTGTCCAATATCCAAATGCAACAGTACCATATAATGCTCCTGCCCAATGTTCTGGTCTACCAACTAATACTGCTACAATAAATGATACTCCAACCATTATTGCTATAGCAATTACTAGAATTGTTTTTACAGTTTTATAGACTTGATATGGAGCTAAAATTAATATTGCTGCTATTGCTATTATACTTGCTATTGCAATAGGAATCCAATCCACTCCTAATAGTAAGGCTAATGCACCACTACCTGTAACTACATGACCTGGCCAAATATAAACAAAAATAGCTAAAATATAAAAGTACCACATTATAATTGGATGAATTCTTCTTGCAGCTGCAAATATACTTTCTCCAGTAAAATATGTCCATCTAGCAATTTCTGCAGTAACAAATATTTGTATTATTAAACCAACTGTTGCAATCCAACGAATTTCAGGACCAAAGACAATAACAAGTCTTGGCCACATGAATGTTTCTCCCATTCCAACACCTAATGCTGCAAGAATAAGCCCTGGACCTATAATTTTTCTTATAGATACTGGTCCTGGATCATTTAGAACTCTTAGTTCTAAAGGAGGGCCTCTTCCTATTTTAAGCTCTTGCCCCATAAAAACTCCCTAGTCTATTTTTATTCTTTTTTTAACTTATAAAGTTTCTTATTTCTATAAATAAGTTTTATAAGAAAATTATTATTAATTCACTTTATTTTATTTATTGCTTATTACATTCACAATTAATACTTTTTAAAGGTTTTTCTAAATATTCAATACTTTCATCTACAGCTTCAATTGGATAATTTGTAAAAGCACCAATTAATCTATTTGTTCTTTTACATAATATCAAATATCCAATATATTCTTGTGGTTTTGGAGGATTTAGAAATTTTTTATAAATAAAACTTACTCTTATGAATCTATATTCATGACCTTCTTTTTCAAATCCTGTATTTTCTAATATCTTTAAATCTTTTATTCTCTTGTCTTTTCTTTGAGTTAATACTTCTTCTATATAATCTTTAAGAGAAGTTTTTTTAATATCAGTATTTTGCCATCTAATTGCAATATATAGTTTTTTTGGAGATATTACTGCCATTCTACCAGATTCATAATTTGAACTTTCAGTTATCCTAATTCTCCAATCTTTTGGAGTTTCAATTGATATATCAAATAATTTGAATTTCATATTATTTATTAAAATAGAAAAATACTTATTAGTTTTTAGGAAAAGTTCTAATATTTTTAGATATCATTATAATCAAAAGTATCCATAGATCAAAAGTATAATTGTAAAAAGTATAATTATTATAATAAAGTGATAAAAGGAATTATTAGAAAGAAAAAGTATATTTATCTTTTTGCATTAAAGAAAATATTATGACGATAGAGCAAATTCTTGCTACTATAATATTTATTGGTACTTTAGCGTTGATTGTTTCCAACAAGATTGAAAAAAGCATTGCCGCCATTATTGGTGGTATGCTTATGATTCTTACTGGTGTCATAAAACCAGAAGAAGTTGTTACACAAGTTGATTGGAATGTTTTGGGATTACTTACAGGCTTAATGATGACTGTTGGTTATTTTAGTAAATCAGGAGTTCCAATATGGATTGCTCAAAAAGTTACAAAAGCTCTAAAAGGAAATGTAAGATTGATACTTACTATTATGTGTTTCATGGGATCCTTCTTATCATGTTTCATTGACAATACTACAACAATGTTGGCTTTATCAACTTTAACATTGGAATTAGCTATTCTTGCAGGTATTCGAAAAGCTTATGTTTTAATTCCAATGGCAATTTCTGTAAATATAACTGGATATGCAACTTTAATATCTGATCCTCCTGTAGTATTCTTGGGTAGTTTTGCACATTTAACTATGCCAGAATTTTTTATCTATAAAGGTGCACCTTCATTCTTTTTCTATTCAATATTAAGTGCTATCGGTGGAACACTTTATCTTTATTATTTCTTTGGAAAGAATATAAAGAAACCAAAAGTAGAAGTTACACGTAATTTTTCATTTGAAAATAAAAACTTAGCAAAAGTAGCTACCATAGGATTTATATTGTTATGTACACTCATAGGCTTTAGATCTGTGACAAAAATTCCTGAATCTATAGTAGCATTGTTCATAGCATCTATTCTTGGGGTAATATGTAGTCGAATAGCTAAGTCTGATATAATTGAAATATTCTCTTTTGTAGACTGGCCAACAATATTATTCCTTACTGGAATGTTCATTATGGTTAGTGGTTTAAATGTCTCAGGTGTAATTCAACTAATTGCAAATAGTATAGTTACATTAGCTGGTGAAAAAATAATAATGATAGTAATATTAGTATCACTCATTACATTTTTAACTTGTGCATTTATCATAAACATTCCATATTTAATAACAATGATTTACGTAATGCAAGGAATTGCGACTAAAATTGGTGTTGATCCTGTATTTCTTTATTTAGTAATTATGTTTGCTGGATATGCAGGAAGCACTGCTACAATGATTTCAGCACCTTCAAATATAGTAGCAGTTGGTCTTTGTAGAAAAGAAGGAGATTCTGTTTCTTTCAAGGAATTCTCAAAAATTAGTCTACCTTTTGCCATTTCTACATTCCTACCACCATTCATTATACTTGTATTTCAAGCATTGAGTATGTGAAGTAAATAATCTCTTTTTTTATTATTCCTTGATTCTTTCTTGTTTTTATAAAAATAAGAAATTAGTAATTATATTTAAGTACTGCACCTTCTGATGCTGAAGTTACAAGTTCGCTATATCTTCGAAATACACCCTTACTGATTTTCTTATATTTAGGCTCAAATTTATTTAATCTTTCCCTAATTTCTTCCTCTTCTAATAATAGGTCTAGACTTCGTTTTTCTAAATCAATTCTTATTATATCTCCATCTTTTACTATTGCAATAGGTCCGCCTTCTGCAGCCTCAGGTGATATATGACCAATCATCATTCCATGAGTAGCTCCAGAAAATCTTCCATCTGTTAATAATGCAACTTCTTCACCTATACCCATTCCAACTATAATTGATGTTAATGTTAGCATTTCCCTCATGCCAGGACCTCCTTTTGGTCCTTCATATCTTATTACAATTGCCTTTCCTGGCTTTATTTTTCCTTCATATGCTGCTTTAACTCCATCTTCTTCACAATCAAATACCATTGCTTCTCCTTCAAAAAATGTTCTTTTAAGTCCAGCAGTTTTTATCACTGCACCTTTTGGTGCTAAATTTCCATATAATATAGCAATTGTACCAGTTGGTCTTATTGGATTATCTAATGGTCTTATAATATCTCCTATTATTTCAACTTCACTAATATTTTCTTTAATAGTTTTTCCTGTTACTGTAATTAAATCTGTTCTTATTAATTCTTTTTCAGAAAGTCTTTTCATTACTGCAGGTATTCCTCCTGCTCTATCTAAATCTTCCATAGCATTTCTTCCAGCTGGCATCATATCAACTATTTGAGGTGTTTTTCTACTTATTTCATCAAATACACTTAAATCTAATTTTATATTAGCTTCATTTGCTATAGCCATTAAGTGAAGAATAGCATTTGTTGAGCCTCCTAAAGAAGCATCTACAGCTATAGCATTTCTTATAGACCATTCATTTACAATATCTCTTGGTCTTATATTTTTTTCAATAAGCTCCATTATTTTCATACCTGATTTTTTTGCTAATCTTAATCTTCTAGCATCTACAGCAGGTATAGTAGCACAACCAGGAAGTGTTAATCCCATAGCTTCAATTATACATGCCATAGTATTTGCAGTATATAATCCAGCACATGATCCAACAGTAGGACAAGTATATTCTTCTATGTATTTTAATTCTTTTTCACTTATTTTTCCACTTAAGTATTCTCCTATGCTTTCAAATGCAGAATCAAGACTTAATCTCTTATTTTTCCATAATCCACATAACATAGGTCCTCCTGTAACAAATATTGAAGGAATATTAACTCTTAAAGCACCCATTACCATTCCTGGAATTATTTTATCACAACTACATATGAATATCATTCCATCAAAAGAATATGCTTTTGCCATAACTTCTATAGAATCAGCAATAATTTCTCTACTTACAAGAGGGGCTTTCATTCCTTCATGTCCCATGGCAATTCCATCACATATAGCAATAGTATTAAATTCTAAAGGTGTTCCTCCAGCAATTCTTATTCCTGCTTTTACAGCTTCAGCAATTCTATCTAAATGAAAATGACCTGGTACTAATTCATTCCATGAATTTGCAATACCAATTATTGGTTTTTCTATTTCTTCATCTGTTAAACCTAATGCCTTAAGCAAAGCTCTATGAGGAGTTCTCTGTATTCCTTTTTTTATAATATCTGAATTCATAAAAATTTTAATAAAATAGGAAGTATAATAAAATATCGATGATTCAATTAATTTACATTTTCCTATTTGGTATTCTTGCTGGAAGTATTGGTAGTATGGTAGGTATTGGTGGAGGATTTTTAATGATTCTTTTCTTTACTTTAGTAATAAAATTACCAATAAGATATGCTGTAGCTTTAAGTTTAATCTCTATAATTGCAAGTTCAAGTATTGCTACAAGTTTTTATCTTCATGAAAAAATGACAAATATAAGATTAGCTATTGTATTAGAAACTGCAACATGTACTGGAGCTATTCTTGGTGCTTTTATTGCTTTAATAATTCCTACTAGTATAATTGAAGGAATATTAGGAATTACATTACTATATGCTGGTATACTATTATTATTAAATCCAATTTCTAATGAAGTAATAATAAAGCCATCTAAGCTTTCTGGAGAATATTATGATGGAAATAATTTAGTAAAATATTCAGTTTCAAGAATAAAACTTGGATTATTTGCAAGTTTATTTGCAGGAATGATATCAGGTATTGTAGGAATAGGTGGAGGAATAATAAAAGTACCAATAATGAATTTAATAATGAAAATACCAATAAAAGCAGCTGCAGCTACAAGTAATTTTATGGTTGGTTTAACTGCTTCAGCTAGTGCAATTGTTTATTTTATTAAAGGAATGATAGATTTTCAATTAGCTATTCCTGCAGCTTTAGGAGTAATAATTGGAGCATTAATTGGAACACATTTCTTAATATATGGAAAACCATTATATCTTAGAAGAATACTTGGATTAATTTTATCATTATTTAGTATAATATTTATATTAAAAGCATTAGGAGTAGTAGTATTATGAAAATAGAAAATATTATTTCATTAATATTAAGAATAAATGTAATAGTTTCTATCATTATAATGATTATTGGATATTTAACTGTAAGTAATTTATTATGGATAGGAACTTTATTATTAATAATTACACCATTATTAAGAACTTTCTCAGCTCTTATTATTTTTCTATATGAGAAAGAAATGTTATTTTTCTTTTCTGCATTATATGTATTAATAATCTTTATAATTAGTACTTTAATGACATAGTAATTAATATATAGTGAAATAATAGTTAATTTATTGGGTGAAATTTTGGTAAAAACAACATTAAGTGTAATAAAAGCAGATGTAGGTTCTCTTGTTGGACATCATGTTGTTCATCCTGAGCAAATAGCTTGTGCAGAAAAATCATTAAGTGAGGCAAAAGAAACAGGACTAATATGTGACTATAGAGTAACAAATTGTGGTGATGATTTACAACTTATAATAACTCATAGAAAAGGTGAAGAAAATCCAGAAATTCATAGATTAGCATGGGAGACATTTAAAAAAGTAACTGAAATTTCTAAGCAATTAGGATTATATGCTGCAGGTCAAGATCTATTAAGTGAAGCTTTTTCTGGTAATTTAAGAGGAATGGGACCTGGATATGCTGAAATAGAATTTGAAGAAAGACCAAGCGAACCTGTTATTGTATTTATGGCAGATAAAACTGAACCTGGTGCTTTTAATTTACCACTATATAAAATATTTGCAGATCCATTTTGTACTGCAGGACTTGTAATAGATCCTAATATGCATGAAGGATTTAAATTCCAAGTACTAGATGTTATTGAAGATAACGTATATGAATTAAAAACACCTGAAGAATCATATGATTTACTTGCATTAATTGGAACAACTGGTCGATATATAATAAAAAGAATATTCAGAAAAGTAGATAATCTTATAGCAGCAGCTGTAAGTGTTACAAGATTATCACTTATTGCTGGTAGATATGTAGGAAAGGATGACCCTGTAGCAATTGTAAGAGCACAACATGGACTACCTGCTGTTGGAGAAGTTCTTGAGCCATTTAGTTTTCCACATTTAGTTGCTGGTTGGATGAGAGGTTCTCACTATGGTCCTTTAATGCCAGTACCACAAAAATATGCAAAATGTACAAGATTTGATGGTCCTCCAAGAATAATTGCTTTTGGTTTTCAAATAAAAGATTCAAAACTTATTGGACCTGTAGATTTATTTGATGATCCTGCATTTGATATGACAAGAATGAAAGCACAAGAAATTGCAGATTATATGAGAAGACATGGACCATTTATGCCAGAGAGATTAGGTCCTGAAGAAATGGAATATACAACATTACCAAAAGTATTAGAAAAATTAAAGGTGAAGAAATGAAAGTAAAAATTTCTTATTTATCATTAATAAGAGATATAACACAAGTAAAAGAAGAAGAAATTGAAATACCAGAAAATACTAAAATTAAGGATTTAATTGCTTTATTATTAAAAAAATATGAAGGATTAAAACCATTTATTGAACAAGAAATTCTAATAACTCTTAATGGAGAAGTGATTTCTGATTTAGAAAAAGAAATACCAAATAATTCAGAGATTATAATTGGAATACCTCCATTTGGTGGATAAAATGTTATATAAAACAGATGTTTTAGTTATTGGAGGAGGACTTGCAGGTCTTACTGCAGCTATAGCTTCAGCTTCAAATTTTTCAAATACTATGATTGTTACAAAAACACTTGTAGGTGGTGCTAATACAACTTCTGTTGCTGCTGGAATTTTTTCTTGTGATTTTGATAATCCAAATTCCTTTTATATAGATACTATAAAAGCAGGTCAAAAAATAAATAATAAAAAACTTGTAAAAACAATGGTTAATGATATACCAAAATATGTTAAAAAATTAAAAGAAATTGAAATAGAATCAGGACCAATGTTTATGCCAGGTCATTCAAAACCAAGATGTTATAAAATAAAAGGAAAATGTATTGAATTACAAAAGAAACTAAGAAAATCATGTGAAGAATTAGGAGTAAAATTCATAGAAAGAGCACTTATTACTTCATTAGTAAAAGATGAAGATAGAATAATTGGTGCTATAGGAGTAAAAACTGATAGTATGGAAGTTTTTGGAATGTTAGCAAAATCAATTATATTAGCAACAGGAGGACCTGGTGAATTATATCCATATACACTTATGCCTATAGGTTCTTCTGGATATGGAACAAGCTTAGGATTTAGAATTGGTGCTGAAGTTATTGATATGGAATTTGTTCAATTCTATCCTACAATGATTTTTCAAGAAGGATTACCTAAACTTTTTATTGATTATGTTACTTTACTTAAATTTGGTGCAGATATAGTAGATGAAGAAGGATATTCTATATTTAAGAAAAATAAAATTGATGAGCCATATAAATTAACAAGAGATGCACTTTCTATATTAATGGCAAAAGAAATGAAAAATAAAAAACTATATTTAGATTGTACTTCAATAAAATCTGATGATCCTCAATTATTATCAATTATAAATGATTTAGAATCAAAAGGAGTTCCTATTAGAACTAAAAAAGTAGGAGTATCACCATATGCTCATTTCTTTATGGGAGGATTAAGAGCAAATCCTAATGGTGAAACAAATATAAATGGATTATTTGTAGCAGGAGAAGCAATGGGAGGAGTTCATGGTGCTAATAGAATTGGAGGAAATGCCTTAACAGCATGTATTGTATTTGGATTTAGAGCAGGAACTTCTGCATCTTTATTTAGTAGTACTGTAGATTATGGTGATGAAAAAATCTTAAAACAAAAAGCTTCAGAAATAATTGAAATAATTAATACTAAAGGAGAAAAAGATCCTTCTGAAATAAAATCCATTATAAGAGAAAAAATGTGGAATAATGTTGGAATAATTAGAAATAAAGAAGGATTAGAAGAAGCTTTAGCAATATTTAATTCATTAAGAAGATATAATGTTTCTTCAAGTTCTATAGATGGTCTCTTAGTACCTATGATGTTAGATTGTGCAGAATTAATTACTTTTTCTGCTTTATTAAGAGAAGAAAGTAGAGGTTCACATTATAGAGAAGACTTTCCTGAAATGAAAGAAGAATGGGAAAAAAGTATTTTACTAAAAATTCATGAAGGAGAATGTAAAGTAAGCTATTTAATAAACTAAAAGCTTTTATTCTTTAAATTAGTTTGAAAATTATGAATATAAAGTTTAAGGAAATTGTAATAAATACAAAAAAGCGAAGAGAAGTAATAGATATTACTGAAGAAGTTGAAAAATTTGTAAGTGAAAGTAAAATAAATAATGGAATATGTTTAGTATATTCTAAACATGCTACATCAGCTATAATAATAAATGAAAATGAATCAGGACTTTTAGAAGATATAATAAGAAAAATAAATGAAGATTATCCTATTGAAAGAGAATGGCTTCATAATAGAATTGATGATAATGCAGATGCTCATCTTGCTAGTACATTTATAGGACCTTCTGTTACAATTCCAATTAAAGATGGAAAATTATGTTTAGGAACATGGCAAAGTATATTTTTCTTAGAATTAGATGGACCAAGAATTGGAAGAAAAGTAATTATTGAAGTTTTAGGAGTTTAATAAATCTCATAGCATCTTGAGCCATTTTTATATTATTAAACATAACATAAATTTTTTCACTTTTTAATTCTTTTATAATATTATATAGCTTATGTAAATCTTCATCAGTATATACATATCTATAATTGGTTTCTTTTCCTCCTATTCCATGAAGTCTAAAGTAAGTAATATCACTTTCTATTGAAGGTAATCTTCTAAAAGGATCAACTACATGAATTAATGATAACTCTTTACAAATTTTAGCTATAATTTCATTACTCCATTCTCCTCTTGGCTCCCATCCTATAATAAGATTTTTTCTATCAATATTTGAAAAGAATTCATAAATATTATTTATATTATCACTAGATGGTATAAAACTTGGTGGTGTTTGTATTATTAAAATTTTTGCATTAAGTATTTCACATATCTTAATTATTTCATTCCATGCTTTAAAATTTTCATCAGTTGGTTTTAATAAACCAAAATTTTCAGGTTTTCCAAATTTTGGAATTTCTCCTTTTCTCCAAGTAGGACTATTAAGTGGATGAGTAATAGCTTGCCATGCTTTAATAGTAAATTCAAAATCTTTTGGACTTTCATTTTTCCAATTTTTTAAAGTTTCAAATTTTGGTATTTTATAAAAAGTCTCTTGAATTTCTATACATGAGAAATTATTAAAATATTCACTTCTTTTTAAACTCCAACCACAAGTACCAACTTTTATCTCCAAATTATCACCAATAATTATTATAAATTTAAAAGTATAAAACTTTATAATAAAGTATAATAAAGTTATATTATTTATGATGGAAAACCACCATATTTTTCTTTTAATACTCTACGAAGTATTTTCCAATTATTCATTTTTGGAAGTTCTTTTAAGAATATTACATGTCTTGGAATTTTATAATTTGCTAATTTATCTTTACAAAATTCAATAATTTCTTCACTAGTTGCACTTACATTAGGCTTTAAAACTACAGCAGCTGCAGGTATTTCTCCTCTTTTTTTATCATACATTGCAAAAACTGCTACTTCTGCAATTTTTGGATGTTTCATTAAGACTTCTTCTACTTCTAATGGATATATTTTCCATCCAGACATTATTATTACATCTTTCTTTCTTGAAGTTATATATAATACCCCATCTTCATCTAAATAACCTAAATCTCCAGTAAGAAGCCATCCATTTCTAAATGTTTTTTCTGTTTCTTCTTTATTTTTCCAATATCCTTTTGCAACACCTGGACCACTTATAGCAATTTCACCAATTTCACCTTTTGGTAATTCTTTATCAGGATTTTCAGGATCAACAATTTTTATTCTTGTATATGCTACAGGAATACCAACACTTCTATATCCTTTTGATAAATATTGATAATTGTAAGGAACTACAGTTCCAGAACCTAAAACTAATGTTTCTGTAAGTCCATATGCATTTACTACTTTTATTTTTGGGTATTTTTCTGAAAATTTTCTCCAAATTTCTTCAGATAAAGGTGCTCCACCTGTAATTATGCAACGTACACTATTAAGATATTCTTCAGCATTAGTATTTAGCAAATCATAAAAAACAGGAGGCATTCCTGATAATATTGTAGCCTTATATTCTTTTGCATAATTTAAATAATCTATTAGATTATATCTTTCCATTACAATAAATGTTGCACCATATCTTAATGAAGTAATACCCCATGTTACACCTGAATGAAAATGGGGATAAAATCCAAGATATATATCATTTTCATTTAAATCTAATGCCCATCTTTCAGCTTCAACAGAAGCCATCCAATTTCCATGAGATATCATTACACCTTTAGGATTTCCCGTAGTACCTGAAGTATATTGTATTTGACATATATCATCAATTAATACATTTTCAGGTGGAATATAAACATCACTTACTGGAATATCTTTTACTGAAATACTTTTTAATGGAAGATTAAAATCATCTAAGGTAATAGCAAGTTTAGGTTCTGAATGCTCTATTATTTTTAATAATTCATCTTTTTTATAATTTGGATTAACTGGTATACAAATTGCTCCTATTCTCCATATAGCAAAATATGATATTATTGTTTCAGGTTTACTACCAGTAATAACAAGAATTCTATCTCCTTTTTCAATTCCAATTTTCTTTAATTCATAAGCTAATGAATTTACTTTCTTTAAAAGTAAAGAATATGTTATTGTTTCTCTTGTTTTTGGATTTATCATTGCTTTTTTATTAGAAAAAAGAATAGAATTATTATCAAGAAATGAAGTAAAGTTCATTTTTTCACCTCTAAAATCTTTTTTCTTGTAGCTAAGCTAACAATAAAAAATATTGGTGTAGAAATTACTAAAGCAGGTATTACTGGATATATCCATGCAATAATAGGAGGTACTAATGTAGATTTGTATATAAATAAGAACCATAGTAAACCTATAATTAATCCAGATATCATAGAGGCAATTGCTCCTTCTTTAGTTGCTTTTTTCCAATATAATCCTATGGTAATTGGACCAAAGAAACAAGCAAATATTGTTCCAAATGCAGCACCAACAATTTCAACTATTATTCCTGTTCTTATTAATGTTAATAATAGTGAAATAATTGCAAATATAATAGAAGCAATTCTAGCAATTAAAATAAGTATTTTTTCATTAATATTTGGTTTGATAGGTCTTATTATATCATTTGTTAAAGCAGCTGATAAAACTAATAAAGTAACAGATAATGTAGACATAGAAGCAGCTATAGGTGCTGCAAATATAATACCTTTAATTCCTGAGGGGGCTATAATTTCTATAGTCTTTGGAATTACCCAATCAGTATCTTTTAATAATATCATTACCCCAGTATTACCTATTTTATCATCTAATATTAAATGACAAAAAGCACCTAAAGAAAACATAAGAAAAGCATATAATGCTACTAGTATTGGTCCTATTATTCTTCCTTTAATTATTACTTTTTCATTTTTTGCAGTATAAAATTGCATTAAAAGATTTGGAAGAGCTATTTGTGGTATACTAATGGAAAAGGTAATGCTCATTATAAGTAATGGAACCATACCTACACTCATAGCTGGAGGTGGACCCATTCCATCAAATTTTAACCAAAGTGATCCAGGAATTGAATTTGCAATTTTCATTTGACTTAATGCATTTAAACCATTTATTGGTCCTCCAATAGCATACATAATTAATCCAAAAGTAAGAAATGCTGCAAATATCATTAAGAAACCAAGAATAAGATTTGTAATTGCAGCAGCTCTAAGACCACCTATTGTAATGTATATCAAAACAGGAATTGCAAGTAGCAATAATCCAATTTCAAAACTTGTATTTAAAATTGTAGCAAGAATAATAGCACCACCTTTGTAAACACTTGTTAAATATAATATAAATAAGAATATCATTACAATTGCTGAAATAATTCTTGCTTCTTTACTTTTATATCTTTTTTCAATAAACTCAGATATGCTTACTATACCAGTATTACGAGCAAATTTGAATAGTCTTTCTCCTACAAGAATCCACATTAATACAACACCAATAATATGCCATGCTGTAAGCCAAGAACCAAATCCTAAATTATATAAATATGTAGCACCACCACCTCCTAAAAAAGATGCTGCACTAAAGTATGTTGCCATAATAGAAAAAGCTAAAATCCATGGTCCAAGTCCTTTTTCTGCTAAGAAAAAGCTATCAAGTGTTTCTTTTACTTTATATCCTTTAATACCTACTATAACAACAATAGCAATTATAGTTATTACTATAATAGTATCTATCATATTATTTACTCTCCTTGCTTTTAATGTATTTGTAAATACCATATAGTACTCCTAGTATCAATGTAATTATACTAATTATGTAGCCACTTAGTATTATTAGATCCATAATATACATCACCGAATAAAAATAGTAAGTTAGGTATAATTTAAATCTTTTCTGTACATTTTTGTACATAAAATAGAATTATTAATAATTTTTCAAAAATTTCATATATAGTAATAGCTTCATTTAAAAATTGGTGAAAAAATGCCTAAAATAAATACAAAAAAAGTAACATGGGAAGAAGTTGAGAATTGGTGTAGAAAAGTAAGTGAAAAAATTTTAGAATCTAAATGGATACCAGATATCATTATTGCTATATCAAGAGGAGGATATGTACCAGCACGACTTATATGTGATCTCTTAGTTGTAGGAGAACTTGTATCTATTCAAATAACACATTGGCCATCAGCAGCACAAATGGCAAAAGAAGTAGGAGTAAAACATCCTCTTAAATGTGATTTATCAACAAAAAAAGCATTAATTGTAGATGATATTGCAGATACAGGAGATTCTATTATAGTAGCTAAAGATCATGTATGGACATATTGTAGACCAAAAGAACTTAGAGTTGCAACACTACAATGGATTTCTAAAATTAGTAAAGTAAAACCAGATTACTATGCTGAAGAAGTAAAAGAGTGGATTTGGTATCAATATCCATGGACTCGTCTTGAAGATATAATAGGATTCATAAGAAAAATTATAGAAGAAGAAAAGGAAGTAAAATCATGGGATATAGATATGATAGCAAAGAAAATTATTGAATATTATGGTGTTGAATTTGATAATTGGTATTATGAAAAAGCATTAAATTATTTAACTGAAAAAGGATTTCTAAAAAGAGAGGAAAATAAATACATAAGGTGAAAATATGTCTTATTGTGCAGAAATTGGTATAATTGGAGGAAGTGGATTTTACGATCCTGAAATGTTTGAAAATAGAAAGGAAATAAAAGTACATACACCATATGGAGCTCCATCAGATGTTATAACAATAGGAGAATTTAAAGGTATAAAAGTTGCATTTCTTCCACGTCATGGAAGAAGACACTCCATTCCACCACATTTAATAAATTATAAAGCAAACATATGGGCAATGATGGATTTAGGTGTAAAGAGAATAATTGCTCCATCTGCAGTTGGAAGTTTAAAAGAAGAAATAAAGCCAGGAGATATTGTAATTCCAGATCAATTTATAGATTTTACAAAGAAAAGAGATTATTCATTTTATAATGGTGCTATAGTTGGACATTTCTCACTTGCAGATCCATTTTGTCCAGAATTAAATAAAATATGTATAGAAACTTTAAAGAAATTAGGATTAAGATATCATCATCCAGCTACATATATTTGTATAGAAGGACCTAGATTTTCTACAAGAGCAGAATCTAGACTTTTCAAAAGCTGGGGAGCAGATATTATAGGAATGACATTAGTACCAGAAGTTATTCTTGCTAGAGAGTGTGGTATATGCTATACTACAATTGCAACTGTAACTGATTATGATGTTTGGGCAGAAAAACCTGTAACAGCTGAAGAAGTTGTAAAAACACTAAATCAAAATGTAGAAAAAGTAAAGAAATTATTAATGGAATTAATACCAAGAATACCAAAAGAAAGAAAATGTCAATGTGAAAAATCCTCAGAAGGAGCTCTTATTTAAGCTATTAAATTTTTTTAATATTAATTTTGTATTTGTACTTACTACACCTCTAATTGCTCTAATATTTTCTAATATTTCATTTAATTGTGTTATAGAATCTGCTTCTACATATACTTCTATATCAAAATCTCCACTTATTTCAAATACTTTTACAATTCCTTTAACCCAAAGAAGTCTTCTAGCAACTGCTGATGTATAAATATTTGATTCACATTTTATAAGTACAAGAGCTTCAATTTTCTTTGGTATTTGAACTTCTAATTTTCTTCCTGTTACTTTTTCAGCAAGCTCTATTAGATCTACATCTCTATAGCTTCTAATATCAGGTCTATCTTTAATTGCTTGTAATAATTTTGAAAGTTCTTCTTCTGTTAATGAAATACCAAGTCTTTTTAGCTTTTCACTTACTGCTATTTTTCCTGTATATTTACTAATTACAATTTCTCTTTGTCTTCCAACAAGCTCAGGTGGAAAAGCTTCATATGTTCTTGGATCAAAAATTACTGCTGCTGAATGAATACCTCCTTTATGAGAAAAAACATTATCACCCACAATTGGTTGTAATGGCGATACAGGAATGCCACTTAATTTTTCTACAAGAGCAGATAACTCTGGAAGTTTATCTAATTTTACAGTATCAATATTATAAATAACCTTAAGAGCTACAGCAAGTGGTTCTAATGGAGTAATACCTGCTCTTTCACCAAGACCATTAACTGTTGTATGTACAGCAGTAGCACCACCTTCTAGTGCAGCTAAAGCATTTGCTACTGCCATTCCAAGATCATTATGACAATGAGTATCTAATTCTGCATTTAATTCAGAAGAAAGTCTTGAAAATAATTCTTTAATTTTAAATGGAGTCATACAACCAACAGTATCAGGTATGCTAATTCTATCAGCTCCAGCTTCTATTGCAGCTTTACATATTCTTACAACAAAATTATAATCTGCTCTTGTAGCATCTTCAGCAGTAAATCTTACTTTAAGTCCATGATCTCTTGCATATTGTATAGAATTAACAACCATTTCTATAGCCTTATTTTCATCTATATTCATAGATCTCAATTTTTCCTTTGTAACTCCTAAAAAAATTGCTACTCTATCTACATCACATTTAATTGCAGCATCAACATCAGATATTAAGGCTCTACTATGTGCTAATATTTCTGCAGAAAGTCTTTCTGCTGCTATTCTTTTTACAGCTTCAAAAACATCTTTTGATACTACAGGATGACCTGCTTCTATCATGTTAATACCAATTTCATCAAGTTTTCTTGCAATTTGTAATTTATCATCAATACTAAATGATACACCTGGTGTTTGTTCTCCTTCTCTTAGTGTTGTATCAAGTATCAATACTTTCTTCATTTAGACACCACATTTCTAAATCTCGAACTTAAATATAAGTATTTTCGTATAATTATTTTCGAATTTCGTACTAATTTTAAAGAAATCATTACTAATAACGTATTCTAAATAATTAGTTTTGTAATTTAGTAGTTTTTTAAATCTAAAAGTCCATAATTAGTAGGGAATAACATGAGTGTAGGAAAAATAGAAGGAGTAACAAGTACAGATTCTTTTACTATTTCTATAACTGATATAAATATAGGTAAAAATGATTATATTGAAGTTGAACATGAAGGAAAAAAATATCTTTTAATTATAAAAAATGTAAAAAGATGTGGTAATAAATTATTAGGAGAATGTATTGTAATTGGACAAACACCAAAAACTCCTTTTACTCCTGGTTCTGATGTATATTTAGCTTCTCCTGATACTATAAGAAAAGGACTAGGATTAATTACAAATGAAGAAGAAGGTCTGTATATTGGAAAACTTAAATCTAAGGATATAATGGTATGGTTACCAATAAAGAAGCTCACAAGAGTATTTATTGTAGGAAAACCAGGAGCAGGAAAATCATATACTATGGGTGTAATTGCTGAAGAGCTTATTAAAAAAGGAATACCTCTTGTAATAATTGATGCTCATGGTGAATATTCTAGCTTAAAAATTCCAGCAGAGGCTCCATCAGAAGAATTTAAAGTAGAACCAAGATCTTATGCTAATAATATAATTGAATTTGCAAATTTAACATTTAATCCTGGTGCAGATATAGATATTTCTCTATTAGATAATGTAAAAGTAGAAGATATAGTTTCTCAAATGCAATGCACAATAATAAACTTAAGAGGATTACCTACACATGAACAATATTCTATTGTGGGAAAATTATTAAAAAGATTATTAGATGCTATAATGATAATGCAAATTCCTCCATTTTATCTTGTATTAGATGAGGCACATATTTTTGCAGGAAGAAGTAAAATAAGAGACCCTATAGTAAAAGAGACAATAGAAATTGTAAGAAGATTTGCACAAGAAGGAAGAAAATTTGGTGCTAATTTAATAGTATTAACCCAACGTCCTCAATTATTAGATATGACTGTAAGAAGTCTTTCAGCCACATGGATAATACATAAGCTTACAGATCCAAATGATATAAGAATAGCAATTGAAAGTGGAGGATTAGAAAAAGAATGGAGTGAAGAAATAAGTTGGCTTGAACCAGGTGAAGCAATAATAACTGGTGATGTTATTGAAAAAATTCCACTTTATGTAAAAATAAGAAGAAGAGAAACAAAACATGGTGCACCTGGTTTTAATCCATTAGATTTTGTTTCTCCAAAAGAAAGAGAATCAATGAGAAAAAGATTAAGTCAACTTAAAAGTAAATTAGCAAAAATATCTACAATACAAGAAACTACTCCCACATTACCTCTACCTTCACTTTATTTACCAATTAAAATTGATGAAAATTATTTATTGAATATAATTAAGGAGGATATTTCATTAGATCATGTTGAATTAGTAAAAAATAATCTAAAATATATGCCTGCTCTTTTTGCAGAAGCTTCTTTAAATATAACAAGAAAAAATACTTTACTACAAGATAGAATTAAAAGACTAATACCAGCAGATTATTCAGTATCAGTATTAGATTGGAGAATTGAGTCTGCATATAATTTAGTTGTAAATGATATTATTGATATGAGCTTATTACATAGTCCAATGAGAGAAGGAAAACATATACCATGCTCTCCTATATTACAAGAAAATTATGGAATTGAAAATTTAAAAGGAACATTAAAAACCTTTGTAATAGCAAAATTTACACAAAATATTTATTATCATAAGGAATTAGGAGAATATTCTCAGCCTGGAGAAACTGCTGAAGATTTTAAAAAGAGAATAAAAGAAAAGCTAGATGAAATAAAGAAAAATAGAATTTCAGAAATCACTTCTTCATATAATTCAAAAATAAAAGAATTAGATATTTCTATAAATTCAATAAGAGAAGAATATGAAAGTATAAGTAATTTAATAAGAGAAATAGATAAAGAAATTGAAGAATTAAATAAAGAAAAATATAGACTTGAAAAAGAAGGAAGATCAACACTTAAAATATTAGATCAAATTAGAACAAGAGAAGTAAGAAAATTAAGACTTGAAAAAAGATTATATGAATTAAGTAATGAATTAATAAAAATCAAAAAGGAAAAAGAAATCTTAGAACAAAAAATAAAAGAAAACATAAAAAATGTAGAAGATGAAATTAATTCTCTAATTAATACTCCATTACAAACAATAGTATTTCAGCCAAAACCTGAAGAAGTAAATATTGATGCTATGCACATAATATGGGTACCTGTATTTGAAGCTATATATAGAGTATATATTAATGGTGTTACAAAAGATTTGAGATTTGAATGGAATGGCTTAAATGGAAAAGGGAATTTTGGTATTTGTTCTAATTGTGGTGTAGTAATTGATTCTTTAAGTAAACCTCTATTATGCTATATGTGTGGAGAAATTTACTGTCAAGAACACTTACTTATTTGTAAAACTTGTCAAAGAGGAATATGTAATGATCATTCTTGGAAATGTCAAAATTGTGAAAATTTGTATTGTATTGAAGAAAAGTCTTATTTGTGCTCAGTATGTGGTAAAAAGCTTTGTAGTAATTGTATAGTAAAATGTATTGAGTGTAAAGAGAGTATATACTGTAAAGATCATATTAAAAAATGTGAAGTATGTAATAATAATTTCTGTAATATGCATTATAATGAACATTTAAAGGAATGTAAAAAATGTGGAAGAAAATTATGTACATTAGAACAGGTAAAATGTAAAATATGTGAAGAAATATTCTGTAAAAATGATTCAATTAAATGTTCAGAATGTAAAGATTATGTATGTCAATTACATTCATGGCAATGTTCAGCATGTGGAAAAGTTCTTTGTATTAAAGAAACTAAAAATGAGTGTATTATATGTAAAAAATCATTATGTAATTCATGTGTAAGATTATGTCAGATTTGTGGTGCAAATATATGTGCTCTTCATGAAATAATATGTCCAAATTGTAATAGAGTTATTTGTCCAAATTGTATAGTAGAAAAAAAGAAATTTGGAATATTTAAAAAACATGTATGTAAATTATGTGCTATTAAATGATTCAAAAATTGTCTTTAATAACCATGGAATTACTAATATTGATGATATTATCTCAGGAATTGCTGCTCCTTTAAATAAAAAACCTTGAAAATATAAAATCCATAGAGGTATTTCAATTAAGATCAGTAATGCAATATAACATCTTTTTTCAATAAAATAAGTAATAGAGGTTGGAATCAATAAGAAAAATAAAAGAATGGATACATAAAAGTGAATAATACCATAATTTTCACAGAATAAACCTACTAACTGCATAGAAAATCCTACTAATATGAGAAAGTAAGAAGTCTTTAATGCTTGAAATCTTACTACTGTTATTGAGTATAATATAGTTAATAATCCAGATAATAATAAACCGAAATTAAAGATTATACAAGAATTATGAGTTAAATTTCCTAGATCACTTAAAGCATTTTTTGTAATATCAAACCATGGGGAAATAAGAATGGAAACTATTATTGATGAATACAATACTATGATAGCACATATTCCAAATATTACCGATTTCTTCATAAAAATAGTATTTATTTAGATATTATTAAAAAACTTTTTAAATGATAATTAATAGCAAGTCTTTTTAATCTTATCAAATTAATAGGAATATTTAAAAGTATGCAAATCACATACTTTATAGTATATTGTAAAGGGTGGAAAAATGGCTGAAGAAGCAAAAAAAACTGAAGAAAAACAACCATTACCTAAAGGTGTTATCTTAGTAGGCAAGAAACCAGTAATGAACTATGCCATGGTAGCATTAATGCAAATTCGTGAATTAGGAGAAATTACATTAAAAGCAAGAGGAAGAGCTATTTCTGCTGCTGTTGATGTTGCTCAGATAATAGCAAAGAGATTTTTAAGTGGAGAAGTTGAAATAAAGAACATTTCCATAGGAACACAAACCATTGGAGATCCACCAAGGAATGTATCTACAATAGAAATTAAATTAGCAATAAAGAAGAAATAGAATTGTACGGCCTTACTTCTTTTTTTTATAAATACTATTTTTTAGGGTTTTTAATTAAATTTATAGAGAGGTAAGAAAAAATGGAAGAAATACTAAATGGTTTAGCTGATGCTGTTATAAAAGGAGATGAAGAAAAAGCAAAGGAAATGGCAAAAAAAGCAATAGAAGCAAATATAGATCCACTAATTGCTATAAATAATGGCTTAATGAAAGGAATGCAAAAAGTAAGTGAGGATTTTAATAAGCTTATTATTTACTTACCAGATGTTATGATGGCTGCTGAAGCAATGAAAGCAGCACTTTCTATTCTTGAGCCAAAAATCTTAGAAAAAAAAGTAAAGGAAGAAAAGAAGAAAGTAGTAATTGGAACAATACAAGGAGATATTCATGATATTGGAAAAAATATTGTAGCACTTCTCTTAAAAGCTAATGGATTTGAAGTTTATGATCTTGGAAGAGATGTACCAGTTGATGAATTTATAAGAAAAGCTGAAGAAGTAAATGCAGACATTATAGCAGTATCTACACTACTTTCTACATCTATGCCATATATGGAAGATCTTATTAATTTACTTAAAGAAAGAGGATTAAGAGAGAAGTATATTGTAATGGTTGGAGGAGGTCCAGTAACTAGAGAATGGGCTATGTCAATAGGAGCAGATGGTTATGGAGAAGATGGTGAAGAAGCTGTTAGAGTAGCAAAAGAATTAATAAAGGTGAAGAAGAAGTGATAACAATTTGGGAAGTTCTAGATAGAGCTGAAACAGGTCCTTATATGGAAGAAAAAGATTTTGATATAAAAATTATAGCTAAAAAATGTAGAGAACTTGTAAAGGAATATGATATAAAATATAATCCTGAGGAAATAATAACAACTGATAGCTCATTAGCTGATGATTTATTTGAAGCAGGATTAAGACTTGCTTTAGAAGCAGGTATATATTGTCAAAGTACTAAAAGAATAATAAAATTTAGTGAAGAAGAAATAAAAGAAGGAATAAAATCTGCACCTAGTGAAATTATAGTTGGTCAAGGAAGAGATTCAAGAATTCTTTATGCTAGAGATATTGAAGATAAAAGAAGACCAATAATTTGTGGTGGACAAGCAGGTGCAACTATACCTGAAGAATGGTATGTTCCTATGGCAATGTCATATATGAAAGAGCATTTAATTGATATGATAAATCATGGTGGATTAGCTATTGTAGAAGGAAGAAAAGTAAGAACACATTCTCCACTTGAAATACAAGCAACAAGAAGAGAATTAGTCATGCTAAGAGAAGCTGCTGCTAGAGCTGGTAGACCAGGAATAGGTCTAATAGCTGGAGAAAGTAGTGTAACTGCACTTGGAGATTTAGCAATTGCTTCTGAAAGATATATGAGAAGTACAGATTCTCATTTAGTAGCTCTTCTTAATGAATTAAAAACAGATTATGATAGACTTGCTAAAGCTGTTAATTTTACAGAATATGGAGCATATAATGTAACACTAGTTGATCCTATCATTGGTGGATATGCTGGAGGACCTGAAGGAGTAGCTATTGTTTTTATAGCATCATTTTTACTTGGAAGATTACTATATAGATCTGAATATCATGTTTGTCATCCTATACATTTTCGCTATGTAAGTACAAGTGCTCCAGAATGTATGTGGAATTTAAGTATAGTTGGGCAAGCAATGGCAAGAAATACAAAATTTATTATAATGGGAGATGTATGGACTTCTGCTGGTGCTGGTAGTGAAATGATTTTTTATGAAATTGCAGCAAACACTATTACTAATGTAGTAACTGGAACACATCCATTAGGTGTTTCTGCAACTAATGGAAAATATCCACATGCTTCAGGATTAGAAACTAGATTTATGGCCGAAGTAGCATTAGCTTCTGTAAAACTTAAAAGAAATGAGGCAAATGAAATTGTTTTAAAATTACTAAATGAATATAAAGATAAAATGGGAAAACCAGATATTGGTAAGCCTTTTCCTGAGTTATATGATATGAAAAAAGTTGTACCAAAAAGTGATTGGGAAACATTATACAAATCTATGAAGAAGAAAATTAATGATATAATTGGTGGTATTATTGAGGTATAAAATAGATGAAATCACAAGGAAAGCTTTTGAAGGCCCTTATATGGAAGAAAAAGATTTTGATATAAAACTAATGAATTATGTAAGAGAACTTGTAAAGGAATATGATATAAAATATAATCCTGAGGAAATAATAACAACTGATAGCTCATTAGCTGATGATTTATTTGAAGCAGGATTAAGATTATTTACTGATTTGGGATTTTATTGTCAAAGCACTAAGAGAATAATAAAATTTAGTGAAGAAGAAATAAGAGATGAACTTAAAAATCTTCCTGAAAAAATTACAATAGGTCAAGGAAAAGATTCAGTTATAATGAAAATTAGGAAGGTAGAGGATAGAGAACCTCCAATAATTCATAGTGGTCCTACAGGAACATTATGTAGTGAAGGAGATATTTACGTAAAAACTTTAAGAAGTTATGCTCAAGAACCTATAATAGATTCTATTGGTTCTGGAACATTAGCTACCATAGATGGATTTAAAATAAGAAAAGGAACACCACAAGAATTTAGAGCAGCTAGAATGTTAGCAAGATGGGCTAGACAAGCAATTACTGATGCAGGAAGACCTGGAATGCACATAAATGATGTTGCTGTTGTAACACCTGAGGCAAAAATTTGTGCTTTAGATGAAAATAATGGTATTAGGAGAACAGATGGATTAATAGTAGCACAAATGGTAGAATTAAAAACTAGTTTATCTCATTTATCACTTGTTGAACATTTAATAAGCTATGGATGTTTTATAGGAAATTTATTAACTCCCATACTTGGTGGATATGCTGGAGGACCTGAAGGAACAGCCATAGTATCTATAGCAGAACATTTAGCAGGAGTTATTTGTTATAATGCAAATTATCATTATCTAAGCTTAACAAATGTAAGAAACTTAAATAATACAGATAGAAAAGGACTTTGGACAATAAGTATTGTTGGACAAGCATTATCAAGAAATTCAAGAATTTTAAGTGTATTTGATTGTTATTGTGCTGCAGGACCTGGTACAGAAGTATTATTAAGAGAAGTTGCAGCAGGTGGAGTAGTAGCTACTGTAAGTGGATTACACTTAATGGGATGTGGATCATGTGGTGGTAAGCTTATGGATCATGCAACTGGTCTTGAAGCAAAATTCCTAAAAGAAGTAGGTTTAGCTTCTACAAATATGAAAAGAGAACATGCAAATGAATTTCTAAAAAAATGGATACCATTATATGAAGATTGGCTTGATATTATAAAAGCACCAAAAGGAAAAACATTTCAAGAACTTTATGATTTAGGAAGTGCAAAACCAAAAAAAGAATGGTTAATAATCTATGAAAAAGTTAAAAAAGAATTAGAAGATTTTGGTTTTTCATTCTCTTGAAAATGGAGCTCCAAGAGAAGCAGGACCTTTTGCTTTTCTTCCTCCTATTAGTAAAGCAATAATTGTTACTACATATGGTAATATACTTAAGAGTTGACTAATAGAAGCAGATATTGGCCCAATAATTAATGTTCCAATCCATAATGAAAGTGCTTCTGCAAATCCAAATAATAAAGCTCCTCCAAATACTCCAATAGGATTCCATCTTCCAAGAATTACTATAGAGACTGCCATAAATCCTTTAGCTGCAGTAATTCTTACATCAAATACATTAAACATTGAAAGACAGAATGTACCTCCTGCTATTCCAACAAAAATACCTTCAATAATTAATGCAATATATCTTACTTTAGATACATTAACTCCAAGACGATATGCAATAGATGGATTTTCACCAGTTGCTCTTAAACTTAATCCATATCTTGTTTTAAATATTAAATAATATGCAATAGGAATAGAAATTAAAGCAATATAGACAAATATTGTTTGATTGAATAGAATCATTCCAATAATTGGTATTTCACTTAAAATTGGAATTGGAATTGGACTTAAAAGTTCACTTATATAGGGAAGACTTCCTTGAGAAAAAATAATTCTAAAAAAGTATATACATATTCCATAAGATAGTAAATTTATTGCTAGTGCAGAAATAACTTGATCTAAATTCATTTCTATTACTAAAAATCCAAAAAATAAAACAATAGCAATTCCACCAATTATTGAAGCTAATATACCTATTAGGAGATTTTTAGTAAAATATGCACTTATGAAGCCTGTAAAAGCACCTATTAACATAGCTCCTTCAATACCTAAATTTAATATGCCTCCACGTTCTACAATACACTCACCTATGGAAGCTAATAGTAGAGGAGCAGATGTTTGTAGAGTTATTGAAATTAAACTTATAATAAGTTCTATCATAATTTTATCAACTCCTTTTTACTTACATATCTTAGTATGTAGTTAGATGCAAGAACAAACATTATTAAGAGACCTTGAATAAAATCTACAATACCTTGTGGTTGATTTAACATACGAGACATTGTAGAAGAACCATTAATTATAGCAGCAATAAATATTGATGCTAAAGAAATACCTATAGGATTATTTTGACCAAGAAGAGCAATAACAATTCCAGTATATCCATATCCTGGTGATATGGTAGGTCTCATTCTGAATTGAATGCCAGCTACTTCAATAAAACCTGCCATACCAGCTAGTGCACCACTTATTACTAAAGCTAAGAATAAAATTTTTTCAACATCAATTCCAGAATATCTTGCAACTTCTGGATTTTCACCTACAACTTTTAGTTTAAATCCAAAAGTAGTTTTCATCATTATAAAATGAATAATAGGAAGAATAAGAAAGAATGCAATTACTATTCCTAAATGCATTCTTGTATATGGTATTAATACAGGAAGAATTGCTGAATTTGGAATTCTTTCTGATTCAGGAAATAATGTCTCTGGACTTTTAAGTGGAAAAGATAAAAGCCATTGAACAAAATTAATAGAAATAAAATTCATTAAGAATGTTGTAATTACCTCATTTATTCCTAATTTTGATTTCATAAATGCAGGAATTGATGCCCATAGTGCACCACCTATTAATGACATAATAAAAGCTATAGGAAATGTAAAGAAAGATTCTCCTAATGCTATAGCAGTAATAGTTCCTAACATTGCACCTATATAAAGCTGACCTTCAGCTCCTATATTCCATACTTTACATCTAAAGGATATTGCAAGACCTAGTGATATAATTAGTATAGGTGTTGCTCTTACTAAAGTCTCAATTATTAAATTAATATTACCAAATGCTCCAATAAATATATAATAATATGCTAATAAAGGATTAGTATTGTTTATAATAAGGAAGATGGATGTTACTAAAAAAGTTAATATTATAGAAAGTAATGCTCTATATAGTCCTATTAATTTTGATGAATTCATTTAATTAACCTCAATACCTAGCATGAGTTTTGCTATTTTGTAAATATCATATTCATTACGATTAAATTCTTTCATTATTTTACCATTATACATTACTAAAATTCTATCACTTAATTTAAGTAATTCATCTAGGTCAGCAGATATTAGTAGTATTCCCACACCTTTTGATTTTAAATCTAAGAATATTCTATGAGTAAAATCTGTTGCTCTTACATCAAGACCAGCTGTTGGATTTTCTGCAATTAATATTTTAGCATTATATGAAAGTTCTCTAGCTACTATTAATCTCTGGATATTACCACCAGATAAATTACTTACTTCAATATTTGGATTTGGTGCAATAATTCCAAATTTCTTTATTAATTCATGAGCATAATTCATGATGCTATTTTTATTCATTATTGTTTTATTGCTAAATGGACTTTCTTCAAATCTCTTTAGTATAGCATTTTCTGCTAAACTCATAGTTAAAACTACTCCTCTTCCAATTCTATCTTCAGGAATATAAGCCATACCTTTCTTTATAAGGAATTTTGGTTTTTTATTTACTACATTTTCATCCATGATAATTATTGTTCCAGATTCAGGTTTTCTTAATCCAGTTAAAGCTTCTACAAGTTCTTTTTGACCATTACCTGCTATACCAGCAATTCCTAATATTTCACCTGAATATAGGGAAAAACTTACATTTTTTACTGAAAGTTCTCCTCGATCTCCTCTTACATTTAAATTATTAACTGAAAGAAGGATTTTCTTAGTATTATTATTTTCATTAGTAAAGCTAATAGATTCAGAATTTTGCTTTTCTCCAATAATTAATAGTGATAACTCTTCTTCATTAGTTTCTTTTGGAGTTAATGTTTTGATTATTCTTCCTTTTCGCATTATAGTAATTCTATCACTTATAGATAATGCTTCCTTTACTTTATGTGTTATTAATATTATAGAACAGCCTTTTTCTTTAAGATTTCTTAAAATTCTAAAAAATTCTTCAACTTCTATAGGTGTAAGTACAGAAGTTGGCTCATCTAGTATTAATATATTAGCATTTTGACAAAGTACTCTTAAGATTTCTACTTTTTGTTTTAATCCAACAGGTAATTCTTCTACCTTTGTATTAAAATCTATTTTTAAGTTTAATAAATTTGAAAGCTGTATTATTCTTTCTTTTACTTTGCTTAAGTTTAATCTAAATCCAGAATTATTTAAAGAAAGAGCTATATTTTCTATGACTGTAAGAGTTGGAATTAAAATAAAATGCTGATGAACAACACCAATTCCAAGCTTAATTGCTGTACGTGGATTATCAATTTTTACTTTCTTTCCATTTACATAAATTTCTCCAGCATCAGGTTTAATACATCCAGCTATTATATTGACTAAAGTAGTTTTACCTGCACCATTTTCACCTAATATTGCATGAATTTCTCCTTTTAATACAGATAAAGTAACATTATCATTAGCAATTACACCATTAGGATATACTTTTCTTATTCCTTCTACATGTAAAACAATATCATTAGAAAAAAAGGAAGGAATTTGAGAGGACATTAGGATACCTCTGGATTTGCAAAGTTAGGTACTGAAAGAGGAACTAATTTTCCATCAACAATCCACTTGATTTCTCCATTAATTATTTTATTTACCAAATCATCAGCAAAGCTTTTTACTTCTGGGAATTTCTGTGCAAATGTAGGATTCCATATAAACTTAGCATCTCCTGCTTTCATAGTTGCATTATATATTCCTGCAGGATATTTTCCAGTTTTAGCACCTTCAATTAATGTTTTTATCATAGGATATAAATCCCAAACTACACTACCAACTACTACATCAGGAGCTAATGAATTCTGATCTTCAATATTTCCAAATGCATATGCTAAAATTTTTCCTGTTACTGGATCTTTACATGCTTCAAAAACTCCATATCTTTCACTATAAATTACATCTACACCTGAGGCAATTAATGCACTTGCAGCTAATTTTGCTTTTGCAGGATCATACCATGAATTAATATATGATATTGTTATATTTATATTTGGATTAACATATTTTGCACCAGCTATAAAGCCATTTAACAAATTATTTACATCACCTATACCAGGAAAAGCTGTTACAATTCCTATTTTACCTGTTTTTGTTATTTTTGCTGCAATTGCTCCAGCAACAAATGCTGCCTCTTGTATATAATAATCATATAAAACTAAGTTCTTACCAAAGTTTTTACAAAGCCCAGAACCTTGAGCAAAATAAACATTTGGAAATTGAGGAGCAATTCTATCTGTTACTTCCCAAAAACCCCAGCTATGTGGTATTATTAAATTATAACCTGCTGTTATATATTCGCGAATAACACGTTCTACATCTGCTTCTGGAACTCTTTCTGAATAAGCATATTCTATATCAAGCTCAGCTTTAGCTTTTAATAAAGCATTATGTAATACTCTATTCCAAGGTTCTTCAAGTGGTGTTACATATATTGCAGCTACTTTAAATTTTTTTGGAGGTGCAATAATTGATGTATATGCATATGCACCAATACCAACAACAATAATAGCTAATATTATTATTGATAATAATGTACTAGTTTTCATTTTCCCTCTGATTACTATTTTATACAAATATATTTAAAAAACTTACTGTTATTCAAATAAAATTTATATAAATATTTAAAAATTGAAAATCTTTTTTGTATTTTCTGTAGTAATTCTATCTACTTCTTTTTCAGAAATTTTCTTTATTTCTGAAATCTTTTTTAATGCATATATTAAATTTGCAGGTTCATTTCTTAAACCTCTTATTGGAGAAAGAACAGGAGAATCTGTTTCTAATAGTAAAAATTCAATAGATAAATTTCTTACAAGTTTTTGTTTTTGTTGAGAATAAACTACTGAAGTTGGAATAGAAAAGTAAAATCCTTTTTCTATTGCTTTTTTAGCATCACTTGATTTACCATCAAAAGCATGCATTATTACTTTTTTAGCACCTTCAAAATATAGTATTTCTAAAGCCTTACGTCCAGCACTTCTTGAATGAACAATTATGGGAAGTTCTCTTTCTAGAGCTAAATGTATACTACGTCTAAAAAATTTCTCTTGTATTTCTCTTTGTGAAGAATCTCTTATATAATAAAAATCAAGTCCTACTTCTCCTATTCCAATAATATTTTCTTCTTTTACTAATTTTTCAAATTGAGAAAATTTCTCTTCTGAAAGTAATGTAGGATCAAAACCTATAGTAAGATAAACATAATTAGGATAAAGAGAAATTATTTCTTTAGCTCGCTTAATTTCTAATGGATCAATAATTGAAGTAATTATACATTCTATTCCTACATTTTTTGCTCTTTTTATTACCTCATCAATATCAGTAAAACATGAATCAGTAAGATGAGCATGTACATCTATCATAAAATATAAGTAATATAAAAGTGTTATAATATTTACTATTATGATGATTACTAGTATTACAATTCCTTTCCCAGAACATTTAGGAAAAGGAGAAGCTACTCACATTTACTTAATAAAAAATGAAAAAATAATATTAATAGATACAGGATTAGATAGTAAAGAAAATAGAATATTCATAAAAAATAAGCTAAAAGAATTAGATATTTCAGTAATTGACTATATATTACTAACACATGGTCATTTAGATCATTTTGGATTAGCAGATTATTTACAAAATGAATTTGGAGCTGAAATACTTATACATAAGCTAGATAAAGATAAACTAGAAGATTATAGAAATGCAATAAAATGGTTTGATGAAAATTATGAATTGATAATTGAGGGAGGATATAGCAAAGAAGAAATAAGTGAAATAAAAAATAAGCTAATAAGCACCATAGAAATGATAAAATTACCAAGAAGTTTTAAAGCATATGAAAATTTAAGATTAGTTATTGGAGAAAAAGTTTTAACATCAATACATTTACCAGGTCATACTCAAGGAAGTGTAGGATATTCCATAGATGATAAGATATTTAGTGGAGATGTAGCAATTGAAGGAAGTACTGCTATTGAGAATTTTAGAAAAGAAATAAATTCTCTACAGAAATTAAAATTCTTTAATTATATCTATCCTTCACATAGAAAAACACCACTTACTAGAAGTGATATAGAGAAACTTGAAAATCACTTTATTGATAGACTTGAAGAAATACTAAAAATTACAAAAAATGGAATGAAACTTAAAGATATTGTAAGAAAAATATATGGTGAAAAAATTTATGAAAACCCAATAAGAGCTCTTATTCCAATAAGACAAGTAATTTCCTATTTATTATATCTAGAAGAGGAAGGATATGTAATTAAAAAAGGTTATTTATGGATTTCTACAAAAGAAACTTTATAAATATTGAGGAAAAATCATTATAAAATCTTAAACTTAATTAATGAATAAGAGGACAAAGAGGATCTGGCATTAATAAATTTTTAAATATTGCATATGCTCTTGCATGACATCCTCCAAGACATTTATTTACATATTTACATTTCTTACATTTTTCATTTAATGATTCAACTGATGTTAATTTTCTTACAAGTTCATAATTAAGATATGTTAACCAAATTTCCTTTATATTATTATTTTTTATATTAGTAATTTTTGTTTCAATACTATCACATAACATTATATTACCATTTGGTGCAATATCTAAACCTCTACCTATTAAGCAAGAACAAACTTTAGTTCTTTTTGAATTAATAAATTGCAAAGCAAAAGGTGCACACCATATTTCTATATTAAATCCAATTTCATCAGCTTTTTGACTTGCTGATATTATTGCTTCTCTAGTAATTTCATATGAAGGTAACAATTCACTATTTGCTCTTCCTATAGGTATTACTGGAATAATAGCTGCTTCAATTGCACCATAATTAGCAGCTAATTCTACATAATCTGCAACTTCATCATAATTGATTTTATTTAATGTCATAATAGGTCTAATTTTTGCTCCAAGTGATTTTAATTGTCTTAATTTTTCTAGTAAAATCTCTAAGTTCATTCCTCTTATTTTGTAGAAAGTTTCTTTTTTAACTCCATCTATACTAACTTGAATTTCTACATCATTTTTTACTAAGAATTTCATTAAATCATAATTTAAAAGAAAAGTATTTGTAACAATACTTAATTCATATCCAAAATTTCTTGCTTCTGATATTAATAAAGGTAGATCCTTTCTTATTGTAGGTTCTCCACCAGTAAAGGAAATATGTTGTGTATTAATTTCAGTTAATTCCTTAATTATTCTTAATGCTAAATCTGTTGAAATTTCATTATCTCCATTAAATCTTGAAGCATAGCAATGTAAACACTTTAAATTACACTTTCCAGTGATGAGCCAAACTACAAGCTCACAATTATTCATAGATAATCACCAACTAGAATTATGAATTTTAGTAGTTTAGTAGTCCCTATCTATTAGATTTTTTATTAATCCTATTATTATATCATATATGATAAATTTAAATTCTTTTTGGATAAACTCTTTATTACCTATTAAGTAATGCTTTAAATAAATCATTCTAGGACTAGTATCTCTTATGATGATAGATGAGCCAAATGCATCTTTAAGACATTCCATAATAGAAGAAATTATTTCTTTTGTAAATCCATATCTTCTTTTAGTTTCTAGTGATAGTACTTCAGCTAATGCTGGATCAACAAAAGAAATTTTTTCTATTGTATCTAAAATAATAGAATTTATTTTTAATTCTATATCCCAAAGATCAATTATACCTTCATTATTTTTAAATATATTTGAATATAAAAGACTAGAAATTCTTTCACATGCTTCAAATATAGCCTTCTCTACTTCAAGTTTTGTAAATGATCCTTTTCTTAAAGAACGAATTCTTGTCAAACTCAGACCTCGATCAATTTAGACTTTAGAAAGCATACTCAAAAATTTTACTAAAAAATTTATTAAAAAGATTATTTATCCTAGTAATTTTTCTAAATTGTTTTTTACTGCTATTATAAATTCTTCTGTAGTAACAATTTTATTTATAGGTGGTTCTGCTACATTAGCTACATCTTTTGTCATTATTCTATCTACTTCAATAGTCATTTTAACAGCTTTTTCAAGTTTATTAGCAAAATCAATAAGCTCAATAATACCATCAATTTCTCCTCTTCTTCTTAATGCACTAGTCCAAGCAAATATAATAGCTGTAGGATTTGTTGATGTTTTTTCGCCTTTTAGAAACCTATAGTAATGTTTTTGTACAGTACCATGAGCTGCTTCTGAAAGAAAATCACCATTAGGAGAATATAATACTGAAGTCATTAAGGCTAGACTTCCTACATATGCAGAAGCAATAAAGTCTGAAAATACATCACCATCAAAATTCTTACAAGCCCAAACAAATCCTCCTTCAGATCTTACAACTCTTGCTATTGCATCATCAATTAAAAAGTAATTATACTTTAATCCCTTACTTTCAAATTTTTCCTTGAATTCTTCTTCATATATTCTATTAAAGATTTCTTTAAATCTTGCATCATAAACTTTTGATATTGTATCTTTTGTTGCAAACCATAAATCTAAATTATTTTCTAAAGCATATCTAAATGACGCTCTTGCAAAACTCTCTATAGAACTATCTAAATTGTATATTACTTGAAGTACTCCACTTCCTTTTACTTTTGGAAGATATTCCTTTATTTCATCTCCATTTTGTTTTATAGTAATTTCTATACTTATTGGATTATTAAATTTCATTCCAATTCCATCATAAATATCTCCAAAAGCATGTCTTGCAATAACAATTGGTTTCTTCCAAAATCTTACAGCTGGAATTATATTACTGAAAATTATTGGAGCTCTAAAAATTGTTCCATCTAGTATATTTCTTATAGTAGCATTTGGACTTTTCCATTCTTTCTTTAAATTATATTCCTTAACTCTTTCAGCATTAGGTGTTATAGTAGCACATTTTACACCAATTTTCCACTTTTTAATAGCTTCAGCTGCTTTTATTGTTATCATATCATTTGTTTCATCTCTTTTCTTAATATGTAGATCATAATATTCAACTTTTAAATCAACATAAGGTAATATTAAGTACTCTTTAACTAAATGCCACATTACTCTAGCCATTTCATCTCCATCAATTTCAACTATAGGCTTATCCATTACTATTTTTTTAAACAAAATCTCACCTTAGCTTAGTTTTTTATTTGAATTTTTCTTATATATTTTTGAGTAAAAATGCCAAGAAGAATTATAAGAAGAGAAAGAAAAAGTGGAAAAATGTTTTTTGAAGCTGAAAAAGTATCAAGTAATATGAGCTTAAAAGATATTATGGATATAGTATTTACTAATTCTGAATCATATAAAGAAATAGCAATTATACTATTAGAATGGATTAAAAATAAAAGTAATGAAGAAAAACGTGGAAAAATAAAATGGGTTACTACAAGTGAATTATCTAATTACATAAATGAAAGATTATTACCAAGAAGAAGAAGTGCAGCTTATAATGTTATAAAGAATTATTTGATACCATTAGGTTTTCTAGAATATAGACCCTCAGAATCTAAATATGTATTAAGTAGGGATTTTGCTGGAGCTCTCAAGAGATTAGCAGAAGCATATATTAAGTGGATGGAGTAAGTTCATTCATGCCAAAAAATCCAAAATGGATAGGAATAGGATCAAAATTTTCTCATTTTACTTCTATTCATCCATGTTTTGGTGTAAAAGCACATTATAGAGTAGCAAGAATTCATCTTCCAGTAGCACCCAAATGTAATATACAATGTAATTATTGTAAAAGAGATATTAATAAATGTGAATGGAGACCTGGTGTTGCTTCTTGCATAACAGATGTAAATGAAGCTATAAATAGACTAGAAGCTGAAATAAAAAGTAATAAAGATTTAAAAGTTGTTGGCATAGCAGGTCCTGGAGAAAGTCTATATAATAAGGAAACTTTTGAAGTTCTATCAATAATAAAGGAAAGATGGAATTGGCTTATAAGATGTATTTCAACTAATGGATTACTTGTTGAAGATAAAGCTAATGAATTAAAAAACTTAGGAGTAAGTACTGTTACAATAACTATAAATGCTATAAATCCAGAAATTGGAGCAAAAATATATGAATGGATATTTTATGAAGGGAAAATTCTAAGAGGAATAGAAGCTTCAAAATTATTAATTGAAAAACAATTAAGAGGAATAGAAGAATTAGTAAAAAGAGGAATTGTTGTAAGAATAAATACAGTACTAATTCCGGAAATAAATTCAAATGAAATAGAGAATATTGCTAGAGAATGTAGAGATAGAGGAGCAAGTCTTATGAACATAATTCCATTAATACCTATGTATAAATTTGAAAATTTAAGAAGACCTACATGTGATGAATTAAAAAAAGCAAGAGATCTTGCAGAAAAATACTTACCTCAATTTAGATTATGTAAACAATGTAGAGCAGATGCTATTGGAATACCAGGGAAGGAAAAAATATCAACATATTTTCATGGCTGATTTATAATTGAATTAATATCACTACTATTGATATATCTTATTTCTCCTTTATATTTTATCTTAATTTTTGTATATTGTGGTAATATTATTGAAAAATCCTTTGTTATTGGTAATTCTAATTCTCTAGGAGTTAATTGAAGATCTATTATATCACCATTTGAAGGTATTATAATTTCATTAACATGTTGTTTTACATTTTCAGCAATAGAATTTAAACTATTATAATCACCATGAATTAATATAAGTTTTTCTGGTTTCATTCTTGCTATGTAATTGCATAATTCACTATGCATAGCATGTGATGAAATATCAAAGTGCTTAACCTCACAATTAACTTTTACATTAAACTCTTCATTACTTATCATATCTTTTAATTTAAATTCACGAATATTATTTATTAAATCATAACCAATAGTACCACTTTCCATATGACCTAAAATAGTAATTAAATTATTTTCAATAGGAGCAATACGTATCATATGCCAAACACTCCATCCTCCTCTTAACATACCAGAAGGTGCTATTATTATAAATGGCTCATTTTTAGAATAAATTTCCTTTCTTTCAGCTAAGCTTTTAAATTTTTTTAAAGCCTCCCATCTAAATGGATTAACATTATTGAAAATAAATGCTCGTCTTATATTATCAGCCATATAAATCATAAATTGTTCATAAACATCTAAAGCATCTAAAGACATTCCTTCTAAATATACATTAACATTTGGTAATTTATTCCAATTATCCTTTAAAATTTTTAAAATTTCTTGAGTTTTTCCTACAGCAAATACAGGTATCAATATTTTTCCTTTTCTTTCAAGTGTAGTTTTAATACATTCTATAAATTCTTTTGATATTTCTTCTTTACTTTTCCTATTTTTTCCACCATAAGTTCCTTCACATATTAAGACATTAGGATAAGCAATATCATCAGTTCTCCAATATCTTAAATGATTAGATGATGTTCCTAAATCTCCAGTATAGACAATTCTAAAATCATTATATGAAATTTCTATCATTGATGAGCCTAATATATGACCTGCATTATGAAAATTAATAGAAATTGAATCAAATTTATAAAGCTCATGATAAGTTAGAGTTTCTGTTAATTTTGCAAGTACAATATTCATTTCTTTTGAAGACCATAATCTTTCTTCTTGTGGCCATTCTCTTTCCATTATTGAAAGTTCATCTTGCCATAAAAGTTTTAAAAGAGCTAAAGTTGGAAGTGTCATAAAGACTTTATTTTTAAAACCATTTTTTACAAGATTTGGAATTGCTCCTGTATGATCTAAATGTGCATGAGATACAAAAATTGCATCAATACTATTAACATCAGGTATTATAGGAAGTGCAGATAATCCTTTTGATTTAGGAGAAATTCCACAATCTAAAAGAAAATGATAATTATCAATATCTAATTGATAACAAGATCTTCCTACTTCTCTTCCTCCACCTAATACTCTAAGTTTAATCATTTCTTAACTATAGAAAGAATTAAATTAATATAAACTTTCTGTAGTTCTTATTTTTTGATATGATTAAAGCAATAGCATTAGATATAGATGGTACTATAACTGATAGTAGTGGTAAATTATGTTTAGAAGCTATAAGTAGTATAAGGAAATTAGAAGAAAATAAAATAATGGTAATACTAAGTTCAGGAAATGCATTATGTGTTGTTAAGGCTCTTTCAAAATACATTGGATGTAGTGGTCCTACAATTGCAGAAAATGGTGCTGTTGTAGAATATAATGCAAAAATAAGAATAATAGGAAGAAAAGGAATAGGAAGAAAAGCAGTTGAAGAGCTTAAAAAAGTATATCCTAATGAAATAAAAGAATCATGGTCTAATGCTTTTAGATTTGTAGATGTTGCAATAAGAAGAACATTAGATATTGAAAAAGTAGAAAATGTTATTAAAAAAATTAAAGGAGCTAAAGTTATCGATAGTGGATTTGCGTATCATATAACAGATGAAAATGTTGATAAAGGAAAAGGTCTATTATTAGCATTGAAACTTATTGGATTAAAACCTGAAGAAGTTGCAGGTGTAGGTGATAGTATAACAGATTTAGAAATGTTAAATATATGTAAGTTTAAGGCAACAGTTGCAAATGCTGATCCTAGAATTAAAAAAATTGCTGATTATGTAGCAAGTAAAGAATTTGGACTTGGTTTTGTAGAAATTGCTGAAAAAATTTTAGAGGAGAAAATATGATAAGTAGAAAAGAAATAATGAAGGTTTTTGATAAAATTGCTAATGATTTTAGTATAAAAAGAAGAAAAATATGGAAAAGTATTGATGAGTTAGCTCCTTTTGATGGTAATATTATATTAGATTTAGGAGCAGGTAGTGGTAGAAATTCAAAATATGTTCTTAAAAAAGGTGCTAAATTAGTTATTGCTGCAGATTTTTCAAAAAGAATGCTAGAAAATTTACTATCAAACCTAGGGAAAGAAGAAAAAGAAAGTATTATTCCTATTAGATGTGATGCAATTTACTTACCTTTTCGTTCTTCTGTATTTGATAAAATACTATATATCGCTACATTACATCATATACCTAATAAGGAAATGAGAAAAATGAGTATAAAGGAATGTTATAGAGTCTTAAAGAAAGGAGGAAGAATAATTATAACAACATGGTCATTGATTCAAATGAGATTCTTAAGAAAAATTTTAAGTATAATATATATGTATCTTAAAGGATATGAATTTGGAGATATATATGTACCATGGGGAAAGGAAAAAAGATTTTATCACTTATTTACTATGAGAGAATTAAAATCTTTAGTAAGAGAAAGTGGTTTTATAATTGAGAAAGCATATGGTGAAAAAGTTAATTCTAAAATATTTCCAGAGAATTGTGTAGTAATAGCAAGGAGAATTAATCATGATTGAAGAAAATATTATAAAGGAAATGATAGAATATCTAAAGATTTGTAGTGATATAAATAAAGTAAAGTTCATGTTTTCTCAAAAAATTGGAAGAGTTCTTAAAAATTATGAAATATTAAGATATTTAAAGAGTATAGGAAAAAGTGAAAAAGAATTATTAGAGAAATTAAAAAGTAAAAAAGTAAGAGGAGCATCAGGTATATTTACAGTAGCAGTAATGACAAAACCATCAAAATGTCCAAAAGAAGAACCATGTTCATACTGTCCAGGAGGTATTAAATATGGAACACCTCAAAGCTATATAGGAAAAGAGCCTGCATTAATGAGAGCTATTCAAAATAATTTTGATCCATATAAACAAGTAATGCAAAGATTACTTCAGTATGTTAATATGGGACATACTCCATCAAAAATACAATTAATAATAATGGGAGGAACATTTCCTGCTATGGATCTTGATTATCAAGAATGGTTTGTAACAAGATGCTTAGAAGCAATGAATGATTTTCCAATTTCAAAACCATATAGATGGATTAGTCTTGAAGAAGCTCAAAGAAGAAATGAAAAAAGTAATGTAAGATGTATAGGAATAACAATGGAGACAAGACCTGATTGGGCAAAAGAAGTTCATGTAGATAGAATGATAAGACTTGGAGCAACATTAGTAGAAATAGGTGTTCAAACATTAGATGATGAAATCTTAAAAAGAGTAAAAAGAGGTTGTACTACAAAAGATGTTATTGAGGCAACAAGAATATTAAGAGATAGTGGATTAAAAGTAGGATATCATATGATGCCTGGTCTTCCTGGTAGTAATTTTGATAAAGATTTAGAGGATTTAAGAAGAATATTTGAAGATGAAGACTTTAAGCCAGATTATTTAAAAATTTATCCTACACTTGTAATAGAAGGTACAGAATTATATAAGGAATGGTTAGAAGGAAAATATAAACCAATGCAAACTGAAGATGTTATAAATCTATTAATTAAAGCTCATAAATATTTTCCTAAATGGGTTAGAATTTCAAGAATTCAAAGAGATATTCCTGCTGATATAATAGTAGATGGAGTAAAAAAGAGTAATTTAAGAGAAGAATTTGAAAGAAGACTTAAGGAAATGGGATTAAAATGTAAATGTATAAGATGTAGAGAAATAGGTCTTGCAAAAATAAGAAAAGAAGAGATTTTTGATATTAATCCAAGTATAGAAGTAGAAGAATATAATGCTAGCAAAGGAGTTGAGTTTTTCATATCATTAGAAGATAAAAATAAAGATTATTTAATTGGTTTTTTAAGATTAAGAATTCCATCTGAATATGCTCATAGGAGAGAAGTAAAGAATGCTGGAGTAATAAGAGAGCTTCATGTATATGGACCTCAAGTACCTGTTGGTGAAAAATTAGAAGATGCATATCAGCATAAAGGATATGGAACTATGTTATTAAATAAAGCAGAAGAAATTGTTTTAAATGAATTTAATTTAAAGAAAATTGTTGTACTACCAGGTGTAGGAGTAAGAGATTACTACAGAAAAAGAGGATATAGAAAGCTTCCTAATTCACCTTACATGATGAAAAAGCTATCTTAATTTAGAGAATAAGTTTTTATACTAGTTAGATTTTATTGGATGTGAAAAATGTTAATTGATGTAGCTGTTTGTGATATATCTGCTATAAGATCAAGATTTATTTTAGATTTAGTTAGTGGAGGAAAGATTACAAGTAAAATAATAATACCAGAAGAAGTAATTAATAGTATAAGAAGAGAAGTAAAAAAAGGTAATTATCTTATTTTAGAGAATTTTTCAACTCTAAAAAGTATAGCAGAACAAGTAGGAGTAAATATTGAAATAATAAGAGAAGATAGAAAAGTATTAGATGATGAAGAATCTGTATTACATGTAGCAATGAGTAATAACTATCCTCTTATTACTTCAAATGAAAATTTAGCTAAAATTGCAAAAGCAATGGGTATAGAAGTATTATATGGTAAAGCAACTAAAATTCAAGGAGAACCAATTTTTGTAAAATATTTTAATGAAAATGTTATGTCAGTACATCTTAAAGAAGGATTAATGCCAAGAGGAAAAGTTGGAAGACCTGGCTCTTGGCAACTTCAAACATTAGAAAATAAAGTTATGGATATAAAGGAGTTAGAAAAGATTATTGAAGATATATTTGAAAGAGTAGATGAAGAAGGATTTATAGAATTGGATAGAGAAAGTTCTAAAATTTTAATGTTAAGAAATTATAGAATAATAATAACATATCCACCATTTTCAGATAGATTAGAACTAACAATTACTAAAAAATTAGTTGATTTAGAAATTGAAGATTATAACTTATCACCAAAACTTATAAAGAGATTAAAAGAAAGAGCAGAAGGTATTTTAATTGCTGGAGCACCTGGTATGGGAAAGACTACTTTTGCTAGAGCTTTAGCTAAATTCTACTTAAGAGAAAATAAAATAATAAAAACAATAGAATCTCCAAGAGATCTTTGTCTTCCTCCTACTGTTACTCAATATTCAAAATCAAAAGTATCATCAGAAGAACTTCATGATGTTTTATTATTAAGTAGACCAGATTATACTTTCTTTGATGAAATGAGAGATACTGAAGATTTTAAGATATTTACAGATTTAAGATTAGCAGGTGTTGGAATGGTAGGTGTTGTACATGCAGCATCACCAATAGATGCTATACAAAGATTTATTGGTAGAGTAGAATTAGGAATGATACCTTCAATAATAGATACTGTAATATTTATAAATAAAGGTACTGTAGAAAAAGTTTATGAACTTGAGACAAAAGTTAAAATACCTCATGGTCTTACTGAATCAGATCTCACAAGACCAGTATTATTAGTAAAAGATTTTGAAACAAATGAAGTAGAATATGAAATTTATGTATTTGGAGAAAGAACATTTGTAATACCATTAAAAACAAAAAAAGAAGAAAAAATAATAGAATCTATGATTTTGAAGTTATTGGAAAGATACTTACCAATAGAAGAAGTAACATTAGAAACAAATGATAAAGAAGTTATAATTAATATACCTTCAAATAGAATAAATTATATTGCAAAGAAGTGTAAAAGAAAAATACAAAGATTAGAACAAAAAGTAGGAGTAAAAATAACATTAAAAGCAATATAATTGGTGCCTAAATTGAGAATAATGAGAAAAGCACTTAGTAGTCTATTTTCTGAGGAGGAGTTAAAAAAAGCTATTACAAGTATTGATATTATTGGAGATATTGCAATTATAAAAATACCAAGAGAATGGGAAAATAAGAAGTATGAAATAGGTGAAGCATTATTATCTCATTTAGGTGGTGTGAAAGGAGTTTTTAGACAAATAAGTCCTGCAAGTGGTGAATATAAAGTAAGAGGAATAGAATGGCTTGCTGGAAAAAAAGATACAGTAACAATTCATAAAGAACATAATTGTTTATTCAAAGTAGATATATCAAAGGTATTTTTCTCTCCTCGTTTATCCTTTGAGAGATTAAGAATTGCTAAATTAGTAAAAAAAGGAGAGATTGTAGTAAATATGTTTGCAGGTGTTGGTACTTTTTCAATTTTAATTGCAAAAAGTGGAGCTCAAAAGGTATATTCTATAGACAAAAATCCATATGCTTTTGAATTGATGTGTGAAAATATTAAGTTAAATAAATTAGAAGGAATTGTTATACCTATACTAGGAGATGCAAAAGATGTTGTAAAAGATCTAAAGGGAATTGCTGATAGAGTTTTATTACCATTTCCAGAATTAGCAATAGAGTACTTACCATATGCTATAGAGTGCTTAAAAGAGCAAGGTTGGCTACATGTATACTTACATCAAAAAGCTAATAATAGAAAAGAAGCTATTGAAGAAGCTAAAAAACTTTTAAAAGATTTTAATATTATAAATGAAAGAGTTGTAAGAAGTGTTGGGAAAAAATTATATCAAGTTGTCTTAGATATAGAAATAAGGAAAAATGCTAAAAGTACTTGAAGATTGGTTTAGTAATATTGATAGTGCAATAATTGCTTATTCTGGAGGGATAGATAGTACCTTAGTAGCATATATAGCAAAAAAAGTTTTAAAAAATAAAATGTTAGCAATTACAATTAAAACGCCATTTATAAAAAATAAAGAAATAGAATATGCAAAAAATAAAGCAAATTCTCTTGGAATTAATCACAAGATTATAGAAATTAATCTTCCTGAAATTATTATGGAAAATCCATATGATAGATGTTACATATGTAAGAAACATATGATTAATGAATTGAAAAAAATTGCTAAAGAGCTTGGATATAATTTTATTATTGATGGTACAAATTATGATGATATTAAAGAAAATAGATTAGGAATAAAAGCAATTATAGAAGAAAATGTAAAAAGTCCATTATTGGAATTAAAATTTGGAAAAAAAGAAGTAATAGAATTATCAAAAGAAATTGGACTAGATTATGAAAAACCAAGTAGTCCATGTTTAATAACAAGATTTCCTTATGGCTATAAAATAAGAAAAGAAGATATAGATATGGTAATAAAAGCAGAGGAAATTTTAGAAGAAGAAGGATTTAAAATCATAAGAGTTAGACATTTCAAAAATATTGCAAAAATAGAAATTGGAAAAGAAGAAATTTCAAGATTTTTACAAGAAGATTTAAGAGAAAGAATATTAAAAAAATTTAAAGAGCTTGGATATAAGATAGTAACATTAGATCTAGAAGGTTATGTAAGTGGAAAAATGGATTTAATATTGAATATCTAAATCACCATTATCTAACCAAATAAATTTTGGTCTTTTTCTATTTTTATAAAGACCTTTTTGAAATATATATCCTACTATAAGAGGAAGAGCAATAGTAGCTTCTGAATATACTATAGCTCTTCTTGCTTTTTCTGAAATTTTTCCCCATGATTTTGCTTCATCAAGTGTACTTCCACTTAATCCTCCCCAATGTGGTGGTTCTGTTGTTATTTGAATTGCATAGTAATGTCCTTTTGTATATTTTAACATTACAGAAGCATCATTAATATAGTTCTTAGGAACACCTCCTCCAATATAAATAGCTCCAGTTTTCTTTGATTTTAATACTATTTGTGCAATTTCATAATTATCTTTCATAATATCAATATAAAATGTTTTTACATTATTTTCCTTTGCCCATCTAAAATATCCTGCTAATGCTATACCTATAGAACTATCTGCTATAGCAGGACAAAAAATAGGAATATTATAACGATAAGCATTAAATAATATTGAATTTTCATCTCTTATTGTAGAACCAAGTATATAAAGAAATTCTCTTGTAGAATATCCTCTTGGTTCAAGAGATTTACAAAATTCTGCTATTTTTTCATCACATTCTACAAAACCAATTTCATCTACATAAGTATCATATATTCTATTAATGTAAAGAGAATGAAGTTCTTCATCAGATATATCAAAATAACCCTTATAATGATTATATCCTTGAGCTAAATAATAATCTTGATACAATATTGCTCCTGTAGAAACTACAACATCAACAATTCCTTTTGATATCATATCACTTATTACTTTTCTTAATCCACCAGCAATTAATGCTCCTGAAAGACCAATAAAGATAATTGGATTATCTTCATCTAAAAGCATATTTTCATATACAATTGCACATTCTGCAAGACTTCTAGATTGAATACTACAATTTTTCCATGCTTCTACTAAATCTTTAATTGTTATAACTTTATCTAAGTCTAATTGAATTACTTTATCTCTTAATATTTTTCTTCTCTTATCTTCTTTTTCAGGTGTAAGATTTATTTCTTCAAATTTTTCATGAAAGATTTTCATTTGTTAATTTTCTACAAATATTCTGTATATAAAAGTTATTACTTACTTACTAAAGCATCAATGCTTTTTATTACTTTTTCAGCTTCTGTAACTTCTACATTTTGAGCAGATGATATAAAATTACTTAAATTTTCCGATAAGAATTTATCTATATCCTCTTTTATAGTAACTTTTCTTTTATTTATTAATAATGGTGAAGGTTCTATTATTGCTCCATGTAGAATTCCTAATTCTTCATCTATTTTAGTTAAAACTATTCTACCAACATCTTTATCATTTAATTTTATCCTATATATGTAATCACCAAGAATTGTTGTAGATATACGTTCAATAACATAATTTGGAATAATTAATTTCTCAATCTCTGGAATAATTTCACTTATTATACTGGAAACATCTTGTCTTTTAAAGACTTCTATTTGTAAATTCTCATATTTCCATTTTATTTTACCATTTTCAATAGTATACTCAATTCTTACTCTTACAACATCACCTTTATCAAGCTTAAGTTTTTCTACAAAAATATAGTATAATACTTTATTTAGTTCTGCAATTGCTCTTGCTACTTCTTGAGATACTACTTCTCCTTTTTTTATATTATCTTTTAATTGTGCAAAAAGTGTTTTTCTTACTTTATCTGCATAAGCACCAGTAATTACCAAACCTGTAGTTAATTGATTTGTAACTAATTGACTCATCAATATATAGATTGTACTTTAAATTTAAATTTTTTATTATTCAGAAAAATTTTAGAAATATTCTAAGAAAATATTTTGTGATAGTATATGTCATCGATAAGATTAACAGTACCAGCAACAATAGCAAATTTAGGACCAGGATTTGATTTAATAGGTATGGCTTTAGATAGACCAAGAGATATTGTAGAGGTTTCCTTAGAAGAAAAAGGAGAAGATGAAGTAAAGGTTTCAGGTTTATATGCCAATGATATACCTATAGATCCAAATAGAAATTCTGCTATAGTTGCCGCTAGAGCTGTACTTAAAAAATTAAAAAAAGAAAATTTTGCAATAAAAATGAAAATTATAAAAGAAATACCTACAAGAAGAGGATTAGGAAGCTCTGGTGCATCATCTATAGCTGGAGCTTATGCAGTTAATTATATATTAGGAAATCCTTTAAGAATAGAAGAATTAATTGAATGTGCTACAGAAGGAGAGAAAATTGCTTGTGGATCTCCTCATATAGATAATATTGCACCTGCATTATTTGGAGGAATTACTTTTATATCATCATTTAATCCTATAAAAATAATAAAATTAGAACCAATAAGAAATGCTGAAATTCTTGTTTTAAGTCCAAAGATAGAAATTGGAGTTGAAAAAACAAAAATAGCAAGAGAAATTTTACCAAAGGAAATAATGTTAAAGACTATGATAAATCAAGTACAATCATTTGGTAATTTAATAATAGGATTAATGAAAAAAGATTTAAATCTTATTGGATTAGGAATTTCAGGAGATCATGTGATAGAACCTGCTAGAGCTAAATTAATACCAAAGTTTTATGAATTAAAAAGTAAAGCTTTAGAAAATGGAGCTTATGGTTTTTCTATAAGTGGTGCTGGACCATCAGTTTTTGCTTTAGTTCCAAAAGGAGAAGGAAAAAGAATTGGAGAAATTCTTTCTTCAATACTAAAAGAAGATGGAATACTATCAGAATATTCCATTCATGAAAATTCTGAGGATGGTGTAAAACTTGTCTCCTAAGCTTAAATGTATAAATTGTGGTGCAGAATATAGAAGTGATGAAATTGTATATTTATGCAAAAAATGTAATTCTCTACTTGATGTAATAATGGAGATACCAAAAGTTTCTCTTAGTGAATTTAAGAAAAGAGAATTTAATATATGGCGATATAGAGAATTCATACCAATAGAAGAAGGATGTGAAATTATAACTTTAAGAGAAGGAGGAACCCCACTATATGAATGTAATAGATTAGCCAAATGGGTTGGTGTAAAGAAATTATATATAAAATATGAAGGAATGAATCCAACTGGTAGTTTTAAAGATAGAGGAATGAGTGTTGGTGTTACAAAAGCTAAAAGTCTTGGTTTAAAAAGTGTTGCTTGTGCCTCAACAGGTAATACATCAGCTTCTCTAGCAGCTTATGCAGCTAGAGCTGGATTAAAATGTTATGTAATATTACCAGAGAATAAAGTAGCATTAGGAAAACTTGCACAAGCAATGATGCATGGTGCAAAAGTAATGAGTGTAAAGGGAAATTTTGATGAGGCTTTAAAATTAGTAATGGAATTATCATCAAAAATGGGATTGTATTTATTAAATAGTGTAAATCCATGGAGATTAGAAGGACAGAAAACATTAGCTTTTGAAATTATTGAACAATTAGGACATGTACCTGATATTATAGCAGTTCCTATGGGGAATTGTGGAAATATTTCAGCAATATGGAAAGGTTTTAAGGAATTTTATAAAGCAGGTATTATTGATAAATTACCAAGAATGTTTGGAATACAAGCAGAAGGTGCTGCTCCAGTAGTTAATATGTTAAGAAAGGGATTAGATAAATTAGTACCAGTAAGTAATCCTGAAACTATTGCTACTGCTATAAGAATAGGAAATCCAGTAAATTGGCCAAAAGCAGTAATGGCATTAAAGGAATCTAATGGCTTATGTGAAACTGTAAGTGATAATGAAATAATAGAAGCACAACGATTAATAGCAAGCTTAGAAGGAATAGGAGTTGAACCAGCAAGTGCTGCTTCTGTAGCTGGTGTTAGAAAAGCAGTATTAAACAATATGATAGATAAAGAAAGTGAAGTTGTATGCATTGGTACTGGTCATTTATTAAAAGATCCTGAAGAAGTTATTAAAGTATGTGGTAGACCAATTGAAATACCATCAGATCTTAGAACTATTCTTAATATTCTTTAAGAGTTCTACATTTTCTTGATGGCAACTTCTTCTTCTTTTATCAATTCTAATACCTAACTTCTTAGCTTCTTTTTCACTTATACCTGCAGCCTTTAATTCTAAGAGACTAAAGCCTCTTCCTTCTCTTTTCTTTCTTGGTGAATATTTTTTAGATGGTGAAAATACTATTGGAGTATACTCCATAAAATTAAAAATATTAAGATTGGGATATAAATTTTAATTATTTCTTAGATTCTATTATTTCAAATGGTTTAATCATTCTATAAAGTAAGTCTGTTCTTGTTACAATTCCAACAGGTCTTCCTTCATCATCAACAACTATAAGACGTCCTATACTTGATTTTCGCATTTTATTCATAGCCTCAAGTATATCTTCATTTAGATTTATTGTAATTGGTTTTCGAGTAGCAGCTTCTTTTACAGTTATATCAATTTTTCCTTCACTTAAACATCTTGCAATATCTGAGCTAGTTAATAATCCAATTAATGAATTATTTTCTACTATTGGTGCAGCTCTTATAAACTCCTTATACATAATTGAAGCTGCTTCTCTTATTGACATATCTGATCTGAGAGTTACAAGTCTTTTTGACATTATATTTTTTACACTTTCTCTTGGAATACTTATTACATTTATAATATCAATAAGTAATTCTCCATGAATTTCATCTCTTCCAATTATTTTTCCCTCAATTACCATTCTACCAAATAATGTTGGTCCAATTATTATTTCCTCACCAAGATTTAATTTAGAAAGATCACCAACTGTTTTAATAACAGCTTGACAAAAATCTGGACTATAAACACTTTTAAAGAAAATATCTGTTACTACAATACCAGTATTTTCTCCATTTTTCCTATAAATTGGAATTTTAAGAATTTTAAGATGTTTAGGAATGCTAAAACTCTCATAAGCTTTACTTGTTGGAATATACCCTCCTTTTGGTCCTGGAATAGATTCTACTAAACCTAAACTTCTTAATATAGGCATCATATTTCTAATAGTACCTTCGCCTTTTCCAATTTTCATAGCAATTTCTTTACTTTTTACAAATGATTTTTTCTGTTCATAAATTTCAATTAATGCTAGTATGATTTCTCTTTGAGGTGAAGATAATTGAGCCATTTAAATCTCCTAATATAATTTATAATTATTAAAAAATAGATAAATTTTATAAAAATTTTTATGTTAAATCTCCACATACACAAAATAATTCATTTATAGCACTATAAAGTTCTAAAAAACCAGTACTATCTTTTGCAGAAACTAAAATAGTTCTTTTTTTCTTTTCAATTTTCTCTACAATAACACTAATTTCTTCTGCTAATCCAGCTAACATTCCTGTTTCTATTCTAGAAGGAATTTCTTCTTCTAATAAATCACATTTATTTATAATTTCAATAGAAGGAACTCCTAGTCTCAATTCAACAACTATTCCTAGTAGTTTTAATGTAATGAAATCATTTTTTCTTTTCATAAATGATGGATCTATTATAAATATTGAGGCTTTTCTTCCATTAAGAGAAGATGAAAGAAGTGGTCCCATTTCTCTAAATAAAAATAGTTCCATTTGTCCTGGAGTATCTATGAGTAAATAATCATAATTTATACTATTTATCTTCTTAATAATTTTTGACATATTATTTTCTATGATTTCACTAGCTCTTATTAAAGCACCATTAGGTCCTAATTTTTCATTTAACATTATCTCATTTATATTTACTATTTCTCTTACATCAAAAGAAGGAGTAAATGGTAGTAATATTACCCCAGGATCTAAATTAATATATCCTACACTATATCCTTCTTTTTCAAGCCATTTACCAAAGGAGTATGTAAGAGTTGTTTTACCTGAACCAGCAGGACCTACTATGAATAAATTTATCATAGAAAAAAATAAGAAAAAGAAAAAGAAATTATTTTCTTCTTAAGAAAAGTCCTGTACAAGTTTCTTTAAGTACTTCTTCAGATTGTGGTTTTGTTATAAAGGAGAGAATTATTACAGTTAAAGTACTTGCTATAAAGCCAGGAACTACTGCATAAACTGCTAATACACCAGGAATTATAATATTCCTTCCCCATATAGCAAAGGATAGTAATGTAGTAATAAAGCCAATTATCATACACCATCTTGCTGCATGCTTATTCATTCTCTTCCAGTATAAACCTCCAATTATTGGCCAGAAGAAACAATTTACCATTAATGAAAGTGCAGCCCATATGAACCATGCTAACATTGGTTGTGGTGTTAATGAGAGCCACCATGAGAATATTCCTATTACTAAAATTGTTATTCTATTTATCCATTTTATTCCTTTATCTGAAATTGTTGATCTTATAGCATTCTTAATTACATCATATGAAATATTACTTGCAGCAGTTACTAATAATCTATCAGTAGTAGACATTACTGCAGCTAATACACATGGTAATAAAAGCATAAGAAGACCATAAGGTAAAGCTACTTTTGCTATTGTTGGAAATGCCATATCATTCCATGCTACTGTAACACCACCTTCAAGGATTAATGATGAAATATTTAGCTTACCTTGTGCCCATGCAACTCTAGCAGCAATTCCTATAATTGATGTAGATAATATTATTGGAACGCAAAGAACATACGTTAGTAAAGGACTCCATTTAGTATATTTAGAGTCTTTAAAACAAAGTACATTATTTACAATATGAGGAGCTACCATTAAGCCTAATGGTACAGTAATACCAAATAATGTTAAATTATAAGCCCAACCAACTAATGGAATATCAGCTGGTCCAAAGGGTTTATCTAAGAATTGAGCAAATAGATAAGTTGATGATACTCCTCTTATAGTTTGCTGTAATATAGGTACTTGAGAAACCAATTCATTAAGTATAATCCATCCTCCCATCCAACTTATTATTATTGGAGTACTAATGAAAATTACTAAGATTATTAGAATTGATTGTAAAAATGTAGTCCAAGCTGTTGAAAACATTCCACCAGTCATTACATATCCAATTACTACAATTAAGGCAATAAATGATGCTAAAGAGTATGGAATTCCAAGTATAGCCTCACTTACTATGCCTATAGCAGTATATTGAGCTATTAAGTATGCAAAACATGTAGCTGCTGAAATTATACCTGCAATCATTCTAATAATCTTAGGATCTTCATAACGTATTGCAAAATAATCTTGTATTGTTAGCATTTGGAATTTCTTTCTTAAATTCCATAATTTATAGCCTATTAATATTGTACAGAAGGATATTGCAAATGGTGGACCAATTACTCTTTCCCAAAGATTTGCCCATCCTCCTTGAAAACTAGTACCAGCTACACCTATTATAGTCATTCCACTTGTTACAGAACCTACCATTAGTAAAACATAAGTCCAGAATCCAAGTCTTCCTGATGCTGCTACAAAATCTGCTAAAGTTTTTGTTCTTTTAGCACCAAAGTAAGATATTATTCCAATTGCAATAAAGTAAATAATAGTTGCTCCAATAGCTAAAATATCCATTTTTAACCCTCCTTTTCTGGTGATTTCCACTTAAGTGCCCATAATGTTAGTATTAATATCTGAACTATAATGGGAATAATTAAGCAAACAAATGTTATTGGAAGCATTCCTAAGATTCTATCACTACTTGATATTATTTTTATAGCTAACTTAGTAATTAATATAGAAAACATCTAAATCAACCTCCTTAAGTCTAATACTCTTTTTGTTTTTCCATCACTTCTTGGTAAAGTACCTGATGGAACTATTTCTACAATTGTTCTTAATTGTGTAGCATTTTTTATTTCTTCAAATATTTCTTGTTTTAATTTTTCAACTAATGTAGCATTATTAATTATACTATTATTAACTTCTACCTTAACTATTATATCATCAATACCAGATAAGACAATAAGAAAGTTACCATTTGTTTCTTTATGAGATGCAATTATTTTCTCTATAGTAGATGGATATAGACCTATTCCTCTAATTTTAATCATATCATCAATTCTCCCCTTAATCCAATCTATTTTTATATGTGTTCTTCCACATTCACAAGGACCTTCAATAAATCTTGTAATATCACCTGTTCTATAGCGAATTAAAGGCATTGCTTCTCTTGATAGAGGTGTTATTACTAATTCACCTTCTTCTTCTATATCAACATTTTCTCCAGTCTTTGGATCTATAATTTCAGCTATGAAATGATCCTCCCATACATGAAGTCCATTTTTAGCTCTACATTCAATTGCAACCCCAGGACCTGTAAGTTCAGCCATACCATAATTATTAAATGCTTCTATTCCAAGACCTTCTTCTATTTTATTTCTTGTTTCTTTTGTCCATGGTTCTGCTCCTAATATGCCTATTCTTAGCTTAAGAGATTTTCTAAGATCTTCACGATTTTCTAAAACTTCTATAAAGCGTAATGCAAATGATGGAATAGCATGGAATATAGTAACTCCAAAATCTCTCATTATTTCAAGTTGTTTTTCTGGATTACCAGAACCAAAAGGAATTACTGTTATACCAAATCTTTCAGCTCCTTGAATTAAACCTAATCCTCCTGTAAATAACCCTTGTGAAGTAGTATTTTGGAATATATCACCTTTTCTTGCACCTACACAAGCAAATGCTCTTGCCATTAATTCAGACCATATTTTTAAATCCCTTTTTGTATAAAATGTAGGAATAGGTTTATTTGTTGTACCAGATGATGTATGAATTCTTAGAACTTTTCTTAATGGTACTGCTAAAGCACCATATGGAAAACATTCAATAAGATCCTTCTTTGTTGTAAATGGAAGTTTCTTTAAGTCCTCAATACCATTTATTGAATCTATTTTCATTTGCTTTAATTTTTCTCTTATAAAAGGAACTCTTTTTGCTCTATTAAATGCCATTATTAATTTCTTATTTTGAATTTTCTTAAGAAGTACTGGATCTATTTTTTCTAGACTTGGTTGGAAATAGACTTCACTTGTTGTAAACTAGACTCCTCCTTTCACTTATTTGCAAAGAATTCACCCCCGTTAATTGAATTAAAGACAGTAATAGCTGGAGGAATTACAGAAGTATTTTCAATAAACTAAACTCCTCCAGCTCACCTAGACTCCTCCAGTGAACTAGAATTCAATAAAAGCTAATATTTAAATTTTTCTAAAAAATAAAAAATTATTTTGGAAAAATAGTATCAAGTTTTTCTTTTGGTAGTGGTCTTGTAAATAAGCTTACTGTAAAGTATACTACTCCACAACCAAACATTAATGTTAATGCCCAAATACCCCAATGATTAAATGGTGGAATATATTTACCATAAACTGAAGGATGTAATAATGTAAGAATTATACCATAAATTATAGTACATATAGCTCCAATTTTTGTAGCTCTTTTCCAATACATAGAAATTGCTACAACAAAAAAGAATATTCCTGCTTGAGCTACTGCAGATCCTGCCATAAATTCTGATAATAAAGGTGGAGGTGATGTATAAGTCCACCATAGAGGAATTAACATTAATGGAATTATAGAAATTCTTGAAATTATAAGAAGTATATTAGGCTTAATATTTGGTACAATATTACTAATAATATCTTTTGTAATATTTGTTGCCATTATCATTACCATACCTGCTAATGTTGAAATTGCAGCAGCAAATACTGCCATAGAGAATACTCCTGCACCTAAAGGACCTCCAATTGCCATACTTACAAGTGTAGCAGCAGCATCACCATAAACTGGAGCTATCTTCATAAGTTCTGCTCCCCAAACAGTTCTTGCTGCAAATCCCATTACGCCTATCATTAATGGTGTAATACAATTTAGTATAACAATTATCATTAGTATGATGAATTCTCTTTTTGTTACTTTCCTCATACCTAAGAATCTAGCAATATTATGTGGAAAACCTGTTGCCATAAGTAAGAACATAAATAATACACCTGTAACTCCAATCCAATCATATGCAGCAAAAGCTGGAGTAATAGCTGCAGTATAACCACTTAAAGGTATTGATGTTATTCTACCTCCTGGTGCTACATAATTTGCATTTAATAGACATTCTGCAATTTTTTCAGGACCACCTGCCCATATAATAGAAGCTATTCCAAATATCCATCCAATTATCATAAAGATTAAACCTTGTAATGCTAATGAAAATTGTGTACCAGTATAACCACCAAGAGCTAAATATATACCACATAATATTGCAGTAAATGTTAAACTTAATAGCCAATCACTTCCAGTAGTAAGACACCAAACAGAAGCCATTGCCTTATATTGACCAACACTATATACAATTAATAAAAGTATCATTGTTATACCAGTAAGAATCTGTAATAACTTACTATCAAATCTTACTCTAACAACTTCAGGAACTGTTCTTGCTCCAAGTGAAACATAATGTCGCATTCTATATCCAATAACAACACATAAAGATAATCCCATTAAATTTGTAATACCAATAAGCCATGAGCCAGACCAGCCATAAGTATAACCAAGACCAGCATTTCCAAATATTGCCCAACCACTCATCCATGTTGCTGTAAGAGCTAAACCAGTAGTAATAGGGCCAAGATCTCTATGACCAATAAGCCATTCATCAAAATTTTTTGATTTTCTATAAAATAATACTCCAATTATAGTACTAATAGCTAACATTGATAATACTGCTATAATTGTTGAAATTGCTGTTTCTTGTGTTGGTGTAGGTATCATTATTCTTCCTCCCAATATTTAATTCTTAAAATCAATAATATTATAGTCCATATAATGCTAATTATTAAAGCACCCCAGTATGCATACCATCCACCAATTGTTACTGCAATTATTGGAACTAATATAAAACATAAAGAAAGTAATATTATGAATATTATTATACTCATTTTATCTCCTCTTTTATACTATTTGCTATAATTAAACCAGCATATGTTAATCTAATGGGAATACCCTTATTATTCATACTTCCACATTCTATAAGACCTAAATCTCTAAGAACTCTAAGATTCCATTTTACTGTAGATTCTGGAATATTGAGCTTTTTTGCAATTTCTCTTGCTTGTCTAGAAAGAGTTATTTCTTCTTCCTTATCTTTCATAATATACAATAATATCTTTTTTTGTAGATTTGTTAAAACTCTAGAACAAATTTTCTTTAATGAGTCTTCTAATATCTTGGAGGGATCAATTGTACTTTTAGTACTTGAAAAGATAGACACCTTTTTGCTGAGAAGCTACCTCCTTCACTACTTTCCCTCCGTAAGTGATGTAATTTAGAAAAGTTATATTTAAACCTACTGGATAAGATTTTTTATCTATTTATCTTTTAAAATAGATCTTAGTCGTTTAAGAGCATTAAGTTTTTCTTTTTCATTAATTTTAGCTTGTTCTATTGCAATTCTTAAGAATTCTATGGCTTCATCCATTTCTTTTCTTAGTATTGGAAATGGAACACCATCTTTACCTCCAAAGGCAAAAGAATATTTTACAGGATCTTTCCAACTTGGAGGTTCTCCATAGATTATATCAGATACTAAAGCAAGAGCTCTTATAGTAGCTGGACCAATACCTTCAATTGCTAATAACTCTTCATAATTTTTTGGTTGAATTTCATAAGCTTTCTCTAAAGCTTTCCAATTTATATGCCATGGCATTACTAAAATATTATTATTAATATATTCTAATAGAGATTTTTGACCTGATTTTACTTCAACAATATATTTTCTTAATGATTTATCTTTAACAATATCTACTGATACTTTTCTACAACCTTCAGATTCTTTTGCTATCATATTTAATACTTTATCTTCTTTATAGCCTATAATTCCTTTATGTGGTTCTACTACAAAACTATTAAGATTTTCTGATAACCAATGATATCTTCTTGCAAGTTTATTTTTTAAATTCATACCTTGTTGTACAATAGCCCATTCTCCATCTTCAGAAAGAATAAAAACATGATGATAAAGCTGATATCCTGCTTGAATTGCTGTATTATCTACTTTTGCACACATCTTACTTGCATATATTAATTTAGAGATTCTTGATGTAGATAATCCTAATTTCTCTCCAATAGTAGTAATTTCTTCAGGTGTAGATCTAGATTTTATTCCTTTACCTCCACAAATAGCAATACCAGTTTCTTCATAACTTATACTAGATTTAAGAATGCCTGTAACAACAGTAGTTAATCCAGAAGAATGCCAATCAAATCCTAAAACACATCCAAATGCTTGAAACCAATATGGATTAGAAATTCTTCTTAGAAATTCTTTTCTTCCATATTCATTAATAATTATAGTAGTAATATTTCGAGCTAAAGCCTCCATACGCTCAATTAACCAATTAGGAACATGACCTGAATGTAATGGTAAATATGCAGATCCTGTATAATACACAAAAGAAATATTATTCTAAGTAAAATTTAATTTTTTTGAAAGTCAAGAGGAGATAAACTTGAAGATTTTTTACAAAGTAAAATTTCCAATGAAATTAGATTTATTATTATATCCTTCTTTTGCTTTACCACTTTTTGATATAAAAGAAGATTTCATAGTTAAGAAATATGGATTTTGTTCTAATTTAATTATTAAAAGAATAGAAGATGGATATATTGTTATTCATGATGATTTAAAATGTTTAAAATATGCTGAATATATTTTAGGTTTATGGTTTAATCCATGGTCTTATATAAATGAAATTTCTAATAATTTTAAGTCAATTATAATAAATTTATTAAAAATGTATCCAAATTTTAGTCTTAGTGTTTCACCTCTTGATGATTTAGTTATATTTACCTCTATAGTTTTATCTAGAAGAACAAATTATCATGTTAATACTATTAAGTGGATAAGAGCACTTATAGAAAATTATCAAGACTTAAGCATAATAGCAAAAGAGAATTTTTCCAATTTATTTAAAATAACAAAAAGCTATCAAATTAAAGATTTGCCTAGACTATTATCCTATTATTTAAACATAAGAGACTTAATTTTATCTAAAGCTATTAGTGCTAGAAAATTACTTTTTTGTAAAGGTATAGGTCCTAAGGTACTATACTCCTTTCTACTACACATATTACTAAATACAAGTTATGCACCTATAGATTCTAATTTAGAATTCTTTATTAAAAATCTTAAAATATACAAAGAGTATAGTAAACCAAATAAAAAATACTGTATGATAAATGAATGTAATAACTGTAAATTAACTTCATGTATAGAATATAAGCTTAAAAGAGACTTAGGAAAGCTAACAGGATTGTTTCAAACCTTAGTTTATGTTCATGTAAAGAAATATTGTAGAAAAAAGAATTGTAATATATGTTACTTAAAAGATAATTGTAATAAGTAATTTTTAATCATAATTATTTGAGAAAAATGATTGAGTTAATTAAGGACGTAGAAAAAGCAATAGAAAAAGAAAAAGTAGTAAGAGAAGGTAAACTTATTAACTTAAAAAAATCATCAATTACAGTAATAGGAGATTTACATGGAGATTTATTTTCTTTAAATAAAATATTAGATAAAATAGAAACAGAAATTATAGTTTTTCTTGGAGATTATGCAGATAGAGGACCTTTTCCAATAGAAGTTTATGAAAAAATATTTGAATTAAAAATTGAACATCCAGATAAAGTATTTTTATTGAGAGGAAATCATGAGGCACCAGATCTTATACCATTTTATCCTCATGATTTTCCATGGTATTTAAAAGAAAAATATGGAGAAAAATGGAGAGAAATTTATGATAATTTAATTGAGTTATATAATAAAATTCCAATAGCTGTTATTATTAATAATTTTGCACTTTTACTACATGGTGGAATATCAAATAAAATAACAAAAGATAGCTTAGTACAACCAACTAAAGAAGACTTAGAAACTATATTATGGAGTGATCCTTCTGATAATATCAATGGAATAATTCCATCAGATAGAGGAGCTGGTTTTATATTTGGTCCTGATGTTACTTCATTAGTATTAAATAGATTAAATGTAAAATATCTAATAAGAAGTCATCAATCAGTAATTAAAGGATATAAATGGAATCATAATAATAGAGTATTAACAATTTTTTCTGCAAAAAATGTATATGATTTAGAAAGTGGTGCATATTTAGTAATAATAAATGATGAAATAAATATAGTTACTTTTTAATTATTTTCCTTTTAAGGAATCTAAAAATCCTTTTATACAACCATTAATTGCAGAAATAAAAGTATTCTTTATTTTTGTTATTTCAAGATTTTCAAGTACTCTTATTCTATAATATAATGGAGGATGAGGATCCCATTTAAGCCATTCTTCAGTATTTACAATTTCAAATATATGTGATTGATATTTAAATAAGCCTATTTTTCTTAAAGCTGAAGCTAATGCTTTTGGTTTATTTGTTATAATTGCAGCATCAAGATCTGCTCTTGCCTCTAAAAATTTTGCTATAAAAAATAATATTGTAAATGAAAAGAATAAATACAAAATATCAAAAAATAATCCTAGTGATGCTATTTTAGGCCATATGATATAAACTCTTGTTAAGTATTCAAATGTTGCAAGAGACATTAAAATTAATGGATCTCTTGCCTTAATATGACTAAACTCATGTGCAATAACAGCTTCTATTTCCTCTTCATTCATAGATATAATTAATCCACTAGTTATTAATACTGCAGATCTTCTTGGAGAAATACCTGTTGCTGCAGCATTTGGAGGAAGAATATTTAATAATGTAATTCTTGGTAATTTAGGAAATTTAAATTTAGAAGCTAAATTTTCAATAATTTTATAGACATTAATTACTTTTATTCTTATAGATTCAGGTATGCATAATTCTTCATATTTTCTTAGTATAGATCTAATTATTTCTGGATCTAATTCCTTTCCTAAAGCTAATGTATTATCATAGATTTCTTTCTTAATTTCTTTTATTCTTGGTAAGCACTTCCTTAGAATATTATTAAGTTCTTCTCTTTTCATTTTTAATTCAGCAATATGAATAGATGGATTATCTTTTGATATTTCAAATTCTCCACGATAAAGAATAAGATTATTTGCAAATATGAGTATGATAAATTGAATTAATACTAATATTATTGGTGTTAGCATTTCAAATACTTGATAAAGCAAAATACCAAATAGTAATATAATCATAAATAGATAAAGAAAATTACCAAATACAATAGATGAAATTATCTTCTTAATACCTACTTCTTTGCTTTTTGGAATTAATTCCATTTTTGGAGAAAATACAAGAAATAAAGAACTACTTTCTTTTTCTGAAATAAATGATCTTAATAATCTTTCAATTTCTAAATCAATTAGCTTATAATCTCTCTCTGTAAGATCTCTAAGTTGTGGAGAATAAAGAATATCTACTTTATCCTTGTAAAATCTTATTTGAATATCTATAGGATTACCATTAGCTATTAATCTAAATTGTATAAAAGCAATATCTCTTGATAAGTACTTACTAATATAAATAACATTTGATGATTTTTCTAAATTATCAATAATATAATCTAGTAATTCTGGTAAACTTTCATATGGTATATTTATATCAAAAGTAATAGATCTCTTCCATATTTCTGACAATTATATTCCCATTAAGTACTTGTTAAACTTACTAAAAAAGATATTGATAAAAAAATAAAAAATAAGAAGTAAAAAGTATTTTTTAGTTATGAGTAAATATGAAGAATCTTGATGAAATTGATCTCAAAATAATATCAATTTTAAAAAATGATAGTAGAACACCATATACAAAAATTGCTGAAGAATTACATATATCAGAAGCTGCTGTAAGAAAAAGAGTTGAAAAATTAAAAAATGAAGGAATAATTAAGAAGTTCACAATAGAAGTAGATCTTGGTGAAAGAATACAAGCATTAATACTTATATCAGTTTTACCATCATATCCAAATCCTACTATTGCTCAAGCTATAAAGAAAATTAATGGTATAGAAAAAGTATATGAAGTTGCTGGAGAAGTTGATATTATTGCTATTGCTTCTGGTAGGAGTATACATGAAATAAATAAGTATATAGATGATATAAGAAAAATAGAAGGAATTGCTAAAACTAGTTCAATGATTGTTCTTAGATCTTGGGCTTAAATCTTTATAGTAAAATATAAATAAATTTAAATAATGAATTTTATAAAGGTTAATCATATGGTTAAATTAAGTATACTTTATGATCATATGAGATGGGAAGAAAAAGCACTTTATGAAGCTTGTAAAAAGCGTAATATAGAATTTTCTATGATAAATGCAAAAAGTTTCCCTCTTGAGTTAACTTCTAATAATAAACCTAATGATTTTGGTGATATTGTACTTCAAAGATGTGTTGAACATTTTTGTGGATTATATTTTACTGCTATTCTTGAAAGCTATGGAGTTAAAGTAATAAATAGTTTTAAGACCTTAGAAATATGTGGTAATAAACTTTTAAGTACATTAGTATTTAAGAAGCATAATATTCCAACACCTCGTACTTTTGTTGCATTTGATATTAATTCAGCTTTAGAAGCTTTTGAAAAAGTTGGATATCCTGCAATATTAAAGCCAATAATAGGAAGCTGGGGTAGATTAGTTTCTTTAATAAATGATAGAACTTCTGCTATAGTAGCCTTAGAACATAGAGAAATGATGTTTCCACTATATCAAGTATATTATGTACAAGAAATGATAAAAAGACCTCCAAGAGATATTAGAGTATTTGTAATAGGAGATGAAGTACCTGTTGCTATTTATAGAATAAATGAAAATGATTGGAGAACAAATACTGCTAGAGGAGGAAGAGTAGAAAGATGTCCTATTACATCTGAAATAAGAGAACTTGCACTTAAAGCTGCAGAAGCTGTTGGAGGAGGTATTTTTGGAGTAGATATGATGGAAAAAGATGGTGAATATTTAGTACATGAAATTAATGGTACTGTAGAATTTAAGAATACTGTTCCTGCTACTGGTGTAGATATACCTGGTATGATTATTGATTATGCAATTAAGGAGGCTAAAAAATGATACCTATTGGAATAATAGGAGGATCAGGATATACTGGAGGAGAACTTCTTAGAATACTATTAAATCATCCAAAAGTAGAAATAAGAGCAGTAACATCAAGAGAATATGCAGGAGAACCAGTATACAGGGTACATCCACATTTAAGAAAAATTACTAATTTAAAATTTATTGAACCTGATATTGATAAAATATCATCTTTATGTGATATAGTTTTCTTAGCATTACCACATGGTAAATCAGCACTTATAGCAAAAAAATTCCTAGAAGTAGGAGTTAGAGTAATAGATTTAAGTGCTGATTTTAGATTAAAAAATAAAGAAGATTACTTAAAGTGGTATGGATGGGAACATCCATGTCCTGAATTATTAGAGAAGGCAGTATATGGTCTTCCAGAATTTCATAGAGATGAAATTAAAAATGCAAAATTAGTTGCAAATCCAGGATGTATATCAACAGCAAGTATATTAAGTATAACTCCAGTAGTAAAAGCAGGAATTGTAGAAAATGAAAGAATTGTTTTAGATGTAAAAATAGGTTCTTCTGGTGCTGGAATGAGTGTAAGTAAAGCAACACATCATCCTGAACATTCTAATATAGTAAGAGTATACAAGCCAGTAATGCATAGACATATAGCTGAAATAGAACAAGAAGTATCATTAAAAACAGGAGAAAAAGTTAAAGTTGCTCTTACTCCACATGCCATAGATATGGTAAGAGGAATTTTAGTAACTGGACATTTGTTTTTAAAAAGAGAAATTAGCTTACAAGAACTATGGAGACTTTATAGAGAAGCTTATCAAAATGAGCCTTTTGTAAGAATTGTAAGAGAACATAAAGGACTACATAGATTACCAAATCCACTTAATACAATTGGTTCTAATTTCTGTGATGTTGGATTTGAAATAGATCCTCATGTAAATAGAGTTATAACATTTGGAGCTATTGATAATTTAATAAAAGGAGCTGCAGGACAAGCAGTTCAGAATTTTAATATAATGATAGGTATAGATGAAAAAACAGGTTTAGAATTTGCAGGAGTAAGACCTGTATGAAAATTGTTGTAAAAATAGGTGGAGATTTAATAAAAGAAGAAAATATTAATACATCACTAATAGAAGATTTTAAGGAATATGCAAAAAATAAGGAATTAATAATAGTTCATGGTGGTGGAGATAGAGTTACAGAAATAGCAACAAAATTAGGAAAAGAGCAAAAATTTGTTATTTCACCTGAAGGATTTAAAAGTAGATATACTGATAAAGAGACTATTGAAATTTATACAATGGTAATGGCAGGAGAAATAAATAAAAAAATAGTTAGATTACTTCAGTCTTTTGGTATAAATGCAATAGGTCTTTCAGGTTTTGATGGAGGCTTATTAAGAGCAAAAAGAAAAGAAAGAATTGTTATAATAGATGAAAAAGGAAGGAAAAGAGCAATTGATGGAGGTTATACTGGAAAAATCACTTCAGTAAATTCAGAATTAATATCACTATTAATGGAAAAAGGTTATGTTCCTGTAATATCACCAATAGCAATGGGAGAAGCATTTGAACCATTAAATGTAGATGGAGATAGAGCAGCAGGAGCAATAGCAAAATCAATTAATGCAAATATATTAATTTATTTAACTGATGTTAAGGGAGTATTAATAAATGGAGAAATTATTCGAAGAATAAGTGTTACTGATGCAGAAAAAATATTAGAAAAAATAGGACCTGGTATGTCAACAAAAGTTCATGCAGCAATTGATGCTATAAAGAATGGTGTTGAAAAAGCCATTATTACTTCTGGATTTATTGAAAGACCAATTACAAAAGCTATAAAAGAGGAAGAAGGTACTGTGATTTATTTATGATGAGACTTGAAGATACATTTTTAGCAAATACTTACTGGAAACGTCCTATAACTCTAGTAAGAGGATTAGGAGCAAAAGTATGGGATTCTGAAGGTAGGGAATATATTGATTGTGGTTGTGGTTATGGTGTAGCACTTTTAGGACATTGTCATCCAAAAATTGTTGAAGCTATAAAAAAACAATGTGAAAAATTAATTACATGTCATGGATCTTTTTATAATGATACAAGAGAAGAATGTCTTTCAAGACTCAAGAAAATAAAACCTGAAGGTACAGATAAGGTATTTCTTTCAAATTCAGGTGCTGAGGCTGTTGAGACTGCTATAAAACTAGTTAGAAAGTATACAAAAAAGAGAGGAATTATATCAATGATAAATGGATTTCATGGAAAAACAATGGGGGCTCTTTCACTTACATGGAATTCAAAATATAGAGAGCCATTTCTTCCACTACTTGAAGGAGTAAAATTTGCTCCTTTTGGTAATATAGAGAAATTAAGATCTATGATTGATGAAAATACTGCTGCAATATTTATTGAGCCAATACAAGGAGAAGGTGGAATAAATATTCCACCTCGTGATTACTTAAAAGAAGTAAGAGAAATTTGTGATGAAAAGGATATTATTCTAGTACTTGATGAAGTTCAAACAGGTTTTGGTAGAACTGGAAAAATGTGGGCACATGAGCATTTCGGAATTAAGCCAGATATATTATGTGCAGGTAAAGCAATAGGAGGAGGACTACCTATAGGAGTAACTTTTGCAAGAGAGGACATAATGGATTCCTTAAAGAGAGGAGAACATTCTAGTACATTTGGTGGAAATCCACTTACATGTGCAGCATGTAAAGCAGCAATAGATGTAATTCTTGAAGAAAATCTTATAGAAAACGCAAAAATTATGGGGAATTTATTCCTAAATGGACTTTCAAAAATAGAAAGTAAGCTTATACGTGAAGTAAGAGGATTAGGACTAATGATAGGTATAGAAATGAGAATTGAAGTAAGAGATATTATACTTAAAACACTTGAAAAAGGTGTTATAGTATTAGAATCTGGAAGAAACATAATAAGGTTACTTCCACCATTAGTTATTAAAAAAGAAGAAGTTGAAAAGGTAGTTTCAGTATTAAAGGAAGTGATAGAATCGGTGAAAATTTAATGGATGAAAATTATCCAGTAGAGCTTTTACTAAATTTATTAAAAATTTATAGTCCAAGTGGAAGAGAAAAAGAAATTTCTAATTTTCTTTTTTTAGAACTAAGAAAATTAGGATTTAATACAGAAATAGATGAAGTTGGTAATGTTAAAGCAGTTATAGGAGAAGGTAGACCAAGGATTTTTTTATGTGGACATATGGATACTGTAAAAGGAATGATAAATCCATATATTAGAGGAAAAGTAATATTTGGAAGAGGTGCAGTAGATGCAAAATCTTCTCTTGCAGCTTTAATATGTGGAGCAAAAAAGTTTAAAGAAATATGCAATAAAGGTGAAATAACTTTATTAGCAGTTGTTGATGAAGAAGGTTATGGAAAAGGAATAAGATATTTTTTATCAAAATGTAATGAAAAATATGATTATGCCATATTTGGAGAACCTAGTGGTACATATGGTATAACAATAGGATATAGAGGAAGAATATTACTAAAAATTTCATGTAAAGGAAAAGAAGCACACTCTAGTATTCCTAAATTTTCTGATAATGCAATATATAAAGCTAAAAGCATAATTGATGAGCTATTAAAAATTGAAGAAGAATGGGAAAATATAAATAAAGAAACATTTTGGAGACCAAGTTTATGTGTAACAAAAATTAAAGGTGGAAATTCTCATAATGTTATACCTTCAAAATGTGATATAATTGTTGATATAAGAGTGCCACCAAATATGATGAATAAAGTAAAAGAGGAATTAATAAGAAGAATTAAAAAAAATGAAAATATAAAGATAAAAAAGCTTAGTGAAAATCCTCCTTTTCTAGAAAGTGAAAATTCAATACTTGCTAAGTTATTTCTTGAAAGTATAAAAGAAATTACAGGAAGAGAAGGAAAATTAATCAAAAAAACTGGAACAAGTGATGTAAATGATTTTGCTGAAAAAATGAAAATTCCATGTGTAGTTTACGGTCCTGGAAATTCAAAACTTAGTCATACTGAAAAAGAAAATATATCAATAAGAGAATATCTTGAGAGTATTGAAATAATAAAAACTACATTAATAAAAATTATTGATTATGAAATAAAAAATCTACTCAATAGGTATGGTATGTAGTTGTTCTTTCTTAGTTAAGTGAATTTCTAAGATACCATTCTTAAATCTTGCTTTAGCAGATTTAGGATCTATTCTTACTGGAAGTCTAATTGTTTTACTATATTTACAAAATCTTATTGATCTTTGAAATGTTCCCCATCTTTCATATTGAATTATTCTTCCAATTTTAGCTTCTATGTTAACTGAATATTCAGTAACATTAACTTGTATATCTGATTTATCTTGAACACAAGGTAAATCTATTCTTATAATAATTTCACCATTACTTTCATAAATCTCATATAATGGTTCTAATTTTCCATATTCATAATTCCATATTGATTCATCCATCCAAAACTCCATATTATTCACCTCATACATACATTAATGGAACTTCATATTCTTGTGATTTACCCATTTTCTTTAAGCTTTCTACTGTTCTCTTCATAAGTTCTCTTGCACTTAAACGAATTTCTTCTGATTTTTCTAATAAAGGTTTTACATCTACATTTAGTGAAATAATCTTATTTAATACATTAATAATAGAAGCTGCAGCACCAGGATCAGGATAGTTAGGAAAAGCTTCAGCTAGTAATAATAAATTAGGAAGATTTTTATGAATTGAATACTTTGCAATAAGAGCATAAGGTCCTACCATAAATCCTTCTTCCATTATTGGAATTTCATATTTTTTAATAATTTCTCTTACACTTGGCATATTAGATGCACTATAGACTTTTGGCACATCAATATCAATTCTATTAGGAGTTCCAATACCACCTAGTGATATTAGTAAAGAAGTATTTTTTTCTTTTGCCCAAGAGACAATACTTCTTGCTAATGGATAAATAGATTCAGGAGATAATGCAGATTCTGAAAATATTGCAAAAATATCTTCTTTTTGATAAATTCTTAAAGGATATGTAGGAGTACCATTATGAAAGACCATAATTGGTGGAAATAAATCTGAATCAATATATGCTACTTCCTTCATATTTAATGATTTGATAATATGAGATACTGCAATAACACCAACAAGTCCAACATCAGGTAGACCACATAAAATTATTGGATTTTTTGCTTTAATTTCAGTAATTTCTATTATTGAGACTTCTTCTTGATTCATATTTAATAATATAAGAAACAAATATTAAAGTATTTATCATATTTCATCAATTTCCTCAAGAATTAATACAGGTCCATCTTTACCAATAATTTTATATTTTTTACCTTTTTTAATTCCATTTTTACATTTTGCTTGCCAATATTCTCCTTTATACATTACAAATGCTATTTCATTTGGTAAAGCATCTGATGTTGATGTTACTATATCTCCTATCATATTACCAATAATAGGTTTTCTTCTTCTTACTTGAATTACTTTAATTATTATTAAAGTAAATAATGAAGAAAATAGAATTGCTGTAAGTAGAATTGTATAAGTAAAAGTAGAATACCACTCACTAGATATAATCCATTTTTCAGGTGATAGAGGTGGTATAAATAAAGATCCTAGTACTAATAATATTATTCCTGAAATTCCAAAAAATCCAAAACCAGGTGTCATAAGCTCATAAATAAGTAAAATTGCTCCACCTAACATCATAATAAGTCCAGCTATATTAATATCAAAGCCCATTCCAATTAATGATAATATTAATGAAATAATACCAATAATTTCACCTCCATGACCAGGAGTAGAAAATCCATATATTAAAGCAATTATTCCAATTAGAAATAAAATACTAGCAATCATAGGATCAGAAATTACATTTAGCATACTTTCTCTTATTCTAAAGCTATATTCTGTAATTATTGCATTTTTTGTATTTAATTTAATTGTACCAAAAATTGTATTAACTTCTTTTCCATCAATTTTATTAAGTAAATCATTAATATCTTTTGCTCTTACTTCTATTACATTATATAAAAATGCTTCTTCATCATTTAAATTTAAGTTTTCTGTTATAAACTTAATAGCTATAGTTTCATTTCTTCCATGAGCTTTAGCTTGAGTTGACATTAATGATATAAGAGCATTTATTATTTTTGTATCATTGATAGGTGTTGAGCCAAAAGGAGAATAAGAAACAGGTTGACATGAGCCTATTATTGTATTTGGTGCCATTGCAGCAATATGACACGCCATTAGTATGTATGTGCCAGCAGACCATGCTGTTGATCCTGGAGGATAAACATAACCAATAATAGGAATAGGTGAATTTTCAATAAGAGTAATTATTTTTAATGTAGCATCTAAACTTCCACCAGGAGTAGAAATTAGAATTATTACTGCATTATAATTTTCTTTTTTTGCAATATTAATTGCATCTAATAATGCTTCATAATGAGCTATGGTTATTGTTCCACTTATTTTAAATACTAATACTTTTTCTTCATTATATGTAGAATAAGAATATGAAATAAAGCAAGTGAAAAAAATTAAGAAAAGAAAAATAAGAAGTTTTTTCATATTATTTCTCCGTTTTAATTAAGGCTTTAGCTAAACCTGCATATTCTGCAATTGAAGATGTACCTGTTGTAGTAATTAATATAAGATTTTTCTCTCTTGCGACTTCTGATATCATTTGAAGTTCTCTTAAACGAAGAGCAATTGGATTCTTTTCATATAATTCAGCAGCTTCACGCATTTTCTTTGCTGCTTCATATTCTCCTTCTGCAACAATAATTCTTGATCTTCTTTCTCTTTCAGCTTCAGCTTGTTTTGCCATAGCTCTTTGAAGTGATTCAGGTAATACTACATCTTTTATAACTACTGCAGTAACTTTTACCCCCCATGCATCTGTAGGAGCATCTAAAGCAATTTGAAGTTTTTGATTTAATTCTTCTCTTTTAGTAAGTAAATCATCAAGTGTTACTTGTCCAAGAATATCTCTAAGAGTTGTTTGAGCAAGTAGATTTGTAGATAGTATATAATTCTCTACTTGAGTAACTGCTTTAATAGGATCATAAACTCTATAATAAACAACAGCATCTACTTGAACTGTTACATTATCTTTTGTTATTATTGTTTGCTTAGGAACATCAAATGTTAAAACTCTTAGATCTATTTTTCTCATACTATCAACAAAAGGTATTATAAAGAATAATCCTGGACCTTTTGCACCAAGTAGTCTTCCTAATCTAAATATTACTGCTCTTTCATATTCTTTTACTATTTTAATAGATGATGAGAGAAATAGAATTAAAATTAATAATATTATGAAATATATAATAAAGTTTGCAATAATAGGTACTAATTCCTTTACAATACTAAATAACAATTTTTAACACCATTTATAAAAATTAAAGTCTAAAATATAATTCTTATTCTTGTGGATCCCATATTTCTAATGGACTATTCCATAACTCTATAATTCTTTTTTGTATTTCCTTCTCTTTATCTATTTTTACTTCTTTTCTTAATACTAACATTTTTCTTCAATATAATAGATAACTAACGAAATATATAATATTTTCCCTTCGACTTTTATCGTAATTATACTAGACATTTGTCTATTAATCTATTTAGTACTTCAGCCATAATATCATAAGTTCTATCTTCTTTACCAAAAATTTTTGCTCCTGCATTATAAACATCAAATTCCATAATATCAATACCAATAATTTTTGAATTTTTTATAGAAGATACAAGTTTATAAAGATCTCTATGTGATATTCCCATATAATCTAAAAATCTTGCTCCTTTAATAGAAGTATTAGCACATACATCAACATCAATTGATACATAAGTATATGGTAAATTTGTATTTGAAATTATTTGATGAACATTATTCCAATTCTTTTCAATATCTTCTCTTTTAATAACATGAACTCCTGCTTCTTCTATAGTTTTGTAGAATTCAACATATCTTCTTACACGAATATCATCTATTTTTTCTACAATTTTTGATGGATAATCATTTACACCAATTATAAACATATTTTCTGGTGGAAAATCTTTAAGTAAATAATATAAAAAAGAATCAGCATTATAACTATTTGGTCTATTGTATATATATGGATCAAATGGAGAAAATTTTGTATTTGGATTATTTTCTAAGTCATAATGTATAAGACCACATCTTATTTTTGGTAATATAAAATCAAAATGACTATCAAAAATAATTAATCTAATATTTTCTTCACCATATTCTTTACAAATAGCTTTTATTACACCACCTGAAAGTGAATGATCAATACCAATTAAAATAGGTATATCAGGAAGTACATTATTTTTTACAATTTCCATGAGTTTATCTGCATATTCTTTACAACCATTAGAATCAATAAAAGTAACAATATTCTCAACTGTAACCATAAAGATAAAATCAGGAGATGGTGTAGGAGTAAGCCAATTTTCTACTTCATTTTCTATTAATTCAAAATTTTTTCTTAATTTACTTAAAATTCCAATAGCAGGATCTTTAAAAGGAACATTTATATAGTTATTTCTACATGATTCAATTTTTCTATTTATATAACTAATCCTTTCATCAGGATCTAATAAACCATTAATAATTTTAAAATTCATAAAAAATAAAAAGAAGAAAGATTACTTTCTTTTAATTATAGGTTCAAGTATTTCTGTAATATCCATCATTTTCATTGATGATTTAGATGCATTAATAGCATCATTTAAATTTCTCCAACAGAATGGACAAACACATGTTATTATAGATGCACCAGTAGATTCTGCTTCTCTTATACGCTTAATTGCTGTTTCAATTGAATAATCTGGGAATCCTCCTCTTACTCCTCCACCAGCACCACAACAGAATGAGAACTTTTTACTTCTATACATTTCAACAAGTTTTAATCCAGGTATGGCTTGTAGTACATTACGTGGAGAATCATAGACTTTTGCATGTCTTCCAAGATGACATGGATCATGATATGTAACTACATAATTAAAGCTTCCTTCAAATTCTACTTCACCTTTCTTTATCATTTCTTCTACTAATTGTATTGTATGAATTACTTTGAAGTTAGATTTACCAAATTTATCTGTATATCCTTCTGGAGGATCTTTCTGATAGTCTATAGATAATGTCCTATAACATCCAGCACATGTAGTTATAAATGCACTTGCACCATATTTTCCTAGTAATTCTCTATTGTGCTCTATGAATTCTTTTGCTATATCATATTGTCCTGTTCTTAATAATGGAGATGCACAACACCATTCATCAGGAACTATTGTGAAGTCAATTTTTAATTTTTGTAATAATTTAACTGTAGCTAATGCAATATTTTTTTGTCTATATGAGGCAGTACAACCAACAAAGTATATATATTCAGCTTTCTTTGGAAGACTTTCTCTTATACTAGCTGGTAACCAATTAAGTCTATCTTCATGTTTCTCTAAGTAAGGATTACGATTTTCTCTAATAGTACTACTCCATTTTCTTACACCTTCAGGTATGGCAACATTTTGTTTCCAAGCTTCACTTTTAAGAGCTTCAAACATTCTTTGAAGATAATCTTTGATATCAGTTTCACACATTTCTACACAAGCACCACATCCAATACATGTAAATATGATATGTGCTGCTTTATCACTCCATTCTATCATTCCACTTAAAAGACCTTTAGCAAGAGCTGCTTTTCCTTTTGATCCTCTATATGCTTCAAATTGATATTTATCTCCTTGAGGACATAGCATTGCTGCAAAGTTTTCAGTTGGACCATATTCATATCCATATTTACAATTTCCACACTGTGTACACATGGAAATTCTATCATAAAGCTGTGCTAATTCTTTCATATCAGTTCTCTTTAATACAAGTGCCATTTCCATCACCTCATCTTATACCTAATTTACCTGGATTCATTATATTATTTGGATCTAACATATCCTTTATTTTTGTTAATAGATAAATATAACCTGGATCTGCTCTAGCATTTAATTCATTTACAAATTCTACTGGTGGCTTATAAGGAAGCATTCCTAATGGTATTCCAACTCTTATACATTCTATCATAGCTTCTTTAGCTCTTCTTACAGAATCAGGATCTCTTTTATCAAATGGTGTCATTGCTCTTAACATTCCATAATGTGCACCTTGGAAGTCAGTAAATCTTACTGCAGGTGATAGATTATGACGTATATAAATTTCCTTCCATTTTTCATATAATATAGGCCAGCTCTTACATGGTGCAAATGTTCCTGGCCAAGCCAATCCTCCACCACATGATTTTGAATAATTCTTTGTAGATCCTATAATTCTACTTGGTAATTCTGTTCTTCCTCTTTTTGCTTCAGGTGGATATTCAAAATCAATTAATTTTGTACCTCTTGCTCTTTCTTCTTCTACAACTTTCTTCCACATTTTTCTTTTATATTCTAATTCTTCTTCACTCCAACCACTTATTACAGTATAGCTAAACCATTCAGGAACATCTTTTGGTTTTTCTTGATATGGATATGGAATAGGTATTTGAGCTAACCACCAACTTACTGCAGTAACTTCATCACATAATGAATAATGACGCCAATGAACCATATATCTTGTCATATCGTATGCAGTTTCTGCTGCTATTGTTAGTACATCTTTGTATGGTCTTATTGGAAAGATCCATATTCCTAATTTTGTTACAATACCAGTAGTTCCCATCCATCCTACAAAAAGTCCATCCATTCTTGGTAATGGAAGGAATGAATGCCATGAATCAGAAAATGCACAAGATCCTAATTTTACAACTTCACCTGTAGGAAGTACTACTTCCATACTTGAAATTAATTGACTATTAATTCCTAATCTACCATTAAGATGACCAATTCCATGATTAATTGCCATAGCTAAAACAGATGCTGATGCTGGATGTACTCCCCATCCAAATTCAAATCCTTTTGAAAATTCATAACCTTCCCATTGTGGATTTGTTGCTTTAAGTGCAGCTGAAAGTTGTGCATGACTTACTCCTGGTTCTATTACTGCATAGCATGTCTCAGGATCAATTTTTATTATTCTATCCATTCTTTTTAAATCTATTACAATACCTCCTTCTTCTGGAACACATAATCCACCAATATTAGTTGCATTTACATATGGAATTACTGGTATTCTGTAATGATTTGCTAATCTTAGTATACGTTGTATTTCAGTAACTGTTTTTGGCATAACAACATAATCAGGCATTCTTGGTTCTGTCCATGTTAAATCCCAAGAATATGGCAAAAGTACTGCTTCTTCATTGCTTACATAATCAGGACCAACAATTTGTTCAAGTTTTTGAAGTATTTCTTTGCTTCCTCTTGCCAAAAAACTCACCTAGGAAAAGGAAAAAAGAACCTAAAAATATATATTTCGCTTTAAATTCTAAAAGAAGGATAAACAAAAAGTAAATCAATATATTTAAAAATGTATTAATAAAGTTTACATAATGGTGATGAAGTATTGCTAAAAGTAATAGATGTAACAATAAGAGATGGACAACAATCATTAATTGCTACTAGATTAAAAACTGAAGATATTTTACCCATATTAGGAAAAATGGATGATGCTGGATTTTATGGTATTGAAGCTTGGGGAGGAGCAACTTTTGATGTATGTATAAGATATTTAAATGAAGATCCTTGGGAAAGATTAAGAAAAATAAAAAGAGAATTGAAAAAGACAAAAGTAGTAATGCTATTAAGAGGAAAGAATTTAGTAGGTTATAGACATTATCATGATGAGGTTATTGAAGCTTTTATTAAGAAAGCATATGAAAATGGTGTTGATGTTTTTAGAATATTTGATGCTTTAAATGATGTAGATAATTTAAGAAAGCCAATAAAAATTGCAAAAGAAGTAGGAGCAGAAGTACATGGAGATATAGTATATACACGTAGTCCAATACATACAGTAGATTATTTTATTGAAGTAGCAAAAAAAATTGCAGAAATGGAAGTAGATGCAATAAGAATAAAAGATATGGCAGGATTATTAGCACCAAGAACTGCATTTGATCTTGTAAGAGGAATAAGAAAGGAAACTGGATTACCAGTAGGTTTACATTGTCATTATTCTTGTGGATTAGCATCTCTTTCACTTATGAAAGGAATAGAAGCAGGAGCAGAATTTATTGATACTGCATTAGCACCATTTGCTTTTGGAACTTCTCATCCTTCAATTGAAGTAATTTATGATGCCTTAAGAGATACAGGATTATTATCTCATATAAATATTGAAATTATATATGAATGTTCTGAATATTTTGAGAAAATAAGAGAAAAGTACAAAGGTTATGCATCAGAAATTACAGATAGAATAGATCCTAAAGCTTTAAAACATCAAATACCTGGAGGTATGTTATCTAATCTTATAGCTCAACTTAAAGAATTTAATGCATTATCAAAATTAAAAGAAGTATTAGATGAAGTACCAATAGTAAGAAGAGATTTAGGATATCCACCATTAGTTACTCCAATGAGTCAAATAGTTGGAACACAAGCAGTTATTAATGTAATTACTGGAAAGAGATATGGAACAATTATAAAAGAAGTTGAAGATTACATTAATGGATTTTATGGAAAACCTCCTGGTAAAATAAGTGAAGAGCTTTTACAAAAAGTAAAGCCATCAAATCCTCCAAAAGAATTAACATTTAAGGATATTCCTGAAGATGTTAAATCTTTATTTAAAAAAGAAGAAGATGCTCTTACATATTTATTATTTCCACAAGTAGCAGTATCATTCTTAAAAGGTGAAACAAAAGCTATTAGTATGAGTGAAAGAAAAGAAAAAAGAAAAGAAATTAAATGGTTTAAGATTAAAATTGATAATGAGGAAATTGAAATAAAAATTGAGGAGTGATAATAATGGAATTATTAAGAAAAATAAGTGAAGCACCAGGAGTTTCTGGATTTGAATATAGTATAAGTGAAATAATAAAAAAGGAATTACAAGGATTTGTTGATAAAATTGAAGAAGATAAATTTGGTAATATATATGCATATAAAGGAAATGGAGAAAAAACTATAATGATTACAGCACATATGGATGAAATTGGATTAATTGTAAAACATATAGATGATAAAGGATTTATAAGATTTGCAAAAATTGGAGGAATTCCAGATCATGTTCTACTTGGTCAAAGAGTAATTATTCATGGAAAATATAAGAAAGTATATGGAGTTATTGGTTGTAAAGCAATACATATAATGAAAGAAGAAGAGAGAAAACAATTAGTTACTTATGATAAAATGTTTATTGATACTGGATTATCAAAAGAACAACTTGAAAAATATGGTATTGGAATTGGAACACCTATAACTATTGAAAGAGATCTTATAGAATTAGAAAATGATTTAATAGTAGGAAAAGCAATGGATGATAGAGCTGGATGTTATATATTAATTGAGGCTTTAAGAAAAGCAAAACCAGTAAATAGAATTGTTGCTGTTTTTACAGTTCAAGAAGAAGTAGGACTTAGAGGAGCTACAATAAGTTCTTATAATGTTAAACCAGATATAGGTATTGCTATTGATACTACAATTGCTGGAGATCATCCTGAAGTATCTGAAAGTGAAGCTCCCGTAAAAATTGGTAAAGGACCAGTTATAGTAGTAGCTGATGGAAGAAGAGAGTCCTTAGGAGGAGGATTATTAGCAAATTCATTAGTTGTTAATTGGTTAATAGAATTAGCAAATAGATTAGGTATAAAATATCAATTAGGAGTTTTAGAAGGAGGAACTACAGATGCTGCAGCTATACAATTATCAAGAGGAGGAATACCATCAGGTTGTATTTCAATTCCAACTAGATATTTACATACTTTTAGTGAAGTAGTCTCAAAAAAAGATTTAGAAGATGGAATAAAGCTAGTAATTGGATTAATGGAAAGTAAAATATCCTTTTTGTGAGAATAATGCTAAGAGATTATTATTTTGAAAAAATAATGAAATTTCATGAAAATGGATATATAAGTGATGATATTTTAAGAATGTTTTTTGAAAAACTTCCCTCTATTGATAAATTAGTATATGAAGTTGAAAAAGCTTTTGAATTATCTTATCCTCCTATTGTTTTTAATCCTTATTTAATTATTGTAAAATATCCATTAGGTTTTACAAGTACAGTAATTTATGCATCAACAAAAATTCAAAATTTTAATAATGAATTTAAATTATGTATTGAACTTACTCTTCCATTTGTTTTATTTGCAAATAATGATTTAATTAAAGCATGTTTAGCTCATGAATTTTTACATTATATATTTATAACAATTATCTTAAAGGAAAAATCATTAGAAAAATTAGCTGGAATAAAACCAGTAGCACCAGAAGTTTTTCTTGCTTTTGATAGTACATATTTAGTAAAACCTGAAGATTGGATAAAAGATAAAGAATTAATTAAATTAATAGAAAAATATTTCAATCCAATAATTAATGATATAGAACTTGAAGAAAAAATAAGAGAATTTTGGATTAATAAATCTCTTCCGATAAAGGAAATAAGTATTGAAGATAGTATGATTAGAATACCAGTTTTAGAACTTAATAAGATAAAATTAAATGATGAAATATTAAGAAGAGTAAATATAAAAAATAAAGATAAAGGTGTATAACATGGAATATATAGTTAAAGATATAAAATTAGCTGAAAAAGGTAAAAAATCTATTGAATGGGCAGAAAATCATATGCCAGTATTAATGGAAATAAGAAAAAGATTTCAAGAAGAAAAACCTCTTAAGAATATAAGAATAGGAGCTTGTTTACATGTTACAAAGGAAACTGCTGTACTAATAAGAACATTAAAAGCAGGTGGAGCAGATATTGCTCTAACTGCTTCAAATCCCTTATCAACACAAGATGATATAGCTGCAGCACTTGCATCTGAAGGAATAAAAGTATATGCAATAAGAGGAGAAACTAGAGAAGAATATTATAAGTTTATAGAAATGGTTTTAGAAAATGAGCCAATAATAACAATAGATGATGGAGCAGATTTAGTAACAACACTTCATAAAGGAAAAGGAAATATTAATATTGTTATTGGAGGTACTGAAGAAACAACTACAGGAGTATTAAGACTTAAGGCTATGGCAGATAAAAAATTATTAAAATATCCTATTATTGCAGTAAATAATGCTGAAACAAAATGGGATTTTGATAATGTATATGGTACAGGACAAAGTACAATAGATGGAATATTAAGAGCAACTAATATTTTAATTGCTGGAAAGAAATTTGTAGTTGCAGGATATGGACATTGTGGTAAAGGAATTGCAATAAGAGCAAGAGGAATGGGAGCAAGAGTTATAGTTACTGAAGTAGATCCAATAAAAGCTTTAAAAGCAGTTATGGATGGATTTGATGTTATGCCAATGAAAGAAGCAGCTAAGTATGGAGATATTTTTGTAACAGCAACAGGAAATAAAAATGTAATAAGAAAAGAACATATTGAATTAATGAAAAATGGTGCTATATTAGCAAATGCAGGACATTTCAATGTTGAAATAGATATTAATGCTTTAGAAGAAATGAAGAAAGAAAAAAGAAAAATTAATGATTTTACTGATGAATATATACTAAATGATGGAAGAAAAATATATCTATTAGCTGAAGGAAGACTTGTAAATCTTGTTGCTGCAGAAGGACATCCAAGTGAAGTAATGGATATGAGTTTTTCAAATCAAGCATTATGTATAGAATATATTGTTAAAAATTATCATAAATTAGAACCAAAGGTATATGATGTTCCAAGAGAAATTGATGAAGAAATTGCAAGATTGAAACTTAAGAAAATGGGAATTGAAATTGATACTATGACTGAAGAGCAAATAAATTATCTTAAAACTTGGTGGGAGGGAACATGAGTATAGAATATTTAAATAAAATATATGAATACATAAAACCAAAATCAAAAATCTTAGGAATTAAGTTATATGAATCTGAAATTAATACAAAAATACAAAGAAAACCAAGAAAAAAACTTACTATTTGTCAAATTATAAATACTGCAAGACTTTATGGATGGTCTTGGAATGTCACACTAGATAATATAGAATGTATTTTAGGAGCGATAGCACTTGGTTTAAAAGAACCTGATGAATCATTTATTAATGGTGATATAATAATAAAATTAGGATATGTTAATGATAATGAATCTGCTAAAAGATTTGTAGAAAATATTCCAAAAATTAAAAATAAGAAAAAAGGATTTATTGTTGGTCCTTTAGAAGCTTTAGATTTTGAACCTGATATGTTTATAGTATATGGAAATAGTGCTCAAATAATGAGATTAATACAAGGAGTAGTTTATGCAATGAATGGAGAAAGATTAATATTTGGTACAGTAGGAGATTGTGGTATTTGTGGAGATGGTATTGCTGATGCTTATAATACTCAAAAACCTAAAATTGTAATACCATGCTATGGGGAAAGAAGATTTGGTCATTCACAAGATGATGAAATAGCAATGGTAATTCCTTTTAAATATATAGATAAAATAGCAGAAGGATTAGAAAAAACACATAATCTTGGAATTAGATATCCTATACCAATAGCTGCAACTATTACTGAATTAGATATTCCTGAAATATTAAAAATTAAGAAATAGCTGCTCTAACCATTGCTTTAATATTTCTTGTAGGTGTACGTGGAGCTATACCACAACTTGGAGCTAAAATATCTACACCAGAGGCAATAGCTTGTTTAGCTACATTATAAACTTCTTCTTCAGTACCATTAAGTAGAACTCCAGCAGAAGGAACATTACCAATAATAGCAACTTTTTTATCCTTTAAAATAGATTTAGCAGTTTTTAAATCTACTTTTTCTTCTATACTTAATCCAGAAAATCCACATTCTGCCATATGATTAAGTATTGGTGTAGCATTTCCACATATATGAAGAACAGATCTTTTTGTTAATTTTGCTATAGATTTTAATGGTTCTTTTGAAAATTTTTCAAACATTTTTGGACTTATAACAGATGGAGAAGCAGTAGGATCAGCAACAACTATTATATCTGCACCTTCTTTTATAAGTTCTTTTGCATAAATAACACATGCTTCTTCTGCTTTTTCTATATAGCTTTTTACTTCTTCAGGTTTTCTTATCATCATTAAACAAAGTCGTTCAACACCAAGTAAATGACCTGCTAATGTAGTAGGACCTTCAAATCCAACTATTAATGGAACATTAAAATTCATTTCTTTAATTTTATGTATTGCATCAAGAATTACATGAATTCTATAGCTATCTAGTAAATTTTCCACTTTTGGTGTTTTTCCTTGATCATATAATGTTTTTGCTATAGATGGTTGACGATCAATTCTTCCTTTATCTATAATACAACCCATAGATTCTGCTAATACAGTAAGACAAAAAGGAATTCTTATACCTTCTAAATTAGCTATTGTATGACCTGCAATTGCTAATTTTGCCATAAGCTCAGCATTAAAATTTGCATCAGGCCAATAAGCATTTGATGCTTCCATTAACTCAACTGTACCAGTTTGAGTAACTGATAAAACAGATGGTCTATCTACTTTTTCTCCTTCTAATATTTTAAAAGTTCTTTCTTTTGGACTCATATAAAAATAAAAAATAAAAAAATATTTAAAAATTTAGAATTGTTCGAATTTAAGGAATTGCTCTCTTTCCTCTGGTGTATATCCACGTCTCCATCTTTTTCTAGCCCATTCAGCTACGTATATTAATGTGACAATTGCTGCTATTAATGATACTACACCAGGAACATATGCACCTGCCATGAAGTTCCACCATGCACCATAAATTGATGCTGGAAGAGATATTCCACATAATGTTACTAACATAGCAATTCTCCAGTATATTGGATTCTTTCCATGTAATCTACACCATTCACCAACTATTATGAATGAAAATACTGCTAATGATGTTGATAATATTGGGAATAATGCCCATATGTATAAATAACCAGCACTTACTGCAAGACCAATTACAATAAGTGCTGTTACAATAGCAGCAATCCATCTAGATGCTGTAACATGCTTTGTTATTTTTCTTTTTGTAACTAATTGTACAAATTCTAAGCCTAGTACACGCATATTTCTAAATCCTGAATAGTAAGTACTTATTATGAATACTAAAGCAACCCACATACCAAGTATTTTAAGCATATCTACAGGTAATGGTAATATTGTACCTACAATTTTTGAAAAACCTACACCATATGCTACAGTCCAACCTGCTTTTAATGCTGGAAGATATTCTGTTACAGGAAGAACTAGCATTGCTAAAAATGCAGTCCATAAACCTACACTTTCTAAGACTTCTCCACCATATCCAATTATTCTTACCCATTTTTCTTCAGGAAAACGCTTACATGTATATGCACCTATCCAATATACATGCATTCCTGTAAGTGCACCACATGATACCATCATAGTAATACCAGGATAGAACCATCCACTAGGTGTTAATTTTGGATCATAGAAAATAAGAGCTGGAAATTCTACTGGCATATTTGAAATAAGAGCTCCTAAGAATAGCAATACAACACCTGTAGTCATATATAAAAACATCATGAAGTTTGCTGGTTCTGAATATAGCCAATTAGGAAGACATGCAGCTAATATTCCTATAATTGCAAGAAATAAATACCAAAATTCTACAGGAAGTTTTACTGGATACATTAAGCCCACATATAAAGCTATTAAGAATATAACATACTGAACTATTCCAACAAGCCATACAGGCCATCCCTTTCTATAAAGTAAATAACCACTAGGAGGACCTATTACTGCTAGTAAAATTACAGGAATGAAAAGAGCTGGAAATCCTGTTGTTCCAACTATTACTAATCTAACAAATGCTGCACAAAAGCTTACAATTGCAATATAACCTAAAAATACAAAGAGAATACCTGATAGAGGAGTAATCCATCTATATGATACTTCACTTAGTGTTTGACCACGCTGACGCATAGCAACAAATCCAGTAGCATAATCATGAACTGCTCCTAATAATATGTTAACTGGAAGTACATATAATATACCTGAGGCCCATCCCCACTGAGCTATTGCTACACCACCTGATAGAGGTGCTCCTCCTGCAGTTGCTGCCCAATGATCACCAAATAATGAATATGGATTTGCAGGATAGAAGTCAAAATCATCTCTAAAAGCTACAGCAGGAGTTCTTCTATTAGGATCAGGTGTAAAGTATGCTTTTTCAAGTTTCTTTGAAATAACAAATATACCGAATAACCAAAATGCAAGACCAATTATTACTAAATATGTAGTTGTCATTTGCATAATAGTATACCCCTATAATAAATAGTATTATAACGTATTTATAACGTTTTCCAAAAATTTTATAAATTTCTTCTTAATAATTCAAAAGTTCTTATAAATTTTTGTTAATAAAATTTTAATTTACATGAATATTCTAATAATAAATATTAAAAGCCAAATAAGTATAATGACAATTGAAATATATTCTAGTTCTATATTAACTCTTTTCGATAGGATTTCAAATAATTTTCCTCCATCAACAAAAGGAGCAGGAATGCCATTCATAAATAGTAACCAAAAATTGATTACTGAAATTATATGTAAATATGAATTTATATAAAAGAAAGGAAGAAAAATAAGAAATAATAGAAAATTAAGACCTAGACCACTTGAATAAAATGGTAATATAATTTCATTATAAGTTTTTACATCTATATTTGCACTTATAAATCCACCAATAATTCCACGTAAAGAAATACCTAAGTTTATATTGCTAATATCTCTATTAGTAAGAATAATAACATGAGAAATTTCATGTAAAAAAATACTGATAATAAATGAAGATATTATTATGAAAAAGGAAATATAATCTAGAGAAGATGGTAAAAGTATTTTTGGAATGCTACCATAAGCAATTAAGAAAGTTATTGAGATTAATATAAAAGGTACAGATAATAATCCAAGAGAATAAATTATCTTTTCATATAATTTAAAAAAATTTTTGTGAATAATAAGAAAAGAAATTAATTTTTTAAACATTTTATATTCCTTTATGTTTTTTATAAGCCTCAAGACCTTCTTTTGTGAGGATAAGCTTTGAAGATATCAATCCTTTCTTTTCTTTTAAATATCCTTTTTCAACTAAATCTTTAACTGCTAATCTAAACATATCTGCCCAACCTCTAGTAGCAGCAACTGTTCCTTTTATTCCACTATCTTTTCTTTTTGTCATTTCATTAGTAACATATCCAAGTATATCACCACTACTTACTTCAGCAGTTCCTACTTTACTTTCATCACCAATTTTTTTCAAAATTCCTTCTATTATTAATTCTTGCATAATAGTAAGCTTTGGCTTTTCCATATATTCACCTAAATTATATATAGGACTATCATTTAAAAAAATTTAACGGAGGGAATGATGTATAGATTACTTAAAGTTATTTAAATTTATTTTATCACTTACATTTCCAATAGCTGGAATTCTTCACTATTTAATAGTATTGATATTATGGATGAGGATTCAAGATTTATTTATAACAAGTATTTCTCTTACTACATACTATATTGGATTTTTTATAGGAAGTATTTATTACAATAAATCTAAAACCTCACTATCTAGAATTACTGGTATTTTTCTTACTTCACATGTTATTACTACTATTCTTTTCTTATCATATGGTTATGGATATTTCTCAATATTATTTTCTTTATTATTAGGAATTTCAATTGGAGGATTACTATCACTACCTTCTTATGCAGTTCTTAACTTATCAAAACTTATTATTTTTTCTTTATTTCCAATCATAGGAGCTATTATTATTTATTTTTATGAAGTAGATAAATTGTTATTAATTTCAGGAGTTTTAGCATTAATTCTTTCTGTATTTTTAATATTTTCACTTAAAATAATAGTAGCAAAACCAAAAATTCCTGAAGATGAAATAAAGAGCTTTAAATTAGAAGGATGGTTAATATCTATAGGAATTGGATTAGGAGGAAGTATAGGAACAATTTTTCTTCCTATAATAGCATTAGAAATAATAGGTATTGATATTATAAAAATAGGAATAGTATTAACAACTTCATTAATAATTACTCATATAATAGGATGGCAAATAAACAAAAGAAAAATTATTCAAGAAGGATTAGGAAGATTATTAATTATTTCATTATTTCTTTCTTTATTACTAATAGGATTTGTAAATAATATTTTCATATTTATTCTATTATGGATATTTATATTAATTGACTTAAGTTTTTTAAATTCTTTTATAGTTATTTTAAATAGAAATAAGAAAGTATTTAGTGAGTATAAATTTTCTAGAAATTCTTTTATAATATCTATATTTGGACCTATTATTGCATTTATATTATGGAATATTAGTTATATTATTATGTTTTATTTAAGTGCATTACTAATATTAATGAGTTGGTTAGGTTTAAGAAAACTTATAATTAAGTAATTTTTAATTATTATTATGAAGAATGATGAACTTTTCTCTATTGCAAAAATAGCTGGTGCAAGTATTATTGGAGTTGCTGATTTATCATTACTTAGAGATTTACCAACATATAATATCAAAATAGATAAGTTCAAATATGGAATTTCAATTGGAGTTGCACTTCCAAATTATGCTATTGAACTTATTCAAACTGATAATCCTGGAATTTTATATGCTCATGCTTATCATTTAGCTAATAATCTTATTGATTTAATCTCTATGAGAATAGCAGGATGGATTTCAAGTAAGGGTTATTTATCATTAATTATTCCAGCATCTTTAAGAGAAGATATAGAAAAGCTAGTAGGTCATATATCTCATAAAGCAATTGCATGTGCTGCTGGATTAGGATGGATTGGTAGAAATGGTTTATTAATAAATCCAATATATGGACCTAGAATTCGTCTTGGTAGTATATTAACTAATATGCCCTTAGAACCTGGTATTCCTATGAAAAACCAATGTGGTGATTGTAGATTATGCATCGATTCCTGTCCTACAGGTGCATTAAAGTATTCAAATTTTGAATATTATCCAAAATCAAGAGAAGAAATATTTGATGCTAAAAAATGTTCAGAAAGATTAGAAAATCTTAAGAATGTTCTTTTAAAGAAGTCTTTTCAATCAGCTTATGCTGCTACAGTCTGTGGTATATGTATAAAAGTATGTCCAATAGGAAAACCTAATATGACTTAAACTCAAAACCTCTTCCTTTACTCTTAAATACTTTATATTCTATTAATAATTGTTGAATATATGATTGAAAGCTTTGAGAAATAAAGGATTTTTTCTTTTCTTTTCCTTCCCAATAATCAATAATTGTTTTACTTCCTTCTTTTACAATTACTCTGGCTCCTATAATTGGTAGTGTTTCATCATTTTTTAGACTTTCATATGGATTTATACCAAGTGATGATAATGTAGCAAAAGTTAATCTTCCAGTATCTCCTAAATATCTACATAAAATTTCAATTGAATTCTCTTTTGTACTTACATTTAGTATTACTAAATCTTCTCTTTCTTTTAATCTTTCTTCAATATAATCTTTTACATAAGGTAATTCTTTAACTGAAAGAATTACTGGTGCAATATTTTCCATAAGTGGTCTAAAAGCTATTCTTCCTACTAAACTAATTTGCATTGATTTTAAAGATGAGTAAAGTGAAGGAAATATACCTAGTATTATAGAAATTAGAAAAGAATAAAATAACATATTATTTTTTATTTCAGATAATGGAAAGATAATAGCAAATATTATACCAATAAAATAACCTATTAATGAAATGGACAATAATCTAATTATTCCAATTTTAAAAATATCTGATGGAGAAACTCCTATATTTATTAAATTCATTAATTCATCTTTTGTATCATATTCAAAAGCAAAAGAAGTTGTAATTGCTAAAAGAAATGTCATAATTAATACAATAAATACATTCCATCCTACTAATAAAACTTCATAAAATATGAATATATAAGTAAGAATAGTGGTACTTATTATCATGCATAAACTTAATGGAAATCTATGAACTATTTTTTTAATTACAATTCTAAGAATTGCTTCTGTTTTTGGATCTATATACTTATCAATTAAACCCATTTTTTATCTTATTAATTTACCTTTAACTAAATTAAAAATCTTATCAGCACCTTCAATAAGTGATTCTTCAAGTGTAGTAATAATGTAAAGAGAACCTGTTTCTCTTTGTCTTCTCTTTAATATATTAGCTACTTTTTTTGAAGTTAAAATATCAAGATGAGCAGTTGGTTCATCAAGTATTACAATAGGAGGAGATCCTATAATAGTTTGAGCTAAACTTACTCTTTCATATTCTCCACCACTTAATTGTGAAGGTCTATGATAAATTCTTTCAGAAAGTTCTAATTCTTCAAGAAGTTCTTTAGCAGCTTTAAATGCTTTTTCTTTTTCAATATAATTTATAAGTAAAGGAAGAGCAACATTTTCTAATACAGTTAATTGTGGTATTAGTACTGGATCTTGAGGTTTAAATCCAATTTTCTTTCTTCTAAACCATGCAATTTCATAACCACTTAAATGAGATATATCAACACCATCAATAAAAACAGAACCAGATGTTGGTATTTCTAAGCCTGCAATTATCTTTATTAATGTAGTTTTTCCTGCTCCTGATGGTCCTGCTATAACAACAATACCTTTTTCTGGAAATTCTAAAGAAATAGAATCTAGAGCTATAATTTCTCTTCCTGCAACTTTATACTTTTTTGTAACAGAATCTAGAATAACTTGTGGCATATAAAAAATTATTTAGCTACTAGATTTCTAATTACATCAACTGCTTCAGATGCATCCTTAGCCCAAGCATCAGCACCTATAGATTTTGCATATTCTAGTGATGTTGGTGCTCCTCCAATTATTGTTTTTACTTTATCTCTATATCCTTCTTTTATAAGTAATTCGATTACTTTTTTCATTCCTGGCATTGTTGTTGTCATTAAAGCAGACATAGCAATTACATCAGCATTATGCTTCTTTGCTTCTTCTACAAATTTTGATAATGGTACATCTCTACCAAGATCTATAACTTTAAATCCAGCACTTTCTAGCATTATTTTTACTAGATTTTTACCAATATCATGAATATCTCCTTCAACAACTCCAATTACAATTGTAATAGGTTTTTCTGCTTTTTCTACTTTTATATGTGGCTTAAGTATTTCTACTGCTGCAGTCATAGCAGAAGCAGATAATAAAACTTCAGGAACATAGTATTCTCCTTTTTCATACTTTTCACTTACAACTTTCATTCCTTCTGCTAATCCCTTCATTATTGCTTCATAAGCATCTATTCCAGCTTTTATAGCTTCTTCTGCCCATTTCTTTGCTCCTTCTTCATCACCATCTACAACACATTTAGCAAGATTTTTAAAAATTTCCTCTTTCTCCATAATATCACCTCTTACTCATAGAAACCATACTTTCTTGCAGCTTCTACCATAGCTGCTATATTTTCACCAGGTGCAGCTGCAGGAACAATACATCCTGATGCTAAAACAAATCCTCCTCCAGCCATGGCTTTTTCTAAAGCAATTTTACATTCTTCTTCTACATCTTTTGGAGTTTTTTGAAGCAAAGTAACCCCTGGACTAATATTACCCATAATACATACTTTATGTCCTACTAAAGATTTTGCTCTTGCCAAATCTACTTTTTCATCTACACTTATTGCATCAGCACCAGTATCTGCCATTAGATCTAGTCTATCATTTACATTTCCACATATATGTAAAAATACTTTAACACCCATTCTTTTTATTGCTCTAATTTCTCTTCTTAAATATGGAAATACAAATTCTTCAAATGCTTTTCTTGATATCATATCACCTGAAGATGTAGGATCTGAAACCCATATCAAATCTGCACCTGCTTCAACAACAGCTTCAGCATATACAATTAAACTCTCAGTAGCAATTTCAATTAATTCTTTTAGTTGATCAGGATTTTTCTTCATATCTAAAAGAGCTTTTTCAGTACCTCTTAACATACATGTATGTCTCCAACATGCTTGTACATAACCCATTACAGGTATATAACCACCAACTGCTTGTTTAAGTCTACGTATTCCTTCTAATATAATTGGAAGACGACCATCTCTTCTTGGATGAGGTATTTTTAATTTAGGTAAATCTTTTGAATAATCTTGAACAGCAGGTATATCAACTGATGGTGGAGCATCTTCTGGTATCTTAAGAATACTTCCCATAGCTTCAGATTCTGCATGTACAGCAAGTAAATCAAGAACCATATCATATCCATATTTTCTTATTGCATATAATTGAGAATAAACATATTTTTCAGGATTTGTCATAACTTCAGAAAATTTAAAACCTGCTTGTCTTACTGCCCATTCTCTTACAAAAGGAGTTACTGGCACTCTATCAGGTTTTTTTCTTTCAAAAGCAGTCATTAAGCGATCATATGGAGTCATCTCTTCTTTTTTCATAAAAATCCCTAAAGAATATATTATTTTTTAAATATTTAAACTTTAAAAATTATCCTCCTTCAACAATAGGAAGAATACTAATTTCTTCTCCTCCTTTTATAATTGTAGATGATAAAGGAGTAGGCATTCTTCCATTTACTAATATTATTACTGATCTATTTTCTCCTTCAATATTTTTAAAAACATCTCTTAGTTTTTGATATTTATTTGATATTTCATTTAAAATATCTTTAAGAAATTTTGGATTATCAATTTCTATTTCTGTTGATGAAGTACCTGTTAGTTCTCTAATATCTTGAAAAAATTTAATAGTTACTTTCGGCATAAAAAATTATAAAAAAAACTAGGATATAAAAATTATTTAGCCAGACGACCCATTTTTTCAAGTTCATCAGCTATATCCTTAAGACCAAGTTCTTCTAGTTTAGCTCTTGTAGGTAGACCAGTAGCTACATCCCAGCCTCTTGCTTGATAGTATTCATTTAGTAAAGGCTCTAATTCAAATATTTGACCTTTTGCTGGTCCTGAGGGTATAGGTTCCTTTAAGAATCTTTCTGGTAGTGTATCATGTCTTCTATCAAATCCTTCTCTGACATTAAATGCTCTTTCAACATTCCATACTCTTTCGCCTATTTTTAGAGCTTCTTCCCAACCTCCAAAGTCTATTCCTGTAGCTGCATTAACTATTTTAGTAAGTAAATCTGGTTTATGCCATTCAGATCTTGTTGGAAAAGTACACCATATACAACATTCTCCCCATGTTAATCTATTTTGATTGTATACTGTTAATTTTCCTTTACCTTCTATAGTATACTTATCTACTGGTGTGGGTAATCCAAATACTTCTTGTGTTCCATAGCCAAGAGCATGACTTCCTCCAATATTTGATGTAACCATTGCGAGTCCATGTGCTTTTACAGGTCTTGGATCATAACCAGGCATCTCTAAACCTTTTATATGCATTGCATAATATTCAGCACCTTTTCCAATTTTTTCTGCTGCTCTTTTAACACCTTCTGCTAATATATCACCGATTCCTTCTCTAAAAGCAATTTTCTTAACTAAAGTTATTAAAGCATTTTCATTTCCCCATGTTAATTCTAAACCATCAGTATCCTTTTTTGTTATTATACCTTTTTCAAAAAGTTCCATAGCAAAAGCAATACAATTTCCTGCAGATATGGTATCTATTCCATAGAGATCTGCAAGTTGATTTGCATATATAACTGCATCTAGATTGGATATACCCAATAGACCACCAAAAGACCAGAAGGTCTCATATTCAGGACCATCGACCCAAGCACCAGCATATGGTCCTTCTTTAACATATGTATATTTCCAACACATTATTAAACAATTAGGACACCCAGCATTTCTAATTGTTCTTTTAACTCTTTGTTCACCATCTAATTTTTCATGATCAGGGAAGAATGTTTCTCTAAAGTTCTTATGTGGATAATCTCCAATTTGATTTATTAAAGCATGAATTGCAGCAGTTCCATATCTTTGCATTCTTTTTGCACCATGTGATGTAGCAAGTTGTTTTACTTGCTCTTTAACAAGTTCTTTAAGTAATTCTTCATTAGCTATTGGAATTGATTTCTCTCCATAAACAATAACTCCTTTTAAGTTCTTTGATCCCATTACTGCACCTATTCCACCTCTACCTAATTGTCTTGTACCAGACTGAACAATAGCATATCTAACAAGTCTTTCTCCAGCAGGACCTATAACAGCTGTTTCTGCTTTTGGATTTCTTATTATATGTTCTTTTAGTATATGTTGAGCTAAATCAGTAGTAGTACCCCAAAGAGAAGAAGCATCACCAAATTCTACATTACCATCATTTATGTAAATATAAGTAGGTTTTTCTGCTTTTCCTTCTATTATCATAAAGTCATAACCAGCTTTCTTTAACATTATTCCAAAATTACTTACACATCGATTTCTAAAGTATGTGTAAGTAAGTGGAGATCTTGTAACAACAACCCAACCACTTGAAGCTGCTTGAACAGGTAAACCCGTTAGAGGTCCAGTACCCCAAACCATTTTATTTTCTGGAGAGAATGGATCTGTACCAGGTTTCATTATATCATAAAGAATTCTTGCAGCAATTCCTCTTCCACCAACGTACTTCTTAACATATTCTTCAGGTAATGGAGATTCTGAAACTTTCTGAGTTGTAAGATCTATTCTTAGAATTTTACCCATATATCCGCCTTTCATTTTATCTCACTAAGTTATAAATATTGTCTAAGTATTATTTAAAGATTATTAAAGTAATTTCATTTAAAATTTTATTATACTTAAATTTAAAAAATATTCAAAAATAAAAAACTAAATAGTTAGTATTGAGTAATATTAAAATAAGTATTATGGAGAGTAATAAGTAATGTGGTCATTATTTGAAGTTTTACTTGATCCTGATGAAGGTGGTGATTCAATAAATAAAAAAATAAATAGTATTATCTCAGGGAAAAAACCAAAAAATCCAATTGAAGTAATTTTAAAACTAAAAGAAATTCAAGGAATTGATATTAAGTACTATGGAGAATTACCTATAGAAAGTTGGTTATCTATATATCCAGATGAAGAAGATTTAATAATGCTTACACCAATAAATTTTGAAGTATTTTTAGATTCTGATGGTTGTAGAGAATATAGAAGTAAAGTAAGAGATTTTGTTAAGAATATGGAAAAACCACTTATGATTGGAATTGATCATTCAATGAGTGGTGGAGTAATTGATGAACTATCTAATAGATTTAATGATATGACATTAATAGTATTTGATTCTCATTTTGATGGAATTCCATCACCAATTAGAAATAATCTTATAAGTTACATGATGGAAAATGAGGCAAATTATGAAGTATATGGATATAAAGCAAAAGATTATGTATTTAGTCCAATAGGTAGGAAGAACAGTTATAATAGTGGATCTTTTTTATATCATTTATTTTATGAAGGAATTATAGAAAAGATAATTGTATTTGGTCCTATAGATTATCCTTCTGAAAAATTAGAAAAAATAAAAGATCCAAGAGTAAGAGAATTTGTTAATCAGTATAAGACATTAGAAAAAGAAGGAATAAAAATAATTCATAGAAGAATTATAGATTCATTAGGAGTAGAAGAAGCTATTAAAAGTATTCTTTCATATTTAAGTAATAATGTTTACATATCAATTGATATAGATATTGGTGCAAGAAAAGCATTATATGGAAGTAAATTTTTAAATGTAGAAGGATTAAAAGAAGCAGAAATTTACAAAGCATTACTTTTAATTTTTGAAAAAAATGTAAATATTATTGGTCTTGATATAATGGAAATAGATCCATGGAATGCTGAAAATGATAGAACATATAACATATGTGGAAATATTATAAGATTACTAACAAATGGTACAATTTACTTAGATGAAAAATACAAAAAATGTCTAGAAAATTTAAATAATATAAAAGATAGAGAAACATTAAAGGAATTAATAAATATGGGATTTATTGAATTATCAGGAAAACATTTTAAATTATCATATAATGGAAAAATTATTTAAAAAAAATAAAAAAATTATGCATATGGTGCAATAAATGTTTTAAAGTTACTTGAAGGAAGTAATCTTACATTATGTGAACCACATTTTGGACATTTTATAGATGATGAAATTTTATTAGAAGACCATTTATGTCTACAATCTCTACATTGCATATTATATTCAAATCCCAAGATTATCACCTTAATGATTTTTCTAATAGTAATAATATATCTCCAATTTCTATACCAAATTTCATAGCATCTTCAGTTCTTTTAAGATTTAATTCACAGAATGGACATGCACTTGATACATAGTTTGCACCTATTCCTTTTGCTTCTTTTAATCTTTCACTTGCTGCAAATCTTGCTAATTCAGGAAATCCTGACATTACACCAGCTCCAGCACCACAACACCATGCATTATGAGCAGTTCTTTCAAATTCAATGAATTTTAATCCTGGAATATTAGCAAGTACTTCTCTTGGCTCATCAAATACACCAACATGTCTTCCTAAATGACATGGATCATGATATGTAACTACTTTATCAGTTGGAGTTGATTTTGGTTTTAATTTACCTGAGTTTAAATATTCTGCAAATAATTGAGATGAATGTAATACTTCAAATGATGGTTTTGATATTCCTAATTTTTTATATCCTTCATGAAGTTGTCTAAAGCAACCAGCACAAGATGTAATTACTTTAGAGGCACCTAAGCTTTCTATTACTGATATATCATGTTCTAATGTTTCTTTTGCTTCTTCCCATAATCCAACCATATATAATGGAGATCCACAACACCATTCATCTCCATATAATACTGTAAAATCTGCATTTGCTAATTCTAATAGATTAACTGTTGCTTCACATACTTCAGGAGTTCTATATGGACCTGTACATCCTGCAAAATATACAATATCTGCTTTTTTCTTTTCAATTTTCTTCTTTAACCAAGCAAATCTATTTTCATGAGGTTCTCCATAAGGATTATGATATTTCTTAATATATTCTGCAAAACGTTTATGAGCAGGAAGTGGTCCCATTCCAAGTTTAACAAGCATTCTTCTTAAAGCCATTGCTGAAATAACAGGATCACTTCCAATACCCATACTGCATTGAATTGTACAATTTCCACATAGATTACAGAAGTAAGCAACATGAACAATTTCAGGTGATGGTTCTATAAATCCTTGTAATAAACCTAAGACAATCATATGCTTTCCTTGACCTCTATATGCTGCTTTTCTATAATTTGCTGGAAAAGTAGCAGATGGACAGTTCATTGCCCAATTTGCCATATAGGAAAGTTCACATTGTCCACAAGCCCAACATCTTATTGCTTCAAATTTTGCTACTGCTAAATCTGGATATTCATCATCTTTTGGAAACTTTATGTTTACCCATTCTCTTGGAGTTTTATCAAAACTTGCATGACTAATAAATGGTACAAATTCTATATTTTTATGAATCATAAATGGAATTTTTCTTTCAACCTCTCCCATATTTATCACCTACTCATATTCAAATGGTATATTAAAACCTAACCAAGGAGCCATTATATTATTTGGATCTAGTGCCTTCTTTATTCTACGATATAATTCAAAGAAGCCAGGATCCATGTGTTGTGAAACAATTTTAGCTCCTAAACCAAAGCATCTAGCAGGTACAAATCCTCCTTCACGAATAACTCTTGGAATAACTTCACTGAAGAATCCTGCATATCTTCTTATACCTTCATCATCACCACGTTCTATTGGTACCATATATCTTACATGTGATACTCTTCCTTCATTTATACCTATAACATGTAATGCAGGAATTAATCCATACTTTCTTCCAGTATTCCAAGTTATTTCATGAAGTTTTGGAAGAGCTTTATTTCCAACACTACCATAAAAGCTCCATATGTGTCCAGGAGTCCATCCACAATATCTTATACGTTGATTTCCTGGTTCTCCTTCACCAATTCCTCCATACATCTTAATAGAAGCTTCTATTTCTCCAAACTTTAAGCCAGGACAATTATCTTCTGTAAGTTCTATTATTTCAGGATTTGATGATATGTAATTTGACCATAGTTTTTCCCATAATTTTGCTTCATCTTCAGATTGATAATGAGGTGTACATGCAAGAATATAGAAGTATTGTGTACCATCTCCAGGGAATCCATAGTATTCTCTCATCTTCACAATATCTTCATCTGTTATTTGATATAATTTCTTATTTTGTTCAAATCCCCAATATGGAGCTAAGTTTGTAGCATGTAAGACAAGTAATAACCAATGACCTCCTGAACTATTTGGAGCAAGCTTTGTATACATTATCTTACTTAGATGTTTTGCAAGATCTTCACATTTTTTCATACCTAGGAACTTAACAGTTAATGCTTTTGGCTTTGGCCAAAGCTTTATTGCTGCTTTTGTAACAATACCTAATGTTCCTAAAGCACCTACAAATATTCTTGATAATTGAGGACCAAATCCTAAATCAAATGTATATTTACATGAGGCAGTTTGAAGAGCCCATGATCCTGTATGTACTATTTCACCAGTAGGTAATACAACTTCTAAAGCCATTATTGCTTCTTGATTTCCATCACTTATTGATGTCATACTCATTCCAATTCCTTTGAATAAGAAATTAGCAACAATTGAAGTATTTGGAGGAGCTGTTGTTGTAGGAATAGTAAGATCTATATTTCTTGATCTTAAATATCTATAGAATTGATTAAAAGTAACACCAGCATCAATAACAGCATATCCTTCATCAACATTTACTTCATGTATTCTATTCATTCTTACTGTTTGAAGTAATATACCACCATAGCATGGAAGTTTATAGCTATAATTACTTGCTACTTGTATTGGTATTTTATATCTATTTGCCATTAATACAATATCTTGTACTTCAAATTCATTTGCTGGTCTAACAATATATTTTGGCATTTTTGGAGGTTTTCCTGGAAATATTTGAAGCCATGCATCATAGACTTCAGCAAAAATTCTTGCTGGATCTGATATGACATTATCAGGGCCTACGATTGCTTCAAGTTCTTTTAAAACTGGATCGCTCAAATCATTCCCCTCTTAATAGTATTAGAGAAGACAAACTTTTATAATTAACGTTTTAAAATTAGAAAAATTAAAATATAAAAAATCTATAAATCTTTAGTCTTAAAGGTGAGAAAAATGAAAGAACCATTGGTTTATATAAATGGTAATTTTGTTGAGAAATCAAAAGCTTGTATATCTGTTTTTGATCATGGATTTCTCTATGGTGATGGTGTATTTGAAGGAATAAGAGCATATAATGGATATGTATTTAAACTAAAAGAACATATAGATAGACTTTATGCATCTGCTCATAGCATAATGCTAAAAATACCAATAAGCAAAGAAGAAATGATTAAAGCAATAATAGAAACATTAAGAGTAAATTCTTTAAAAGATGCTTATATTAGAGTTATTGTTACAAGAGGAGAAGGAGATTTAGGATTAGATCCAAGAAAATGTAAAAAACCAAATATAATTATAATAACTGAAAAAATTGAAGTATTACCAAAAGAAGTATATGAAAGAGGAGCAAGAGTAATCATTAGCTGGATAAGAAGAGATAGAATAGATGCTACATCACATGAAATTAAATCTCTTAATTATTTGAATAGTATATTAGCAAAAATTGAAGCTAATGTCTTTAATGCTGATGAAGCAATAATATTAACTACTGATGGATATGTATGTGAAGGACCTGGAGAAAATATATTCTTAGTAATTAATGATGAGCTTTTAACACCTCCAACATATACTGGAGCACTTCCTGGAATTACTAGACAAGTTGTTATGGAAATTGCTAAAAAAAATGGTATAAATGTAAGAGAAAAATTAATTACAGTACATGAATTATTTAATGCTAATGAGGCATTTTTTACAGGTACTGGAGCAGAAATAGTTCCAATAGTAGAGGTAAGTGGTAGAAAAATAGGAGATGGTAAACCTGGAAAAATTACTAAATTTATTATTGAAGAATTTAAGAAGTATGTTACAGATCCAAAAAATGGAATTCCAATTTACTAAGCTTTCCACCAATCAAACATATAATATATTACTTTCTTATGAGTTTCATCTAATGTAGCTAATATGAATTTTTTTCTTACTGTATGTGAAAGACGACCTGCTCTAATTATTTCTATTGGATCTATTTCAGCAGAATTTGGAATTACATGAACTATAAAAGGAGCATGATCAATACCAGGACCATATTTGTATACTGCAAAATTAGCTCCAAATTTTAGACCTGATCTTACAATATATCCTTTTTCTCTTAAGTCCTTATAAACTTCATATAATTCTTTGAAAAGACGATAATGCTTTTTTGAAAATTCAAATAGTTCTTCTTTTGTTAATATTCTATTGTTATCTTTTACAACTATTATTCCCTTTTCAACAAGATAATTTGCTTCTAAAAGTGAAAGTTCAAGATAAGTATTTATTTCAGATATACTTTTTGGCTTATTAATATTTACTGGTTTTCCATAATATCCCATACTATAGAGTTTTACACTATCTTCTTTAGACCATACAATTACTCTAGAACCACATAAACTTGCTTCTATCATTTTTTCACCTAAAAATTAAAATATTTTTTTAGGAAGTAAAGTATTTTTTGCTAAAAAAGTGAAAGTAATGAAGCTACCAATAAGTATTACTAATTTAATGCTAATAATTGGAATAATAATATTCATAATTTACTTACAATTCATAGGATTAAAAACTCTAGTTAATGAAATTATTATTGCTGATAAAACTACTTTATTTTTACTATTATTAATTGATATTATATGTATTGGATTATTTACATTAAGTTGGTATTTATTTTTAGGAAATCCTAGTATAAAATTCAGAGATTGTTTTGAAATTGTTTTAATAAGTATCTTCTGTGACTTAATGATACCTACAGCTTCTATTTCTGGAGAAGTAGTAAGAATTAATCTTACAGCAAGAAAAGCTAATATAGGATTAGGTAAAGCAACTACATCTGTTATTTTACATAGAATTATGTTAACATTAACATTTGGAGTTATAATAATATTATGTGGATTAAAGCTTATTAATTATAATTTATTATTAGCATTATTTCTAATTACAATTTCTATTATAATTATTTCATCATTAATATTAGCATTATATGCAATAAAAAAATACAAAAAGTTAATTGAAAGAATAATTGATGTATTTGAGAAAATTATAAAGAAAATTAGACCAAATTTTAATATTAAAGTAGAAGAAGACATTAGCAAACTTGAAAAAGATCTAGAAAATATAAGAGTACTTATTTTATCTTTTATTTTTCTAATAGTAAGATGGTTATTATTAGCTTTAATACCTTACTTAGCATTTATTTCAATGAATTATTATGTTTCATATTGGATTGTTCTTACAGTTTCTTCATTAATGAGTATGATTCAAATTATACCTATTGGAATACCTGGAATGATAGGTATTATGGAGATTTCAATTACAGTACTATTTATGGAATTTGGTATTCCATTAGAAATAGCAAGCTCAGTAACAATATTAATGCGTATTATAACATTTTGGTTTGAATTATTTCTAGGTTTTGTAATAACATCTATCTATGGATTAAATAAAGTAATTATTAAAACAAAATTAAATAATTCTATGTAGTGCTAATATTCTTAAATTATCTGAAGCTTCTTCTATTGAGTCACTTATATCTTCTAGTAAGTGAATTAAATCTCTATAAAGTAATAGTTCCTTTATATTCTTCATTTCCATTAGTAACTTAAAATCAGCATCATGATATAATAAATCTACTTTTGATTCTGCATCATGAACTTTTACAACAAGATCTAATACTTTTTTTGGATTTCTTGGTAGCATCATAATAGCTTCTTTTAAATAATCATATTCATTTGAGATACCAGTTAAAATTGGTTCAAATATATCCTTAGAAATTGGTTCTAATTTATTTTCTAATATTTTTAAAAGTCTTCTAGTAAAAGATAACATATATTCTATTATTTCATCAACTTTTATAGCAAATCTAAGGAAATCTTCTCTATAGAGAAAAGCTGGTGCACTTTTTGTTAATTGTTCAATTAATTCTCTCTTTATGTTATCAGCTTCTTCTTCAATTTGTAAAATTCTTTCATATATAGTTTTAAGCTCATTATATGAAGAAGATGAAAATTTAGAAATTGCAGTAATTAATAGATCTAATGTATCTCGAGTCTTTCTTGAGTGTTCAACAATTAGATCTATAGATCTACGATAGACTTCATTTACTATTGAGCTTAATTCTTCTGCTATACTAAACACCTCATTAATGATAATAGAACTATCTTTTAATAAAGATTTTGATTACTACTATTTCTTCATAACAGCTCTAACAGTTGCTATTGTATTATCTGCAATACCTACTAATTTCATTTCATCAGGATTTGCCCATACTTCATTTTCAGGAACATCTGAAAAGGGAAAAGCATTAAGTTCAATTTTTTTCTTACCAGCAACAATAATTTCTATTTTATCAGTTATCTTCAAGTAATTATATGTTTCTGAATTCATTTTACATGTCCCCTTCTCTATACCATCTACTCTTCTAATTCTTAATCTCTTTTCAGGAGGTCTTTTTGACATAATATCACCATATTACTTTGATGAGAAGAAGTTATTTAAATATTCTATTATATCACTAATGGATATTCTTTCTTGCTCCCATGTATCTCTATTTCTTACTGTTACTGTATTATCTTCCATAGTTTTATAATCAATAGTAATTGCTAAAGGTATGCCAATTTCATCAGCTCTAGCATATCTTCTTCCTATAGATCCATCATCATCAAATTCTACTATAAATCCTTTTGATTTTATTAAATTATAGACTTCTATTGCTTTTTCACGTAAACCATTCTTATTTACTAATGGAAAAACTGCAACTTTTATTGGAGCAATATCTTTTGGTAATGATAAAATTACTCTATTATCTTTTTCTCTATAAGCATATTCCATAGCTACATAAACTAGTCTTTCTGTACCAAATGAAGGTTCTGAAACATGAGGTATAAAATGCTCACCTGTAATAGTAATTTCTTCAGTTTTAAATTCTACAAATTCAGGTTTTATTTCAATATTATCAATAATTATGTTTCCTTTTTCTAATTCTTTTTTAAGTTCTTCAGCTTTTTTACTCTTTATTATAGAAATAATTTTTGCTATAATTTCATTATTTTTAATATTTTTAGTAATTATATCAATTTTAGGTATAGCAATTATACGATATTCTTTTTTTGGTGTAGTAAATCTTCTAAATACTCTTAAATCTTGACCACTATAAATTTGATGTCTTGATAAATCATAATCTGTTCTATATGCATGACCAGAGACTTCAACCCATCCCCATCTTTCTAATTCTACTACTTGATCAAATGTTTGAGCTGAATAATGAGCTCTTTCACTTGGTAATTTCTCAATAAACATTTGTTTATTTTTAGGAACACCTATTTCTTCTAGAAACATTCTAGAAAGAGCCATGAAGTAAGCTAACCATTCTGATAAAATAATTTTATTTTTAATAGCTTCTTCAATTGTTAATTCTATTGGCTTATTTTCACCTCTTAAAATAAGATCTTTAGTTAATAAATTTATTTTTTCATTGCTTACTTCATTTAAAAGATAACATTCAGGATTTTTTGGATCAAAAAAGAACTCAATTTCCATTATAGTAAATTCTCTTAGTCTTATAGGACCTTGTCTAGGAGAAATTTCATTTCTTAAAACCTTACCTATTTGAGCTAGACCTATTGGTAATTTTTCTCTCATAATTGTATGTATATATTTAAAATTAACAAACATACCCTGAGCTGCTTCTGGTCTCATATAGGCAGTATTTCCACTATAAGGACCTATGTTAGTAACAAAAAGTAGATTAAATTTAGAAACTTTTCCTAATTTACCTTTACATTCAGGACAACGTATATTATTTTCTTGTATTATTTTTTCTAGTTCTTCAGCATTTTTTCCTTCTAATCCACTAATTTCACCTAGCTGATATGATATTACATGATCTGCTCTAAATTTTCTATGACAAGATAAACATTCTACCATAAAATCTGTAAAGTGTTCTACATGTCCTGAAGCTTCAAATACTTTAGAGGGCATTACAATTGGTGTTTCAATTTCATAAATTAATCCATGATGTTTATATATGAAGAATTTTCTCCACTTATTTTCAATATTTCTCTTAAGTAATGTTCCTATTGGTCCAAAATCAAGAAAACCTGCTATACCACCATATATTTCACATGAAGTAGTAAAAAATCCTCTTCTTTTTGCAAGATCAATAATTTTATCATATTTATCCATATCATCACCTATTAGTAATTACTTATTTATATTATCTCAGATATGTATTTTTAGGTGATTATCCATGAGATCATTATTATATATAAATCATCAACAAAAATTCTTTGGAGGATTTAATAAGAATTTCTCTGATAGTAAGTTTGTATTATTTGGTGTACCATTTGATAGTACATCAAGTTATAGACCTGGTTCAAGATTTGGACCATCTGCAATAAGAGAAGCTTCTGTAAATATAGAAACTTGGTCATGGAGAAGTAATAATGATTTTGAAAATATAGGAACTCATGATTTAGGAGATTTAGCAATTGTTCATGGAGATTGTAATGAAACAATAAGAAGAGTTAGTGAAGTAATTAAAGAAATAGTTAATCTTAAAAAAATTCCAATAATGATTGGTGGGGAACATACAATTACATTAGGTGTAGCAAAAAGTCTAAAGGATATTACTATATTATCATTTGATGCTCATTTTGATATGAGATATGAATATTTATCAAATAAGCTATCTCATGCATGTATTATGAGGAGAATAATTGAAGAAATTGGTTCTGAAAATACTATAGTAGTAGGTGTGAGAGCAGCATGTAAAGAAGAAATAGAATTTGTAAAGAATAATAATATTTACTTTATTTCATCAAAACAAATTAATATGAATAGTGCTAAGAATATAGGCTTAATACTTAAGGAGAAATTAAAAAATAAGAAAAAAATCTACATATCAATAGATATGGATGTTCTTGATCCATCATATGCACCTGGTGTAGGAAATCCTGAACCAGAAGGTATTTCAGTTTCAGCTTTATTAGATATTATAGAAGAAGTAATAGATGATAGAATATTGGGATTTGATGTAGTAGAAGTAACACCACTATATGATAATGGAATTACCTCAATAGTAGCATCAAAGATAATATATGAAATTTGCTGTATTGCTAGTAGATTTATTTAGTTTTAATCTCCTTTACAACTTGAGGTCTAACCTTAAATAGTATTCTGTATCCACAATAAGGACATCTTACACCTGGTAATGAAAATAATTCTTTCATATCAACAATTTTTCTACAGTTACTACACATATATTGAGGCATAAATTTACCAATTACTTACTTACTTAAATATGTTATTCTAGTTTTTCAGCAATGTGTTCTGCAAGAGCTTCTATTTTATTATAAACTATTTTTCCCAAATCCCAAAATATTAAAATTGTTATTGCTAAAGCTAGTAATGATAAAGCTGTAGATAAATAAATACCTATAAATGGTATTTTTGCAAATAATGGCATAAGAATAATTAAGATAACAATCATAGAAATTAGAATGATAATATCATAAAGTATTCTTTTTATTGTAGTTTCAAAGTCTGAATTTATTTTTTTAAAGATAATATTTAATATTTTTGAGAATTTTGGTAATAATAAGAGAATATCATAAAATATTCGATAGATCATAATTCCAATAATTGCTAATATCATAATAGAGATTAATGAAATTAATGGTATATTTATTATGGGTATTATAAGGTTTATTTGTTCTATATAAGACATGATAACATAGCTAAATAGTATTAATAATAATAAAATAAATGATCTTGAAAATATTCTCAATAAACTCATTTTTAAGTAGATTTTTTTATATTCTTTAGTCAAATTTATTCACTCCTACTGAGAATTATTCTTTAGATAATATGAGGCTTGAAGATTATATTCCTTTTGTAGGAAAAGAGATAATAGAAGAAATAAAATCCATAAGTGAAAATTTAAAAGGTTATGAAGTATTACATATAAATTCTACATATATTGGAGGAGGAGTAGCAGAATTATTAAGATCTATAGTTCCATTAATGAATTCTATTGGATTGAAAACAGAGTGGAAAATTATTCAAGGAGATGATGAATTTTTCAAAATAACTAAGAACTTTCATAATGCTATTCATGGCGAAAATATTGAAATTTCTCAAAATATGATTAATAAATATCTAGAAGTTAATAAAGTAAATGCAGAATTAATAAATTTAAATAAAGATTTTGTATTTGTACATGATCCTCAACCATTAGCTTTAATACAATATAAAAAGAATGGAAAATGGTTATGGAGATGTCATATTGATATTTCTAATCCAAATCAAAACTTATGGAGTTTCTTAATTAAATTAATTTCAAAATATGATGGTATAATAGTTCACTTACCAGAATATATAAGACAAGATTATAATGGTCCTCAATTCATTGTTCCTCCATCAATTGATCCATTAAGTGAAAAGAATATTGAATTATCAGAAGATTATATAAAAGATACGTTAAGAAAATATGATATTGATCCAGAAAGACCTATAATTACTCAAGTATCAAGATTTGATAAACTTAAAGATCCAATAGGTGTAATAAAAGCTTTTGAATTGGCAAAAAGTAGAATAGGAATGATAGATTTTCATGGATTATTAGATGAAAAGAAATTTGCAGTAGATATTTTTAGAGTAATAAGGTATAGAGAATCATTACAATTAGTTTTAGTTGGAGGTTTAGCATCAGATGATCCTGAAGGTGAAAAAATTTTTTATGAAACTATTAAGAAAGCAACAAATGATAGAAATGTTCATGTATTATTATTACCATCAGATGCACATAAAGAAATAAATGCTATTCAAAGAGGATCAACAATAATAATTCAAAAGAGTATTAAAGAAGGGTTTGGATTAACAGTAACTGAAGGAATGTGGAAAGGTAAACCAGTTATTGGTGGAAAAACTGGAGGAATAAAATATCAAATATTAGATGGAGAAACTGGATTTTTAGTAAGTAATGTTAGAGAAGCTGCTGAAAAGATATTATATTTGATAAGAAATCCTGAAATACGGAATAAAATGGGAAGGAAAGCAAAAGAACATGTCAGAAAGAATTTCTTAATAACAAGACAATTAAGAGATTATTTAAAAATATTAAGAATACTTAAGGAATCTCCTCTATCATCCTCTTAAGCTCTTCATAAGCTCTTTTTGCTTCTTCAACACTTGTTTCATCTTCTAATGTTGTAACATCACCTGTATCTCTTTCTTCTATAACAGCTGATAGAATTCTTCTCATTATTTTTCCACTTCTAGTCTTAGGAAGTTTTTCAACAAAATATACTGTTTGAGGTGTAGCTATAGGACCTATAGTTTCTTTAATATGATTAATAAGTTCAATTCTAAGTTGAGGAGAAGGAGTATATCCAGGACGTAATACAACAAAAGCTACAGGAACTTGCATTTTAATAGGATCTGATTTTCCTACTACTGCAGCTTCTGCAACTGCAGGATGTGAAAGAAAAGCTGCTTCAAGTTCTGCAGTTCCTATTCTATGTCCTGCAACTTTTAAAACTTCATCAGCTCTACCAAGTAACCAGAAATAACCATCTTTATCTTTAATAGCAAAATCACCAGTATAGTAAACATTAGGGAATTTAGAATAGTATTGAGTTTTTAATCTTTCAGGATTATTCCATATTCCAATAAGACATCCTGGCCATGGTCTTTTTATAACTAAATATCCTTTTTCATTTGGTTTTGCAGATTTTCCATCATCTGTAAATACATCAGCATCAACACCAGGAAGTGGAAGTGTAGCAGAACCAGCTTTTAGTGGAACAAGTGCAAGACCTGGTTGAGGAGAAATCATTATTCCTCCTGTTTCTGTTTGCCACCAAGTATCTACTATTGGACATCTTTCCTGTCCAATATATTTATAATACCAATTCCAAACTTCTGGATTTATTGGCTCACCTACACTTCCAAGTAATCTTAGTGATGATAAATCATGACGTTTTATCCATTCTTCTCCATATTTCATATGCATTCTTATAGCAGTAGGAGATGTATAAAAGATAGTAATTCCATATCTCTCTATTATTTCCCACCATCTATCTGGTTTTGGATAATCAGGTGCTCCTTCATAAATAAATACTGTTGCTCCTGCTAAAAGTGGACCATATACTACGTAAGTATGTCCTGTAATCCATCCTATGTCTGCAGTACACCAAAATATATCTCTATCATTTATATCAAAGACAACTTTTTGAGTAAAATATGCCCAAACCATATATCCTCCAGTTCCATGAACTATTCCTTTTGGCTTTCCTGTAGTACCAGAAGTATACAAAATAAAGCTTGGATGTATACCTTCAATTCTTTCTGGTTCTACATAAGGACATGAAGAAGGTTTTAATTCATCATACCAGTAATCTCTATCTTCCATCATTTCAACTTCAATATTTGCTCTTTTTATAACTATAACTCTCTCTACAGTTGTTGTATATCTTAGTGCCTCATCAACAATCTTCTTAGTATTAATTAATTTTCCTCTTCTAAAAGTTCCATCTGTAGTTATTACAATTTTACTTTGACAATCATTAATTCTTTCAGCTAAAGCATAAGAAGCAAAACCACTAAATACTACTGAGTGTATTGCTCCAATTCTTGTACAAGCTAACATACTTATAGGAAGTTCTGGTATTACAGGCATATAGATTGTTACTCTATCTCCTTTTTTTACTCCAAGATTTTTTAAAACATATGCAAATTTATTGACTTCTTTATATAAATCATAGTAAGTAAGAACTCTTTTTTCATAATTTTCTCCTTCCCAGTAATAAGCTACTTTGTTTTTCCTCCAACTTTCTATATGTCTATCTATTGCATTATATGATAAGTTTGTTTTCCAATTTGGAAACCAACGACCATAAGGTGGTGAATCTATTGGTTCAAATACAGGTCCATTTTTCTCATACCAAAATAAATCTTCAGCTACTTTACGCCAAAAAGATTCAGGATCTTCTAAGCTCTTATTGTAAATATGTTTAAGTATACTAATATCAGGATAAATACTTCTTGATAATGGTAGAGTTTTAATTTCCTCCATTACTTATTTACCTCCCTCTTGAATAGATTTTTACATTAATATATGATGGTTTTGTATTATGACAATTATGTATTTGCATAAGATAATAGGGTTTAGTAGCTAATATATAAGCTTTTCCTAAATTGATAAATATTTATAATTACAAATTTACTTATATTATATCTTTTCGTAAAGTTTATTATGAAAAGATTAAATTTTTCATATATTAAAGAAAATAATGAAATTAGAGCACTTCCAGATTATGTAGGAGATGTAATTGCAATTTTAAAAGGATTAGATATATCAAGTAAAGTAAGTAGTTATATTAGATTTTTTAATGAGGAAAAAATAAGAAAAATTGATGCAATTTACAAATTTTATTATCCTATTTTTATTGTAAGTAAAAATAATAATATCATATGTATTGATGGTTTAGAATTACATAAAACAGAAATAAAGGAGTTTTTGATTAAGTCTAGAGAAGTCTCTATAAAAGTTCATGAATTTAATTTATTAGAAGTTGATAATATTATTTGTCAGGAGTATATAGTTATTGATGATGAAATTAATGATGGTTTTGCAATTCCATGTACTTTAAGTAAGGAAGATGTTATTAGTATTACTAATGAAGTTTTAAGAGTATATACTTCATTAAATGAACTATTAGTAAATATTGAGAAAGAAATTTCTAAATTAGAAGAAGAGTATAACCAAAAAATTAATAGTATTAGAGAAAGGAAAAATAGAATTATTAAGGAATTTGATGAAAAAATAAAAGAAAAAGAAAGTATTATAGAAAATCTTCTTTTAGAATGTGAAAAAAGAGATATATCAAAAGTAAAAAGTGAAATATTAAAGCAAAAGAATGTTTTAAATAATGAAAAAGAGAACATAATTACTATTTTGAATAACTTAAATAAAGAGCTAACAGAAGTCATTAATAAGATTGATAGTAAAAATAAGAATTTATTAGATTTAAGAAAAAGAATTTCTAAATTAAGTAAAAAAAGAGATAAAATAATAATTATAAAAAATAAAGTAAAAAACATTGAGAAGATAAATAAATTAATCAAAAAGTTAGATATTATAGAAAAAGAATTAGAAAGACTTAATAATGAAGAATTTGCAATATTAAATGAATTAAAAAATTTGGAAAATAAGAAAAACTCATTAGAAAATAGAATTAAGGAGCTTAATAAGGATTTATCTAAGATTTTAGAAGAAATAAGATTTCTTCAATGTAAAGAAGATTTAGAGTGTAGAAGAATAAGAGAAGAATATATAAAAAATAGAGAAACTGCAATTGAGGAGCTTAATTCAATAATTAATGATAAGGAGAAAGCATTAATAGAATTAGAAATAGAGGAAAATCATATTAAATTTGAGTATATTAGAAATAAAGAAAAATATGATAAAATTATTAATCTAATAAAAAAAGAAATTGATAATTTAGAAAAATATGTATATAAATCTGAAAATCATCATGATGATATAAAGCTAATATACATACCATATTATGGAATTATTAGAAAAGCTGATGTTGATATAGTAGAACCTTTTGTAATAATTGATAATAAAAAGATTAAAAGTAGAAAATTAAATTTAGATTCAAAAATTGTAAAAGCAGTATTCACTAAGTATTTACCTCTATTATTATTTGAAGCAAAAGATGTATTCAATATATTAAAGAAGAAAGATAGAATTCTTCAAGGAATTAATGTATTAAAAGAGGAAAAAGTAATTAATAAAATTCAAGAAAGTATTATATTAAGGAGAATATTATGAAAATACTTTTTGTAAGTCAATCATTTTTTCCAAGTACTGGTGGTGTTTCATATTATCTAATATGGCTAGCTCGTAAATTAAGAGAAAAATCTCATGATGCAATTTTTATTAATCTTAAAAAACCAGGTGGACCATTTGAAGAAGAAATTGAAGGTTTTAAAGTATATAGAGTACCAGCTGATAGAGAAATAGAAAAAGAAGTATTAGCAGGATATACTAATTTTAAAGAACTTTTACTTAAAGTATTTCACGAAAGAAACATTCCCTTAGATCGATTATACAATAAGCATATTTATGGTTTTAATGAATATATTAAAGTAAATCAATATTTTGAAAAAAGAATAAGAGAAATTATTAAAAAAGAAGAACCAGATATTGTACATATTCATGATTTTCAATTATTACCATTAAGTAAAATGATTATTGATTTAAAATTACCAAAACCCTTTACATGGCATATACCATTTCCTGAAGGTGTTGAATTACCATGGAGAAAATTTGTAATAGATTATTTAAAAGATTATTCAATTTCAATATTTTCAACAAAATCATATGTAAGTACTGCATTAAAATCTGGTCTTGAGTGGAATAAAGTAACATGTATACCACCATTTATAGAAGTTGAAGATTCAAATATTGATTTTAAAAAAGTTTATGGTATTAAAGAAGATGAAAAAATTATCTTATGTGTTGCAAGAATAGATAGATTAAAAGGACAAAAATTCTTAATAGAAGCTGTTAGTCAATTAAGAAATATTAAATTTAAGCTTATTTTTATTGGTAATGGTTCTTTAAGTAAAGAAGTACTTAAAGTAAAAGATAAGGAAGAATATTTAAGAGAATTACAAGAGCTTATTTCTTTAAAGGGACTACATAATAATGTAATTTTTACTGGTGCTATAAGTAGAGAAATGCTTATGGCAGCTTATAAAGCATGTGATGTTGTAGTTCTTCCATCAATTCAAGAAGGATTTGGACTTGCTATAACAGAAGCTATGGCATTTGGAAAACCAGTAATAGGAAGTTGTACTGGAGGAATTCCTACACAAATATGGCCTGGTGTAAATGGCTTTTTAGTAAGCCCTGGTGATGTAAAAGCATTATCAGAATGTTTAGAATATATTCTTGTAAATGAAGATATTGCTAAGAAAATGGGAGCTGAAGGTAAAAGAATATTTAAAGAACAATTCTCCTCGGAAAGAGGAGTAAGAGATCATATTACTTTATATAAGAGATTACTTGGAGAATAGAATTATGAAAAATATCCTTGTGGTGATTAAATGAAAATAGATATAATAGTAACAGATTATGATAGAACAATTGCAGATGAAAATAATAATTTTATGATAGATAAAAGGCTTAAAGAATTTTTAATTAAACTTCCAAAAAAGAAAATATTAGCAACAGGAAGAAGATTAAGTGATATTCCTGATAAAGATGTATTAAAAATATTTGATGTATTAGTTTTAGAAAATGGAACAATTTTATTTTCAGAAAATAAAAAAGAAATTCTTCCAGATAATAATTGGTTTGTAATGAGAGAAAAAATAATAAACTTACTTAATAAAAATGGAATAAGTTTTGTATTAGGAGATGTAATTATATATAGTGATTTAAAAAATTATTATTATATTGAAAAAATAATAAAAGAAAATAATTTTCTTAATTATGTTAACATAGAGTTTAATAAAGATAGTTTTATGATAATGCCTTATGGCTGGAATAAAGGAAAAGGTGTAAAAATTGCAATAGAAAGAATTGGAAATGGTAAAATTATTGCAATAGGAGATGAAGTAAATGATATATCACTTTTTGAAATAGCTGATTTTAAAATTGCAGTTAATAATGCAGTATTAGAATTAAAAAGAAAAGCAGATATAGTTTGTAATAAAGATAATGGTGAAGGAGTATTAGAGGTGTTAATGAATATATGGAAAGAGGAAGTTCTAGAATACCAGGATTCTATAAAATGAGTATTGAAGAAAGAAGAAGAATAATAAAGGAATTAATTAAATTAACTGATGATGATATAAAAATACTAGATTCTGGTCTTGATATTTCAATTGCAGATAGAATGATAGAAAATGTTATAGGATTAACCCAACTTCCTTTAGGAATAGCAGTTAATTTTAGAATAAATGGTAAGGATTATCTCATACCAATGGCAATAGAAGAACCATCTGTAGTTGCAGCAGCAAGTCATGCAGCAAAACTTGCACTTCCTGAAGGTTTTAAAGCTGAAAGTACTGAATCAATTATGCGTGGACAAATTCAAGTAGTAGATGTACCTAATTTAACTGAAGCTATTAAAAAAATTGAAGAAAATAAAGCACTACTTATTAGTAAATCAAATGAATTTATTAAAGAACTTGTTTCTTTAGGAGGAGGGGTAAGAAATTTATCTACAAAAATAATTGGTCCACCTGATGATAAAATGCTAATAGTTGAATTCTTTATTGATTGTAAAGATGCTATGGGTGCAAATACAGTAAATACAATTCTAGAAGGAATTGCTCCTGAAATAGAAAAGTTAACTAATGGAAGAGTATTATTGAGAATCTTATCAAATCTTTGTACTGAAAGAATAGTAAAAGCATCTGTAGTTTATAAAAAAGAAGTAATTGGTGGAGAGAAAGTTGTAAATGATATTATAAGAGCATATAAATTTGCACTATATGATCCATATAGAGCAGCAACACATAATAAAGGAATTATGAATGGAATTATAGCTGTAGCTTTAGCTACAGCAAACGATACAAGAGCAATAGAAGCAGGAGCACATGCTTATGCTTCACTTTCTGGAAGATATATGCCATTATCTAGATGGTATAAAAATGAAAATGGAGACTTAGTTGGAGAATTAAAATTACCACTTGCAGTTGGAATAGTTGGAGGTGCTACTAGAACACATCCTATAGCAAAACTATGTTTAAAGATTTTAAATGTAAAAAGTGCTAGAGAATTAGGAGAAGTAATGTGTGCTGTAGGATTAGCTCAAAATTTTGCAGCATTAAGAGCTCTTGTTACTGAGGGAATACAAAGAGGACATATGGAGCTACATGCAAGAAATATTGCAATAGCAGCAGGTGCTCATGGAGACATGATAGATAAAGTTGCAGAAATACTTGTAAAGGAAAGAAATTTCTCTATATCAAGAGCTAAAGAAATAATTAATTTATTAAAAAATAAAAACCTAAAATAAAAAAGAAGTTAATGTATGAGTAGTAAAAAGTACTTAATGCCAATTCCTGCTGGAACACCATATTCAATAATTGCAGAAGCAGTTAATAGATTTAATTTAGAACTTGTAGAAATGCCAATAAAAGAAGCAATGGTTGAAGAAGGAGAAAAACCACCAATGATGTGGGTATTAAGAGGAGAAAAAGAAGATTTGATAAAAGCTAAAGAATTTATTTGTGAAAAATTAAAAGAGAAATTAAAAAAATTTGAATAGCTATTTTAAGGATAAAAGAAAATTTTTTATTTTTTGAACCATTATTCTTGCTTCTTCTTCAGAAGAAGGATATGGAACAGTTATGTAAGGAATTTTTCTTTGTTTTACTAAATATATCAAAAATTCATTAGCTCTTGCACAGCTTGTACAACCAAAACCAATTTCAGGATCTTCAATAATTATAGCAGCATCTGCTTCTTCAATTAATGGACCTATTAGTGCTAATCTACCTCTTACACCAGATGGAACTTCTATAGCAGCATATTTTAAGCCTCTTCTTGGAAAATCAGGAGTAATATTCATAGGAGGAGAATCTATTTCAGGTCTATTTACATTTTTAGAAATTTCTTCTCCTAATCCTAGTGGAATATGTCCAAATCTTCTTACAAGATCAAAAAGTATAATACTATTTGGTGGAAATATGAATACTTTTGCCATTTTAATACACCAATTTTCCTTTCTTCTCTATTTCATTTAACCAATATTTTACTTTCATGATTATTTCATTTAATTTATCTCTTGGAATACTTACTCCTCTTATTACACCAGTTACTATATCTACTATGATGCCAAAACATTCAACTTTATCTGGAGGAGGACGAACTAATCTTGTAATTATTCCAACTTTAGCAAAATCTTCATAATCAGCTGGTGCTTCACAAACTATTATTGCAGGTATATCAACATAACGAAGAAATGTTTTTGCTTTATAAACAATATGACCTAAAATTCCACCAAGATGAAGTAAAGCTAATTTAAATCTTCTTATTTGAAGAATTTCTTTTTCATTTATTCCAGCCATAGTACCTCCAGGAGCTCCTCCATATGGAGAATCTGGAGGTACTCCTGATCCAGATTCCAATACAATTACACTAGTTCTAATTCCCTGTTCTCTTAGACCATATGTAATTTCACATATTGGTCTAGTAATATGTCTTTTAGATGGAGACATTGCTATTGCAATAACATCAAAATGCTCAGTTTCTGATATTGTACCTCTTTGAGCTAAACCTCCACCTTCTCCAATACCTTGAGTTTCTCTACAATCAATTATTTGTGCACTTCTTCCGATGATTTTATCCAGTAGTAATCACCTCTAATGTAATCTGAAACTGTAGGTCTTAATTTAATAAATCTACCAATTCTTATATCATATCCATATGGCATCATTTGATTACATATAGGCTTTATCTTTTCTATAACTTCTTCCGGAGAATTAATATTAATAATTAAGATAAAACGATTTGCTAAATAGCTTTTTCCATCTGAATATTTTTGCTTATATATTAATACTTCTTTAACTAATCCAGTATTCTTAATTAAATTAACAAATTCTTCAGCTTTACTTTTTGGCATAAGTCTTCTTGGCATTATTTCAATTTCAGGTGGTATTTCATAATTCAAATATAGCACCAATTTATAAATATTGGTAAAAACTTAAATAAATTTACTTGGTGAAAAATGAAAATAAGAATTGATGGTAATGAGGTAGAAGTAGAAAAAGGTTTGAAATTAGGAGATATTATAAAAAGTAATGGATTTATATCAGTAGTAAAAAGAAAAATAGATTTTGAAAATATAATTACTAATCTTTATGAAATTATTACTAATAAAGGTAAAATGATTATTATTTGGGAAAATAATAGAACTTTAGATAAATGGAGAGAAATTTACAAAAATTTTGAAAATTGTAATGTAAGATGGGTAAGTAATGATGCTATTGCTTTTGGACCTGTTTATACAGATTTTAAGCCAGTAATAAAGGATGTAGAATTAAAAAAATATGATGTAACAATAAGTATATCAGGTATGAGTAATGAGCAAACACATTTAATATTTAGTAAAAGAAATCATAGTGGCCTATATTTTCCTCCAAGTGAAGGAGATATCATGGGAAGAATAGTTTATGGAAAATATTTACTTGATATTTTAAAAATAGGAGATAAAATTGAAAAAATTTCACCTGTTATTGAAAAAAGAATTAAATCAGGTTATTTAATTAAGGCAGATGATAATTATGAGCTAAGTGAAGGTGATGAGATTCTTACAAAAATAGAAATACTTCTTAATTATGATTCTCCAATAAGTAGTGAACATGTATATAATAGTTTAGCTAATGGTTTTATTGTCACTAGGAAAACAAGTAAATTTATAGCTTATGATAGGAAATTATTTAATTTAAAAAAAGAAAAAATTGGAGTAAGAGAAAAAGGTGTAGTTTCTGTAAGAAATAGTGGAGATAATACTGGAGCTATTTATATTTATACTCAAAAAGCTCCAATATCTAGTGAACATAATATAGTAGGAAGAGTAGTAAGAGGATTAGAATTAGCAGAAATTGCTTCAGAAGGGGATAGAATAAGAATTTCAATAAAACCTGAGAAATTAGATTTGCTTGGAAAAACACAAAAAGAAGCATCATTGCTATTAGAGAAATTAAATATAAGACATATAAGAGATGGTAATAAAGATGATGATAGTATTATTATAGAATGTAATCCATCTACTACAATTGAAATATACAAAAAAGGAGAAGTTATATGTAAGGGATTAGAGAAAAAGAAAATTCTTAAAATAAAACTTTATAGAGATAAAGCTCCTAATTCAGTAAGATATTTTGAAAAAATTACAGGAATTGATTTGAGAAAAATTGGTGTATTAAAATTATTTTTTAAGACAAAAGATGTAATATTATTTAAAGGTGATGAAGACTTAGGAAGATCATTATTGCCAGAAAATATACCAAAGGATATTGTAAATCCAGGAGCTATCGGTGTAACAAATTCTGTAAAGAGATTTGCTGGTATGATAGGAATAAGATTAACAAAAAGTAATAAATTTGGACCAACTGCAGAAGATTTTAGTGGTACAAATATAATAGGAGAAGTAGTAGAAGGATTAGATGTAATAAGTGAATTAGAAGATGAAATATACATAATGGAGGAAAGTTAATGAAAAAAACATATGTTGTAATGCTTTCTCCTGATTCAAGTCTTACACCTTCAATGTTAATAGAAAAGATTTCATTAATTAGTGGAATTAATTATAAGGAAACATGTTATGGTTTATTAATTGAAGGTGAAGAAGAAGATTTGAAAAAAGCTATAAAAGAATTAGAAAGTATGGATCCAAATAGAATATTTTTTAAAATAAGAGGATATAGAATAGGAGACGAACGTATTTGTAGAGCAAAAAGAGGTGGAGGACCAAGACCAGGTTTTTTTATGCTTGGAACTGAAAGAGAAGCATTAAGGAATGTAGCAAAAGCATTAGAAGAAGAAAAACCAGTAGAAGAAAAACCAAAGAAGAAGATTGATGTTGAAGTACTTAAAAAAATAATAGAGGAGGAGATAAGACATTAAGATTATAGTAGATACAAATGATGAAAAAGGAAGAGAAGCTTATATTAAGATTATAAAACAAAGTATTGAAGATTTAATTTTAGGAGGAAGTATAGAATGGGTATATCTATATATGAATTTAGAAATTCCATTATGCATAATGAAAGTAAGTTACAAGGAAATAAAAAGAAGAAATTTACTTAAGGATTTAGCAAGATTTGAAGAAAGAGCAAATACTATAAAAATAATATTAGAAAATGAAATTGATGTAACAGATGCTTTAAGAGTTTTATGGAGTAAATTTGGAAGAGATAAAGTTGAACAGATTGGTAGATTTGAAATATTATTAAGAAATATTGATATTAATGAAATTAAGGAAATTAAGATAAGAGAAAAAGAAGTAGATATTTCTGAAAGAATAATAGAATTAGTAAATAGAGTACTTCCTGAGGGTTTTAGAATTAGACACACTATAAAAGAAAAAGATATACTTACAGTTATTGCTTCAGAAGATCCAATAAAAGAAGAATGGATTAAAAAAGCTCATGAGATTAAGGTAGAGAAATAATGTTAAAGTATATTGTATTTGAAGGGGGAACATATAAACATGAAAAATTAATAGAATTTGTAGAAGATATTGGAGGATACTTAATACAAAAGAATATAATAGGATTAGATGTAATAATGTATTTAGCAATTCCTGAAGAAGAATTTAATGATTTAAATAAGTTAGTAATAGAACTTAAAGGAAAGATAAGAGAAGCTCCACTTATTGGTACTGAAATAGCTGTTGTTTCACCTAGTTTATCAAGACATCATTTACCACATCCAGTATGTGATATTGCAGAGAATTTAAGAAGACATGGTGCAAAGACAAATATCATAGGATTAGCAAGAGGGGTTGGTCAGAAAATAGCACATATAACAAAAGAAGAAAAGCAATTAATAGAAGAACATGATATTGCATTATTTGTATTAGGAAATTTTGAATATTGTATTTCAAAATTTAAAAGTAAGCTATTTAGTGAAATTTCAATTCCTGTTGTAGTAACAGGTAAACCTGATAATTTAATTCTTCCAAATGTTAGTGGGTATATTGGAGGTATTGGAAGATTTAATGAAAGAGCTAGAACTATGGATATGATAAAAAAGCTTAATGAAATTTCTGAAATTTTAGGAAAAATTGCAGAAAAAAGAAGAAGAGAAATGGATTTAGATCCATTGATAGTTGAACCTGCATTAGTAAAAAAAGAAATAGAAAGACAATTACCTGAAGTTAATGAAGTACTTTCTCCTAATCCTGTAACATTAAAAATAGATGGTGTAAGAGTAAAACTTCCATATGATGAGTACAAGAACAAAATAGCATCTATAGAAATTGAAGGAAAAAAGCTTATAGAGATTGCTAATATAATTAAATCAAAAATGAGAGATTATATACTCATTAAAATTTTACCAGAGTCTTTCTTTACGTAGGGTGTTAAAATGTTAACATGTGAAAATATTGTAAAGATATTTCCAAATGGAATTAAAGCACTTGATTCAGTATCTTTTGAATTAAAAAAAGGAGAAATCTTAGGAATACTTGGAGAAAGTGGTGCTGGAAAAACTACACTATTAAGAATAATAAGAGGAGTTGAAAGTTTTAATAGTGGTAGAATAATATTTGAGGATTTAGAAGTAGAAGCAAATTCACCTAAAGAAAAGTTTTTAGAATTACAAAAAAGAACTGCAATTCAACTTCAAAGAAGTTTTGGATTATGGTCAGATTCTGTAGTAAATAATGTTATAAGAGCACTTAGATATCAGGATATAAGAGAAGAAACTATTCCAGAATGTGAAGGAGAATATGAAGAATATAAAAGGAAAGCATTGGAAATTTTAAAAGTTATAGGACTTGATAAAAAAGCAGAATTATGGGCTATGATATTAAGTGGAGGAGAAAAGCAAAGATTAATTATTGCAAGACAAATTGCAAGAAAACCTAAGCTTTTGTTATTAGATGAGCCAGGAACAATGACAGATCATAATAGTAGAAATGATTTAATTGATGTTCTTAAAAGAGTAAGAGAAGCTTATAATATTAGTATATTATTTGTTTCTCATAATCCTGATATTCATAAGAATCTTGCAGATAGAGTTTTACTTATTGAAAAGGGAAGAATAATAATGGATGGAAAGCCAAAAGATGTTGTAGATTTTTTTCTTTCAAAAATGGAAAAGCCATTAGAAAAAAAGGAAATAAAAGGAAAAGAAATTCTCAGAATGGAGAATGTAAGTAAAGTATATGAGTTAATACCTTATGGAAAAGTTTTTGAACTTAATAATACAACATTAAGTTTTAGAACAGGAGAAATTACAGCAATTATTGGACCTTCTGCTGCAGGAAAAACAGTTCTTTTAAGAATGTTAGCTGGTCTTGAAATACCAAGTAGTGGAAGTATTTTAGTACTTCATAAAAATGAATGGGTTGAAATTAGCAAATTTGGAAAGAAGAGTTTAAGAGCAAGAAGAAAAATAAGTATGATGCATCAAGAATTTGATTTACCATATTGGGCTACTATATTGGAATTATTTGCAGCTCGTCTTGGAATTAAAGATTATAGACTTTTAGAAGAAGCAATAAAAAGAGCAGAAAAAGAAGGTTTAAGTGAAGTAACAATTGATATCTTAGGAAGAATTGCAGAACTTCCTGATATGGATATGGAGATAAAATTAAGTGAATTAGGATTAAGTAAAGAAGATTTGAAAAGAATTTTCAAAGAAAAAGATCCTGAAAAAACTAGAGAAATTGCAGAAAAAATGCTAAATTGGGTTAATATGAAAAGTGAAATTCTTAATAGAAAAGTATGTGAATTATCTGGAGGAGAAAAAATAAGAATTGCACTTCTTCTTTCTTTAATTTCTAAGCCTAAAGTATTATTATTAGATGAGCCTTTTGGTGATTTAGATCCATTAACATTAAGAAAAATTGCAAATACATTAAAGAAAATAAAAGAAATTTTTAAACCAGCTATTATACTAGTAAGTCATCAATTAGATTTTGTAGAAGAAGTAGCAGATAGATGCATATTAATAATAAATGGAAAAGTAGTAATGGATGGAAAACCAGAAGATGTAATAAAGAAATATTTAGAGATGAGTAATAATGGAATATGAAGTAAAATTTCTTCCTGATGGAAAAAGAATTACAATTGAAGAAGGAAATACAGTATTATCAGCTGCAATAAAAGGTAATATAGATATTTCTGCTATATGTGGTGGAAAAGGATTATGTGGTAAGTGTATAGTAGAAGTAATTGAAGGAAGAACTAATCCACCTACTGATCATGAGAAACGAAGATTAGGTGAAAAAATATCAAAAGGATTTCGCTTAGCTTGTCAACTTAAAGTTCATGATAACATTGTAGTAAACATACCAGAGCAAAGTAGAACAGGAAGACAGAGATTAGTAATAATGGGAGTTGAGCCTCCATCAAGACTTAATCCAAATGTTAAAAAAATTTATTTAGAAATAACACCACCATCATTAAATGATCCAAGAGGAGATGATGTTAGAGTACTTGATATTTTATCAAAATTAAATATAGGAAATATTACAATAAATTATGAAGTTACAAGAAAAATGCCAAAAATTCTAAGAGAAAGTAATTGGAAAGTTACCTTTACTATTTTAGGTAATGAAATAATAGATATAGAAGCTGGTAATACAGTAGATAAGTGCTATGGAGTTGCTATAGATATTGGTACAACAAAACTTGCATTATTTATTGTAGATTTAAATGATGGAACTGTAATATTCTCTGATGGAATAATGAATCCACAAATAAAATATGGAGAAGATGTAATTTCAAGAATACAATATGCTTCACAAAGTGAAGATGCACTTAGAGAAATTCAAAAAACAATAATAGATGGAATTAATTCATTAATAGAAAAAGGAATTAGAGAAACAAATATTATGAGGAATAATATTTATGAAGTTGTTGTTGTAGGAAATACAGCAATGCATCACTTATTCCTTGGTTTAAATGTAAAATGGTTAGGTCTATCACCATATGCACCTGTAATAGGTAAAGGATATTATACAAGAGCTAAAAATATTGGAGTTAATATAAATCCAATAGGAGGTATTTATACATTACCAAATGTAGCTGGATTTGTAGGAGCAGATGCTATAGCTGATATTTTAGCATCAAGAATTCATGAAAAAGAGAAACTTACTTTACTTATGGATGTAGGTACAAATACAGAAGTAATTTTAGGAAATAAATATGGATTATGGTGTTGTTCAACAGCTTCTGGTCCAGCTTTTGAAGGTGCACATATAAAATTTGGAATGAGAGCTGCAAGTGGTGCAATAGAAAGAGTAAGAATAAAGGAAAATTTTGATGTTGAATATGTAACTATAGATAATGAAAAACCAAGAGGAATTTGTGGTTCTGGTATAATAGATGCTATTGCAGAAATGTTAAGAACTGGAGTAATCGATACAAGTGGAAGAATTATTTTACAAAATCATAAAAGAATACGTGAAGGTGAAAATGGTAAAGAATTTATCATAGCATTTAAAGAAGAAACTGCAAATAAAGAAGAAGATATTGTTATAACTCAAGATGATATAAGAGAAATTCAAAAAGCAAAAGCAGCAATGTATGCAGGATATATGACTTTAATGAGAAAAGCTGGTTTTAAAAAAGAAGAACTTTCTGAAATAATAATAGCTGGTGCTTTTGGAAGTTATATTGATCCTTCTAGTGCAAGATTAATAGGTATGATACCAGAATTACCAATTTCAAAAATTTCCTTCTTAGGAAATACTGCAGGTTCAGGTGCTAGATTATGCTTAAAATCAATAGATTATAGAAAAGAAGCTGAGGAAGTTGTAAAAAAAATGAAATATGTAGAATTAGCTGCTGAGCCTATTTTTGAAGAAGAATATATTAATGCAATGTATATGCCAAATAGTGACTTAGAAAGCTTTCCTGAAGTTGTTGCTAGTATAAAGGCACCTAAAGTAGTTAGGAAATATAAAAAAAGATAAGTTATTAAAAAAATCTTATTTAGTTAATGCAATTGCAAATTCTTTTAATATTTTTTCTGGATCTTTAGATTTTGCAATTGCAGAAGCAACTAGTACTCCTTCTGAGCCAAATTCTATAGCTTTTTTAACATCTATTCCCTCTGTTATACCTGCACCACATAAAACATGAACACTTGGACTAATACTTTTTATGCTATTTACTGAATTAATTATAATTTCTGGCTTGGCTTTTGAAACTGAAATTCCAGAACCTATAAGTTCAGGAGGTTCTACAGCAATCATTTCTGGCTTTAATAATGATAATGCTTTAGCAATTAAAGTATTATTAGCACATATACAAGTTTTTAAATTTAAGTTATTACATCTTGATACTATTTCTTCTATTATATCAATTCTTAGACGTTTTTCTGAATGATTTATAAGAGTGCCACAAGCTCCTGCTTCTTTTATTGATTCTGGAGTAATATGTCCAGTATAAGCACCTGGTGGATAAGAATCAACATGCTGAGCAAAAACTGGTATAGAAACTTCTTCAGATATTTTTCTTATATCTACAAATTGAGGTGCTACAACAATACAAACTCCATATTCTAAAGAAATTTTCTCAGCTATTTTTGCAATTTGCAAACCTTTTTTACCTAAAGTTTCTAAATAAGTTTTATAGTTTATTATTATTAGAGGGTAAGAAAGTTTCAATTTATATCCCTTGGTGATTAGTATATGCTTGAAGTATTTAAGCAAATTGATCTTGAAAAAACTGAAAAATACATAATAGATTTTCTAAGAAGTAAAGTAAAAAATCGTAAAGTAATTTTTGGATTAAGTGGAGGACTAGATTCTTCTACATTAGCTGCATTATTAGCAAAAGCTTTTGAAAAAGAAAAAATACTTGCATTAATAATGCCTGATAGTTATGTTACTCCAAAAGAAGATATTAATGATGCTATGACTATTGCTAATATGTATAATATAGAGACAAAAAACATAGAAATTACAGACTTTGTAGAATTATTTTTAAGAAAATTAGGTAGAACAAATTTAGTTACAGAAGGAAATCTAAGAGCAAGAATTAGAATGATAATTTTATACTATTTTGCAAATGCTGAAAATAGAATTGTAATAGGAAGTGGAGATAGAAGTGAATTAGCTATAGGATATTTCACAAAATATGGAGATGGTGGTGTAGATTTACTTCCTATTGGATATCTTTATAAAACTCAAGTTAGATTATTAGCAAATTACTTAGGAATTCCTAAAAAGATAATAGAAAAAGAAAGTAGTCCAAGACTTTGGCCTGGTCAAACTGCAAAAAGTGAATTAGGAATGGGATATGATGAAATTGATGAAATTCTTTATTATTATTTAGATTTAAAGTATAAAGTAAATGATATTATAAGAGTAACAGGTATAGAGGAAAGTAAAGTAAGAAAGATAGTAAATATGGTTATAAAAAATAAGCATAAATTAAAAACTCCACCAATAGCAAAAATTCCACATGAAGTACTTTTTGGATCTACTAATAAACTTATTCCTGAAAAGTGAGGTTTTTAGATGTAATGATATCATTAGATGAAATAAAAAGAAGAATAAGCTTAGGTGAACAATTAGAAGAAATTTTAAAAGAAGAAAATTGGAAAGATTTTGAAAAATTTGTATCAGAAGTTATATCAGAAAATGGATTTCTAACAATTAATAATTTTAGATTTTCATATAATAGAAAGAGAAATGAAATAGATATTATTGCTATACAAAATCCAAGAATAATTTTAATAGATTGTAAACATTGGAAAGCAAAATATAGAAAATTATCAGCTTTGAAAAAAGCATCATTAAAACATTATAATAGAGGAATGAATTTTATTAATGTGATTAAAAAAATAAGCATAATAAGAGATTGGAGAAAAATCATAATCATATTAGCAATTATCACTTTATATGAAGAGAATATTATAGAAATTAGTAATGTTTATATTGTTCCATTATTCAAAATAGTCTCATTTTTAGAAAATGTAAAATCTGGACTATATGATAAATATATTTTAAAATTTTAAACAATATCTTTATTAGTAAGTAATATAAATAATTTATAATGTGGTTTATAATGAATAAATAGGAGGGAATATATGAATCAACCATGTGAAATTGTTGTAAGAAAGTTTTTACCATTATTAAGAATATTAATTGCAAAAGAACTTTCTCAAACTTATAATTGGTCACAAACTAAAATAGCAAATTTATTAGGAGTTACTCAAGCTGCTGTAAGTAATTATTTAAGTCAAGATGAAAATAGTCTAGTTTCTCAATATTTTAATTTAGAAGAAGTAAAAAATATTGCAAAAGGATTAGCTTCTGAAATAAATACAAGAAAAGGAGGATATACAGAGATTATATATAATATTTGTAGAATTTGTTTAAATTTAAGAAAAGGAGGTAGTATATGTTCTGCTCATAAGTCACAATTATCAAAGCTTAAAGATGAAAGATGTATGATATGTATGCAATTACATTTAAGTCTATCAGATGTATTAGAAGTAAGAAAAAAAGTAATTAATGAAGTTAAAGTTGCTGTAGGAATGCTTGAGGAATGTCAAGAATTTCACTTACTATTACCTGAAGTATTTTCAAATATTGTTATGGCAATTGAGGAAGCAAAAACAATATCAGATATAGCTGGAATTCCTGGAAGAATTGTAAGATTTAGAGGAAAAGCAAAAGCATTAATGGATCCAGAATTTGGAGTATCAGGTCATCTTGGAAAAATTTTATTAGCAGTAATGAAGATAAATCCAAATATTCGAGCAGCAATTAATATAAAATATAATAAAGATATATTGGAAATATTGGAAAAGCTTAATCTTAAATATTACATTCTAAAAAGAGATATTTTTTCAACAGATATAGAAGGAGACCTTATAAGATTTATAGAAGATTTAGCAAAAAAAGGTATTAAGGATATAGATGCAATTATAGATGAAGGTGGTTTTGGAATAGAACCAAATACATATCTTTTTGATAAAAGTGCAATAAAATTAGCAGAAAAAGTAGTAAAAATAGCAAGAATGTTTTATAATAAAAGTAAAAAAAGCGAATAAATAATAATTATTATGTATGCCAACAAATTTACCACCACAAGCTAAAGCTGCTGAAAAAAAGTATATAGAAGCAAGAACATTACCAGAGAAAATTAAGTATCTACAAGAATTTCTATCATTAATTCCAGAGCATAAAGGAACAGAAAAAATGAGAGCTTATCTAAGAAGAAGACTATCACAATTAAAGAAAGAACTTGAAGAACAAAAAAAGAGAAAAACTGGAAGAGGAGGAGATCAATTTTCAATAAAAAAAGAAGGAGCAGCACAAATAGCCATAATAGGTATGACAAAATCAGGAAAAAGTTCATTATTAACAAAATTAACAAATGCAAAATCAGAAATTTCAGATCATGAATTTACAACAAAAATACCTATACCAGGAATGTTACAGTATGAAGATATACAATTTCAATTAATTGATACTCCAGCTATTTATGAAGGAATGAAAAATGGAACTTTAGGATTAAGAACTTTAAATCTCATAAGAAATTGTGATGGATTGATAATACTATTAGATGGAAAAGATCCTATTAATCAATATAATATTATAGTGAAAGAACTTGAAAGTGCTGGTATTACTATAGAAAAGAGGGAGAAGAAAATTGAAATTGAAATTAGGAATTCTAATGGAATTCAAATAAAATGTATAGGAAGAATAAATTGTAATATTGAAGAAATTAAAAAACTATTTAGAGAGAATGGAATACGTGATGCATTAGTAAAAGTTTTTGGAGAAGTAAATTTAGAAGACTTTAAGGAGGCAATAAAACAAACAAAAATTTACAAACCATCATTAATTTTAATAAATAAAATAGATAAGTATCCTAATGCAGTAGAAGAATTTAAAAAAGTAATTAATAAAGAGGTTATAGGGGTTTCAACAATAACAGGAGAAGGATTATCTTTAATTGGAAAAGCTCTATTTAATATGCTTGGAATAATAAGAGTTTATACTAAAGAGCCAAATGGTGAAATTTCAAAAAAGCCAATTGTTGTACCAATAGGAACAAAAGTAATAGATATTGCAAAAATGATACATTCTCAATTTTATAAGAATTTTAAATATGCAAGAATTTGGGGGTCATCAGTAAATTATGATGGTGAAAGAGTTGGAGCAGAACATATATTAGCAGATAAAGATATTATTGAGATAAGAATTAAATAATGAAATTAGAACTATTATTAAGTATTATTTTAATAAAAAGTGATAACTAATATGAATAGAAAAATAAGAATAGCTCAAATATCATGTGGAACTGAATATAGTGGAATACAAAAAGAAATTGAAAAAGCTGCAGAGCTTGTTGGTGCTAAAATAATAATACCTGAAATTGATATTTCAGATATAAAAACAGCAGAAGAAGAAATAGGATTTCATGCAGTAAGTAATGGATTGAAGGTAATGATGGCAAGAGCAAAAGCAATTGTAGAAGGAAGAGTAGAAGTTGATGGTGTATTATTGGCAACATGTTTTAGATGTGCAGAAGGTGCTCTTACAAGAAGTATCATAAGAAGATATATTCAGAGCAAAAGCAAAATTCCAGTTGTAACATATTCATTTACTGAAAGAACAAAAGCAGGAGCATTATTACTTAGACTAGAAGCTCTTGTTAATATAGTAAGTAAAAAGCCATTGTTTGCACGTACAAAACAAGAAGGTTTAACTGCAGGAATAGATTCAGGTTCAACAACTACAAAAGCAGTTGTTATGAGGGATAATGAAATAATTGGTACAGGTTGGATTCCAACAACAAGTGTACTAGAAAGTGGAAAAAAAGCACTTGAAATAGCACTTCAAGAAGCAAATGTTACTATTGATAAACTAGAAGGTATAGGAGTAACTGGTTATGGAAGAAGAATATTAAAAGAATACTATAATGCACAATTATCAATGGAAGAAGTTTCTACATGTTCAAAAGGAGCTTTATTTTTAGCTAATAAACAGAAAGGAGATGCTACTGTAATAGATATAGGAGGAATGGATAATAAGGCTGTAACACTTTATGATAGTATTCCTGATAGCTTTACAGTTGGAGGTGTTTGTGCAGGAGCTTCTGGTAGATTTTTAGAGACAAGTGCTAGAAGACTTGGAGTTAGTTTAGAAGAATTTGGAGAATTGGCCTTAAAAGGAGATCCTAAAAATATATTAATGAATGCATATTGTATAGTATTTGGTCTTCAAGATTTAGTAGCAGCATTAGCTGCTGGAGCTAAAATAGAAGATGTTGCTGCTGCAGCATGTCATAGTGTAGCTGAACAAGTATTTGAGCAACAATTACAAGAAATTGATATAAGATATCCAATAATAGAAGTAGGTTCAACGGCCTTAATAAAAGGACTTGTTAAAGCAATGTCTGATATATTAAATGTTGAAGTAATAGTTCCTCCAAAGCCTAACTTAATAGGAGCAGTAGGAGCAGCATTAATGGTATCAGGTGTAAAGGAGCTTGAGGAAAAAGAACAATGATATTAAGACCTATAAAGAAAGAATATAAAGAAGGAACACATAGAGCTAAGAAAATAGAAGAGACATTAGAATATTTAAGAAAGATTTATCATAAAGTAGGAATAACAAGAATAGCAGATATTACAGGATTAGATAGAATAGGACTACCTATTTTTTCAACAATAAGACCAAAAGCAGCTGAAGGTGCTGTATCTGTATATAGTGGTAAGGGAATAACACCAGAAGCTGCTGAAGTATCAGCAATAATGGAAGGAATAGAAAGATATTCTGCTGAGCCAGATTATAAAATGATAATAAGAGGAAGTTATAATTCTTTATCAGAAAAATATAAAGTATTAGATCCAAGAAAATTAATATTACCTCCATTTGTATATTATTCTCATGATGAAGAAATAGAATGGGTATTTGGTTTTTCACTTATGAATAGTTGTAATATATTAGTTCCTGCAGAAGCAGTTTTTCATCCCTATAAAAGAAAGAATCAATTATTTAGAACAAATACTAATGGTTTAGCTTCTGGTAATGTAATAGAAGAAGCAATAGTTCATGGTTTATTAGAAGTAATAGAGAGAGATGCATGGTCATTATATGAAGCGGGTATTACAAAGGGAAGAGATGTTTATGTAGATTCAAATGGAATAATAAGTAATATTATTAATAAATTTGAAAAAGCTTCTATTGAAGTTTATATAAAAGATATTACATCAGATATAGGAATACCAACAATAGGAGTTGCATTAGATGATGAACTTACAAAAGATCCTGCTTTACTTTCCCTTGGTATTGGAAGTCATTTAGTTCCTGAAATTGCATTAATTAGAGCATTAACAGAAGCAGCACAAAGTAGATTAGTAACAATACATGGAGTAAGAGAAGATACATATAAAGCAGCATTTGCAAGAATTATTGGATATGATAGAATGAAAAGATTAAATAAAAAATGGTTTGAAAAATCTAAAGAAAGTATAAAATTAAGTGAAATTACTTCCATTAATAATGATGATTTTTTAAGTGATATTAAATATATTATCAATAGATTAAAAGCAATAGGAATAGATGAAGTAATAGTAGTAAATCTAACTAAAGAGGAAATTAATGTTCCTACAGTTCGTGTAATAGTACCAGGATTAGAAGTTTATGCTATAGATAAAGATAGAATAGGGAAAAGATGTATTAAGGGAAAATTATGAAGGTTATAGTTTTTTTAGGTCCAAGTTTATCTAAAGAAGAAGCATTAAAAATATTACCAATAGCTGATTATAGACCTCCTGCTGGAAGAGGAGATGTACTAAAAGCAATAGAAGATGGAGCTAAAATAATAGGATTAATTGATGGAGTATTCTATCATAGAACAACAGTTACTCCTAGAGAAATTATGAGTGCTATTGATAGAGGAGTAATAGTAGTAGGTGGAGCAAGTATAGGAGCATTAAGAGCATGTGAATTAGATAATTATGGAATGATAGGTATTGGTAAGATATATAAATGGTATAAAGAAGGAAGAATAAATGCAGATGATGAAGTTGCAGTAGCATATCATCCTGTAACATATCAACCTATTTCTGAGGCTTTAGTCAATATAAGAGCAACCCTAGATTATTTATTAAATAAATCAAAAATAAGTGAAGAAGAAGCTAAGATAATATTAAGAATTGCTAAAGAAGTGCCATTTTATTTAAGAAATTATAATAGAATTATACAAAGATGTATACCTGAATTGGGCATAAAAAGAGCAAAAGAAATATTTGAGATTATAAAATTAGAAAGAATAGATCAAAAACGTGAAGATGCAATAGAGGTGCTAAAGAAAATTAAAGAAATCATTGAGGTGTTGTAATGAGAGAAACTTTTGTAATCTTAGAAAATATTTCTAAAAAATTTAATGGAAAATACGTATTAAAAGATATTTCATTAACTATAAACGAAGGAGATAAAATAGGAATATTAGGAAAAAGTGGTTCAGGGAAAAGTGTACTTTTATCAATATTAAAAGGAATACCTGAGTATAAACCAACTTCTGGAAGAGTGATATATAGAATTTCATATTGTAAATCATGTGGATATGTAGATAAGCCAAGTAATGTAAATACTCCATGTCCTTTATGTAGTAGTAAATTAGAACTTATAGAAGTAGATTTTTGGAAGGATAATGGAATAACTAAAAAGATTAAGAATAGAGTAGCTATGATGTTTCAAAGAACATTTGGTCTTTATGGTAATTTAACAGTATATGAAAATATAATAGAAGCTCTTTCAAAATCTATACAAAAAAATGAAGTAGATATTAATAAAGAAGCTATAGAAATTATAAATAAATTTGGTCTTTCACATAGAATAATTCATATAGCAAGAGATTTAAGTGGAGGAGAAAAACAAAGAGTAGTTTTAGCAAGATTATTAGCAACTAAGCCAATATTATTACTTGCAGATGAGCCTACAGGAACATTAGATCCTATTAATACAAAACTTATAAGTAATGTACTTAGTGAAGAAACAAGAAAGAATAATCTTACAATATTAGTAACATCTCACATACCTCAAGTAATAGAGATATTATGTGAAAAAGCAATATTATTAAATGAAGGAAAAATTGAAGCTATAGGTAATCCTAAGGAAATCATAAATATATTCATAAGAGAAGAAGCTGAAGAATATGAAGAAGTTAAAAAAATAGAAGAAATAATATTGAAGGTAGAAAATGTAAGAAAATATTTCTTTTCTATAGATAGAGGTATTGTAAAAGCATTAGATGGAATTTCCTTTGAGGTAAAAAAAGGAGAGATATTTGGAATTATTGGAGTAAGTGGTGCTGGAAAAACAACATTATCAAGAATTATAGCAGGAATAACAAATCCAACATCAGGAAAAGTATTAATTAAAATAGGTGATGAATGGGTAGATATGTCAGAACCAGGACCAACAGGAAGAGGAAGAGCTACTAGATATATAGGAATATTACATCAAGAATATTCACTATATCCATATAGAACAATATTAGAGAATTTAACTGATGCTATAGGATTAGAATTACCTGATGAATTTGCAAGATTTAAAGTAATTTCAACATTAAAAGCAGTAGGATTTAAAGAAGATTATGCTATTGCAATACTAGATAAATATCCTGATGAGTTAAGTGAAGGAGAAAGACATAGAATAGCTCTTTCTCAAGTCTTAATAAAAGAACCTCTAATTGTTATACTTGATGAGCCATCAGGTACAATAGATTTATTAACTCAAAGAGATATAATAAAATCAATAAAAAATGCAAGAAGAGAATTGCAACAAACATTCATAATAGTTTCTCATGATTTAGATTTTGTAACAAAACTTTGTGATGAAGTAATATTACTTAGAGAAGGTAAATTAATTACAAGAGGTCCAACATTAGATGTAATAAAATATTTATTACCAGAAGAATTAGCTAATATGAAGTAATTATTTTTTAATACCTATAACTGATTCCTTAGATAAATCCATAAAAATTTCTTCTTTATTGTTTAGAATTAATATTATTTTATTATCTGATATAAACTCACCTATGTATTCAACTGAAAATCCTACATTTTCCAATATTTTAGTTTCACAAAAATCATTAATACCAAATATAAAGCCCATAGCAGGATATGTAATTAACCATTCATAAATAGATATATTCTTTGGTCTAGGAATTTTATCTAAGTAAATTTTTGCACCAACATTACTTGCTTCACATAACATAGCTAGACTTCCAATAATACCAGGAGCACTAATATCTTTTGAGCATGTAATATTATTATTTAATTCTATAAAATTAATTAAAGAAGATATCATGTTTTTTATATCTTCTGAAGATTTATTTATTGTACTATCAAAACAATTAGTCCAACTTTTTTCTAATAAAAATCCATTAGTATCAATAGCTATTAGTATTTTATGATTTGGTTTAGCAGTAGTTCCTCTAATAACTTTTTTTGCTATGCCAATTACAGCAGCATCTATTGCAGAATATGAAGTATCTGGATGTGTATGACCTTTCAATAATTTTATACCATATTTTTTTAATCCATCATGTACACCTTGAGCAATTTTATTACGTATTTCTTTTGGTCCTGAAATTACATTAACATAGCCAATAGGTTTTGCTCCTTTTACCACAACATCATTAACATTTACAAGTACAGAGTAATATCCTGCAAGCCATGGATCTAATTTTACTAAATCTTCAGTTATTCCATCAGCAGAAATAACAATATAATTTTCTTTAAACTCAATTATTCCAGCATCATCATATTCAATATTACCAATTATTTTTATTATATCACCAATTTCAGCTTTTCTTGAAAAACCTTTGAATTCTTTTATAATCTTTACAATTTCTTTTAATGTTTCCATTTTTATCCCTTAAATTAATAAGGAAGGATATAATTAAAAAATTATGGGGATAATAATTGCTAAGAGAAGGAAGTTTAGTAGTTTATAAAAGAACTGGAACAATTGGTAAAATCTTAGAGATTGTAGAAATTGCTGGTAAGAAATGGGTAAAATTAGACTCTACAGGACTTCTTTACGATATAGATTTTATTGAAACTCTTGAAGAGAAAATTAAGGAAGAAACTGAAGAAAAAGTCTCTGAAAAAGCAAAGAAGGAAAAGAAAACTATTGAAATAAGAGATGAAGGTACAATGGATTCAAGTGCTGGTGTATGTGGAGCAGGATGAAAGTTGCTATTGTATTTGATAAATCAGGAACTATATTAAATCCATGTAGAGTACTATTTGATCTTGAAAAAAAGGAATTCATATATCATATAAGTACACTAAGTATTGTTAAAAAACTTAAAGGATATTTACTAAATATAGAAGGTAATAGATTTAAAGTAAGCTGTTCTTTTTCTTCTCAAGAACCAAAAATAAATATAGAAGAAATAAGAAAAAATTATGAAATATTAAAAAAAGTTGAAAATGAAGCATTAAATCATTGTCATTCTGAAATAGGTACATGTAAGGCATTGATATTAGATGAAAAAGGAAACATAAGATATGCTGTAGGATTAGGAGGTAAAATTTATGATGACGCAAAATATGCTATAAGTAAGTTAAGAGAAATATGTGATATATTCATAGCAACTGGAAATTGTAAAAAAGCAACCTTAAAGTGTGCAAAAATATTAGGAATAAAAGAGAAATTTGTAATTTGTAATGCAACACCAAGAGAAAAAATGAATCTTGTAAAATTATTAAAATCATTTTATAGCTATGTGATTATGGTTGGAAACGATGTAAATGATATTATGGCATTAAGAGAAGCAAATATTTCAATATTTGTAAATAGAGATGGAAGTAATATTGATCTTAATACTGATTATGTAGTAAACTCATTATATGATTTACCAAAAATTTTACTAGAAATTATTTCATAGTAGTGATATCTATATTCAGGATGAAAATGAGGTAATGAATTAAAAATTTCTACTTCTAGTTTTTTTATTATTGGAATATCTTTTTCCTCTAATATACAAATTAATGAGTTTTGAAAAGCTCTTCTACAAAATAAACTATGTGGAATAAAGCCTGCAGTTATTAAAATAGCTTTATTAAAATTTTTTATTTCCTTTAAATGCTTTTCATCAATACCATATCTTACTTCTTCTGTAAATGATCTAATACAACAATCAGGATAATTTAAAAAATATCCTATTTCCCAATCTGAAAAATTCTTATTGAATATTCCTATTTGCATAGAAACATAAGGATCTAAAGCAGGTCTTACTGGTGGATTATATTTTTTAACAATTTCAGCTTGAATTTCTAGTCTTTCTGATATATCAATTAATCTTTCTTCATGAAATAATTTAGAAATATGTTCTGCAAAATTAGGAAAAAGAGGATATTTCTCTCTTGCTTCTTTTGGTGATAATGTAAAAATATCAAAAATAGTATCTATAATTTTTCTTAAAGCTAAATAACCATTCATAAAAAAAAATAAAAAATTAGTGAGGTGGTATAATTAGATCTCTTTCACCAGCAGGCATGAATTCTCTGAGTGCTCCTTTTCCAAAGCAAAGTCTTGGATGAGTAAAATCAAATTTTAAATCTTTATCTGCAAAAGCAACTTTTATTAATGGATTTGTAGTCCATGCATCTCCTCTTGCTCCATGTGCTGCTGATATTATACCAGCATAAGCTGATTGATGTCCTACATTCATTGCATAATTTGGATAGTTTACACCTCTAAGATTAAATATTAAGCCTTCATCACTTCTCCAAGAGAAGCTATTTGCAGAACCACATTGATCTTGACAATCATAACCATAGAATCCTAATCTACCCATTGATTCCTTATGAAGTAATTGACTTAAATACCATCCATTAACTCCAGCTGTAGCATGACCTGTGGCTAAAGCTACTGAAACTCCAGCAGCTGCAGCAACAACCGCAGCTCTTTGAGAACCTCCAAAGTGAGTTTCCATTAATGCTGGATACTTTTCATATTGCTCTAATCCATATAGTGTTACTTCAGTTGCAACATCCTTAATTACATCCCAACTTGGCTTTACTTTTGCAAATCCTCCATACTTCTTTTTAACATAATCTGCACCATAATAGCAGAAATCATCAAGTATATTATCAGTATAAGTACATGTAGCATACTGAGTAAATCCTACTCCTCCTGACATATAACTACCAAACCAGAACTGATCATAAAGTACTGCAGCCATTGCAATTACTTCAAGAGCTACCCAAACAGGATCATCTGGTTTAACTCTAGAAGCTTGACATATATCTGCAATATATCCTAATGGAATTCCTCCAGGTTCATTTGGACCTCTTGCACGTCTCCATGGTAGTAGTGTACCCATTTCAATAAGTTCTGCATGCTTTGCAGCAAAAGCAAACTCAGCAACAGCTGCTTCTCCTGCCATTAATTTATATGCATTTATCATTGACATTGAAATTTGCATAGCTGCCCATCTAGACATTGTAGCTCCATCACATGTCATAGCAACTATAGTTGGCATACGACATACTTGATATAATCGCTTACCAATAGCTGCTTTTAATTGTTCTGCATGTTCCTTTGGAAATTCTTTATTAATATCAATTAAGAATCTATCATCAATTTCATCTGCAAGTTCATCATCACCAGTAAATACTTTTACATAACTATCAGCTACAAGTCCTGGATGAGTTTCAACCATATGCTCTTGAACAACAGCTGCACCAGGAAGAGCATGATTTAGTACTTCTAAATAATGATTAATTGTTTCAGGAGTTACTTCTTTTCCGAGACGTTTTGTTAATACCATATGTGCAGCATCTAATCCAACTATAACTGTACGTCTTATATCATGCCACATTTGTTGCATAGCAGCATTATTAATAAAGTGTAAGTCATCTCCTTCACAATAAATATCTGTTCCAGAAAGACGATATGGCATTAAGACTCTCTGACCTAATGGAATTCCTCCTAAGTGTAAATCTGGATTATAAAATGGAATTCCTCTTTCTTTTGCAATCTTTTGAGCTATTTCTACAAATTCTCTTTTTCTTTTTGATTGTTTCCAACCATCATATATGTAAAACTTGGTATATTTTTCTGTAGGAGCTTCCTTAAACTTTCTCCTAAGAGCCTCTAGAAACATTTTTTCTTCGCTCATTTTATCCTCTCCATTTTACTTATTTTTCACTAAATATTTTTAACTTTCTCAGGATTAAAACCTGCCTCAGTTCTAAGCATATGAATTCTTTGTATAAATTGAATAAGTTCAGTATCAGTTCTAAATGGTACTCCATCTACTCTAAATTCAGTTGTTCTCTTTTTAAGTTCTTCTTCAGGTAATGGCTTACCTACAGATATTGGTTTATCTAATGGTACTCCTAATTGATCTTTTACGTATACAACCTCACCAGTAGCCTTATTAAGTTGATATCTACGTAAAGCATCAAACATTAATCCATTTTCATCTAATCTTAAAGCATGTCCATGTACTGTAGCACCTCTAATTCCAACTCTTGCAGGATCAAATACCTCTGTTTCTATAAGCTCTTTTGCAACTTTTTCTAAATCACGCTCTCGTGCTTCTAAAGGAGTTCTTCCAGATAATACACCTATATCAACACCACGATATCTCATATGTCCCATCCATGCTCTCATATATGGAGCTAAAGGAGCAAAGTAAACAGAATCTGTAAATTGTATAAATCTTATTCTATCACCAGCTTTAGCACCTGGTGTTGGTTCAACTAATTGTCTTATTGGACAATCTGGTTCTCCAATTTCCTCTAAGGGTGGATGTACATTCTTATAAGCTTCACCAGGAGCTCTATGACCTAATAATCTTATTAAATCTTCATCACTTATTGATCTTAGTTTTTCTAACTTATAATTTGGATCTATATATTTTCTTCTATTAGCAGCTATGAGAGAACTACCAGGATAATATTGAGGTTTATATTCTACCATCTTAAACACCTCCTATTTTAAACACTTCCTTTTATAGAAGCAGCTGCTTCATTAACATATTTTAATGGTTCTCTTAATTCAGGTACTTCACTTAATACTTCTCCTACAATACCACTAATTTTTTCTGGAGAATAAATTGTTGTTCCAGCATCTAATGCAACTGCTGCAGCAACACATGGAATAGCAAATCCTTTACTATGTCTTGTAACTATGTGATTACCATGAAAAACTGCTGGATTTCCTCCACCATAAATTGAATGACTAAAGAATGCCATTTCAACACCTGTACCTGCAACTCTACCAAAATCAACACCAGGAAGACCTGTTTCTCTTTCTAGTAAATCATTAAAGTATATTAGAACTGATGGTACATGTTGCATTGCTCTAGCAGCACCACATGTTACCATGGTAGCAGCAAGTAATCCTGCTGCTGCATATGCATTCCATTTACTTAAATCATTAGTAGTGTAGATGGTATAACCAGAAGGAGTTTTAGTAAGAGGATAGATTACTTTATCTTCTATTGCTCTCTTTACTGTTGAGATCACCACTGTACCAAGAGTACCATTTTTTCCATTTTCTTTTACAAGATCATAAACCATATTATTGGCATTTAATCCTTGATATGCAAGTCCTAAGAGATGTAATCTCTCAAAACTTCCTATAGCATCACCCATTTCATACATTGCAGTTTGTTCAAGTATAGCAGCTAAAGCTGCTGCATTCATTGCATTTCTCTTTGTTATTAATGCAATATGTGCACATGGTATATTTCTTAAAGCATAACCCATACCCTCATTTTGTTGCGGTACTGCAAGTAGTGAGAAAACATGTCCTCCTAACATATCCATAGTTTGTGGGTATCTTCCCCAAACTGCAGTATGTACTAAATCAGCATCCCATATACTTACATTAAACTTTTCAATTATTGTACAGCATAAAGCTGCAGCTACTGTAGTTACACCTGTAGTATATTCAACACCAACAGCTAATCTTTTAGCTGGAACTCTTACAAGTAAATATTTTCCACCTTTAACTGGTCTTACTTCAGTATCATCATTTGGATCTACTTGTATACATTTCTTAAGATCTTCAGCAATACTTTCAGCATTTTTCACTAAATCAAGTTTTAAATTTCTTCCTCTTATAATACAAAATTTTCCTCCAACTTCACCTGTTGCTAATGCCTTTTCTATTCCTTCTAGGTCAACTGCTACAAATTGTTTTATGTAATTAATTATTCGATGTATTGCTGGATTTTTTAATGGACTTATTGCCTCTATTGGTACATTAGTATCAATGAGTTTTCCTCTATCGTCATATAAATCAATTCTATCAGGATACTTTGGCATACTTTTCACTGTTTAAAAGTAAAAACAAGGAATTATAAAAAGCTTTACTAAATTATTATTTGATCTTTTATTTCTTATGAAATAACTTTTTCAATAAGTTTCTCAATAGGTTCAATGATATTTTCTTCTTTAACTTTAATAGTAACTATTGGAATTTTAATAAATTTTTCAATTATACTTGCAATAATAGGAGCACATATAATTCCATTAACTCTATCACATTCTGCTTTTATTGCATTTATTATAGCATCTTCAATATTAGATGCAGGATATTCTTTTATCAAAACTTTTTTCCCTTTTATTAATAATTGTTTTTTTGATATATTATCTAATGTAGATCTAGAGGCAATAATTCCTATAACTATATCAGAAGATACTCTCTCAATTTTACGAAAATATGAAATTATAGCTCTTAAAGTTGAAATTCTAATATCTCTTGATTCATTTAATATTTTATTTAATGTACTTATAGGTATACCTGTCTCTTGACTTAATTTTTTTATAGAGATATTCATTCTTTTCATAATGGAACGTAAAGTTAATGAGAAATCTTCATTAGATTTTAAAAATGCTTCTATTAATTCATCAAAAGCACTACGTTCCAAATTCAGAGACCCCCATTTCTTCATGAAATAATTTTAGTATTTTTTCTCGATAAGAAATGAACGATTGACTAAGTCTATTTCTTGGATATGGTAATTCTATATTAATTATAGATTTTACTCTTGATGGACGTTTTGTTAAAACTATTACTCTATTTGCTAAGAATACAGCTTCTTCTACATTATGAGTTACAAATAATACAGTTTTTCCTACTCCAAACCATATTCTAAGTAATTCTCTTTGCATTAATGATCTAGTTTGAGCATCTAAATCTGCAAAAGGCTCATCCATTAGTATTAGATCAGGATCAATTGCTAAGGCTCTAGCAATAGCTACTCTTTTCTTCATTCCACCAGATAATTGATATGGATAGTAGTTCTCAAATCCTTTAAGACCTACCATTTCAATATATTTTCTAGATATTTCTTCTGATTCTTTTTTATTATATCCTTTAATTTCTAATCCAAATTTTACATTTCCTATAACATTTCTCCATGGTAATAAAGAATCTTCTTGAAATATCATACCAAAACGATGTTTTATTGGATTTGGAGGTTCATTTCTTATTAATACTTTACCATAAGTAGGTTCTTCAAGACCACATATAATTTTTAAAAGTGTAGTTTTTCCACATCCAGATGGTCCAACTATACATATAAACTCTCCTTTATTTACATCAAAAGTTAAATCCTTTAAAACTTCAAGTTTTGATTTTCCTTGTGTAAATATTTTTGTAAGTGAATCTACAATTATTTCCTTACTCAATATAGTCACCTATGTTATAATAATTTCTTGTCTCCATTTGAATAATCTTTTCTCTATTGCTAATATAATATAGTTCATAAGCATACCTATTATTCCTATAACTATCATTCCAGCTATTACTACATCTAATCTAAGTAATCCTGCATATTTTATTATAAGTCTTCCAAGACCTATAGGCTCTCCACCTATCATTTCAGCTGCTACAATACACATCCATCCTACTCCAAGTCCAACTCTTAGACCTGTCATTACTTCAGGAAGCGAACTTGGAATAATAATTTTATATATTATTTGATTTCTACTTGAACCAAAGCTTTTTGCCATTTGAATTAAAATATTAGATGTTCTTTTTATGCCTGCAATAGTATTTAATAAAATAGGAAAGAAAGCTCCAACCCATATAATAAAGATATATCTTGTAATACCTACTAGTAAAACTATTGCTAAAGGAATCCAAGCTATTGGAGGAATAAATCTTATAGGTTCAATAATTGGTGTAATAGTGTCTTTAATTAAAGGTTTTATTCCAATAATTAAACCTAAGGGAATTGCTGTTATAGCAGCAATAGAAAATCCTAATAATACTCTTTCTACACTTACATAGATATGTTGAGCTAATGTATATTTATCAACATCACCAATCAATGCAATTTCTAAAATTGCTTTAATAACTGATATTGGACTGGGAAAATAAGGAATATTAATTATAATTGAAAATAAATGCCACAATATAAGAAATACAATAATAGAAAGAAAAGAAAAAAGATAATTAATATGATATTTCAATATTAGCCACCAATAAACTTAGTTGAAATAAAGCCCTTTAAAAATTCATCTATTTTCTCTGGATCTACATTCTTAATAATACCTAGAGATATTGATTCTTTTAGGAATGTTTTTACACTTTCAGTATTTATTGTTGCATTGTATTTTATTCTTGATAATGCAGATTCAATAACTTTTTCAGGAAGACCAGTTTTATTAATAGCTATTTCCTTAGCTTTTAATGGATTACTATTTATAAAGTTTATTGCAGTAATATGAATTTTAACCATTTTTTCAACAATATCTGGTCTTGAATTTAAGAATTTTTCTGAAACTACTAATAAACAACACTGATGATCTGGCATTAAATCTTTAGATGTAAGTAGTATTGATGCATTATATTGATAAATTGCAATTGAAGGATATGGTTCCCATGCAATAAAACCATCTATTTCTCCTCTAGCAAATGCTAAAGGTAAATCACGTACAGTCATAGGATATTTTGTAATATTTAAATTATTATTTCTAATAAATATTGATAACATTACATCTTGTATAGTACCAGTACCTGGTGTTCCAATTTTCTTTCCATTTAAATCTGATATACTTTTTATATTAGGATTAACAACTAATGCAGATCCTTCTAAGTTAGCAGAAGCAATAGCAATAGGTGCATTAGGAGAACCTATACTTTGTGATCTTGCAATTAATGCTGGAGGTGTTCCAACATAACCAAAATCAAGTTCTCCTGCAAGAAAATGTTGCATTAATGTAGGTCCATTTATATATTCATAAACTTCATATTCTATACCATAATTTGCAAAGTAATTATTTGCTATAGCAACAAATAATGCTAAATGATGTAAATCTCCTGTTAAATAGCCAATTCTTACTTTTACCTTAGGAGTTGATATTTGTGAAATATAAATACCAATTACTGAGACTATTATTACTATCAGGACAATAGAGAGTACAATTGTACTTTTTTTCATAAAGATTCCCCCCATTACTTATATACAATTGTACTAATATTTATACCATTTGTTATAATATTGTTAAATAATTTCTAATATTATATGAATTGCTATAGCAATTGTAGCTATTTCAGCAGTTATAATATCTTTTGCAAATCCTATAATTACTAAGTCATTTTCATTAAGTGTAAAAGATTTAATAAATTTTGAAGTATTAGGATAATCCTTAGAAATATCATCAGTTATCATTGGTAAAGAAATTTTGGAATTTTTAAAATGAAAAATAAGTACACCTTCTGCACCATATTTTATACCAATATCTCTAGCTTTTGTAATATTAGGAATATATGAAGGTCTTATATGTATTGCCCATGCAGGAAGAAATATTCCAAATTCTTTAAGATCTGCTTCTTTTTCAGAAATAATATATTCTCTTAATTTTTTTGTAATTAATTTACCATAATCTGTTAAATAACATCCACCTATAGGATCAATAGCTATTATGCCTTTATCATAAAGTTTTTTTATAATTGTACGAGTTGCTCCTTCTCCAATATTTAGTAATTTAGATAAAGCCTGTCTTCCTATAGTAGAACTTTCTAATAACAATAAGGTTTTAACTATATGAGAAATTGAAAAGGAAGGTAATGGACCTTTTGGAGGATACATTTTAATAAATTCACTAAGTATTGATTTTAAATCTATTGACAAAATTCATCCCAAAAATAGAAATATGAAAAACATTATTTAAAAATTGTGAGAAAATGATAAAGAAAGAAATCATGATAGAAAAAGGACTTGTTGGATTAAGTAAATGTTTTAGAAAAGCAATAATTGATTCTAAAAAAACAGGTAAGTTATTATTTGTTGGTACACCTTTTACATGTCTTCCTTTTGCTGAATTTCTTACATATGGCATTAGAGATTTACCAATAAAGACTTATTTCTCTCCTAATGGAGATGCTCCTGTAATTTTAAATGTAAAAGAAGGAATTGGTTATATAGCAGGAGAAAAAACTGATGAAAAAGATTTTGATATTGTTGTATTACTAGGTGGTTTAGCAATGCCAAAATCACAAGTAAATCCATATGAATTAAAAGAAAAACTTGAAAAAATAAGTAAACTAGATTGTGTAATAGGTATTTGTTTTCAAGGAGTAATGGATAAACCAGAATGGATAAATACATTTAAATTTACATACTTTATAAATGCAGAGTTATCTGTTTCATTATTTAAATTATGTGAAGAAAAATGATACAAGAAATTAATGGAAAAAAACCAATAATATCATCATCAGCATTCATACATGAAAATGCAATTATCATAGGAGATGTGGTTATAGGAGAATATTGTAACATATGGCCATTTGTAGTAATTAGAGGAGATATTGAGAAAATAATAATAGGAAAAAATGTTAGTATACAAGATGGATCTATTATACATACTGATTTTGGTTTTCCAACTATCATAGGAGATAATTGTATAATAGGTCATGGTTGTATATTACATGGATGTAAAATTGGAAATAATTGTCTTATTGCAATGAGAGCAATTATATTAACTGGTGCAGAAATAGGTAATGAATGTATTATAGGAGCAGGAGCTTTAGTTCCTGAGGGAAAGAAAATTCCAGATAGAAGTGTAGTAATGGGAATTCCAGGAAAAGTTGTTAGAACTGTAGAAGAAAAAGATTTAATAAGAATAAAAAGTACAATAGAGATTTACAAAAATTTAACTAAGCTTTATTTTAAGTAATTTCTCTGAAATTGTAATAATTATAATACCAATTACAAAGGGTATAAAATATGATATAATAGAGAAAACATCATTTCTTCTAATTATGTAATAAATAAAAGTTGGTAAAAAAATTAAAATTAAAGAAAAACCATATATAATTGCAGAAATCTTCATAATATCACCTAACTTGATGAAGAATTTTAACTTCTTTATCTTTTGGAAAATAAGATTTTATTAAAGATATTGGAAATTCATTTAAACTATTGAAACCTATTATTACAAATTTATCAGGATATAAATGAATATAATGATCTAAGTCAAAACGTAAAATTACTTCATTAGGAAATATTGTAACCTTAAAAGGAATTTTATTTTTAATTAAAACTTTGGAGATATCAATAATGAAATTTTTATGTTCTTCTAATATTTTTTTCTTCTTAATTTTCTTAATTCCTTTAATATTATCAATAATTTCTTCTTTACTTATTTTTGAAATTCCTTTAATATCACTAATATTCGGTATTTCACCTTTAAAATTTATTTCAAATCCCTTTCCTTCATTTAATTGCTTCTCTATAGCAGATATGATATCATTCTCCATAAAATCTCACTTATTTATAACATTATTAATAATAATTTTTAAATATTCTTCTAGTTATTAAATAACAATATCCTTGGTGTAATAGTTATGTTAGAAATAAGATGGCATGGAAGAGGAGGTCAAGGAGTTGTTACTGCAGCTGAAATATTAGCAATTGCAGCAATTAATGAGGGAAAATATGCTCAAGCATTTGCAGCTTTTGGTCCTGAAAGAAGAGGAGCACCTGTTTTAGGATTTACAAGAATAGATGATGAAAATATTTTATTAAGAACACAAATTTACAATCCAGATATCATAGTAGTACTTGATAGTCACATATGTAACATGAAAGGAATTGAAGATGGTCTTAAAAATGATGGTATTGTTATTCTTAATACTCCATTAAAACCAGAATATTATGCTGAAAAATTTAAAAATGCTAAGAAAATTGCTACTGTTGATGCAACAACTATTGCTATAAAAGAAATTGGATCTCCTATAACAAATACTGCAATATTAGGTGCAGTAATTAAGACCACAAATATTGTTAAATTAAGAAGTATTGAATTAGTAATAAGAGAAAGATTCAGAAAAGAAATTGCAGAAAAGAACATTAAAGCTGTTAGAGAAGCTTTTAATCAAACAATAATATTTGAAAGGTGAATAGAATGAAAACATGGAAAGAAATTCCTATAGGAGCAATGATAATAGAGCCAGGTAATTCAGTAGAATTTGATGTTACTACATGGAGAGTATTTAGACCTATATTAGATAAAAGTAAATGTACTAAATGTGGTTTATGTTGGATTTATTGCCCTGAAGGAGCAATAATGATTAAAGAAGATGGATCCTATGAAATAAATTTATCTTATTGTAAAGGATGTGGAATTTGTCAAAAAAGTTGTAATGTAAAAGCAATAACAATGGTGAGAGAATATGAAGAGAGTAGCACTTAATGGAAATTATGCTGTAGCATATGCTGTAAAAATGGCAGATGTTGATTTTGTTGCAGCATATCCTATAACACCACAAACACCAATTGTAGAAAAGATTTCTGAATTTATAGCTAATGGTGAGTTAGAAGCAGAATATGTAAATGTAGAATCTGAGCATTCAGCAATAAGTGCATGTATAGGAGCTTCTTTAACTGGTGCTAGAGTTTTTACTGCTACTTCATCACAAGGTCTTGCATATATGCATGAAGTACTTTTTATGGCATCTTCACTTAGAACACCAATTGTAATGGCAAATGTAAATAGAGCACTATCACATCCATTAAATATATGGAATGATCATTCAGATGCAATGCCAGAAAGAGATTGTGGTTGGATACAATTTTGGGTAGAATCAGCCCAAGAAGCTTTTGATACAACAATACAAGCATTTAAAATTGCTGAAGAAGTACTGTTACCAGTAATGATAAATCTTGATGGATTTATATTAAGTCATGTATATGAAGCTGTAGAATTACCTGATGAAGAGTTAGTAAGAGAATATATACCATCAAAGCCTTTAATAAATAGAGTATCTCCAAAGCTTTCATATACTATTGGAGTAGTTGGACCACCGGAATATTATTTTGAAATGAAGTATCAAGCATTAGAAGCAATAGAAAGAAGTAGAAATAATATTAATAATGTAAATAAGGAATTTAGTAAAGTTTTTGGAAGAAAATACGGTAATGTTAATGAACATATGATGGAAGATGCTAAATATGTTTTAATAACAATGGGAGCTGTTACAGGTACTGCAAAATTTGTAGTTAATGAACTTAGAAAAAAAGGAGAAAAAGTAGGATTACTATCAATAAGATGTTTTCGTCCATTTCCAAAAGATGAAATTATAAAATTATTAGAAGATGTAAAGGGAGTAGGTGTACTAGATAGAGCATTAACTCCAGGTGGTCCTGGTCATCCACTATATACTGATATATGTTGTGCTCTTTATAATGCTAAAAATAGACCTATAATACAAAGCTTTGTAGGAGGACTTGGTGGAAGAGATATACTTATAGATGACTTTATTAAAATGTTTGAAATAGTAAAAGAAGTATCAGAAGAAGGAAGACCCAAACCTTGTATATATATAGGATTAAGAGAGTGAAGAATTATGTTTAAAACAATAAAAGAATTACCAAAAGAGGAATATCTTGCTCCAGGTCATAGACTTTGTGCTGGTTGTATGGTAGGTACTACAGTAAGACAAATACTAAAGGCTACTGGAAATAATGTAGTAATAGTGACTCCAACAAGCTGTTTAGAAGTTGCAACTTCATATTTTCCATACTCATCATGGAGAGTACCATGGGTTCATTTAGGTTTTGAAAATGCTGCAGCTGTAGCTTCAGGTATAGAAGGAGCTATGAAAGCATTAAGAAGAAAAGGAAAAAGTAATGAGAAATTTCATGTAGTTGTAATAGCAGGAGATGGAGGAACTTTTGATATAGGTTTACAAGCATTAAGTGGTGCATTAGAAAGAGGTCATGATTTCTTATACATATGCTATGATAATGAAGCATATATGAATACAGGAGTACAAAGAAGTTCTGCTACACCTTACGGTGCTGCAACAACAACAACTCCACCTGGTAAAAAATCTATAGGTCAGAAAACAAAAAAGAAAGATTTAGTTGGAATAGCTGTAGCTCATGGAATACCTTATGCTGCAACTGCATGTCCATCATATCCTATTGATCTTATAAATAAAGTAAAGAAAGGATTAGATGTTGAAGGACCTGCATTAATTCATGTACTAACACCTTGTACAACTGGATGGAGATTTGAAACAAATATGGGAATTGAAATAGGAAGATTAGCAGTTTTAACAGGACTTTGGCCACTTTATGAAGTTGAAAATGGAAAAATCAGAGTCACAGTTCCAGTACCAGTAAGATTACCTGTAAAAAAGTACTTAGAACTTCAGGGAAGATTTAAACATTTAAGTGAAGAAGAAATTAGGAAAATTCAAGAATATGCTGATGAGCTTGCTAAAAAATTTGGACTAGGACCAGTAAAAGAAATATGAAAATATCAAAGTCACATATAACAGTTATAGTATTTCTAATAATTATTATTTCCTTTATTAGTATTTTTAGAACTATATCAGGAACTAATACTCCTTTTACCATAGTAATTTCAGGAAGCATGGAACCTACTATACCTACTGGATCTCTTGTTTTTATAAAAAAAGTAAATGCTAGTGAAATAATTGCTAATAGGACTAATGGAGATATTATTGTATATATGCTGCCAAATACAAAAGTATATGATTTTTTCATATTTGTTATATATGATCCATTACCAATTATGCATAGAGCAATAGATAAAAAGGAAATTAGTGATAAGTTTTACATATTAACAAAGGGAGATGCTAATTTACTACCAGATGGAAATCCAAATAATCCATTAACATGGGTTTCTGAAGATAGAATTATAGGAAAAGTTGTTTGGTATTTTCCCTATATGGGATACTATATAATTATACTCATTATTGTAACTGCAATTATAATAATGATTATACCTGAAAGAAGAAAATCTTTATAAGTTTATGAGAGAAAAGAAATAAGAAAAAAATTGGGAGTGAAGATTTTTGGCAAAACCTTCTTATAGAATAGAGAATGTTGTTGCATCAGTTACAATTAATCAGAATATAGATTTAGATGCTATATCTGCAAATGTACCTGGTGTAGAATATAATCCTGAACAATTTCCTGGTCTTATTTATAGATTATCAAAACCAAAAACTGCTACCTTAATATTTTCATCTGGTAAGATGGTATGTACTGGTGCAAAATCAGAAAAAGAAGTACATGCAGCAATAAAGAAAATTATAAAAAACTTAAGAGAAAGAAATATAGTAATTGTAGGAGAACCACAAATTCAAATACAGAACATAGTAGCTTCTGCAAATCTTAATGCAGAAGTAAATCTTGAAAAAGCTGCATATTTATTAGAAAATGTAATGTATGAACCTGAGCAGTTTCCTGGTCTTATTTATAGAATGAGTGAACCAAAAGTAGTATTATTAATATTTTCATCTGGTAAGATGGTATGTACTGGTGCAAAACATGAAGATGAAGTAAGAATAGCAGTAGAAAAAGTTTATGAAAGACTTAAGGAATTAGGAGTACTTTATGAATAATACTAACATCCTTCTTTGTCTAATTTTTTCTCTTTGAGGAGTTGAAGAGCATCTTTACAAGCAGCTAATGCTGGTGCTCCACCTGCTACTGCAATACAACGAATAGCTTCTAAAATTTCTTCTTCTGTTGCTCCTTTCCTATATGCTGCACGCATTGCAGAAACTACACATTCTTTACAATGACGTTGAGCTCCCATTGCCATAATAATAAGCATTTTTATTTTTGATGGTAAAGCACCATCCTCTTGAACTGTTTTATCACAGAAATCATAAAATGTAAGTAATTTTGGATCAAGTTCAGTAGCTAAATCCACAATTCCAGGTACAAAGCCCATTTTCTTTTTAAAACTTTCTTGTAGTTCCATAAAGTTATAATACTTTTTTCCACTATATAATACTATCTAAGGTGTAATTTATGGAAGAAGGTATATTTGTAAGCGATTTTAATAAGATAATAAGAGAAAGATATAGACTTCCTGAAAGAGTTTATGTATTTGATACAACATTAAGAGATGGAGAACAAACACCTGGTGTATGTTTTACTATCGAAGAGAAATTAGATATTGCAAGAAAACTTGATGAGTTAGGAGTAGATGTAATAGAAGGAGGTTTTCCTATAAATTCTGAAGAAGAAGAAAAAGCTGTAAAAGAAATGAAGAAAATGGGATTAAGAGCAAAGATTTGTGGATTAGCAAGATGTACATTTGAAGATATAGATGCATGTATTAGAGCAGATGTTGATAGAATTCATATATTTATAGCTACTTCTGATATTCATTTAAGATATAAACTTAGAATGAATGAAGAAGAAGCTCTTAAACAAGCAATAAAATGTACTGAATATGTAAAAGCACATGGTTTTGAATGTGAATTTTCATGTGAAGATGCTACAAGAACACCATTAGAAAGACTAATAAAATTTTATAAAAGTGTAGAAGAATGTGGTGCAGATATACATAATGTTCCAGATACTGTAGGTGTAATGGAACCAGAGGCTATGTTTTATTTAGTATCTGAATTAAAGAAGGTATTGAAAAAACCTATATCAGTACATTGTCATAATGATTTTGGATTAGCTGTTGCAAATACAGTATCAGGAGTAAAAGCAGGAGCTGAGCAAGTTCATACTACAATAAATGGACTAGGAGAAAGAGCTGGAAATGCTAGCTTAGAACAAACAGTTATGATTCTTACAGCTATGTATAAGGTAAAAACAGGAATAAAATTAAAATTATTAAAGGAAACTTCAAGACTTGTTGAAAGATATAGTATGATAAAATTAATGCCTAACTTTCCAATAGTAGGAGATAATGCATTTGCACATGAGGCAGGAATACATGTACATGGAGTACTTGCAAAAGCTGAAAGTTATGAGCCTATTACACCAGAAATGGTTGGACAAAAAAGAAGAATTGTTATGGGAAAACATACAGGAAAACATGCTGTTGCAGCATTTGTAAAAGAAAAATTTAATCTTCCAGATGAAAAAATAAAAGAAGTTGTAGAAAAAGTTAAGAAATTAGCAATTCATAAAAAGAAAATAGTAGAAGATGATGTAATTGCAATTGTAGATGAAGTAATAGGAGCAATACCAGAAACTGAAAAAATTGTAAAACTAGATGAGGTTTTAATAATTACAGGAAATAAAATAACACCTACAGCTACTATTCAAATAACAATAGGAAATAATAAGAAAATTGTAGCAAGTACAGGAATCGGTCCAGTTGATGCTGCAGCAAAAGCTATACAAAATGCTATTGAAGAAAAAATTAATTTATTAAACTATAAGTTAGAAGCAATATCTGGTGGAACTGATTCATTATGTACAGTAGAAGTTTTATTAGAAGATAAACAAGGAAAAACTGCTAGAGGTATTGCAGTAGGTGGAGATATTGTAATGACTTCTATAAATGCAATAATGGATGGAATAAATAAAATATTTAAAATGTATCGATAATCTACTGGTAAAATCTAAGCATATTTTTCATTGTTTCATATCTTTTCACATCTTCAGGAGATAAGCTCTTTGGTGTATTCTTTATAGCTTCTATGAAATGTCTCATTTCAACTTTTTTAGGTTTTAAATCTTCTCTTATAGCATTAAGTGCTGCTTCTCTACATATTGCTTCAATATCTGCACCAGTATAGCCTTCAGTCATATCAGCTAGTACTGAAATATTAACATCTTCTGCAAGAGGCATTTTTCTAGTATGAACCTTGAATATTTCTTCTCTTGCTTTTTTATCAGGTAATGGTATGAAAACAAGTCTATCAAATCTTCCAGGTCTTAATAATGCAGGATCAATAATATCTGGTCTATTTGTTGCAGCTATTACAACTACACCTCTTAATGGAATTAAACCATCCATTTCTGCAAGAAGTTGATTAACAATTCTCTCAGTAACACCAGAAGAATCAAATCTTCCTCCTCTTACTGGTGCAATAGAATCAATTTCATCAAAGAATATTACACAAGGAGCAGCTTGTCTTGCTTTTTTGAAAATTTCTCTTATAGCTTTTTCAGATTCTCCAACCCATTTACTAAGTATTTCAGGTCCTCTTACACTTATGAAATTAGCACCTGATTCAGTTGCTACTGCTTTTGCTAATAATGTTTTACCACAACCAGGTGGACCATATAATAGTATACCTTTTGGAGGAGTTATTCCCATTTTTTCAAATAATTCAGGATGTTTCATTGGCAATTCTACCATTTCTCTTAATTGTTTCTTAACATCTTCTAATCCTCCAATATCACTCCAATGAACTTCTGGTACTTCAACATAGACTTCTCTTAGTGTAGATGGTGTAATATCTTTCATTGCTTCAAAAAAGTCATTTCTAGTAACCTTAAGATCCTTAAGTATATTTGCAGGAATTGTTTTCTTTTCTAAATCAATTTTTGGTAAAAAACGTCTTAATGCACGTATTGCAGCTTCTCTACATAATGCAGCAATATCAGCTCCAGTATAACCATGTGTTAATTCTGCTAATTCATCAATATTTACATCATCAGCTAATGGCATATTTCTTAAGTGAACTTGTAATATTTCCTTTCTTGCTTTTTTATCTGGCATAGGTATAGCAATTTCTCTATCAAATCTTCCAGGTCTTCTTAATGCAGGATCTACTGCTTCTGGTCTATTTGTTGCAGCTATTACAACAACTTGACCTCTTGATTTTAATCCATCCATTAAGGTTAATAATTGAGCTACAACACGACGTTCAACTTCTCCAGTAACTTCTTCTCTTTTTGGTGCAATAGAATCAATTTCATCAATAAAAATTACACTTGGAGCAGCTTTTTCAGCTTCTTCAAATATTTCTCTTAATCTACTTTCAGATTCTCCATAGAACTTACTCATAATTTCAGGTCCATTTATAGAAAAGAAATTAGCACCTGATTCAGTTGCTACTGCTTTTGCTAATAATGTTTTACCACAACCAGGTGGACCATATAATAGTATACCTTTTGGAGGCTCAATACCTAAGTGTTTAAATAATTCAGGATGTTTCATTGGTAATTCAATCATTTCTCTTATTTTCATTTTTGCATCTTCAAGATCTCCAATATCCTCATATGTAACTCTTGGAATAGCTGCTTCTACTTCCTTTACAGGTTCTTCTTTTATTATTATTTCTGTATCATGAGTAACATAAGCTGAAGGTGATGGTTGTACTGCAGTTACAACAAGCTTTAAAGCTTCTCCAAGTATTGGTATTGGAATAGTATCACCTTTAGTAACAGGTGTATCTTTAATTAAAGATTTTACATATTCACTAAAATCTGAACTAAATGAAATTTTCTCTATGGGGGCTAAAATTAATTTTGAAGCAGAACTTAGTTCAATAGCCTTTATTTTTACAGCATCACCTATTGTTGTTCCAGCATTATGACGAATAATACCATCTATTCTTATTATATCAGAATCCTCATCACTAGGAAGAGGCCAAACACGAGCAACTGTAGTACGTTGTCCAGTGATAGAAATAAAATCACCAGGTTTTAAATTAAGTTTTAACATATTTTGACGGCTTATTCTAGCTATTCTTCTACCAACATCTTGTGGTCTTGCTTCTGCTACTTTTAATACTAAAGTTTCTTCTTGCATAAGATTAAAATATTAAGACTTATTTTTATAATATTCGCTTAGTATTGTTTACAAAGTGAGTATTATGGAAAAACCTAAGATTATTTCTAAAGAAAGATTAGAAAAACTTGCTCAACTTGTTAAAATAGAATTAGAAGAAAATGAAAAAGAAGAGTTTTTAAATCAGTTAAATAAAATATTAGAAGCATTTAAAGTAATTGATGAATTACCTTTAGAAAATGTAGAACCAACATATCATGTTATTGAAATGGTAAATGTATTTAGAGAAGATGAAGTAAAACCTTCTCTTAGTCAAGAAGAAGCACTTTTTACGGCTAAAAAAGTAAAAGATGGATATTTTGTAGCACCAAAAATTTTTTGAGGTGAAAAATTGAGAATTGTTGATTTGACTTTATTTGAACTTATAAATAGTATAGAAAATGGTGATATAATTTGGGAAGATGTTATTGATGCATATTTTGAAAGAATAAAGAAGTATGATGAAGAAGTAAGAGCATATATTACAGTAAATGAAAAAGTTAGAAATGAAAAGCAAAATAAGGGAATACTTAAGGGTGCACCTATAGCAGTAAAAGATAATATATGTACAAAAGGTTTAAGAACAACATGTGGTTCAAGAATTCTTGAAAATTATATTCCACCATATGATGCTACTGTTATAAAGAAATTAAAAGAAGCTGGAGCAGTAATAATAGGAAAAACAAATATGGATGAATTTGCCATGGGTTCTTCAACAGAAAATAGTGCATTTTTCATTTCTAAAAATCCTTGGGATAAAACAAGAGTACCAGGAGGTTCTTCTGGTGGAAGTGCAATAGCTGTTGTTATGAAAGAAGCTGTTGCTGCATTAGGTTCAGATACTGGAGGTTCAATAAGATGTCCTGCTAGTTTTTGTGGAATTGTAGGTCTAAAACCAACATATGGACTTGTAAGTAGATTTGGACTTATTGCTTTTGCTAATAGTCTTGAACAAATAGGACCTATGACAAGAGATGTAAGAGATTGTGCACTTCTTTTGAATATAATTGCTGGATATGATGAAATGGATGGTACTTCTATAAATAAACCTCATGAGGACTATTTAAAATATTTAGATAAGGAAATAAAGGGTATGAAAGTTGGTATTCCAAAAGAATTCTTTGGTGAAGGAACTGATGAAAATGTAATAAAAGAAGTTTGGAGAAGTATTCACATACTAGAGAATTTAGGTGTAAAATATGAAGAAATAAGTCTTCCTATGGTAAAATATGCACTTCCTGCTTATTATTTAATTGCAATGTCTGAGGCTAGTTCTAATCTTGCAAGATATGATGGTATAAGATATGGTGTTAGAATAGATAATGAAGAAATGGATTGGTCAACTGCTTTTTCTTATAATAGAAAACTTTTTGGAAAAGAAGTTAAAAGAAGAATAATTTTAGGAGCATTTGCTCTTTCTGCTGGTTTTTATGAAGAATATTATGTTAAAGCACTTAAAGTTAGAACACTTATAAGAAGAGATTTTGAAAAAGCATTTAAGGAATTTGATGTATTAATTACACCAACTATGCCTATAACTGCATTTAAAATAGGAGAGAAAATTCATGATCCTCTTGCTATGTATATGATTGATATTGATACAATTCCAGTAAATCTTGCAGGTCTTCCTGCTATTTCAATTCCATGTGGATTTTCAAATGGATTACCAGTAGGATTACAAATAATTGGTCCTCCATTAATGGAAGGTAAAATACTTAGTATAGCTAAAAAATTAGAAGAAGAACTTAATTTACGCACATGGGAGAGATTATGATGAATGATATAAAAATTGGATTAGAAGTTCATTGTCAATTAACAAATCTTAAAACAAAATTATTTTGTAGTTGTAGTTCAGATTATAGGAATAAACCACCAAACTCTAATGTATGTGTAATATGCTTAGGACATCCTGGTACGCTTCCAAAACCAAATAAAAAAGCAATTGAATTTGCAATAATGGCAGGTTTAGCATTAAAAAGTAAAATTAATGAAAGAGTTCTATTTTCTAGAAAAAATTATTTTTATGTTGATATGAATAAGAATTTTCAAATTTCTATGTATGAGACAAAAAATTCTCCTCCTATTTGTAGTGGTGGATATTTAGATATAAGTTATGAAGGAAGAATAAAGAGAATAAGAATAAGACGTATTCAATTAGAAGAAGATCCAGCAAGATTAGTTCATATAGGACCTATAGATGTATCACCATGTACTCTTGTAGATTATAATAGAGCAGGAATTGCTTTATTAGAAGTAGTAACAGAGCCTGATATTTCTACACCAAAAGAAGCTAGAATTTTTCTACAAAAATTAAGATCAGTATTTGAACATATAGGAATATTTGATGGAAGTCTTGAAGGAGCTATGAGATGTGATGCAAATATCTCTATAAAGGGAGAAGCAAGAGTTGAAATAAAGAATATATCATCATTCAAAGAAGTAGAAAGAGCACTTAATTATGAAATATTAAGACAAATGAACTTAATAAATAAAGGAGAGAAAGTATTAAGAGAAACAAGACATTGGGATGAAATAAGAAAAGTAACAATTTCCTTAAGAGAAAAAGAAGAAGAATATGATTATAGATATTTTCCAGAACCAGACATACCACCAATTCATATAACACAAGAACTTATAGAGAGTATAAAATTAAAAATGCCTGAATTACCTGATGAAAGAGCAGAAAGATTTACAAAAGTATATGGTATTCCACAATATGATGCAAATATTTTAGTTTCACAAAAAGCTCTTGCTGATTTTTTTGAGGAATGTGTAAAATTATTTAATGAACCAAAGACTATAAGTAATTGGATAATAAGTGATCTTCTGGGTGTTTTAAATAATAGAGGTTTAGAAATTCAAGAAAGTAAAATTACACCAATAGCAATGGTTGAAATGCTAAAGATGATAAAAGATGGAATTATAAGTGGTAAAATAGGAAAAATTATTTTGCCTGAAATAGTAGAAACAGGAAAAATGCCTTCACAAATTGTTAAGGAGAAAAATATGATTAGAATAAGTGATGAAGATTTAATAAGAAAAATAGTAGAAGAAGTTTTTAGAGAAAATGAAAAAGCTGTAAAAGATGCACTTGTAAATGAAAATGCTATAAACTTTCTTATAGGACAAGTAATGAAGAAAACAAGAGGTAGAGGAGATCCAAAACTTGTAAATGAAATTATAAGAAGTAAAATAAAGGAATTAAAATCACGTGAGATAAATGATAAATAAAAAATGGCTTTTAGAACCAGAAGCAAAAAAGTTATGTAATGATTATGGAATAATAACTGGAAAATGGAGAGTTATAAAGGAAAAAGAAGAAATTGATAATGTACTAAAAGAAATTAATTTTCCAATTGTAATGAAAATAGTATCATATGATGTTTTACATAAATCAGATATAGGTGGTGTTATACTAAATATTAAGAATAAAGAAGAAGTAATAAATTCTTATGATAGGATAATAAGTATTGCTAGAGAGAGGAAAATAAGACTTGAAGGAGTTCTTATAGAAGAAATGGCACCTCAAGGAATTGAAGTAATAGTTGGTGCAAAAAGAGATGAACAATTTGGACCTGTTGTAATGTTTGGACTTGGAGGTATATTTGTAGAAGTATTTAATGATATATCATTAAGAATAGTTCCAATAGATAAAAATGAAGCTTTAGAAATGATTTCAGAAATAAAAGCATATCCAATACTAAAGGGAATAAGAGGAAGAGAAGGTTGTGATATTGATAGTTTAGCTGATTTGATACTTAAAGTTTCAAAAATTATGATGGATATTTCAAATATAAAAGAAATAGATCTTAATCCAGTAATAGCATATAAACAAGGATATAGAGTTGTAGATGCTAGAATAATCTTATCGTAAGGTGATGTTATGCTTGATGTTATATCTATAGGTAACATAAATATAGATCTTTCATTTTATGTTGATAAAATACCTGAAATTGATTATGAGGTTTTAGCTAATTTGGAAATATTTCATGGAGGAGGAGCTGCAAATTTTGCAGTAGCAGCTTCTAGACTTGGACTTAAGGTAGGAATTATAGGATGTGTTGGTAATGATTATTTTGGTAAAAAAGCTATAGAAGAACTAGAAAAAGAAGGTGTTATTACTAATTTTATCAAAGTAGTAAATGAAAAATTAACAGGAATGGTTTGTGTAATTGTAGAAAAAAATGGAAATAGAAGAATGTTAGCATATAGAGGTGCAAATGAATATTTAGAAAAAACTATTAGTGAAGTTATTGATAAAATTCCATACTGTAAGTACATACAGTTATGTAATGTTAATAAAAAAGTATTCATGGAGGTAAAAGAAAAAATTAAAAAAACAAAAATATCATTAGATCCTGGAGGAAGAGTTATTGAATTTTCTTTAAATGATTTAGAAGGAATTGATTTGTTATTATTAAATGAAGTAGAATGTAAAAAACTTACAAATGTAAACTATAAAGAAGGGGCAAAATTACTCTCAAAATATGTAAATATAGTAGTTGTAAAAATGGGAGAAAGAGGAGCTTATTTATTTGATGGTAATAATGAAATAGAAATACCTGCTATAAAAGTAAATGTTGTAGATACAACAGGTGCAGGAGATGCTTTTAATGCTGGCTTTATAACTGGATTAATAAAAGGTCTAAGTTTAAGAGAATGTATGTATTGGGGTATAGCAACTGCAGCTTTAAAAATTCAAAAGAAAGGAGCAAGAAGTGGACTTCCAAATATTAATGAATTAAAAAAATTCTTATCTTATTATCAAAACCCCACTTCCTCTATATTTTCCATATTTTAGCATTAAAAGTGCTTCATTAGCTTCTTCAAGACTAAATGTTTTAACTTCAGGTTTTATAGGTATTTTAGCTGCTATATCAAGAAATTCTTTTACATCTTTTCTTGTTATATTTGCTACACTTTTAATTTCCTTTTCTTCCCATAAATGTATAGTATAATCTAAATCATTTATCATTTCTTCTTTTCTTATTAAATTCATTACAAGTCTTCCACCTTTTTCTAAATTTCTTAAAGCTTCTCTTACTGGAAATGAAGATGGAGTAGTATCTATTGCACAATTAAGTTTTTCAGGTGGAGTTTCTCCTGTTTCTCCAACCCAATCAGCTCCCATTTTTAATGCTAACTCACTTGGTAAATCACCTTTTCTTTTAGTAAAAACAAAGATTTTAGAATTTGGAAAAAGATATCTAATTACTTGAAATAATATATGTGCTGAAGCACCAAAACCATAAAGACCAATAACATCTCCATCTCTCATTCCTGTAAGTTTTAATGCTCTATATCCAATAGCTCCAGCACATAATAATGGTGCTGCTTCTATATCTGAGAAAACACTAGGAATATGATATGCAAAATCCTCATTTACTATTACATATTCTGCATATCCACCATTTGCTCCATGTCCTGTACCAATAAAACTATTACATAAATTTTCAAGTCCATTTTTACAAAATTTACAACTACCACAAGCATAATATATCCATGCTATTCCTACTCTATCATTTTTCTTAAATTTTTTAACAGAAGATCCTATCTCGTACACTCTACCTACAATTTGATGACCTGGAATAATAGGTAATTTTGGTGGTAATCTACCTTCAATTTCATCAAGTTCTGTTCTACATATTCCACATACATTTATTCTTACTAAAATTTGATTATTAGAAGGTTCAGGTACTTCTATATCTTCAAGTATAAGTGGTTTATTTTCTATTTTAGATATAGACTTAAGAATCATTGCTTTCATTTTTATCCCTTTTATGTTATTTTAAATTTTTATATTTAATTTATATGAAAACTAAAAACTTTAAGAGAAGGTTTTTCCCAATTACTATATAACTTAGAGGGTTTTCGAATTAATTCTATTAATTCTGGTATTGTTTTATTAACTAATCTAAAAGAAGGTTTACCAGGTACTATTCCTTCACAATATGAATTTAAGTATACATAAAATACTTCACCTTTATATTCAAAATATGAACTATCCTTTTCACCATATTTTGGTATTTCATTTATTGAAAAAGGCCATAATTTACATGCCATAGGTTTAAAAGGATGTATACTACATAAATTATTAAATTGAAAAATACATTTTCCATTTATTCTTTTTAAGTAAAAACTTCCTGCATATGCTTCTATACAGTAAAAACCAAATTTTTTAGATAGTAAATTAACTTCAATAAATGATAATGGTACCTTAAATATTTTACAACACTTACCACAAGTTCTACAATACCAATCAGAAACTTTACTCCAAGGAATATATTTCATAAGAATATTTTATAATTGGAAACTTTATATTTTTTTAGAAAATTCTAATATTGCAACACCACGAATTATATCACATTTAGTATTTTGAAAACCAAGAGCACTCATTATACCATCTATGTATTCTACAGTAATTTCAATAAGTATTTGTTCTGTATTTGGTGCTATTAAGCTTATATTTATCTTATCATTATTTTTCATATTCATTTTCACTTCTGATAAATGCCAAAATGATGTAGAAAATAATGATGGTAGTATCTCAAGTGGATTTTCAAGTTTTGCTATTAAATATTTTCCATACCATTCTCCTGCTAATCTCCATGCTTTTATCATTTCTTCCTTATTATTCCAATTCTTTAATGCTTTTAATAATATCTCAGAAGGAACAATTATTGCACCAGAATCTTTTTGAAGTTTAATTAGATTATGGAAATTTAATAACTCTCCTATAGTTTTATTCATTTCACTAACCTTAATAGCATCTTGAAGAATTTCATTTGTAAGAGCAAAAAGAGTTTTATTTTCTCTTTTTGCAATTTCATATAATTTTTCCAAAATATCAGATCTAACTACTAAAAGTTTCTTTTCGATTTTCTCTGGCAATATTCCCACCTTTTTTAATTCTCATTACAACTATACCTTTTGATATCTCTTTTCCTAATACATTAAAACCAAAATTTGTAATAACACCTTCTAGAAAAGATGCAATATCTCTAAGTCTACTTTCCATTAGTCTAGGACAAATACATACAATCTTATTATTTGAAATAGTAATATCAATATCTTCTCCAATAATTTCCTTTATTGCTTTTTCAATATCTTTTAATTCTTTAAAACCATTAATTTCTAAATATTTTCCAAATAATTGACCTGAATTTTTCCAATAATCTTCAAAATTATTATTCCCTATAATGCTATCATAAGCAACTTCCGGTACAAATATCATTCCTGCACTTCTTGCTATTTCAATAATACTTACTTCTTCTAAAACAGAATAAAGATCTTTATTTTTCTCTTTTGCTTTTATGAAAGCATCAAGTGCTTCATTTAATATACTAAACATAGTTCTACCACTTTTCTTTGCTAATTCACTTATTTTCTCTACTAAGTCAGCTCTTGCAGCAACAAATTTTCGCTTCAATTTCTACCTCCTTAATATTAGATATTGACTAAAAAGTTAATTAATATTACTTTATTAGGAAATTTATTATAAAATCTTCTAGTTTCTTAATATTATTTTTTGTTTTTGATTCAATATAAATACGTATTAAATTTTCAGTACCAGATCTTCTTACTAAGAACCAAGATCCATCCTCTAGTATTACTTTTAATCCATCTATTTTAATTATCTTTAATACTTTTTTATTTAATATTTCATTATAAGGAAAATCTGATGGAATTTCTAATATTTTATTTAAATCAATTCTTTTAAACTCAAAACTTCCATACTTAGAGTAAAGTTTCTCAATGATCTCTTTAATGTTACTAAAACTTAAGAATTCTAATAATAAAATTGCAGAAGCAATTCCATCTTTTTCTGGTATATGATCTATAAAACCTATTCCTCCACTTTCTTCTCCACCAATTATTATTTTTCTTTCATAAAGTAAAGGAGCAATATACTTAAAACCAACAGGAGTTTCAATTACTTTATGTCCTCTTTCGTTTACAATAAAGTCTAACATATGAGAAGTTGCAACAGTTCTAGCAGCATTTCCAATTTTATTTCTATGATCATGTAAATGAATATAAAGTAATGGTAAAATTTGATTTGCTAATAAGAATGTACCATCATTAGTAACTACTGCTAATCTATCTCCATCACCATCAAAAGCTAATCCTATATCAAATTTTTTTGAAGTTACTTCATTACGTAATAATTCTAAATTACTTGGAATAGGATCTGGTGTTATTCCACCAAATTCTGGATCAATATTTCCTCTAATCATATGAATATTTGCATTAAGTCTAGAAATTAACAAATCAATTATTCCTGTAGTTGCACCATGCATAGCATCAATACAAATATTCATATTTAATTTACTTATAGAGAGCATCCTTAATAGATGATCTATATAATCATCAATTGGATTTATGATTGTAATCAATCCCTTTGCTTTTAATTTTTCAAAATCTTCATATTTAACTTCCTTAATCTTATGAATATACTCTTCTATTTTTCTTGTAATATCAGAAGTAGCAGGTCCACCATAGTATGGTATAAACTTTATTCCATTATATATTGGAGGATTATGAGAAGCTGTTATCATAATAGAGCCATTAAGTGAATACTTTACTGTAGCAAAAGCAGCTAATGGAGTAGGTATAGGTCTTGGTGGAAGAAAAGAAGAAATGTTAAAAGATGAGATTACTTCAGCACATACTTTAGCAAAAATTTGAGAATTTTTTCTTCCATCATATCCAATAAATATGCCCTTACTATAGCCAGAGTCTATTAAGTAATATGCAATTGCTTGAGCAATTTTTCTTACATTATCTATATTAAAATCACTATCCATTCTAGCACGCCAACCATCTGTACCAAAGATAATTTTTGTTTTATGATTCATATTAAAACACCAAATGAAAAATTAACGAACAATTATTACAGTACATGGAAGAGTAATTGCTAAAGCAATAGCAATACTTCCCATAAGTATAGCTTTCTCTCCACAGTATCCTTTAGTACCAAGAATAACAAGATCATACTTTCCTTTTAATACTTCATCATAAATTTCTAAAGCTATAGAAGACTGATCTAACTCTCCAATCCTAAGAACTTTTTTAGGAATAATACCATGTTTTTTACATTTTTCTTCTGCTTCATGAAGAACATTTTCACCTAATTTTTTAAGTTCATCAATTGTTTGAGCATTTAATTTAGAAGATGAAAGAATAACATAGATTAGGGTTATTTTTGCACCATCTCTCATGGCAAATTCTATTGCTAAATCTAAAGCTCTTAGAGAAGCAGGTGAGCTATCTATTGGTACAAGTATATTCTTAAATATTAAAATCACCTCCTATACCTAGTGATTCATCAGTTAATCTTATGGATTCTTCAGGATTTTCTGTTATTTTCATCATTGCTCTTATTGCATCAATATTTTCAGGTACTACTATGGATTCTTGATGTACAGCTTGAGAAAGATATATTTCATTTCCATAAGACTTTATAGATTCTTTCCAAATTATTAATTCAGGTATATCATAGCGTTTTCTTCCTAAATCTCTAGCATATTCAATTATAGCTGAAGTAGAATCTAATCCTAATTTTGCAGAAACTATTTTTATTCTTGAGTATTTTGATAGCACATTTATTACATCAGATTCTGTTACTGAATTATTTAGTTCTAAATTTACAACATGAACATGCATAAGTGTTTCTGGTACAGCAAATGCTATTGTAGTAATATTAATATGTGGAAGAACTTTGTTTAAATCTGGTCCATGATGAGAAGGAATGGAAACTGGATCAGGAACAATGCTATTTATTGGACCTTTTGAATCTTCATGAGGATCTGCTCCTCTTCTAATTAAAACTACTCTTGCTTTTTTAATTCCAAATGCATTATCTATTGCATATAATAATCTACAAAGAGCAGTTGTATTACATGAAACTACTCTAACATATTTCCTTCCAATTGCTTCTTTATAATTACAATATGCATTAAAAGAAAATCCTGCAACATCATGTTTTTCTCCTCCCTGAAATATTGCCTTTACATTATATTTTTCATAAATTGGTTTATATGATGCACCAATACCTCCTGGTGTACAATCTATAATTACATCACAGTTTCTAAGTAAATCTTCTAATGTTCCATTAACCTTTATACCTGCTTCTTCAAATAATTTAATTCTATCAGGAGAAGAAGCAAAAATAGGTATGCCTTTTTCTATAGCTATTTTACACTCAAAATTTGGTTTTGTTTTTGTAACTCCTACTAATTCCATGTCTTTTTGCTTTAATATAGCATCAGCAACTCTTTTACCAATAGTTCCATATCCATTTATTCCAACTCTAACTACCAATATTCTCACCTTATTTATTCTTATTTATTAGGTTTAAATTTTTTAGCAGAAATAATAAGAGCCTCAATTGCAGGTAATTTTTCACCTGATAAAAATGCAATAAATGCTCCACCACCTGTACTAAAGTAATCAATTTTATCAATAACTTTTAGTTTTTCTGCTATCCTTCTTAAGTGTCCTCCTCCCAATATTTTCTTTCCTTTACTATTTACAATACATTTTAAGAGATTTTCACTTCCTTTACTAAATCTTTCATCTTCTATATAGCCAGCAGGTCCTCTTACTACAATTATTTTTGCATCTTTTATAATTTCAGAATATAATTTAATAGTATTCTCTCCAATATCATATATTGGAGAGAAATTAGGTATGTTTTCATTACTAACTTCTACTCGATTACCATTTTTAAGTAAAGCAGAATCAATAGGTACTACTATTCTATCTGGAAAAGATTGAACTAAACGTTGTGCTCTTGGCAAAAGAGAATATATTCCTTTTCCCTCAAGTACTCGTAAAGTTTCTCTATTGAGATTTAAACCCTTTGCAATCATAAATAAATGAGAAACTAAGCCTGTTAAAAGTACCTTATCAGCAATATTTCTTTGAAGAAGAGCTTCTATTAATTGTAAAGAATCTGAGACTTTTCCACCTCCAAGTATAAATACACTTGGTCTTAAGGAATCTTCCATTATTAAGTTTAATGATTCTACTTCTTTTTCTAATAATCTACCTCCACATGATGGTAAAACCATAGGGAAGCCAGTAAGAGATGGATGAGATCTATGTGAAGTAGCAAAAGCATCATTTATGTAGATTGAAAAAAGTGGTGCAAGAAAGCGTACAAGAAATGTTTTTGATTGAGCTTCAGGTATTTTTTCAATTACTTCTTCAGAGTAAAATCTAACATTTTCTAATAATATTACATCTCCTGGTTTTGATGATAATATTGATGATCTTGCTGTAGGACCAAAGATATCTTCTATATATTTTACTTCTCTATTTAAGTAATGAGATAAAAGTTTTGCATGATTACTTAAAGTTGTAAAATCATTATCACCAGGACGACCTTGATGAGCTAAAATAGTTACAGATGCTCCCCTATCTAATAGTTCTAGTATTGTAGGTACATGATATCTTATACGAAAATCATCAAGTATTTCATTTGTATTAGGATCAATTGGTGAGTTAATATCAATTCTTAGAAGAACTCTCTTTCCATTAAAGTCAAAGTCGTCCATAGTATAAAATCCAAACTTCATTTAATCACCTATTTACGTACAATAAGGAAAATAGTAGAAGGTATATAAAAATTTAAAAAATCATAAAGAGAAATCAGATATTAATGAAGGTTTATTAAGAAAATTAAAACAAGATGGACATGATAGAAAATCTGAGTAAATATCTTTTGATATAGGAAATCTCTTATTTGAAAATCTTGGTCTTACTATTTTTTTATAATTTGGATTTGGTATAAGAGAGCCATCTACAAGTAAATAATATGCAGCTCCCTTATGTCTTATATATTCTTCATATAAAGATTGAAAATTACTAGATACTAAATTTGCCATTACAAGTATTTTATTACCAGAATTGATAGTAACATGACCATAGTTAGGAGGGATAAGAAAAGCTTCACCTTCTTTTACTTCTGCAATTACAAAATCTATAATTTCATCATTTACCTTTTTTTGAAGAAGAAAAGTAGCTTTTCCATATAGTACTTGATATAATTCTGGATATGAAAGATTATTTTCAGCAATAGGATGATAATGACCTAATGTTTTGTTCCATTCTCTTCCTATAGTTATATTTGACATTATAGTAATATCAAATCTTATTTTTCTTTGTAAGAAAATTCTTTCATCTTTCTCATTATATACTCCTCTATACATTGCATATAATGGTGTATCCTTTGAAATTTCTATATCTTCTGTAGTGTAAAGAACTGGAAAAATATCATTTAGAGTTCTAAATTGTGGTGTTAATTTTTTATTATTAATAAATAATGATAAATCATTATTTACTTTTAATGTACCAAAGCTTGTGAATATAGATATCATTTAGGATCACAAAATAAAAAAGAAAAAATAAAATTATATTAAATTTTAAAATTGAATTTAATTTTACTGAATAACCTCAGCTATAGCGTATCTCTTGGCCACTTTAGTTACCTTAATCTTTATATGATCACCAATTTTCGTATTTGGTACAAATATTACAAATCCCTCGATACGAGCAATTCCTTCTCCACGTCTACTTAATTCCTTTATATCAACTTCGTATTCTTCTCCTTCTTTTACTGGTTTTGGTCTAAGATCTATTCTTTCGTATTTCTGTCCAAATTTCTTGTGGCCTTTATTACGATATCCCACATTTTTCCCTCCTTTAGGTTTTTTATGCCTACCTCCCCGCTCAAGAATGAGCGTGGGTTCCCAATTTTTTTGGGCAATCAAGGGGGTGGCTACTCCTCTCATCACCGATATTTAGATCGGCAATTTTGTATAAAAAACTTAAAATATAAATCTTTCTATTTTATGAAGTAACTTCTACTTCTTCATATAATTTCTTTAATTGCCTCTTATACATTTCAATTATTTCATCAGTAGTTGTAGCATCTTCAGGTTTCTTATCATATCTCCATTTACCAGTAAATCTTGGAAAACGAATTGCTAAACCTGCACCTTTTTTTATTGTATTTAATCCACAAGTATGTACTGGGGATAATGTAATTTCAGCTCCAATAACTTCAATAACAATAGCTGGTAAAACCCAAACATCAGGAGTTATTCTAGATTCTACTCTTGGATGTTTATGTGGAATTATATAAGGAGCTAGAATATCTCGCATATTCTTTATTTCTTCATCACTAAATCCTGTTGCACATTTACATACAGTTTCAAATGTATCATTTTTATCATTATAAGTAGCAAGAAGTAATGAACCAATACAACCAGCTCTTCTACCAGTTCCCATAAATCCTCCAACTATAACTAAGTCAACAGTATCTATCATTTCACTCTTATAATCACGTTTATATTTTATCCAAAGCCATCCTCTTGCTCCTGCTCTATATATTGATTCTGAAGAAAGAGATTTTACAACAAGTCCTTCACATCCATTTGAAATTGCTTCATGAAAGAACATTTCTAAATCTTCTACATTTTCAATTATTTTCTGTTCAGCAAGTTTTACTCTATCATTTTCTTTAACAACTTTATCTAAAAATTCTCTACGCTTAGGATATGGAGTTAATGTAAAATCTATTCCATCAGCATAAATTATATCAAATAATCTTACTGATGCAGGATATTTTTTCATTGCTTCTTCAATATCATACTTTCTTCGTCTATGCATTAATTCTTGAAAAGGTAAAAATTCACCTGTATCAGGATCAATGGCAATTATTTCTCCTTCTATAATATAAGAATTTAAGGAAATACTATTTGAAATAAATTCTATTACATCAGGATAATGATGTGTAATATTTTCAAGTCTTCTAGAAAATAATATTATTTTCTTATCATTAATTTTATGAATTTGTACTCTTTCTCCATCATATTTATATTCAGCTGCACACTTACCATTCATTTTCTTTAAAATTTCAATAGGATCAGATAATCGTTCAGCTAGCATTGGTCTTACAGGTATACCTGGCATTGGCTTTATGTCTTTAAGTGCATTTATTCCTTGAGTTGCTAGAATTCTAGCAACAAAACCTAAATCACTTCTAAGATTATAAGCTCTTTCAACAATAGGTCTAGCATCTTTTGATCCAACATAAGTAATTGTTAAAGCATCTAATATTGTCATATCAGCAACTCCAAGTCTAAGAGTTCCATTTACTGTACGTACTATATACATTGCTTCTCTTGGAGAAGCATCTCTTAAGAGATCAGATAGTATACGAATTTTTTCTTCTTGAGAACCAGGACCTTGAGCTTTTGCAATTTTCTCTAAATCTTTATATACTCGCTCTATTGTAATTGGTTCTTTTTTCTGAGAAAAAGAAAATAAATCAAGAGTTGCTTGTTTTTTACCTTTAGAAAGAAGAATATTAGCAACTTTACCTAAATCACCTGTAGTTTTATAAAGTTGTTCAACTTCAGATTCTTTAACTGTAGCAGCTTGAGCAATACTTCTAATAATCATTTTATCGCCCATTCCTAATTCTAAAGGAATAAACTCAGGAAAAATTCTTCCTTGAGTTAAGTATACAATTTTATCAATTAAATCTGGAGGACATTTACTAAATAGTCCTACTAATAAATCAGTAATTTCTAGTCTTCTTGTTGTTTGACTAATTCTCTCATAAAAATCAACAAGTTCACTATATTTCAATTTATCACCAGTATTATATACTTGAAATTTCTTATATAAAATTATAATGAGCTCAAATGATATATTTAAAGGATAATTGGTGAAAAAATGTCAGAAGAAGATGTTAAAATTTTAGCTGAATTAAAAAAAGATTTAGAAGAAAAAATAATGAAAATGGAGAAAGAATTAATGCTATTAAAAACATCACTTAAACTTGTTGATGAAGCATTAGCAAAAGTTAGTTTTAAACCTGCAAGTAAAATTGTAGAAGAAGGAATTGAAAAAAAGACTTTTGAAGAAACTTATGAAGAAGTCTTTCAAATAAAATCAAAATCTGGAGAGGATTTAGGAAATATTTATGTAGGAAAAAATATAATTAAAATAGTTCCAAGAGAAGATTTAAAATTAAGCATAAAGACTTCACCTTTTCAATCTTTTTTTATTGAAAGAGTATTAGAAAAGATGAAAAAGAAAGATGAAGAAGAAGTTGCACGTAAGAAAAAGAGTCCAGATGAAGTTATTGATTATACTATAGAAACTGATGGTGATTTAATAAAAGAAATAATCATTAGAAATGTAAAAGATGAAACAAGAATAAGAGAAATTAGAAGTGTTGTACGATGGACTTTTGAACGTATGTTAGAAAAAATGTCAAAAACTACATGAAATATTAAAAATATATTTTTGTAAGATGAAATTAAATATTTGTAAGTGAGAGAAAATGGATGTATTTGAATGTATAGAAAAAAGAAGAAGTATAAGAAAATATAAAAACGTTCCTGTAAAAGAAGAAGATTTGATGAAAATTCTAAAAGCTGGTATACTTGCACCATCAGCTGGAAATCTACAACCTTGGGAATTTATAATTGTTACAAATAATGATATAAAAGAAAAATTATGCGAAGCAGCTCTAGGTCAATATTGGATGATGCATGCAGGGGTTATAATAGTAGTATGTGCTAAGGAATATGAATCTGAATCTGTTTATGGAATTAGAGGAAAAACACTCTATTGTATACAAGATACTGCAGCTGCAATAGAAAATATGTTATTAGCAGCAACAGCATTAGGCTATGGTTCTTGTTGGGTTGGTGCTTTTGATGAAGAAGAAGTAAGAAGAATATTAAAGATACCACAAGGAATAAGACCAGTAGCATTAATACCAATTGGAGTACCAGCAGAAAGACCTATGCCAAGAGGTAGAAAAGATATCTTCTCAGTAATACATTTCGAATCTTATAAATGATCAAAATAGAAATGATACTAATTATCACTATTAGAAACCATAGTGGAATTTCATAAACTGGATATACATAATGTTCTTCTATCCATGTTACATTATAGCTATTCATTATATTTTTCATTTTAAAATAATCATCAATATAATTTGTAGAGTTAATTCTCATATATTCAAATGTAGCTTGTTTTGAAAAAGCAGATCCAGTAATATGATCTAACAAATTCCTACTTCTAATATAATTATTAATAATATATGCTCCTTTGAAAAAAGTCAAATCTACAGGAAACCATTCACCCTTAGAATCTTTTGGTAAATAAACCATTGCCCATCCATGCCAAACTACATTATTTAAAATAAAAATCATATTATCATGTTCATCTGTAATTTTACTTCCAGGAATATATATTGCACCTATGGAAGTATATGATGGTATTCCTAAAATTCTACAAAAAAGAACAAATAAATTTGCTTGATCATCACAATCTCCATTTCTATTGTAATATGTATCTAATACTTTTTGAGGATAAACAAGACTAGAATTATATCTTATATTTTCTTCAAACCATTTTAGTATTTTCATTATTATTATTAGTACATTATCTTCAGTATTTTTAATAGAATATACAAGTTTTGAAATTTCTTCTAATTTTTCACTTGATAAATTCCATATACCAACTAATGGATATTTTTCAGAAAGATTCATTGGTATATCATTTATACTACTTATTCCAGAAATATCAAAATCTCGATTTTTAATTTTAATTAAAAAAGATAGTGAAAGTGATAGTGATTCATTTGTTTTAATTGGTTGATCTGTAATAATTTTTATACATGAATTTCCATCAGCATCTAAATATATTTTAAATGAGGCTGGTGAAGAGTTTACTAAGACTTTTTCTAATATTACTTCTTGATATGTCGTATTAGGAAATATATTTTGATTTATTAAATAATAATATGGAGAATTTGTTGTATTAGGAAAAAGAGTTTCTCCTTTATTAATTAATGTTATTGTAATATTATATTGATAAGCAATAGGAGTTATTAATAATAATAAGGGGATAAAGTTTATCATATATTTCCATTATTATTAAGAAAAATTATTTATATATGTCTATTTATGATAAAAATAATACATACTGTACATGAGGGTACTTAAGATGGGAATATTAGCTTTTGTATTAGGAGTAACACAAATAGGAAGAGAAAGAGAAGTACTAGAAAATTGTCTAAAAATAAAAGGAGTAATTGAAGGATATTTAGTATTTGGTGAATTTGATATTTTACTAAAAATAGAAACACAAGATATCAAGGAACTTACAAAACGTGTTGAAGAGATTAGAAAGATAGATGGTCTTTTGAGAACTACTACATTAATTACAATGCAATAATTTTTTTATATTATTTTGTTTATGATTTCGTAAATTGTTTTTAAAGCATTGAATTTAGAAGCAAAATTTTCTAATTCTTTTACTTTTAAATGAATTTCAGAAGAATTCAAAATTTCATTTATACTACTTAAAAGAACTTCTTTAGAAAGATGATATTGTTGAATACATTTTGCAATTTTCATATCTACTGCAGATTTTGCGATTCCCTGATGTTCAGAATGAGCTGGTGTTGGAATTATTATCATTGGTTTTCCATAGTATATTGCCTCAGAAACAGTATTATGACCTCCTCTTGTTATTAATAAATCACATGCTTTTAATAACTTATATCTATCATCTACCCAATCACATATTACTATTTTCTCATTTATTTTACTTATTCTATTAACATTATTGTTATCTGCAATTCCTCTACTTAGTACCACATTGTATGTTTGAGGGAAATCCTGAAGTATTTTAATTAACTTTTCAGTAATGTACTTTTTTTCAGCTAATGTACCACTCATAGCAATAAATATGAGTGGACTATCATCAATTCCTAGTTTTTTTCTTAATTCTTTTCTTATTTCATCTTTTGGAGGTAATTCCCAAGGATATTTTGATACAATTGGACCAATTAATTTGAGTTTATTTAAATATTTATGAGATGGAACAACATTATATTTAGCTATAGTGTAAGGAGGAGGAAAATCAGGTACTAAAATTATATTACTTAAATTCCAAAAACTACCAAGTGTTTCTAAGATAAATCTTTCAGTATGATCTTTTATTTTTTGTTTTAATTTCTTATCAATAGGTTTAATATGAGGAATCATTATTCTTAATTGATGTAAAATTAGAATAGATTTAAATCCCATTATTCCAGCAGCAATAATTGATGATAAGCGACTATCTGAAATTACAACATCAGGTTTAAAATGTTCCATAAGGTTTATTTCTGCACCTATTTGTCTAAGGAAATTAATAATAACTTTAGGTCCTGAAGCTAATGTTCTTTTAAGATCAAAAGTACCATCAATTTTTTCATAAAAATAAATCTCAGGTACTTTTTCTACTTTATAATTTTCTTTCTTAATGTAGCTTACAGCTTCATTATATGAAGAAAATAGAATTTCAGCATTATTCTTAAACATATTAGCTATTGCAATACATCTTCCTGCATGACCTAATCCTATACCACATGGAGCAAAGTATAGACGCATTTTATCATCCAAGTTCTCTCTTTATAATTTTACCACATGGAGATAATTCAGAAAATATTTCTGCTGTAAAGGTGTAAATCTTAACTTTTTTTGAAAGCCAACAATCTGGTGGAAGACCAGCTTTCATACAACATTCTGAAAGAAAAGTCTCTTCATCCCACTTATATTCAACTGGGACTTGAGGTAATAAAATTCCAGAATATGGACCAAATTCTACAATTAAGCCATCTCTTCCTACTTTTATTTTCTTAACATAATCTCTTGGATTTTCAACAGTTAATAATTTTGGAGGTGTTAATACACTAACTTCAAATACAACTTCAGAAAGTTCTTCTTTTCTTAAAGGAGGAAAACGTGGATCTTCTGTAGCAGCACTTATTGCAGCTTCAATTACAGCTTCAATTAGTGGGAAATATGGATATGGAAAACCAATACATCCTCTTAGTATTTTTTCTCCATGAAATAATTTCTCTATAGTTACAAAGACTCCACTTTTTTCATAAATTTTTGTACTTGGATATTTAGGAGGAGTAATTTTTTCTCCTTTACTAATATATCTTGTTACAGCTTCTCTAGCAAGCTTAACTAAAAATTCTCCTTCTTCAAGAGTTAACATTATTATCACCTTTCAAAAGTTTTATTCTTCTATTTATATCCTTCCAATGTTTTCCTTGCCAATAAAGTTTTCCACAATTTGGACATTTCCAAATATTTGTTTTTTCTTCTACTAATATTGCATTACATATTGTACATCTAGAACCTATTATAGATTCATCTAAAGGTAAGTTAAGTTCCTTTAAGGCAATCATAAAATCTGTAGAACTTATTAATTTTGCACTTACATTACTTTTTATTGCTTTTTTAAAAAGAAATTCATCTCTTGTTAATAATATTCTATTTTCATTTTTTGCAATATTTATTAATTCATCATCATTAAGCATTTTATTATATATAGTATCATAACCAAGTAGTCTTAACCATTTTGCAAGTCTTCCTAACATTGCATCTACTATAAATTTCATAAAATTTATATTCCCTCTGGAAAGCTATGAGCTATATATTTTATTATTTCATTATGAGTAACAATTCCTATAATCTTTTTATTTTCAGTTACAATAACTCCTGGTAAACCTTTTCTTCTGATGTCTATTGCAATATCAGAAATAGAGATATTCTTTTCTACAATAGGAATGTCTACAATCATTGATGTTGTTACTAATATTTCTTTTATTTTAGCTTTTTGATGTTTTTCTGATGTTTTTCTATAAAATTCTATTAAAGTATTAACAACTTCTCCTTCAGTTATTACACCTAAAATTCTACCTTCATCATTTAAAACTGGTAAAAAAGAAAGATTATAATCTAGCATTATTCTTCTTGCATGTATTACTCTATTATGTGGATATATCACTAGTGGATTTTTATTCATTATTAAATCTATAGTAGTAGAAGAATTCTCAAGAAATTTTATCATATCTCTTCTATAAATCATACCAAGAAAAGTTTCACCATAGAAAAGAGGAAAAGAATTTACATTAAATTCTAACATTAATTCTGCACATTTTCTAATAGAACACTCATATGATATATGAGTAGGAAACTCTCTAACAAATCCTGAATTGTAAAGAGATTCTGGAGATATTCTTCTTACTTTTTCTATACCAATTCTACTTAAAATATCTCTATAGCTAATTGTACCAATGAGTTTTTCATTTTCATCATAAATACATACACTATCTACTGGTTCTTTTCTTAAAATTTCTAACGTATCAGTTATAGGTCTATTCTTACTTAGCATAGGAGGATTCTTTACTAAAATATCTGTTATTTTCATACTACGTACCTTTTGCTAATATTTTAATAAAATCGACTTTTGTAATTAGACCAGTTAATTTATCATCATTATTTACTACTGGCATTCCACCAATATTATACTCAATTAACATTCTTGCTGCTAAACTAGCATCTTCACTTTCTTTTATTGTTATTGGATCTGGTGTCATAATATCTTCAGCAACAGGTATTAAGTAAATACGTTCATAAGAAACTTCACCATACTCTTTTCTAATTCTTTTAATAAAACTTTCAACTTTCTTTGGAAGTGTAACAAATGATAAATCTGTTTCAGTAATTATTCCTACTGGTTTTCCACCATCAACAACTATAACTCTATCATTATTATATTTTTCTAGTATATCAATTACTCTATATACACTATGATGTCTACCTACTATAGGAATATTATTAGTTTGACAAACTGATTTTACATCATATTTAGATTCAAAATTTTTAGCAAAATATCTTGTTATATCAGTTTTTGTAATTATACCAACCAGTTCTCCCTTATCATTTACTACAGGTATACCTCTAATATTTTCATTAATCATTTTTTTAGCAGCTTCAATAATTGATGAGTTCTCATTTATTGTTACTACAGGACTACGCATTATTTCTGATACTAATATTGAATCAAAATCTCTTTGCTGAAAATCATAACTTCTAAGCTTTCTAATAATATCTCTTCTTGTTATTATACCTACTGGATGATTTTTCTCAATAACAACTAATCTACTCACTCCTTTTTTTAGCATTAAATTTCTTACATAAGCTAAGTTATCATTTGGATTTACAACAATAACAGGTGATGACATAAAATCACTTACACTCATTTTTTCCACCTAATTGTTAATGACTAAATTCTAAACGACAATCTTCACATAAAAACTGACCATTAACTTCCTTAAGTGAATCTGACCATTCTTCACAATTATCACAATATCCTACCATTTCTTCTTCTGAACTTACAAGTAATCTATTTTTTGTTGCTTCTATTAGTATTTCAATAAGTTCTGGTGCTACGTTTAGTATATCTCTTGATGTTATAATTCCAATCATTTTTCCATCTTTAATAACAATTAATCTACGAATATTTAAAGAAGACATCTTTTTTGCTGCTTCCATAATTTCAGCTTTTGGACTTATAACAAATAATGGTGATGACATTATCTCTTTTGCTAATGTTTTTTCAGGATCTAGACCTTTTGCAATTACCCTAGTAACTAAATCTCTTTCAGTTATTATACCAACTGGATTATTATTATGTGTTATAACTACAGATCCTACACCTTTTTCACTCATTTCCATAGCAACTTTTCTTATATTAACATCTTCAGGTAATGTTACTACATCTCTACGCATTACATCTTCTACAAGTAGATTTCTTATTTTTGTCATAATTATCTGTATTATATATACAGCTAAATTTATTTAAACTTAAATTAATAATTTAATAGTATTATAAAGGTATAGCACCACCTGAAGGTAATTTAGATAGAATTTCATTATTAGGTATTGCATTTATAATTTCTTTATATTCATTACTTGCTCTTTTTATTAATAATTCTTTTATTTTTTTAACTAAAGCTTCTCCTTTTAAATATCCAGGTACTAATTTAACAAAAGCAATAGAATTGTTCTTTACAAAATTTTCACTACCTACAATTATCTTAAACTCTCTATCTACTATTTTTACACCTAAAAATAATTCCAATGGTACGTTACGAATATAATTTCTTTCACCATATATCATAAATGCACCTTTTTTAAGAAATTCACCTGAAGGTGGTTTCTTACTTACTTGATTAGCCATAACCCAATATCCATCTGCACTACTTAATCCAGCTTTCCATGCTTTTGAATATACAATAGCAAAAGATACTGCTTCTTTTTTTGTTTCTTCAGGAATTTCCTTACCATTAGATTTTACTATAACAACTGAGCCACCAGGTACATCTGCATGAACAAAAATATCCTTCTCATCCATATATCTTTTTACAAGAATTTCATTCTGCTTAGCATCTTTTCCTCCAATTATTAGAAATCCTTGAGATGAAAAAGTCCATCTAAATCTTTCATACCACTCTTTTTTCATTTCCTTTACAATAATTACTTTACTTACTTCTTCCAAACCTTTTTTTAATTCATTAATTTTTCTCTCAGTTTCATTTATAGCATTAATAAGACCATTAATTTTCCTTGAAATTTCTTTATATTCTGAAAAGAATTTATTCATATTCTCTGAAGCTGAAATTTTAAAGTCAATTTCTAATTCTTGATTATCTATAATAGTTTTAAGAGTTCCTTTTGAAGGATTTATTTCTAATATTTTAATAGGAGAAAATTTCTTTATTTCTTCCCAATCTATGTTTTTCTTCCTCATATTAACTACATAATCTATTAGAGCTTGAATTTTATCTAAGTTAGTTAAAATAATTTCCCCAATTCTTTTATACTTGATTTGTTTTTCTTCTAATTCTTTTAAGTACTTTTTTTGTCTCTCAATTATACCTTCAAGTTCTTTAATTTTTTCATCTATTGGTTTTCTTTGTTTTTCTGATATTTTTTGTATAATAAATGATGAAAAGTACTCATCTATTGCATTATTAAATGAGTCAAAATATACTTTTTCATAAGGTAATGAGGTAAACTCAATAGGTTGAACTGAGATTCTTTCTCCATTCTTTATTATAATATTTGGCTTTAATACTGAAGATTTAATTTCTTCTATTAGTAATCTAGCAGTTTTTATAAATTTTTGAAAAGCTTCATTATTAATTTCTGAGAATAATGTATTAGAATTTATATTACATCTTGCTAAAACTTCTTCTATAAATTCTGGAGGTAAGTTGTAATATTTACTTAAAGCTCTTAATACACTTAAATTCTTTAGATTTTCATTACTAATAATGTCATTATAGTTAATATCATCATAAATGCTTTTACCTCTAGGAGGAGGAAGCTTATAAGTTTCTCCTATTTTAATACATCTATCTTTCATTTTTCTCTGATATAATGCAAAAATAATTTTTTCAAATTCATCAGTTATTATTATATTACCTTTTTCAAATAATTCTAAATATAACTTTAATACTTTATTTTCATTAGTTTTTAATGTTATGCAAATAATTCTTTCTAAATCTATTTGAGTAATCTCAATTATTTGAGCATTTAATAACAATGATCTCATTCTAGATACAGGATAAGAAGGAGAAGAAGGTAATGGATATTTAAAATTAGTTATGTTAATTCTTTTTCCTAATTCAAATATTAAATTAAAATTAATTCCATTAGCTTTATGAAGACGAAAAATAAAAGCAAAATCATTTAAGTTATATATATTTTCTATTCGAGTATTTATAAGTACAGAATTCAGCTCTTTAACAATAGCGAGGAGATCTATGGATGATAAACAAGACTTCAAATTCAACACCTACACATTATTCTATTTACAGAAAAATTTACTATATAAGAATAATATTTGCAATAATTGCTGGATTATTATGTGGAATATTAAATTTAAAAGAAGGAATTGGCTTGATAGTAGGAGTATCATTCTTTCTTTTGAGTTATATTCTATTTAGATATGTAATTAAAGGGATATATTCTCGTGTAAAAGATTATAGAAAACTATATACAACAGGAATTTTTTCATATTTTCTAATTTGGTATGTAATTTGGGTTATTACTTATAATATTATTTGGATGTAAGTTCTGTATTTCCTTTTACATATTCTGGATATTTCTCTTTGAGCTCAGATAAAGTTCTTAAAATAATTTCCCAACATAAAAGAAAACCTCTTTCATAATCATCAATAGTTGGTCTAAACATTTCATTTTTAAAATTATTAGCAATTTCTCTAATTTTCTCTGGAGTTTCATATTGATAAATTCTTGTAAAAAAAGCAATTTTGTCTTTTTCCTTCATAGCAATATATATACCCTTTATAGCATTAAAGAAGCCATTTCCCATTTCTCCAAATTTCTCTAGTTTGTTTTTTAATTGTATTAATTCTTCTTCAGCTCTTGCTAGATTATTAAAATAAATATATTTAACTAATTGTGATATTTCATAAGAGAATTTTATTAATTGATCATAATTATTATGCATAATAAAGAAAGAAAGTGTGATTTATTAATACTTTTTGGATTTTTTTCTTTTATGAGTAATATAAATGCTGATATTATTGTTGAGGCAATAAGAAAATTAGAATGTGATTTACCAGAAGATGTAGAAAAAAAGTTACTAGAAATAAGAGAAAAAGAAGAAGGTTTAAGTAGAATTGTTATTGATTCTATAATAGAGAATATAAGATATGCTAGAGAAGAAAAAGTACCAATATGCCAAGATACAGGAATTATTGAATTTTTTGTAAAAGGTTCAAAAGGATTTAAAGAGATTAAGAAGATAATAGAAGAAGCTATAAAAAGAGCAGTAAAAGAAGTACCTATAAGAGCAAATACAGTAAATCCTTTTACAAGAGAAAATCAAGGAGAAAACTTAGGAAGATTTCATCCAATAATTCATTTTGAATATGAAGATAATGACTTTATGAGAATTGATATCTTAGCAAAAGGTGCTGGTTCAGAAAATGTTAGTTGTATTTACATGTTAGATCCAGTAAAAGGAATTAAAGGAATAAAAGAAGCTGTAATTGATACTATAAGAAAAGCAAATGGTAAGCCATGTCCACCAATAATTGTAGGTATTGGAGTAGGAGGAAATATGGAATTAGCTGTACATTTATCAAAATATGCTCTTTTAAGACCTATTAATCAAAGAAGTCCTTATGAGTTTGTAAGAAAATTAGAAGAAGAATTAGAAGAAGAAATAAATAGTTTAGGAATAGGACCTATGGGTTTTGGTGGAAAAACTACAGTAATTAATGTAGCAATAGAATGGGCACATTGTCATACAGCAAGTCTTCCATTATGTATAAATATTCAATGTTGGGCATTAAGAAGAATCTCTATTATATATGATGGAAAAGAAGTAAAGATAACTAGGTGAAAATATGAAGATATGGAAGTTAAGTACTATATTAAATGATGAAGTAATTGAGAAATTAAATATAGGAGATATTGTATATTTTTCTGGTATTTTATTTACTATGAGAGATATGGCACATCTAAGAGCAGTAGAACTCTTAAGAAGAGGTGAAGAACTTCCATTTGATTTAAGAAATAAAATAATATATCATTGTGGTCCTTTGCTTAAAGGATTAAAAGTTGTTTCTGCTGGTCCAACAACAAGTATGAGAATGGAAGAATTAGAGGAGGAATTAATAAAATTTACAGGATTAAAGGGTATAATAGGAAAAGGAGGAATGGGTGAGAAAACACTTAATGCTTTAAAAAAGTATCACTGTGTATATATGGAATTTCCAGGAGGAGCAGGTGCTTTAGCAGCAAAACGAATTAAAAGTATAAAGGAAGTATATTGGAAAGATCTAGGAGATCCTGAAGCAGTATGGGTTTTAGAAGTAGAAGATTTTGGGCCATGTTTTATTACTATGGATTCAAAAGGAAATAGATTAAGATAATTATTTACTTTTTTGCTTATATTCACTCCATAATTTTCTTACTGTAGTAACAAATCTTCTTGTAGCTTCTTCTGGATTTGCAGATTTTGTAATAGCACCACCAACTATAATTATTTTAGCACCTGCTTTTACTAATAATGGTACAACTTCTAGTTTTATTCCACCAGCTACTGCAACTGGTATATTTACTGATTTAACAAGATTTTCTACTATAGCAATTTTTTGATCTACTTCTCTTTCTCTTATTTGTGCACTTATACCAACATGTAAGCAAACAATATCAACACCTAATTTTTCAACTTCTATAGCTCTTGATATTGGATCTTTAAGATTCATTAAGTCTACCATTACCTTAAGACCATACTTTCTAGCTGCACCTACTGCATCTTTTATTGTATAATCATCTGTTGCTCCCATTACTGTTACTATATCTGCACCATTTTCAGCAGCTAATTCTGTTTCTAACCATCCAGTATCAAATGTTTTAAGATCTGCTACAATTGTAGCATTTGGACATAATTTTCTAAACTCTTTTACTACTCTTAGACCTTCTGATTTAATTAAAGGTGTTCCTGCTTCTATTATATCAGCTCCTCCACGATATGCTGCTTCAGCAATAGGTAATGCATCCTTCATATATCTTTCATCAATAGCTACTTGAACTTTTGGACCATCATAAAGTGGGGTTAGACCCAATTCCAACACCTTCTTATCTGTTGGTATTCCATTATAATCCCAACCTCTTATAGCATAATATTCATTTAGTAGTCTATCTAAATTAATTGTTTCTCCTTTTGCAGGACCATCTGGTAATGGTTCAGTTAATAATCTCTTAGGTAAAGTATCATCTTTTCTTGAAAAACCTTCTCTAACATTAAAAAGTCTTTCTAAATTGTATATTCTTTCTCCAATTTTGTAGAATTCTTCTCTATCAACATAAAATCCTGTAGCAGTTGTAAGTAATCTTGCATAAAAATCAGGTTCAAAATTTAGTGTAGAAAATAATGCAAGTGTAGAATACTTACATAATATAAGAGAGTCTATAACTGCAAATACATCTTGCATAATTTTTGTAAGTAATGCCTTATTTTCATAAGAATTTGGATTTAAATATCTTGGAATACTTAAAATTTCAGGAGCAATCATAAAAGCTCTCAAGTGACATCCTCCTCTATTTGAAGTTGCATAAGCAAGAGCCATTCCTTTTGCTCCTCTTGGATCATATGCAGGAAGTTCAAGTCCTTTAACATGAAAAGCATAATCTTCAGCATTAAGTATTTCAGAAGCTCTTTTAACACCTTCAGCTAATATATTTCCAATACCTTCTCTAAAAGCAGTCATTTTTATTAATTTATATAAACTCTCTATACTACCAAATTTTGGTTCAAAACCTATACTTCTAGCATCAATTTTACCATTTTCATAACATGCCATAAGAAAAGCAATTATTTGACCCATTGATATTGTATCTATTCCATACCTATTACACATATCATTAGCTATAGCTATAGCTTCAATATCACTTATACCACAATTTGGACCAAAAGCCCATATTGTTTCATATTCTGGTCCTTCTGTTTCTAATATATTACCATTAGGTAATTTCACATTTGTAATTCTTCCACACATTATTGGACATGCAAAACAACCTTTTTTCCCTTTTAAAATTGTTTTTGCCATATATTCTCCACTTACTTTTTCAGCTTCTTCAAAAAAACCTGATGTATAATTTCTTACTGGAAGTATTCCAGCCTTATTAATTATATGAATTAAAATAGCAGTACCATATCTTCCTAAGCCATCACCAGTAATTGGATGACCTTTAATTACATCCATACAACGTTTTACTTCTTTCATAAATGCATAACGATTTGCAATAGGAATTTCTGCTGATCCTTTAACTATTATTGCTTTTAGTTTTTTTGATCCCATAACAGCACCTACACCACCTCTAGCTGCAGCTCTATGTTTATCATTCATTATAGCAGCTATTTTAACAAGTCTTTCTCCAGCAGGACCAATACAAGCAACTCTAGCATATGGCTCACCTATAATCTGTTTAAGACGAGCTTCTGTTTCAAATACATCTAAGCCCCAAATATTAGATGCATCATGAAGTTCTGCTTTTCCATTTATTACAGAAAGAAATACAGGAGTATCACTTACACCTTCTATTATAATTCCATCAAATCCAGCTCTTTTTAATTCAACTCCAAAGTATCCACCACTATTAGCATCAAATATTGTACCTGTAAGAGGAGATTTTGTAGATACAGAATATCTACCAGAAGTAGGAGCAGGTGTACCTGTAAGAGGACCTGTCATAAATATTAACTTATTTTTTGGACCTAAAGGATCTATACCTACAGGAAGTTCATCAAATAATATTTTTGCACCATATCCTCTTCCACCAATAAATTGATATGCTATATCCATATTTAGTTCTTCAATTGAAATTTCTTTTGAAGATAAATCAACTCTTAGTATTTTTCCCATGTAACCGCCCATATATTTATCATCTCTTAATCGAAAAGAATTTAATAATGGTGTTATTTAAATTTAATTGATAAGAATTGAAGATAAAAATAGAGTTTTTTGCAATACTAAGAGAAATACTAGGTATGTCAAGTATGGAGGTAGAGTGTGAAGGAACAACTATAGAGGATATTCTAAATTTATTATTAGAAAGATTTGGTTCAGTATTAGAAAATGTAATTTTTGAAGGGGGAAGATTAAAAGATATGGTAAAAATTTTGTTAAATGGAAAAGATATAAGAGGACTAAATGGACTTAATACAGAACTAAAAGATGGAGATTGTATTTCAATATTTCCTCCAGTAGCAGGAGGATAACATAAAAAATAATAAAAATTTTACACAAGGAAAAATACAAAAAATTATTTCTTTAATGGTTTACCAGAAACTACTATTTCTATTACTGATACGTTCCTAGGCGGATCTCCAAGAGTTTCAGTATCAATTTTAATTGACTTTATTGCTGAAGAATCTCCAATGAATCTATTTGCAAGTATTTGAGCAACATCTACTGCACGAGATATTGCTCTTCCTCTTGCCTTTATTGTAATACTATCGCTTTGAGTTAATTGTAGTAATGCTGCCATAACATAACTCATAAGTGGTTTTTTACCAACTAAAACTACATCTTTAAGAACTTCTTTAGGTTTTTGTGCTTCTGGTTTTTTTGCTTCAGCCATATTTTCACCTCACTCTAAGTAGTTTAAACTAAGCTTAAATAAAAATACAGCTCTTAAATAAATCTTTATCTCGTGAGTAAGCGAGATATAATGAATAAGTATAATGCTACTGCATATTTATACAATATGAGGTATAAATATGAGCAAGAATTAAAAATAAGTTTTTTGTTAGGAAGAATAAAACCAAAAGAAAATGAAGTACTAGTAGATATAGGATGTGGTACAGGTCTTCTTTTTAAGATGATAAAATGTAAGGAAATTATTGGTATTGATATATCTATAAATATGATAAGAGAAGCTAAGAAAATTGGAAAAGCTGAATTAATTTTAGCAGATGGAGAATTTTTACCATTAAGAGATGAAGTTGCTGATATAGTAATGAGTATTACTGTTATTGATCTTGTAGAAAATAAAGAGAAGTTTTTCTCAGAAATAATGAGATGCTTAAAAAGAAATGGTAGATTTGGAATTAGTATTTTAAAACATTCAAGTATTCCAAAAAACATACCAGAAAATACTGAAATTTATGAGTCTGATACTATGAGAAGTATTTTTCTAATTGGTAGAAAATAATAATAAGCTTAATAAATACAGATAACAAAACTTATAGTAGAATAAAGTGGTGTTAATTAATGCCAAATGAAACATTTAAACTACTTAATAAGGCACTAAATAACCAGATATTAGTAAAATTAAAAGATGGACATGAATATATAGGAAATCTTGTAAAATATGATCAAACAATGAACTTAGTATTAACTGATGCTATAGAAACAGTAGATGATGGTAGTCCACTAGCAAAATATGGTAAAATATTGGTAAGAGGAAGTAATATATTATATATTGTTACATCTCCATCAAAAGATATTATAAAGCGTACATAATACTTTTATATGGTGAACTATAATTGATGAATAGAAAAATAGTAGTTGAGGAACTTCACTCTCAAGCTGTTAAAAATCAATTAGTAGAATTTGTAGAAAGAAAAGGTACAGGTCATCCTGATTTTATGGCAGATAGTTTATCAGAAGAATTTAGTCTTTCTCTTTGTAAATACTACATGGAAAAATTTGGACAAATATTTCATCATAATGTAGATAAAGTACTTATAGTAGGAGGACAAACTAATGTAAGATTTGGTGGAGGAGAAGTAGTAGCACCAATATACATATTAATGTCTGGAAGAGTAACTTCAGAAGTAATTAATAATAATGTAAGAGAATATATACCAGTTGGAAGAATTGCAATTGAAGCTGCAAAAAATTGGATAAAAAATAACATAAGATTTTTAGATCCTGAGCATCATGTAATAGTAGATTATAGAATAGGAAGAGGTTCTGTAGATCTTGTTTCTATTTATGAGTATAAAAATAAAATAAAATGTGCAAATGATACATCATTTGGTGTTGCTTTTGCACCACTTACTACATTAGAAAAAATAGTTTATGATACTGAAAGATTCATAAACTCAACTCAGCTAAAAAAGGAGATGCCTGAAGTTGGAGAAGATGTAAAAGTCATGGGATTACGTATAGGTAATGAAATTAAATTAATAATTGCAGTAGCAATGATTTCTAGATTTATATATGATTTAAGTCATTATTTATCTATTAAGGAGGAGCTTAAAAATAAAATACAAGATTATTTAGTTAAAAAATATGAAGTACCAGTAGAAGTAGAAATAAATACTGCAGATAAACCTGAAATAAATAGTATCTATTTAACAGTAACAGGAACTTCTGCAGAAATGGGAGATGATGGTGAAACTGGAAGAGGTAATAGAGTTAATGGTCTTATAACACCATCAAGACCAATGTCACTTGAAGCTACTGCAGGTAAAAATCCAATGAGTCATGTAGGTAAAATATACAATGTAATTGCAAACAAAATTGCAAATAAAATTGCAGAAATGAAAGGTATAGAAGAAGTTTATGTAAAAATTGTAAGTCAAATAGGTAAACCTATTGATGATCCTTACTTAACAAATATACAACTAATACTAGAAAAATCATATTGCTTAAATAATAGTATGAAATATGAAATAGAAAGTATTGTAAATGAAGAATTTAATCAAATTGAGAAGATAATCGAAGGATTATTAGAAAGAAAATTTATACTCTTTTAAATTCTTTAATTCTTTCTTGTCTATACTCTTCAAATAATGAAATTAACTTTTTAGTTTTCTCTTTAGATTTTTCTTCTAATTTTTTCTTAGAATTTTTAAGTGCTTCTTCAATTATGTTTCTTTCAATTAAAATAAACTCATTATAATCTTTAAAATTAAGTTCATTTAAGTAAATAATTGGTATATTAAAATCAAATAACATATCAGAAACTTCTTGAGTTATTATAAATTCTGGAGGAAATCTTAATAATTTATTTCTAATTTCTTCATTAATTTCTCCTATTTTTTTAATTACAAATTTATTAGTTTTAGATTCTATAGCTTCTTTTAATGTAGGAAACTTTTTAATTATTATAGTATTTCCATTTGCTAATGAAATCATATCATCTATTATACTTTTCTTTTCATTTCTTTCTTTTTCAAGTTCAAATCTCAATTTATTTATTTCATCTGTTAAAGATTTTATACGACGATCTATTTCATAATCATTGAGAATTTGTTTAGTATCCTTTTTAACTAAAAGTAATTTTTCTTCTAATTCCTTTACTTTATTTTCTAGATCTTTTATCTTAAGAAGTAAAGCATCACGTTCTAACTTAATAGTATTTAATTTATTTTTAAGTAATAATATCTTCTCTTTTTCAGATTTACGTTTCTTAATACTTACTGGTTTTCTTTCTACTTGTGGTAATTGTGATAAAGAAATTGCATCCTTAATGCTTACACCCCTAATTACTAATGCTTTAACCTCCTCTATATCAACTTTTACACCAGATTCTCTTATATGTGCTACACATTGCTCTAGCTTATTTCTATAATACATAAAAGCTTTAAAAGCTGCTATAAGTGCATCTCTTTGATGAGTATCTTTAACTATAATATTTTGCTCAGAAGTAATCTTATTGATAAGAGAAATTTTTTCATCTATTTTTAATGAAGATTCTGGAGAAAATACAATTGCATTATGAGAAGCAGCTAATTTTGAAATTATTGGTGGTGGAGGATTAACATCTGATGCAAATATTAATGCTCTACCTAATGATACTATAATTCTTGTAATATCTCCTCTTGTAATATTCCTACCACTTGATAAATATAGTACTCTTCCATTTAAATCAAGTACAGCAATTCCACAAACTGTCCCTGGATCTATTCCAATAATAAGATATTTCTTCTTTTGCTTTTCCTCAATATGAGATATTGGAATATATTCAAATGATTTTGATAAAATTGGAATAATTCTTACACTTATACTTGAAGTACGTATAGGACGAATAATTCCAATTAACTGATTTCTAGGTGAATAAACAACAAATACAGCACCTTCTATACCATGAGAACTCTTTTTAAATATAAGATCATAATCTATTCCTTTTGATTTTAAACGATTCTGAATTATCTTTGTTAAATTTAATATTGCTCCTTCAACACTTCTTCTATATCTATTTGCACTCATACCCCCAGAACCAAAACTTCTTCTTCGAGAAATTATTATCTTAGTTTCAGGATCATAGAATTTTACTAAATATCCATAACCTAACAAAACTGCTTTTGCACAAATTTCTGCAGACTTTATAGGAGATAATTTTCCTCCCTTTGATAGTCTTAATTCTTTTGCAATTAATGAAAGAGACTTAAAGCCATGAGTAGGAGAACCACAAATTTGAATTAAATCAGCTCTAGGAATACAACTCATAAAGCTTTTAATTTCCTGTTCTGATCCAAGTTCATATATATTATCAATTGCAATTGCATCAACTTTATATTGCTGAGCAATTTCTATTGTTTCAGCTTTTGATAAATCCTCTTTTTTTAAGATAATACCAGAAGGATCTACTACTACAACTGAATATCTATCATAAGATGGAAGTTTATCTATACCTAATACGATCTTATACTGCATTTATATTCTGCTATTTTTTATTGCTTTTAGCTATATATTATATTTTTTGTTATTAATATTGTTTCGAAAAAATAAAAGAAATAAAATTATTAAGAAATAAAAAACTAATTATTTCTCTTTTATTATAAAAACAAAAAGTTTAAAAGTAAACTCTCTCCTAAATTAAGAGAAAAGATTATAAAAAAGGTGAATAAAGTGAAGGAAGAAAAAGAAGAAATTAAGTATGAAAATGGAGTAATGATAATAAAAGGAGAAAGCAATATTGTAAATGTAGCAATGGCATTATCTTCTCCTACAAGAATTCAAATATTAAATTATGTAAGAGGAAGAGAAGTAGATATGCAACAAGTAGCAGAATTTATAAAACAAAGTAAAGCAAATGCAAGTGCACAAATGAAAATTTTAGAAAAAGCAGGACTTATTAAAACACTATATAAGCCAGGTGTAAGAGGAGTAAAGAAAATTTGTACAACTAACTTAAAAGAAGTAAGATTTATTTTTGAATAATAAGGCTTTTTCTTTCTATACATGATTTAATAAATCCTAGAAAAGGTGGAGATGGTTTACCTGGTCTAGATTTAAATTCAGGATGTGCTTGACAAGCAAAGAAGAATGGATGATCTTTAATTTCTATAAATTCTACACTTTTATCATCATAAGAAATACCACTTATTATTAAACCATTTTTTTCTAATATGGGTATATATTCTGGATTAACTCCATATCTATGGCGATGTCTTTCAAAGACTTCAGTAGAACCATAAATTCTATGAGCTAATGTTCCTTCCTTTACAATTATTTTATATGAGCCTAATCGCATTGTACCACCTAATTTTGTTATATTTTTTTGTCCTGGTAGTAAATCAATTACAGGATATTTTGTATTAGGATCTATTTCAGTAGAATGTGCTTCCTTATAACCAATTACATTTCTTACAAATTCTACAATTGCTAATTGAAAACCAAAACATATTCCAAGAAAAGGAATTTTATTTTCTCTTGCATATTTTATTGCCATTATTTTTCCTTCAGAACCTCTTGCACCAAATCCAGGTAAAACTATAATTCCATGATAATTACTAAGCTTTGATATAGATGAGGGATTATCTTCAAATTCTGTAGTTTCAAACCATCCAAATTCTGGAAAAACTTTAAGTTCTGCTGCAGCATGTTTTAAAGCTTCTACAATACTTATATACGAATCAGTAAGCTTAGTATATTTACCACACATTGCAATTCTTACTTTTTCTTTTGCATCTCTAAATGAATCAATAATTGCCTTCCATTTACTCCAATTAGGTGTATTATTACCTAACATTAGTCTTTTTACAATATAATCCCCCATGCCTTGCTTATCTAATTCTAATGGAAGTGCATATATATTATCAACATCATATGATGTAAATACTGCATCAGGAGTAACATTACCAAATAATGAAATTTTTCTTCTAACTTCTTCATTTATTTGTGTACGACATCTTGCTACTAATATATCTGGTTGTATACCTATTCTTCTTAATTCTTGTATACTATGTTGAAAAGGTTTACTTTTTTGTTCATGAGTAACATCTAGTATTGGTACTAAAGCTATATGAACAAATAAAGTATTATAGTAGCCTTCTTCAAGTCGCATTTGTCTTGCAGCTTCAAAAAAGGGCAAGCTTTCTATATCTCCAACAGTTCCACCAATTTCCACAAGAAGTACATCAACTTTTGATTTATTAGCAACTTCTCTTAAACGTCTTTTAATTTCATCTGTTATATGTGGTATTATTTGAACACAACTCCCAAGATATTCTCCTCTTCTTTCTCTTTCAATAACTGATAAATAGATTTGTCCTGTAGTAATATTATTTAGTTTTGATAAGTTTATATCTAAAAATCTTTCATAATGTCCAAGATCTAAATCTGTTTCTCCTCCATCTTCAGTTACAAATACTTCACCATGTACATATGGATTCATTGTTCCTGCATCTACATTTACATAAGGATCTATTTTTACTACAGAAACAGAATATCCTCTTACTTGTAACATCTTACCTATTGAGGCTGTAAGAATACCTTTTCCTACACTACTTAAGACACCACCAGTTACAAATATGAACTTACTCATGATACTCACTTATTTTTTATTGATCATTTTTCACTCTAAATAAATTTTCTAGAGTATTTATTGATTCCTTATGTTTATTTAATTTCATAAAAAGTTAATGATTTTAATTATTTGGTCTTTGAAATTAATTCATAATCTCTTATAAGCCAATAACCATAATTTCTATACCATAAAATTTCACTTTTAGTTATTTTTATTCTTTTTCTGAATAATGGAGAATCACAAACAAAAGTTTCATATTCACCTCCTTCACCTGTTATATTAATTCCATATTTTTCTCTTAGTTTAATTAGCTCTTTTATAGTATCTAAATCTAATCTTCTACCTAACCATTCTTTTCCAAAACCTTCTGCAGCAACACAAGAAAAATATACTTCAAAACCTAAGTTAATTATTTCATTTAAAATATCTATTTCAGGAAGATTCCATAATGGAAATATAGCTTTAACATTTAGTTTATCACAAATGTATTCTATTTTTTCCTTTTGATATTTACTCTTAATAACACCTACAGCAATACCATCAAATTCTTTATTTTTTAAAAAATCAATAATCTCTTGAACTTCTTTATCTTTTTCTCCAGAAACATTAATAAATTGCCAATTTAGTCCCATACATTCAGCTTGTATTTTTGTAAATTCAACATTTGGTCTATGAAACATCCATGAGTCAAAAGTTTTAGGAATAACTGTAAGAAGATTAACTTTATATCCTTTATTTATTAATTTATATAATGCTAAGTTACTATCTTTACCACCAGAATATAATAAAATTAATTTCATAAAAGAATAAATATAAATGAGTTATATAAAGCTATTAAAGGGATTTAAATTGTTATTAGAAATTAATAATTTACATGTATTAGTTGAAGGAAGAGAAATATTAAAGGAGATAAATTTATCCATAGAGAAAGGAGAGATAATTGCCATAATGGGACATAATGCTTCAGGAAAGACTTCACTTGCACTTACGATAGCTGGTTTTCCTCAATATGTAGTAAGTAAAGGAAAAATAATATTTGATGGAAGAGATATTACTAATCTTTCAATTTATGAAAGAGCAAGATTAGGAATTGGAATTGCATTTCAATCACCACCTGCAATACATGGCTTAAAATTAAAAGATATGATTGCTTTTGCTGCTGGTAAAAATCCTTGGATATTAAGAGATTATAATTTTGTAGAAGAAATTTTAAGAAAAGTAAATCTTGAGCCAAGTCTTTATATGAATAGAGAGCTTAATGTTGGCTTTTCTGGTGGTGAAAGAAAAAGAAGTGAACTTGCACAATTATTTGCAATGAAGCCAAAGCTTATGATTCTTGATGAAATAGATAGTGGTGTAGATATAGATTCTCTAAAAATACTTGGAAATAGCTTAAAAGAGTATATTGAAGAAAATAATTGTACAGTAATGATAATTACACATCATAGACATATACTTCAATATGTAAAACCAAGTAAGGTTTATATAATGTCAAAAGGTAGGATTGTTCTAACTGGAAGTTACGAAGAGCTAATTCCTAAAATAGAAACTTTAGGATATGATGCTTTAATAAAAGAGGTATTAAAAAATGAATTGGAGAGAAAAGTATAGAGAACTTGCTCTTCAAGCATTAACAAAAAAATCAATATATGGAAGTGATATTGATATAAATAAATTTATTGATAAAAAAGAAGAAGAAGTTGAAATTAATGAGGAAATAAAAAGTAGAGCATTAGAAGTTGGTATTGAATTATCTCAGGAAAAAAGTGGTACTTATCTACAAATTGATCACTCAGTAATATTATCTAAAGTAGCTTCTAACATAAAAGGATTAGAAATCCTGCCTACAGATGAGGCTCTATTAAAATATGATTGGTTAAGATCATATTATTGGAAAGCAATATCTGTTGATCAAGATAAATATACAGCAATAGCTGAATTAAAATCAACTAAAGGTTATTTCATAAGAGTTGCTCCTTACGTAAGAATTACACAACCAATTCAGGCTTGCTTATATATACATTCTCAAGGATTATTACAAGCACCACATAATATAATAATAGCAGAAGAAGGTTCTGAAGTTAATATAATAACAGGTTGTACAATAGGTAGTAAAGTCAATTATGGTCTTCATATTGGTATTAGTGAATTTTATGTAAAGAAAAATGCAAAAGTAATATTTACTATGATACATAGTTGGAATGAAGGGATGTATGTTAGACCTAGAACAGGAGTAATTATAGAAGATGATGGAGTATTTGTCTCAAACTACATATTACTTAAACCTGTAAGAGATTTACAAGCATATCCTACTGCTTATTTAATAGGAAAAAATGCAAAAGCAAAATTTAATTCCATAATATATGGAAGTCAAGATTCTATTATAGATTTAGGAAGTAGAATTATTTTAATGAATGAAGGTTGTTCTGGAGAGTCAATTTTTAAGGTTGTTGCCACTGGTAATGCAAAAGTCTATAATAGAGGTCAAATCATAGGACAAAATAGAAATACTAAAGGTCATCTTGAATGTAGAGGAATGATATTATGTCCTACAGCTTCAATAGTTGCTATTCCTGAATTAGTAGCAGAACATTCTGAAACAGAATTATCACATGAAGCTGCTATTGGAAAATTACAAGAAGAACAATTAAATTACTTAATGGCAAGAGGAATACCTCCTGATGATGCTATAGGAATACTTGTAAAAGGCTTTTTAGACCCAGGATTACCAGGTATTCCTGAGATCTTACAATCTGAAATAAGGAGAAAAATTCTTACTACTATAAGAGTATGACATCTCCAGAATAAATTTTTACTATTTTTCCATTCTGATTTAAAATTAATGATCCATCATCATCAATATCTATAGCTATACCTTTAATACTTCTATCTAGTAATTTAACTTCAATAGATTTTCCAAATATAGATGATTTTGAACGCCATAATGATATAATATTAGAAAAGCCATTATTAATTGCTTGAATATATAAATTTTCAGAATTTTCTAGAATTTTACATAATAATTCTGCTCTATCTATATTTTTTCCCAAAATATCATAAAGAGATATTGCTGAAATTTTTAAGTCATCAGGAAGAATACTAGAGGGAAAATTAGCATTAATTCCTATTCCTACAGTTACAAAATTTACTTTATCTAATTCAATATCACCTTCTAATAATATTCCACATAATTTTCTGTTATTAATTATAATATCATTAGGCCATTTTAGTGATGCTTTTATACCATAATATTCTAGAGAAGTAGTAATTGCTACTCCAAATAATAATGATAACTTATAGATATCTTTTGGAGATATTAATGGACGTAATAATAAACTAAACCAAAGTCCTCCTCTAGGAGAATACCACTTTCTATTCATTCTTCCTTTTCCATTTGTTTGTTCTAATGCGATTACTAAAGTTCCTTCTGGAAAACCTTTTTCTGCTAATTCTTTTATTAATCTTTGTGTAGAATCTATACTTTCTAATGTTATAATTTCTTTTCCAAAAATTTTAGTCTTTAATCTTAATTTTAATTCTAATGGAAGAAGACCATCAAATCTTGGTATAACTCTATAGCCTTTCCCACGAATACCCTCTATAATATAACCTTGTTTTCTAAGATTTTGAATTTTCTTATGAACAGCTACTCTACTTATATTCAATCTTTTTGCTATTTCTTCTCCTGAAATAAAATCAGAAGAAAGAAGAAAATCATATAACATTTTCTCTTCTAAGTTCTTCTATTTGTTCTTTAGTATATCCTAAAAGTTGTGTTAATATTTCTTCAGTATGTTGACCTAATAGTGGTGCTGGTTTATCTATTTTTATTGGAGTTTCTGAGAATTTAATTGGACAACCAGCTATTCTTACTTTTCCATATTGAGGTTGATAAATTTCAACAACCATTTCTCTTGCTTTTGTATGAGGATCTTCAACAGCTTCTGCTACATTGTAAACTGGAGCAGCAGGAACATCATGTTTTAGTAATAAATTAACTATTTCCCATCTTGTTTTATCTTTTGTCCATTCCTCTATTATTGGTTTAAGTTCTGGCTCATGTTCACATCTCAATGGATTTGTACGAAATCTTGGATCATCTGCTAATTCAGGTTTTCCCATAGCAATACATAATCTTCTCCATATAGCATCATTACCTGCAGCTATTACTACATATCCATCTTTTGCTTTAAATACATCAAATGGAGTAATTGTTGGATGTTTTGAACCTATTCTTGTTGGAGGTTTTCCTTCTATACTATAACGTATAACAGCATTTTCTAATATTGCAATCATTGAATCCATTTGAGCAACATCTACTTTCTGTCCTTTTCCAGTTATATCTCTATATCTAAGTGCAGCAAGTATACCTATACAAAGGAACATTCCTGCTACTATATCACCTATAGAAGAACCTGCTCTGCATGGAGGTTTATCTGGCCATCCATTTAAATCCATAAATCCACCCATAGCTTGTCCTATAATATCATAACTTGGCCAATCTCTATATGGACCATAATGTCCAAAACCTGAACCACATGCATATATAAGTCTTGGATTTATCTTTCTTAATTCCTCATATCCAATTCCCCAACTATCTAATGTTCCTGGCTTAAAGTTTTCAATTAATACATCACTTATTTTAACTAATTCTTTAAGTATTTGTCTTCCTTTTTCTGTTTTTAAGTTTAATGTCATGCTTTTTTGTCCTCTATGTAAGCTTACATAATATCCACTTTTATCTGGTCCTTGAACATTAGGAAAGAATGGCCCCCATTCTCTATTCATATCACCAGTTCCAGGTTTTTCGATTTTTATTACTTCTGCACCAAGATCTGATAAAATCATAGCACAATAAGGTCCAAATAATGCTTGTGTAACACTTAATACACGAATTCCTTCAAGTGGTCTCTTCATTTTCTTCACCAATTAAAGAAAAAGACAACAAATATAAAAATTTTATAGAAATAGCATATAGGGAAGAAAAATGGAAATAAAAGAAGGAGATGAAGTTCTTTTATATTTAAATGATAAAAATAGTTGGATTGTAAAAATAGAAAAAGGAAAAACTTTTCATACTCATAAGGGAGTAGTAAAATTAGATGAAATAATAGGAAAACCATATGGATGTGAAGTTCAAACAAACATGGCAGTATCACTAAAAGTTCTACCAGTAGATTATATAGATTATATTGAGAGATTAACAAGAAAAACTCAAATAATTTATCCAAAAGATTTATGTTATATATGTTTTCAAGCTAATATACATCCTGGTTCAATAGTTGTTGAAGCTGGAACTGGGAGTGGAGTATTAACATCTTATATTGCAAATTTAGTAAGACCTGATGGAAAGGTATATACATATGAAATTAGAGAAGAATTTCAAAAAATTGCTAAAAAAAATATTGAAAGATTAGGATTAAGTAAATATGTAGAATTTAAATTAAAAGATATTACTAAAGGAATTGATGAGAAAGATGTTGATGCAGTTATACTAGATATGGCAACTCCATGGCTTGTAGTAGAAGAAGCAAAAAAAGCCTTAAGAATAGGAGGGAGATTTGTAAGTTTTAGTCCTACAATAAATCAAGTTGAGAAAACTGTTGAGGCAATGAAATTAGCAGGATTTATAAATATAAAAACTATTGAATTAATTATTAGAAGGTATAAAGTAAAAGTAAATGAGACAAGACCTGAAACAATAATGATTGGTCATACTGGATATATAACATCAGGGAGGAAAGCAAGTTGAAAGAAATATTAGAAGGTCTTAAAAAAGCAGAAGATTTAGCAATTTCTATAGAAGAAGAAGCAAAAAATAAAGCTGAAGAAATGATAAGAAATGCCGAAGAAGAAGCAAGAAAAATAGAAAAAGAAATTGAAGAAAAGGCAAAAAAAGAAGGAGAGAATTTATTTTTTAAAATACAAAAAGATACAAAATTGAAAATAGAAGAAATAAAAGAGAAAGTAAAAAAAGAAGGAGAAGAAATTGAAAAGAAAAGTAAGGAAAATATGGATAAAGCTGTAAATGAGATTTTTCAATATATTATTAATAAATTTAAGGAGTTGTAGAATTTGAGTGATGTAGTATATACAGCTATTAAAGCTTCTGCAAAAAGAAGTAGAATGCTTAGTGAAAGACAATTAATTGAACTTACTTCTTCGAGAGATTTAAATGAATTAATAAGTAAATTGAGAGGTATATATCCAGAATTAACTGAAGTAAAACCTGATTCAAAAATTATAGAAGAAAAGCTATTAGAATTATTCTATAATGAAATAAATGAGTTTATAAAAATTGTACCATATTATAAAGATTTATTAGAATTATTAAAGCAAGAATTAGAAGAAGAAATTGCTAAAACAGTTATAGAGAAATATAAAAAAGGTTTATTAAGTGAGATAATTGAATTAAAGCCTAATGAAGAATTTAAGAAAATTATTGAATATGAAGTACCAGGAGTTACTATATCATTTATAGCTAAAAATAGAATTTTGAAGTTCATAAAATTAGCAAAAAAATATGATATTTATAATAAAATAAAAGATTACATCTCATTAAAAATAGATGAATATAACATATTAACAATAATAAGAGGAATAAAGAATAACATAAGAAAGGATATTTTAACAAGTTTAATAATACTAGAAGGAGGAAAAATTGATAGAAAAATACTTTTTGAGGCATTAAAAGAAGAAAATATTGATAAAGCTTTATCAATATTAGGTATGGAGAAATATAAAGATAATCAAAGAGCAATAGAAAGAGATTTTGAAAAAAAACTAATACCAATATTGAAAAAAATATATTATGAAGATTATGTAGGATTAGGAGAGATTATTGCATATATTGAAATGAAGAAAATTGAAATAAAGAACATAATAAGAATTGCAATTAGTATAGAAAGAGGAATTACGCCAAGTACAATAGTTCAAGAGTTTATTATTTAGCTAATATTGTTAATTTAAATGGAGAGAATTTTACTCCATTATTTTCAAAGAATTTACTAAACCACTCATAGAAATGAAGCCTAAGATCTTGAGCTATTGCCACAATTGATTCTAAAAGTACAACAAATATATTTCCTATTATTGCCATTGACCATGAGAATATACTTCCAATTATTCCTTCTCCAGCAATATATGATAAGCTATAGAATACATTTGTAAGATAAATATGTGCCATTACCATTGCAAATATTCTTAAGTATGATACAGTATTTGAAATAAAACGAATTACTGTATCAATAGTTTCAAATCCTACTTCTCCAAAAACTGAAAGAAATTCTTTTTTCCCATGAGATATAAGAGCCCATATAGGCTTTCCAATCATCATAAATACCATAGGTATAATCATTATTAAAATAGGTCCTTCTAACCACCTCATTATATTTAAACCAAAACCAAATACTAAGTATATAAAACAAATATACAATATAAGTCTTGGTAAATTTAATAAAAATGCATCAACCTTCTTATTCTGTATTAAATTATTAATTATTTGTACTGATATACCAATTGAAATATGAGCTACACCTATATATAATGAAAATTTAAGTAATGACATAAAATCTTCAGTAGGTGAAAATATTCCATGGAAAATATGCTTACCAAATGCTTCACCATATAGAAAACCACCAATAATAGCAGAAAATATACCACATATAGAAAGATAAATTCCAATTCTTGATAATGATTTTGTATATTTATATAAAAATAATCCTAAAAGTGATAACATAATACCATGTCCAATATCTCCAAACATAAGTCCAAAAAATAAGGGAAATGTCATGGCTAAAATTGGTGTTGGATTTATTTCATTATATGAAGGAGTACCATATAAACATGTTATTTTTTCAAATAATGAAATAAATTTAGGATATCTAAATATAACAGGAACATCTTTTGATGAATGTTCTTCTACATAATTTACAATTATTCTACCATTTAATTTTTCTCTTAAATCTTTAAGTAATAAATCAATATTTCTTGTTGGAACATAACCTTCCATCATAACTAAATTTCTTCCAAAAGAATAACTTTCCTTAATATTAACAATGGAAAGAATATCAGATAAAATTAATTTGAAGTAGAATAATTTTGATAATACTTTAGGAATATCAGAAATTAGCTCATTTTTTATTTTAGTTACTTCATTAATTTTATCTTCTAGAAGTTTGATTACTTCATTTACTTCAAATATATCTTTTGGCATATTGTTAAACTTAGGTATTTCTACATAACCTGCTTCTTCAAGATATTTTTTAATATTATATTCATCATTTTTAAAACAAATCGATAATATTATGTTAGGATTTTGTGATATATTAATAATGATATTTGGAAGAGGAATATTAGGTATTATAGGACGATATTCTTTTTGATATAAAACAATAAATGAGAAATACTTTGAGTAAAATTTAATTGGAAATATTTCCTTTAATTTAATAGCAATAGGTCTCCAAAGTGAAATAATAAAGCTAAGTGAATTTTCTAAGTTTAGTATTTGTTCAAGTTCCTTTACCTTATTCTCATAATTAATTACTTCATTTTCTATACTAGAAATTAAAGATGTTATATCTTTTGATTCTAGAATTTGATAATGAGATTCTATTTCTACTTCGCCAGAAATATTTTTTATTCTTTTTATTATATCATCTATTTTTTCAATTAATAATTTTAATTTATTTATATCTCTAGATTCTATATTATTTTCTTTTATAATTATATGAAAAGCTTCATGTTTACTTAATATTTTAAGAACTTCTTCTACATCAGATTTAAAAAAAATTAGAGAAGTTTTTGATATTCTTTCTGGACGGAACATTAAGTACACCTAATCATCAAGGTATTCTAATCCATAACAGTACAGATATTACTAGACCATAAATAGCAATAGCTTCACAAAGTGTAACAACAAGAAATGCTTTAAAGAAAGTTTCAGGTTTTTCTACTAGAGCAGAAATTGCAGCACTACCACTACGTGCTAATGCATATCCTGCACCAATTCCACATGCTGCAATTGATATAGCTGAAGAAATTGCTAACATACCAATATTACTTGATTCAATAGCACTAACTTGGGCTTTAGATGGAATTATTGTTGCTTTTACTAAAGTTATAGAAGATATTGCCATAAATATTCCTACGATAATAACCAAAGCCCAGAATAATGTAATTTTACGTGAATTAGTTGTTTTCAAAGTCTTCGCCTCTTTTTATTTTTATTAAAATTTACTTATAAAACCCTTTTATATATTTCTTCTTTTTTCATTTCAATTTCTTTTGATATTTTATCAATAACATCTTCAATTTGCTTTTTTATTTCAATTTTCTTCATTTCATAAATTTCTTTTATTTTTAATTCCTCTTCACTCATGTACTACCCTCCTTTTCATCCAAATACTTTTAAGTTTTTTAATTCTTACAAATTCTTCTCTTTCACTTTCCTCTAAAACAGATGATATAAATGCTATTAAGCTTTTATATCGAGGAATTAAAACATATTCTAATGCATTTATTCTTTTTTGAGTATTTTTAACTTCTTCTAATAGCTTTATTAAAATCATTTCCATTTCTGCTAATCTTAATAACATTGGAATACATTTATCAAAAATTTCAATGAAATTATCTAGTAGTACAGTAGGTTGAGAAATTCCATAGGAAATAGGCTTTTTCTCTTTAGAAAAAGAAATAGCAGGTATGGAAATCCCCATAATTTTTCTTTTTTTAATTTCAATTTTATATTCACTTATTGGTTCAATCATTTCTATTTTTTTATTACCCATTATTACATTAGCTTTATTTAAAAATTCATATGCATTTTTCAGCATTTCATTAACTTCTTTTCTTAATCTTATTGTTTCATTATATCTTCTACTTATTTCTAAAAGTAAAATTTCTTTTTTATCTTCAAGAAGATCATGGACTCTAATCAAAAAATTAAGAGTTCTTCTAAAACGAATTAAGTTTATCTTAGATGGTATAACTTTTAAGGACAAGGCTTACTTCCTCTTATAGTACTTTCTTATTATGTAATCTGGAATTCTTGTAAGTTCACTTTCTGGAAATATTGAAAGTAAATCCCATGCAATATCTAGTGTAGTCTCTAAACTTCTATTCTCATTTACACCTTGATTTATAAATCTTCTTTCAAATAATTCTCCAAATTTTAAATATAATCTATCTCTATCAGTTAATCCTTCTTCTCCAATTATAGTACTTAACATTCTTAACTCTTGAGCTCTTGCATATGCAGCATAAAGCTGATTAGATACTGGACCATGATCTTCTCTTGTTTTTCCTTTTCCTATTCCATCCTTCATTAATCTAGAAAGACTTGGAAGAACATTTATTGGTGGATATATACCACGTCTATGTAAATCTCTATCAAGTACAATTTGCCCTTCTGTTATATATCCAGTAAGATCAGGAATTGGATGAGTTATATCATCATTTGGCATAGTGAGTATAGGCATTTGAGTTATACTTCCTTTTCTTCCCTTTATTCTTCCAGCACGCTCATAAATAGATGCAAAATCACTATACATATAACCTGGATATCCCTTTCTACTTGGAACTTCTTCTCTTGCTGCACTAATTTCACGTAATGCTTCAGCATAATTTGTCATATCAGTTAATATTACTAATATATGCATATCTTGTTCAAATGCTAAATATTCTGCTAAAGTTAAAGCACATCTTGGTGCTACTAATCTTTCTACAGGAGGATCGTCTGCTAAATTTAAAAATAAAGCTGAATTCTTTAATACACCAGATTCTTCAAAGCTTTTCTTAAAGAATTCAGCTTCATCATGTTTTATACCCATAGCTACAAATATAACAGCAAATCCTTCTTCTTCACCAACTATTGTAGCTTGTCTTGCTATTTGTGTTGCAAGTAAATTATGAGGTAAACCAGATCCTGAAAAAATTGGTAATTTCTGTCCTCTTACTAATGTATTCATTCCATCAATAGCAGATATACCTGTTTGTATAAACTTTGTAGGATAATCTCTTGCATATGGATTCATTGGTAATCCATTTACATCTCTATATTCCTCTGTAAATGGAGGAGGACCACCATCTATTGGTTCTCCAAGTCCATTGAAAACTCTACCAAGCATTTCAGTTGATAGGGGTATTGTTAAAGGCTTACCAAGAAATCTTACAGTTGATGATGTAATAGATAGACCAGTTGTTCCTTCAAAAACTTCAACTACTGCAATATTTCTATTAATTTCAAGAACTCTTCCTCTTCTTAAATTTCCTTCTGGATCTCTTATTTCTACAAGTTCATTATATCCTACTCCAGATACTCCTTCTACAAATATTAAAGGACCACTTATTTTCTGTATAGTTCTATACTCTATGCTCATGATGATTCCTCCATAATACTATTAATTTCATTTTCTATTCGTTTTAAAATATTATCAATTTCATAAGCTTTTTCATTTGGTATATTCATTCTTGCTCTTGCTAATTCAGAAATAGATTTTAATGAAATAATTTTTGAAACAGGTATACCTTTTGAAATTGCTTTAAGTGCTATATTATGAAATTCAAGAATTGCATAAAGAAGCTTATATTGTTTTTCTGGTGAGGAATATGTATCTATTGGATCATATGCATTTTGTTGGAGAAAACCTTCTCTTAAAAGTCTTGCAGTTTCAAGAACTAATTTTTCAGTTTCAGGAAGAGATTCTATACCAACTAATCTTATAATTTCTTTTAATTCATCTTCTCTTTTTAAAATTTCAAGAGCTTTTAATCTTAAGTTCTTCCAATTTCCATGAGTTTTTTCATTCCACCATTTTTCAACATAATCAACATATTCAGAATAAGATATTAACCAATTTATTGCAGGATAATGACGCATACTTGCTAATGCAGTATCTAATGCCCAAAAAGCTCTTACAAATCTTTTTGTATGAACAGTAACAGGTTCTGAAAAATCTCCTCCAGGTGGAGAAACCGCACCTATTAATGTTACAGATCCATATAATCCACTTAATGTTTTAACTCTTCCAGCACGTTCATAAAATTCTCCAAGTCTAGATGCAAGATATGGAGGATAACCTTCTTCAGCTGGCATTTCTTCAAGTCTTCCAGCAATTTCTCTTAATGCTTCAGCCCATCTACTTGTAGAATCTGCCATTACTGCAACATCATATCCCATATCTCTAAAGTATTCAGCTATTGTTACACCAGTATATATACAAGCTTCTCTTGCAGCTACAGGCATATTACTTGTATTTGCAATTAATATTGTTCTTTCCATTAATGGTCTTCCAGTTCTTGGATCTTTCCATTCTGGAAAGTTTATTAAAACTTCAGTCATTTCATTTCCTCTTTCTCCACAACCAATGTATATAATTATATGAGCATCTGACCATGCAGCAAGTTGATGAGATGTTACAGTTTTACCAGTACCAAATCCTCCAGGAATACAAACTGCTCCTCCTTTAGCAACTGGAAATAATGTATCAATTATTCTTTGACCTGTTATAAGAGGTTCTGTTGGTTCAAGACGTTCTAAATATGGTCTTGGCTTTCTTACAGGCCATTTATGATACATCTTTAATTCATATTTTGTATTATTTAGTGAAAGTTTTGCAATAGTTTCTTCTATTGTATAATCACCTTCTTCTACTATATATTCTATTTTACCTTCTCTATTTGGAGGAACAAGAATTCTATGTTCTACTAATGGTGTTTCTTGAACTTTTCCAATAATTTCACCAGGTTTTACATAATCTCCTACTTTCTTTAGTGGGATAAAATGCCATTTTTTATCTCTTGGTAATGCTGTTGTTTTTACTCCTCTTCTTACAAAATCTCCAGTTACTTCTCTTATGATAGTAAGTGGACGTTGAATTCCATCAAATATATTTTGTATTAATCCAGGACCTAGTTCTACAGATAAAGGCATTCCAGAACCTTTAACAGGTTCTCCTACTTTTAAGCCAACAGTATCTTCATATACTTGTACTGTTATAATATCTCCTTCTATTCTAACAACTTCACCTATTAATTCCTCATTTCCAACCATTACTAGTTCATGCATTTCAAAACCTAAAGCACCTTCTGCTTGTACAACAGGACCACTTATTCTTATAATTTTACCAATTCTCACTATTATCACCTAAATAGAATTGATGCTATTTTTGATCTTAGAACTTGTTTTTCTGCTTCTAATAAGTAATCAAGTGTTCTATTTATTGTTAATTTTCCATTTCTAGATATAATAATAAATCCACCTATTTCAATAGGATAAGATTTTATTTCTGAAGATTCTAAAATTTTCTCAAGCTTATCAATACCTATACGTTTAATATCATCTTCTTTCATAAGAAGTATTTCTATAGGAATTTCTTTTGATATTTTCTTTAATTTTTCTAGAATAATTTCTATGTATTCATCACTTTTACAATATTCAATTAATTTAGATTTTACATTTTCAATAACTTTATTAATACATGAGTCTTTTAGAGTTAGTAAATATAATCGAGATTCCATTTCTGTTTTTGAAATTTCTTTTTTAGACTCAATTTCTGCTCTTTCTTTATATGAAGATAAGATTTCCTTATAATTAGAAATAGCATATTTTTCAGATTCACTAAGTATTTTCAAAATATTTTCAAATGCATTATTAAAGATTGTAGTTACTTTATTTTTAGTATCATTTAGTAATTTATCAACCATTATCTTAAAAGCTTCTACATTACTACTCATTTTTAATCCCTACTATCTTATTGAAATAGGTTTAATATCTACTTCTGGAATAGTCTTCAAACCAGGAACTTCAATTATAAATGGGATTGATACTTTCATTCTTAATTTACGAATATAATCCTTTACTAATGATGAGAAATCACTATCTAATAGTACAATACTAATATCATTCATTTTTAATACTTTTTCAATTGCTTTTAAGAATTCTTCTTTTGAAGTTACAGAAATACATTCTATACCAAATAATTTATATCCATATGATAGCCCTGGATTACCAATAAAAACAATTTTCATTTTTATCACTTAATTAAAGACTTTATTTTATTAATTTTTTCTACAAGATTTTCATGTGGTAATAAAGGCTCAACAATTAGACCAAGTTTTTTAAGTGCATTTATATCCTCAATAGAATATATAGGTGCTTCAATTTTAACAGGTTCATCAAATGGATTTCCAACAATATAATCTCTATATGGTAGATTTGCTACATTCTCTACAATCCATCCACCAAGATTTATTACATGTTTTCCTCTTAGAACAATTTTTGGCATATTATCACCTCATATCATAGAAATTATTAAAGCAAATGCTCCTATTGCAGAAAATCCAATAGCAGTTGGATAAATTTGACGGAAAGTAAATATTGGAGAAAATGCTACAAATACAGAAAGAGCTATTGGCATTATTAAGCTTAATACTATGTTTATAATCATACATAAAGGTATGAATGGATCAAATGGAATTCCAATAAATAATGTAACAAAAATACTTGAAAGTATAAATAACATAAGATTTCTAATTATGTAATATCCTGCTCTTAACTTTGCAGCATATTCAAGAATTCCTCCTTCAATTACATCAACTTTAGCTTTTAATATATTAAAAGGTCTTTCATTTAGTAATATGACATATCCTATAAAGTACACAATAGCTGATAAAAAGCCTGGAACTGTAAATATTATTGGACTAGATGGAATTGGTAAAGAGAACCATGAAGAATTAAAGTATAATGGATTTTGAATTTTTATTACATCTGAAATCATTCCACTTTTTGCTATAGCAAAAGGAACTATAAGAGCAATATATAGTGGAAGTGAGCCTACTGCCATCATTTTTATTGCTCTTTCAGCAGAATGCTGTTCTACAAACTCTCTAAATATACCAATACCTTTAGCACCTTTAGCAAGATCTGGTACAGGCATTGTTGTAGATAAAAAGGATTGAGATTGAGAACCCATTAATACATATAGAAATTCTTCTAATTTTAACATTCCAATTAGACCAAGTACACTACCCCAGCTTAATATTTGCCACCAATATGGTGTAGAAAATAGAAATAGGAAGATACATATGATAATACCAAATATTATTAATGATTTATAGAATTTAGGTAAATAAGCAACAGGTTCTACATCCTTTTTATACCAGAATTTTAATACTGCCCATAATCCTGGAGTAAGTATAGGTGGTCCAATTCTTTGCTGTATTCTTGCTTGAATTTTTCTTTCAATTCCTGGAAGTATTAAAGAGTATGGAACTGAAATAATTATAGCTAATATAGAAGCTATTAATATTTTCAAAAATACTTCCATATTTATCTCCTCCATCCATATTTTCTTACAATTTCAATATCACTCATAACTTTAGTTTTTCCGGATTCTACTACTTCAATTCTTGTACAACAAGTAAGACAAGGATCACAACTTGCTATAGTTACAACAGCATCTGTTATATGATCACCAATACATGCTTTTTCCATAGCTGCAAGATTAGTAGGTGTTGGTGTTCTAACTTTATAATTACGTATTAATCCTTGAGAATCTAATGCATATGAATGCATTAATTCTCCTCTAAAGGCTTCAAAATATGCAGTAGTAAATGGCATTTCTCTTATAGTCCAATTTCTATTTACAACAGGTCCTTCTGGTAAATTCTTTATTACTTGTCTAATTATTTTTAAGCATTCAAATATTTCAAGAGCTCTTTGAACAATTCTTGCTCTATTATCACCTTCTGTAAGTACAATTACTTCAAAATCAAATGGTTTATATTCATGCATAAGTGTTCTTACATCATAATTTACTCCAGAAGCTCTACATGTTGGTCCTACTGCATGATATCTTATAGCATCTTCTTTTGATAAATATCCTACACCAGTTAATCTTGACATTACCATGGGATCTGCAAGAATTCTATCAACATATTCTTTATATTTCTTTTCAAAATCATTTACTCTTTCTAATATTACTCTTTTTAATGTATCAGTTAAATCTGCTCTTGGTCTTATTCCTCCAATTACAGGAACAGAAGGCATTACTCTATTACCACCAATATAAGCCATTAGATCCATAAATACTTCTCTAAGTAGAAAAGATCTATAGGCAAAAGTTTCATGTCCTATAACCTCAAAAGCATGTCCAAAGAATATTAAATGACTTGCTATACGTTGAATTTCATTAATTAAAACTCTTATATAATTAGCTCTTTCAGGAACTTCTATTTTAAGACCTGATTCTACAACACGAACAGAATTCCATGCATGAACATTTGAACAAATTCCACAAATTCTTTCTGTAATTAATAATGCTTTTTCTACAGGAAGACCTTCTAATAATCTTTCTATACCTCTATATGCCATATTTATATTTATTTCACAATCTTCAACTATTTCATCATTTACAAAAAATCTAATTCTATATGGTTCAATTAAAGCAGGATGAACTGGGCCTATGGAAATTTCTTTTTCTATTATCTTCTTAGACATTTATGGTGCCTCCATTAATTTTGGTATAACTTTTACAACTCCCATTAATATATCTTCAGGTCTTGGAGCACATCCAGGTACTTTAGCATCTACAGGAATTATATTATCTACTGGTGCAAATATTTCTTCATTTACTCCAATCTCTCCTACCATATTTTTATAAACATTACCATTTATAGCACATGCACCAACAGCAACAACTGCTTTAGGCTCAGGTATTAAGGAATATATCTTTTTTAATGGTTCAACCATTTGCCAAGTAACACATCCTGTAACAATAAGTACATCTGCTTCTCTTGGATTCCATGTTAAGAGAACTCTATATTGTTCTATATCATATCTTGGAGAATAAACAGCATTAACAACTTCAATATCACAACCATTACATCCTCCAGTATAAATCAACATAGCATGAATTGCATTTTTTCTTGCAATAGCTTTTAATCCCATTATCTTACCTCCTTATTATACTCCTAAAAAATTCAGATGGAATTAATTTTTTAAGTTCTTCAATTTTTTCTGGTGGTGCTTTTATTGGCTTTTTAAGTATTTCACGAAGAGTTAATTTAGGACTACCTACATCTCTTGCATGAATTGGTGCTGCTTCTCCAAATAATGCAAAAATAGGACAAAAATCATGACAATTTAAACAGAAAATACATTTCATTAAATCTATTCTAGGAACTTTTTCTCTTTTATAACCTTCAATTATTTCTACAGGTTTATCTAATTTTATCATAGTTATAGCCTTAGTTGGACAAACTTTTTCACATGCACCACATCCAATACACATTTCATCAAGTACAGTTTCCCAAGCTGGTACAGATAGATTTAAAACTTTATTTCTTATTTCAATACTTGTAGCTCTATCAGCTTTTGCTAATATTCTTGCAATATTTCTATAAGCTCCTTGAAGCATAAGTCTTAATAAAGTAATCATGGTATTGCAACAACCTCCTTTGTTTCATAAATTTTAGTTAATTTAATACAATCAGTTGGACATGTCATAGCACATGCACCACATCCAATACATTTATCTTTATTTACATAAGCTAATCCCTTATTAATATATATTGCATTATCTCCTTTAAGTGATATCTTACAAGCATCTACACAAAGTCCACATCCAATACAGAGATTTCTATCTATTGATATTGACCATTGTTCTAATTTTTTCTTTTTAAGTGTATATAATATAGGAATACCATCAACAGGACAATAAGCAGCACATAATTCACAAAGAATACATTTATTTGTATTAACTAATGGTTTATCATCAGTTATTGGATTAAGACTTATAGCATTAACTGGACATATTTTTACACATGTACCACATTTTATACATGTATTTATTTCACCATCCCAAGTAATAGTTTTTATAGATAATGCAGAAACAGGACAAGATTTTATACAACGACCACACATAACACAATATCCTGCAGGATATTTATCTTTAAGATACATAGTATTTGCTGGACAATGCTTAATACATTCACCACAAAGAGTACATAATTCAGGATTTAATTTAATTCTATTCATTTCAAATTTTAATGCATTATTTGGACATACCATAGTACATAAAGAACATAAGTTACAATTTATAATAGATGGAAAAGCATTTCCTTTATTAATTTCTAATTTTCCATCAATTATCTTTATAGCATTAACTGGACATTCTTCATAACATTTCATACACATAACACAATTTAATTTTATTTTTCTTTCATTATAACTCTTCAAATTTACATATAATTTACCATATTCTTCTTGACTTATTTTTCCTTCATAAGAATCTATAGCTTTTACAGGACATATTTCTGCACATAAATTACAATGTGTACATAATCCATTATATTTAACTTCATATTTAATAGCATTTGTAGGACATACATTTCTACATCTTCCACATAATATGCATTTTGAGAAATCTCTATAGATCTTTCTTTTTGAGATTTTCATTTACTAACAACTCCTTTAAGAATTTCTTTTAATTTTTCAGGTGTAGTAATTTCAAGAACAAATGAATAATCTATTGGATGAGGAATATATCTTCCTATATCAAATCTTGCATTTTTTGGACATACTTTTACACATTTTCCACATCTTACACATATTCCTTTTACAACTTCTCTTCCTAAATTTTCATCAAATACAATTTTAGCAAATCCAAATGGACAATGTTTAACACATTCACCACAAAGAGTACATCTTCTTCTATCTACATATAATCCACCAAATCTATTTCGTTTAATAGCATGAACTGGACATGCTTTTAAACATTCACCACAAGTAGTACAACTAAAAGGATAGCCATCAGGATGTATTATACAATCAGTAGGACATACTTCCCAGCATTTTCCACATTTATCACAATCAGTAGTTGTAAGATACATAATATCACCCTTTTAATAATTTTCCTATAATAATACCAATAGTAGCAGTAATTAAAGGCATAGAAAATCCTATACCAGGTGCAATATATCCTCCATAGATAGAATATGTAAATGTAAAAACTCCAAATAGTAAACTAGCTACTATACTAAAACTAATCAATAATATTATCATTCCTTTTGTAAGTTTATAATCTAATTGTGTACCAAAGATTATACCTAATATAAGAGCAATTAAAGAAGGAGTAATTTCTCCAAGCATCATTTTATTCACCTTCATCAGACCAACCATATAAGAATGCAAAATATATTAAACCAATAGCACCAATTACATTAAAAGCTTCAGCAATATTTATTAATGGAATAATGCCAGGAGTTGAATAAAATACTCCTTCTTTTAAAATTAATGATAATCTAAATGGATCTCCAAATATTATATGTAATATACTAGGAGCTAATCCCCATACATCTGCACCAATATTATATTGCCAATATCCTGTTACTAAATAACCTGGAAGACCTAATAATGCATAACCACCAAGTCCGATTGCACCAATTCCTATTATGAATCTTTTTCCAAATTTTATTGGAGTATCTTTTCCATAAAGTATTGCAGCTAATAAGTATCCAGATGTCATTATTACACCACATTGGAATCCTCCACCACCAGAAGTAGAAGAACCAGTTACTACCATTATACCATATGAAAGGAGAAGAATTGATGCAGGAATTCCAAGATATTTTAATATTACTGTAAGAGATTCTGTTCTGAATTCTAAGGGTTTGGAGGTAACTGGTGATTCTTGCTTACATTTTTTCATTTGTACTACTCCTCTTCCTATAGCAAGAGCAGAAACTAATCCACCAACATATATTACTGCAGTTTCAAGTAATGTATCAAAACCACGCCAATCATAAACCCATGTAGCTAAATTATTTGGAGCAACTAAATATGCAAGTGCATTATATACTTCACTAATACCAGGATTTACTCTTCCTGTTAATTTTATAAGTGAAGAAAGAAATCCTATGGTTATAATTATTAATGCTATTAATGCAATTATTCCTCTTTTTCCTTTTAATTCCTCCATATTATCCACCCCATAGAGTTATAGCGATTATAATTGCAAAGTATATGACCATCCAATACAATACTCTATTTAAATCATTCATATTTTCCTTTTCTACATCTTTTATTACTGGTGAAAAATATAATGCAAAAACTGTAGTAAAAATAAGTAATATAATTGCTAATGGAATTGAAAATAATCTGAAGAATACTGATAATACTATTATGAATAGTAAAAATTGTAATTCTCCTGTTATGTATCCAGTTGTTATGCTTGTATAACCACTTCCAGTTATAAAACTATCTAACCATTTTTTTAATTTTTCATAAAAGGTTTCAGTTGATGTCATATTGAAAGAACCTCCTTTACTACTGGAATAATGAATCTCAATACAATATCAGGATATATACCTATTATAATTGAGAGAACAATAAATATAATAATACCAATAATAAGAACTTTTGGTAAATCAACATTAGAATCATCATAACTTTGTAATTCAGGTGGCTTTAAGAATATCCTATAAATTCCTCTTAATAAAGCAATAAATGTAGTTACTGATACCATAAGTATTAAAACAGCAATTTCTGGAAAACCTTCTTTTAAGCATGCTTGAATTAATATTATTTCACTTTGAAAACCATTAAATGGTGGTATACCTGAAGCTGCAATAGCACCTAATATTGTTGCTGTAGCAATAAAAGGTGATTTCTTTGCAATACCATAAGCTTCTTTTGTTGAAGTTTTTCCTCCAAAGTAAAATAATGCTTCACAACAAAGTAGTAATATAGTCATATATATTATATCATTTACTGCTTGAAATATTCCTCCAATTAATCCTTCATAAGTACCAAGTCCTATACCTAAAGTTACAAAACCACTATGACTTATTATTAAATAAGCAATAATCCATCTGAAATCTATTTGTATCAAAGCCATTATTACACCAATCATCATTGTTATAACACTAAGAAAAATCATAACTTCTTTTACAAAAGGAAGCATACCAAATAAACGAAGCATTATAATACCTATAGCTACAAGCATAAGTTTTGATTGAGCTTGTAATAATGTAGTAGCATGAGGATATGAAGCTCCATAAACTTCAGATTTTAGTGGATGAATAGGAGCTAATCCTCCTGCATACATCCAAGAAAGTACAAAAAATCCAAATGCTATATACAAAACAGTAGACATTTCTCCAATATTAAATTGCTTTAAATACATTATAGCATCTGAAATATTTGCAAATCCTGTTAATCCAAGTATTAATGCCAATGAGACAGCTAATCCAGCTCCACTTATAGCAGAAAATAAACCATATTTTAAAGCAGCCTTATGACTAATACTTGTACCAGAAGCTGCAGCTACACCAACTACTATAAGACTACCTATTTCTACAGCAATCCATAAATGATAAAGATCATTTACCATTATTACTATAGCAGAAGACATGAAAAGAAGGAATAATAAAGCTATATATGGACCTTGATGTTTTGTTAATCCTATTGTTGATAATATAACACAGAAAAGTAATATTAAAGATGATATAAAGATCATTATATGCTGTAAAGGACCAAAAATAAATTCTAATGAAAGCTTATATCCAAAAATATTAGGATTAAATGTAAATGTTAAAGTCTCTGGATTTAAAGCAGGATGTCCACAGAACCAATGATAACCATAAGGTGAAATTATAGAGATTATTAATATTACTATAGCAGAAGAAATAGCAATAGGTTTTATAGCTTTATCATAAAGGAAGTTTACTATTATAGCTGTTAACATAGGAATTATTACTAATAATGGAATTGACCAAAGATTTGAAATACTTTCTATCATCTTCTTTCACCTTTTAATATAACAGAAGCTTTTAAAGTTCCATATCTTCTATAAAGCATTATAACTAAAGCTACAAGTATAGCTGTAGTACTTACACCTATTACTATATTGGTTAAAACTATTCCTGCAGGAAAAACTAAAATTGCTCTTGAAGTAAAATCAGATATAGACATACCAGGTAGTAAAATAGGAACTATTCCTCCTTCTCTATATGCAAGTGCAACAAGTAATAAATTAACACCATCTGAAAGTAATGTAAATGCAATTATTTTTTTAATTAAATTATCTAAGAATAACATTCCTCCTATACCTACTACAATAAGTATTGCTGCTGCAATAAATCCTAGTAATTGTATAGTAACTTCAATCATTCTTCTTCAGTCCTCCTTGTTTTAAATATACCAAGAATTATAATTCCTGGCAAAAGAACTGTACCAACAATTGCTTGTGTTAATCCTAAATCTGGTGCAAGTAAAGCTTGGAAAAAGAAAGCAAGAGCAATACTTTCTGCTCCAGAAATAAAAGCAGCTCTTAATAGATCTTTTTGAAGTAAAGCAGCAATAGCACCAATAGTTATTGCAATTAACATAACATATGCAGTTATCATGAAACTTGAAGATAATTCTATCATTCTTTTAACCTCCTTTGATATGAATAATAATAAGCATTAGCTAAAGCATTACCAACATATGGTATTAATATAAAGAAGAAAAATCCTACAGCAACTAAATCTAATCTAAATATTAATAAACCAGCAAAAATCATAACAAGAGAAGCTGTAGTATCAATAACACCAGTAATATGATTTCTAGCATAGAAAATATTTGGACCATATTCATCACCAAATCTAAATAAACCAATTCCTGCAGAAATCATAGGTAAAACTCCAGCAAACATTATACCACCAGCTAAAATTTTTGCAATAGAACGAATAGTAACATAAATATCAATATTACGACTTAATATAATTGTAGCAATTATTGATAATATTATAATAGCAATTACTAACTTACTAGGCTCTATGACAAATGATCCTTTTTTTATATTCCATGCCACAAATCCAATTATAATAATTGCATATATTACTACAAAAAGTTCAGATATCATTCTCCTTCCTCCATTCTAAATAATCTTGCAAATATTATAGTACCAACTGATCCAAGAATTAATAAAGCTATTGCTGTATCTCTAGCAAATTCCACTTCAAATATAATTTGTATTATATATAAGCTTACACCAGCAGCTGTAGTTAGAGCACTTACTCCCATAAGTGATGTAACAGTTTCACCTTTAAGAGCAAGTCTTAAAGCACCTAGTCCAGCAAAAGCTGTTGCTATCATGAATATAAATGCTCCAAAGAAGAAAGTTAAATCTGCAATTTTTTCTAATACTAATGCATCAATCATTTTCCAAGCCACCTTTCTACATATGGTTCTAATGGAATTATTTCTTCTCTTTTTCTTGGATTAATAGCACCTACAAATATACGCTTTTCTGATACATTTACATCTATAGTAACAGTACCAGGTGTATATGTTATACTATTAGCTAACATTGTTTGAGAAATTGGTTTAGCTAATATTGAATCTACTGATTGAATTACTGGATCAATATCACCATTTAAACATCTTTTACTTACATCTATTATACATGCTAATATTTCTCTTATTAGTCTTAACCAAAAACGAATTCCCCAAAAGAAACTCATAATATCACCTAGCTACTTTTTTAATTTCTTCAAGAAATCTTCTTCCATAATCCATAGATAATCCTTCATAGCCAGGTTTTACATCTATAGCTAAACTTCTATCTTTTCCATCACCAATATAGATAATTAAATGAATTGTTCTACCATGAGCTTTTTTATGAATATGAAGAATTTTATTTATAGAATCTTCATAAGTAATTTCATAATTTTGATTTTTTGCAATTTCTTTTACTTTTTCATAAAGTACTTGACCATTAATGTAAAGTCGTGTAAATAAAGGAGGGGCCATGGCTGTTCAACTCGTATTATTAACATATATATTTCCAGGTAGTATTAATAATTTTTGAATTATATGAAAATAGTAGTTGATTTACATATACATAGCTGTTATAGTAGAGCAAGTAGTGAAGAAATGAAAATTGAAAATATAGATAGAATAGCCTCAGTAAAAGGAATAGATGTTGTTGGAACAGGAGATTTTACACATCCAAAATGGAGAGAAGAAATAAAAAAGCTTATTGAAGAAAATGGACTTTATAGATTAGAGAAAGGAAAGACAAGATTTATAATTAGTGGAGAAGTTTGTACAACTTTTAAATATAAAGGAAAGACAAGAAGAATTCATCATTTAATTATACTACCTTCTATTGAAGTAGCTGAAGAACTTTCAAATAGATTATCAATTTATGGTGATCTTAAATCTGATGGAAGACCAAATTTATTAATGACTGGAGCTCAATTAGTAGAAGAAGTTATGGAATTTGGAGAAGATTGTATGATAATTCCTGCTCATATATGGACTCCTTGGTTTTCTCTTTTTGGAGATAGAGGAGGAGTTGATAGTATTGAGGAATGTTATGAAGATCAAACATCACATATTTATGCAATAGAAACAGGACTTTCATCAGATCCTCCAATGAATTGGAGAGTAAGTGCTTTAGATTCATATACCTTAGTATCAAATAGTGATAGTCATAGTTTATTAAAAATTGGAAGAGAAGCAAACATAATAGAAGTAAAAGAATTAAGCTATAATGAAATCATTAAGACAATAATGTTTAATAAATGTAAAGTAGAAACAATAGAAGTTGATCCAGCATATGGAAAATATCATTGGACTGGTCATAGGAAATGTGGAGTATCGTTTCCACCAAAAGAAGCAAAAAAACTTAAAGGAATTTGTCCAGTATGTGGGAAAAAAATGACAAAAGGTGTTGCAGAAAGAGTTGAAGAGTTAGCAGATAGAGAAGAAGGAGAAGGACCTAGTGATAGACAAAATTTTTTGAAAATACTTCCTCTTATTGACTTAATTTCTGTTGTACTTAGAAAGGAGAGTTTTTCAAATGAAGTACAAAAGAAATATTGGGAAATAGTTAATGAATTTGGTAATGAATTAAAAGTACTTCTAGAAGAACCTGAAGAAAATTTAAAAAAAGTATGTGGAGAAGAATTAACAGAATTAATAATGATGAATAGAAGAAATAGTATAAAAATTATTCCAGGATATGATGGAAAATATGGAGAAATTGAAGTAGATTTTTTAATAAAAAGAAGAAAAAGAACTTTAGAAGATTACATTAAATAGGTGATGAAATTGCCTGAAAGAAATCAGTGGTCAAAAAACTTTAGTGAATGGTTTCATAGAGTTATTTTTGAAGTTCCAATTTATGATACTAGATATCCTGTAAAAGGAACTGGTATTTGGATGCCATATGGATTTAAGATTAGGCAAAAAGTAATTGAAATTATAAGAGAGGAATTAGTAAAAAGAGGACATGAGGAAGTATTATTTCCAACACTTATACCAGATTATATGATAAGAAAAGAAAGTGAACATATAAGAAGTTTTGAAGATCAAGTATTTTGGATAACTCATGCTGGTGATTCTTTACTTGATGTTAAGCTTGCTCTTAGACCTACTAGTGAAACTTCAATTTATCCAATGTTTCAATTATGGATAAAAAGTTATTCTGATCTTCCATTAAAAATTTTTCAAATTGTTAATGTATTTAGATATGAAACAAAAGCAACAAAACCAATGATAAGAGTAAGAGAGATTTCAACATTTAAAGAAGCTCATACAGCACATGCTACAAAAGAAGATGCAGAAAAACAAGTAAAAGAAGGAATAGAAATTTATAAAGCATTTTTTGAAAAATTAGGAATTCCATATGTAATATCAATAAGACCTTCTTGGGATAAATTCCCTGGTGCAGAATATTCTATAGCATTTGATACAATAATGCCAGATGGAAGAACATTACAAATTGGAACTGTTCATTTTCTTGGACAAAATTTTGCAAAAGCATTTGATATAAAGTATATGAGAGCTGATGGAAAGTATGAATATGTATGGCAAACTTGTTATGGAATTTCTGAAAGAGTAATTGCAGCATTAATTTCTATACATGGAGATGATCATGGCCTTATATTACCAAGTATGATTGCTCCTATTCAAGTAGTTATAATACCAATAATTTATAAAGGCAAAGAAGATGTATTAAATATTTGTAAAGAAATTAAGGAAATATTAGAAAAATCTAGTTTAAGAGTATACTTAGATGATGAAAAAGAAGAAACTCCTGGAAGTAAGTATTTTAAGTGGGAGCTAAGAGGAGTTCCTATAAGAATAGAAATAGGACCAAGAGATATTGAAAATAAAACAGTAGTTTTAGTAAGAAGAGATAACTTACAGAAGATTACAATAAGTAGAGATAAAATTATTGAAGAAATAAGAAAATTATTAGAAGAAGTTGATATGAGCTTAAAGGAAAGAGCAAAAAAATGGCTTAATGAACATATTTTGAGAGAATATAAACTTGAAAAAGTGAAGGAAATTCTAAGTGAAAAAGGAGGAATAATTGAGATTCCATGGTGTGGAAGAGATACATGTGGTCAAGATATTGAAAATAAAGTAGATGTAAGAGTACTTGGTGTACCTTATGAGCTAAATGAAAAACCATCTGGTTCATGTGCTAATTGCAATCTTCCTGCAAATAATTGGATAAGAGTAGCAAGATCATACTAAAAAATAAATAGAAAAAATTAGATATTAGAACGATTAATGAAGCCTTTAGTAATACGCTTTGGATTTATCTTTGAAACTATATAATCAAAAGCTAATTCTGGATCACTTTTTTCTCCACATGTGAAAATGTCTACTGTTACATAATTAAATTCCTTCCAAGTATGAATTGCTATATGACTTTCTAAGATAAGTGCAATTACAGAAATACCGCCTTTTTCACCACCAAATCTCCATACTTTTATATCCCAAATATTCATTTTTGCAATTTTTGCAGCATCTATGACAATATTTTTCATGAAGTTTTCGTCATCAAGAATTGCTGGATCACAGTCGTATAAATTACCATATACATGCTTTCCAACTATTTGAGATGTAGCTACCACTTTTACTTCAAGATCCTCCTATCAGATATTCTACAATTGAGGAAAAGAAAGAAGTATATAAACTTAACTATTGGTTTATTGGGATTGTACTTCTTTTTTTGCATAGAGAATTCTTCTAATGTAATTTCTTCTATTTCTATGAATTGGTCTTAATCCTTTTTTCTCCTTTGCTGGTATTTTTGGTGTTTGTGATCTAACCTTTCCTGCTTTAGTAAGAGAACCATGTGATGGCATAACTATTCACAATTTGGTTTAAAAAATTCGAAAATAAAAAATTTTTGTTATTTTCCAAGCTTTTTAATTACATTAGTAATTATATCATATGGTGCATTACTTTTTATGCCCTTTGGATTAAAATGAGTTCTTGATGCTTTATAACCTAGTTCTTTTAATTTTTCAATTATTATTTGAACTGAAGGTGTTGAAACTTTTAATTTACTAGCAATATCATCTACTAAGTAATAGTAAATTGGCATATCATATTCATCAAGTAATAAATTTAATAATTTCTCAATTCTTTTCCTAGTATTAAAATCAGAAAGATCTTCTTTTATAAGTGATAATACTAATTCCTTTTTAATTATAGGACCACACCATATTGGACCTATTATGTAAGTATCCTTTGAGCAAAATGGACATGTATATTTAAGTTTATCATAAAGTGAAAATACTTCTCTCCATAAACAATTCTTACAATATGAAATATAACCTAACATAGAAACTGAATTATCTGCTTTTTTAGCACCAAGATGAAATTGTACATAAGCTCTAAAGTAATAATCTGTACTATATGATAATAATACTTCAATACCAAAATCTTCTTTTATAGCTGCATATACTAAACTACTAAGTAATACTCTTAATCCAACTTCATGACAAAAATCAGTCTTAATACTTAAAGCACCATACTTTCTTAAACAGGCTTTTGGATATATACCACAAAGTGCAGGAGTATCAGTAGCAGTAATTGCTATAACCCCATGATTTTTTAAAGCCTTAATAGCAGAAGTAATAAAGGGTATTGGACTACCAAATGGATCAAGATCAATAAAGTTAAATCTTGATTTTGTTTTTGCATATTCAATTAAAAGTAAATTAGCATCTTTACATTCTACTTCAACAATACCTTCTAAATTATTAATCTTTATATTTTGAATTATAATTGGAATAGCATCTTTATTTATATCATTCACTATACTCTTCTTAACTCCTTTTACTTCATTTGCATATCTTATTCCTCTACTTCCAACACCTGCAAGAGGATCACAAATAATAATTTCCTGATTAATTATTTTTGAAAATTCTCTTAAAAATAATACACCTATGTCTCTACAAAATTCCATTTTTGGATTATAAAAAACTTTAGCTTGAGAAGGAACATATGTTCCCTTTCTTTCATATTCCTTAAAATTTGGTACAAATAAAATAGTTCTTCCTTCTTTTATCTGTATAATATTCAATTCATATCACCTTAAGAAGTAATCTACTATTTTGCTTGCAATAAAGGAACGATTTTCTTCTGTTACTTCAAAAATAGGAATAGTTGGAAATTTTAAGGAAAATTCTTTTATTAATGATTTATGAACTACACATAATAAAGACTTATTAGCTAATAAAATTTCCATTACTAAATCATGAAATTTATGAGATAATAATTCCATTGGACCAATTTCATCAATTACTGTAAGATCTGCTTCTTCTAATGATTTCTTAATAGCAGGAATAGCAATTCTTTCAATATCATTAATATTAACATAATAACGTCCAATTCTTGGTCCATTATGTAAATTAATAGATGCTAATATTCCACTTGTATTAGAAAAAATATCTACAATATTAAAACCTATTCTTCTTCCATCTTTACGTATTTCAGGACAAAATATCCCACCTATCTTCCATCCTTTATTCTTAAGTATAGTAATAACTTCTCTTAAAACAGTAGATTTTCCTACTCCAGGACGACCTGTAATGAATGCTTTTTTCATAGATTTTCTTAGAAATATATAAATTATTTTTATTTAATAATTTATCTTGTTATGAGTATTATAGCAGGTATTGATGAAGCAGGAAGAGGTTCTATTATAGGTCCAATGGTAGTAGCAGGTATTATAGTTGAAGATGTAAAAGATATATTAGCTATAGGAGTAAAAGATTCAAAGAAATTAACTCCAAGAAAAAGAGAAATACTATTTGAGAAAATAATAAAAGTTGTAAAAGGATATCATATTGAAGTAATTAATGCTGAAGTTATTGATAAAAAAAGGGAATATGAAACTTTAAATGATATAGAAGTAGAAGCAATAATCAATATTATAAAGAAATTAAGACCAAATATTGTACAAATAGGAAGTCCACAAAATAATGCTAAAAGCTTTATTGAAAAAATTAATAAAAAGATAAAGAACATAAAAATAATTTCAGTTTATCATGCTGAAGATATTTTCCCTACAGTTGCAGCAGCTTCTATATTAGCAAAAGTAACAAGAGATAGAATCATAGAGGAATTAAAGAAGAATTATGGAGATTTTGGATCAGGTTATCCTTCTGATAAAAAAACTATAAACTTCATAATTAAATCTATTAAAAAGAAACAAATTCCTAATATTATAAGAAAGAGTTGGAAGACATTTAGTAATTTGTTATCTCATTATGATCAATAACTATGAACCAATATACTCCTTTAAGTCTTCTAGACTCTTAATTTTATCAATCACATCTATAGGAATAGTATAAATATCAAGATCTTTACCACTTATAGACTCTGTAACAAGTACTGGAGTTATATTTAGTAGCTTTCCAATATTAGTAACATCTTCAATTCTAATTCTTAAATCATCTTTATTTAGTCCCTCATCTGTAAGAAAACTTATTTCTAAATCCTTTGCATGAACTTCCATTGGAGCATATTTAAAACCAATAGCTTTACATCCTATTTTTTTAAGCTTATTATGAAGACGTTTAGCTATATAACCAGTTGGACTTTTATCAGGTATTTCTTTCATTTCTTTATAATAATCACATTTGAATATATCAATTTTCATTGTTACATCTTCATTGAAAATCTCCATCATCTTTAGTATAGTTCTAAGTGTTGCACCCATATTGTAGTTTTCATATTCGTATACAGCTTTTCTACTTACACCTAATTTACTTGCAAGATTTCCAAGAGACATTTTTCTTTCTGTTCTTAATTTTCTTAATTTTTGACCATCTACTTTAAAGTATAATCCACCTCTTTTAGCATATGCTACTGGATATTTTCCATGAAGTAGAATATTTTTGAATGTACTTAGATTTATAGCATTAACATTAAATCTTTCATGAAGAGTTTCATTCTCAATCATTCCACCTTGATACTTAACTCCAATTATAATTGGTACTGCTGAAAATGTATATGCTAATGTTTTTAACTCTTCAGCTATTTCTCTTTTTTCATTATCTATATTTATAGTTAATCTTAACATTAGTTTTTTATCATCTCTAATTGCTACTATATCTACACAATAATTTGATTTTACCTTATATGATTTAAATCCTGCTTTATTTAGTATATTAATTGTTTCTGAGGCTAATTTTTGATACATCTTCGTCAATTATAAAAAGAAAAGCAGGAAGTATAAATAAATATTTTCATTCTTATAATGAAAATCTATAACCTAAGACAAATAGAGAAGGAAATCTTTTAAAAAGTTCAATAATTTCTGGTAAGTAAATATACTCAGCATCTTCAGGTCTTTCAAGAATTTTATTAATTAATTTTATTTCTAATTTATTTCCTAAAATCTTATATGTACCTTTTTTACTTTCCCATTCTTTTACTATAACTATAGGTAGAAATATTGATTTAAGTTCATCTTTAGAAGCAAAAGAAGAAAATTCTTCAATTTCTTTCTTATTAAATGAAATTTTTTCATTAGTTATAGTTATATAATGTGGATCTTCTTCACTTAATAATAAAGAAATAGGCTTTCTAAACTTAGGTAAACTCTCATTTAGCTTTTTAATTTCTAATTCCCAAAAAAGTTTTGTTAAACGTTCTTCATTTTCCTCCATTAAGTATACTCTCCTAGTATCATTGCATGATCTTTATCAAAAGGATCAAGTCTTTTTATGTCTAATATCTTTATTCCTCCTTTTTCTAAAACATCTATTTCTCTTTTGAAAATTTCAGTAGGTTCTTTTGTTACATCAATACTTCTTGCTTTTATTGCAATCATTATTTTTCCTTTTTTATTTAAATAAATTTTAGCATTTTCTAAAAGTATTTCAGCTTGATCTGGTTGAGCTATATCACAGTATATTACATCTACATTTTCTACAAGATATCTATATGACATAGGAAATCTTGCATCTCCAAGTATAGGAATCATATTTTTACGACGTGATGAAACTTCAATTAATTCTTTTATTACTCTTGGAGCAAATTCAACACAAAAAACTTTTCCTTTTTCTCCAATAATATCAGAAACATGACTTGCAGTTGTTCCACTTGCTGCTCCAAGATATAATACATAACTTCCTTCTCTAATTGGTACATCTACTATACCTTTCTCTATAGATGCTGCAAGTTTACTTCTAAATAAATCCCAAGCTCTATATTCTTCACTATTAACTCTATATAAAGTCTCACCATAAACTCTAAATCCAGGAACAAGATTTTTTGTTGCTAATTTTTCCCCTTCAATATCTTCTACTATATAGACACCAGAAAATTTAGGATGAGGTCTTACTACAACCATATTTACTCACTTTCGCTTCTTTTTAGGTGGTTTTGGATATTTAATTTTTATTTCATTTATTCTTTCTTCTAAGCTCTTCTTTAATTCAGTACCTATAAATGCACCTCCAAAAGCATCAACTCTTGCTGCAATAGATAGTTTTGCTGCTAATGCTCTTGCAATTTTTCCTCTTTGCCACTTTGGAGCAGAATGAATATAAGGACTTTGAAATATTACACCATGTTTTGGAGGTTTTGATCCTGTTCTTAAGGCTCTAAATAATGCTTTTTCTGCTCCAAGTACTTGAATAGTACTAGCTGGTTTCTTAGCTAGTGCCTCTAATCCTCCTGCTTGAGCAATTAAACGTGCTCCAAGATTAGAACCTACTAATTCTCTTATATTAGGTGCAATTTCCTTCATTGTTTCATCTATATATTTTTCTAAATACTCTCTGTATGAATAAAGAGAAAGACAAATTCTTGCTAATTTTTGAATTTCCTCTAAATCAACATCTTCTATTTCAGCTCCAATTGACTTATTTGCAAGATCACAAATATTCTTTGATTTACTTTCACTATGAATTATTTTATTGATATTATCAATATTAAAATTATGTCTTTCTCCAATTTCACTTACAATTTTTAAATATGTTTTATGATCTTGAATTAAATCATTAAGTTCTGGAAAATGAAGTCCATACCATTCTCTTATTCTTAAAGAAAGAATATTTGTAATTTTATCAATTTCATCAAGTGCTGATATTGCTTGAATTACAAGTTTATCTCTTTTTTCAAATGCTAAATGAATTTTTGCTCTTACTAAACCTTCACTTACTTCTTTTTGCATAGAACTTATGAAATTAGGATCAATACCAATTTTTTGTAATTCATAAGCTATTGAAGATCTAAAAAATCTACCAGCAGCACTTGGAAAAACTACACTTATTTGAATATTAAATTTTGATCTTAAAGCATTTGCTTCTTTTTCATCTTCAAGTATAATAGAGTTACATCCCATACTTATTAATTCATTTATAAGTTCTTCAAGTAGAGGACATGTCCCTGTTCTTTCCAATTCTAATAATTGAGAAATTGCATCACTAACATCTTTAAATTGCTTTGCTAACAATATTTTTAAATCTTCATTATATGCTAAAAATCCAGAAAATGAATCTACAATGTAGCATTTCAAATTTTTCACACCTATTTAATTTTCATAAAAATTTCTACTATTATGATTTTTCTTTCCATTCCTTACATATCAAATAAATTTCACTACTATGTTTTCTTGATGCTTTTGGCTTATATAGTTTAACATAATTAAAATTATTACTTATTTCTTTAATTAGCTTATTAACTTCTGATCCCATAATGATTTTAATTACCATATTTCCATGTTTTTTTAAAAGAGAATTTGCAATAGATATAGTATATTTTACAAGTGAAATTTGTCTAAAATGATCTAAATGATGAAAACCAGAAAACTTTGGTGCTAAATCAGAAAGAATTACATCTACTTCTCCTCCAGATATTTTTCTTATATCATCTATTAAGGAAGGATCTCTTACATCTTTTCTTATAATAAAAACATTACTATATGGAAGAGGTTTTATTGGAGAAATATCCACACCTATTACTTTTCCATTTTCTCCTGTAAGCATTCTTGCTATTTGAAGCCATCCTCCTGGTGCTGCTCCTAAATCTAAAACAATATCACCTTTCTTTATAATAGAAAATTTCCTTGATATTTCTAATAATTTAAATGCAGCTCTTGATCTTAAACCTCTTCTTTTTGCTTCCTTATAATAACTATCTCTAATACATTTAATCATTAGTTTTCACTCCAATTAAATTCATATATTCAGCTTTAAGTGCATTAGTAAGTTTAATACAAGTTTCAGGAGAAATAGGTTGACCTCTTCCACATCGCTCAATATCTGGACATATTGCACAAGGAGACCAACTTATATCACTTATATCAATTTTTAATTCTTCTTTTTTTGTGATAAAAATTTTGTAGGTTTTTTTATTTCCACTACTAAAAGGTTCTCTTCTTATTATTCCTTCTCTTTCTAATTCTTGTAAAACCTTATAAATTGCTTTTCTATCTACTCCAAGTATCTTTGGTAAGCTACTTTGCTCTACTCCATTTGAATTCTTCAATATTGATAGTAATTTTTCTTTTAAATTCTCCATTAACAATTAGCACTCTCAAGAATAAGAAATATATAAAGATCTATAAAAATATCTCTAAATCAATTTTTTCTAAAATTTCTTTATACCTATGTCTTAAAGTAACTTCTGTTACTTTTGCAACATTTGCTATATCTCTTTGTGTTCTTTTTCTATCCATTATTACACTTGTTATATAGACTGCAGCAGCTGCAATTCCCATTGGACCTTTACCTGATATAAGTCTAGCTTTTTCCATTGCTTTAACAATATCTATAGATATCTTCTGAACAAGACCATCTAAATTAAGTTTTGTTATTATACGAGGTATATAGTTCACAGGATCCATAGGTGAAACTTTAAGCATTAATTCATTCAAAAGAAAACGATAATTTCTTGCAATTTCTTTTTTATTTGCCTTACAAACTTTTGAAATATCATCTAATGTTACTGGTATATTGCATTGTCTACATGCAATATATAAAACTGCTCCAGTTATACTCTCTATGGATCTTCCACGTATTAATTGATTTTCTACAGCTTTTCTATAAATAAGAGCAGAAGCTTCTTGTACACTTCTTGGAAGAGCTAATTGTGATATCATTCTTTCTATTTCTGATAATGCAAAAATGAGATTTCTTTCATTTGCAGAAGAAATCCTAGTTCTTTGTTGCCATTTTCTAAGTCTATAAATTTGAATTTTCTTTTTTAATGTTAAAGAATTTCCATGACCATCCTTATTTCTCCAATCTATAATTGTAGATAAACCCTTATCATGAATTGTTAATGTTAATGGTGCACCAACTCTTGATCGCTTATTTTCTTGATTATTACTAAAATTACGCCACTCAGGACCAAGATCAAGCATTCGTTCATTTATTACAAGACCACATGAAGTACATATAATTTCAGCTCTAGCTTCATCTTTTATTAATGTATTACATTTACATTCAGGACAAACAATTTCATCTAAATTACTATGTTTTTGCATCTTCTCTTCCTCTCTTTTTCATTATATAAACTTCAGAACCAATAACAATATCCTTAATATTTTCTGGCTTAACTGAAATATAAGGAGAATGTATAGGACCAAATACATCTACAACTATTCCTAAACAATTTCCATTTTTTAATAATATACGAGAGCCAAGTTTTACAGGAGAATTTGATTTTATTGTTACTAAATTACTTTTTGATATATTAATAATTTTTCCTATTTTTTGAAGTTGATTTTTCTTAGAACTCACCATTAGTAAATATGTTAACTTCTCAAAAATATATTCTTTGCTACTATTTACTACGTAATTTATTTAATATCTCACTAATCTCTAAAATAATTTTAGACTTTTTCTTTGTTGTTTTTTTAATAATAACTCTTCCACATTTTTCCCAAGGTATTCTTGGAAAAGCTTTATCATATTCTATTTTAGCTTCTAAGCCAAGTTTATTACAAGCATTAAATATATCATTAACTGAAGGAGACTTAATAGCAAGTCTTTTTGGAACTCTTCTTCCTTCTCTACGAGATTTATTTGCATCAAAATATACAGGCCATATTACAATTGTATCTTTGTCCATACTATTTATATACACGTACATATTTAATTATTTTATTATGCATGAATTTTCTCTTGCATTATCTGTAATCAATTATATAGAAGAAGTAAGTAAGAAAATGAAATTAAAGAAAATAACTTCTATACATATTGAAATAGGAGAGTTTACACATATTAATCCTTTACAATTTAGATTTTGCTTTAAAATTTTAAGTAAAGGAACAATATTAGAAAACAGTAGACTATATATAAGAAAGATTAAGCCTACTTTTTTGTGTAAAAATTGTAAGAGAAAAATTAAAAAAGATATTAAAGAAATTATGGAACTTCAAATGAAATGTCCATACTGTAAAGGAGATATTGAATTAGAAGAAGGAAAGGAATTATTAGTTAAAAAGATTAAGGGAATAAGATAATAAATTACTTAATAAGAATTGCATTAATAATTCCATCTTGTCCTGGTCTTGATGTTATTCTAGCAGTTCCAATTTCTGTTTCAATAATTGCTCCTTTAGTTATTATACCTCTTCTTGCATAATCTACATTACATGGATTATCTTTAACTTTTAATATTTTACACTTTTTTGTAGTATTAGTTGATGGATCAGTTACATTAGCAAAAAGTGCAATCTTTAATCTTACTTTTCTATTTCCACCATAAGTTCTAACATTTTCTCTTACTTCACTTTCTTTTCCTAAGGATGTTTCTGTAGGAGGAGATCCAAGCTCATATTTTCTCTTTTTTCTACTATATGGTAATTTTCCACCACTAGGCTTCTTTGTATCTCTACCTTGATAATAACTCATACTTGAAGAAAAAAGGAATAGAAATATAAGTTTTTTCTTAAAATTTTTATTGAGAAAAACATGAAGATACAACTTAGTCATGGTGCTGGCGGAACAATAATGAATGATTTAATTAAAGAGGTTATTCTAAAAAATATAAAGAATAAGAAAGTAGGAAAAGGAGTTGGATTAGATGAACTTGATGATGGTGCTACTATACCTATAAATTCTGAGGAAATTGTAGTAACTGGAGATGCATATACTATTACACCAATATTCTTTCCTGGAGGAGATATAGGAAAGCTTGCAATTTGTGGAACTATAAATGATTTAGCTGTAATGGGAGCAAGACCAATTGCTATAATGGATACAGTTGTAGTAGAAGAAGGATTTGAAATAGAAGACTTAAAAAAGATTTTTATTTCTATGAATGAAATAATGGAAAAATTTGATATTTCTCTTATTCATGGAGATTTTAAAGTAATGCCAAAAGGAAAACTTGATGGAATTATTATATCAACTATGGGTATAGGTATGCTTTATAAGAAAAGACCAATACTAGATTCTGGATTAAGAGAAGGTGATAAAATAATTGTAACTGGTCCAATTGGAGATCATGGAATAGTTGTAATTTCTTTAAGAGAAGGAATTTCTTTTAAAACAAATATAGTATCTGATGTTGCACCATTATGGAATTTAATGAAAAAAGCTATGGATGCAGGAGAAATTACAGCTGCAAAAGATCCAACAAGAGGAGGTTTAGCTATGGCTTTAAATGAGATGGCAATGAAATCTAATGTAAGTATATGGATTGAAGAAGAGGAAATTCCAGTAAGAGATGAAGTAAAGGGAGTTTGTGAAATGTTAGGTATAGATTATTTAGAACTTGCATGTGAAGGAAGAATTGTAATGGGTGTAAAAGCTGAAGATGCTGAAAATGTACTTAAAGCAATTAAATCAACTGAAGAAGGAAAAGATGCAAGAATTATTGGATATGTAAAAAAAGATATGCCTGGATATGTAATTATGAAGACAATAATAGGAGGAAAAAGAATTATTAATCCTCCATTAGGAGAACCTATTCCTAGAATTTGTTAAATAAATCTTCATTAAGACGAGGTATAAGAGCCATTAGAACAGCCATTTCAGTAATTTGAGTTCTATTTGTAATACCTTTAGATAGAAAACCAATTGCTCCTTCCTTATGTCCAATTTTAGGTATTTTAGTAATTTCCTCCATTATTGTATTAATTTCTAATTTCTCATTTATTACTCTTCTTATAACAAAAGGAGGATATTCAAAAGCAGGACCTCCACCAATAGTAACTTTTCCAGATCTATCAGCTATTGCAGCAAATTGTTGATCCATATATCCAGTTATGGTATAAGGTATTGGAATTATTCCAGCTTCTATACCAACACCAAAATCTGCTTTTTCTTCTAATTCTAATGCTTTTTTTGCTCTTTCAATTGCTCCTCTTATTACAGTATCTAGTCCTATTGGTTGAGATGGAATATTAATAGAAACTGGTCTCATTATAACAGTTACTTTAAACAATTTTGAAAAAACATTCTCAACTGCTTTTACTTTAACAGGATTTGAAGTACCAACAACAATAATCATTTTATCACCAAATATAGTAATATTATTTAGAGCAATATTCTTAATTCTTACTTATGAATTACAAAAATAGACAGAAAAAAATATTGAAATTAATAGAAGAGAAAGAAATAGATGGAATAGTAATTATTTCTAATGAAAATATATTCTATCTTACAGGTGCTCCATTAAATTGTAATAAATTTCTTTACTTAAGTCGTGATGGTAATTTGTATATAATAACAAATGAAATGAATTATCAAGAAATTATAGATAGTGTAGAAGATGTAAATGTAATAAAAACAGAAAATTTTATAGAAGAAATAAAGAAATTAGGTAAAAAAGTAGGATTTGAAAATAAGAAGATTTCATATTATACTTATGAAGAGTTAAAAAAAGATCTAGAACTTATTCCTATAGGAAATTACATTGAAGAAATGAGAGAAATAAAAGATGAAGATGAAATAAAATTAATTAAAGAATCTCAAAGAATTACAGAAAAATCACTTGAAGAAAGTTTAAAGGAAATAAAAATAGGAATGAGTGAATTAGAAATTGTAGCAAAAATAGAATACTTTATGAGAATTTATGGTGCAGAATCTTATGCTTTTGATAGTATAGTACTATCTGGTATAAGATGTATTTATCCACATGGAAGACCTACAAGAAAAATTATTGAAAAAAATGAAGGAATAATAATAGATATAGGAGTAAGATACAATGGTTATTGTTCAGATATGACTAGAACAGTATTCATAGGAGAACCTAGTAAAAATGTTATTGATATTTATTATGCTGTTAAATATGCTCAAGAAGAAGCTATAAAAAATGCAAAACCAGGAATTACTGGAAAGGAACTTAATGAAATTGCTATTAATGTTTTAAAAGAGTATAAATTAGAAAAGTATTTTAATCATGGACTTGGTCATGGAATTGGAATAAATGTTCATGAGGAGCCCTTTATAAATAAAAAACAAGAAAAGAAATTAAAATGTGGAAATGTTATAACCATAGAACCAGGAGTTTACATACCAAAAGTTATAGGTATAAGAATAGAAGATATGATATTAATAACAGAAAATGGTAACAAAAATTTAACTAATTTTGAAAAAATGCCAATCGTACTATAAAGAGAGGAGAATTATGATAAATTGGATAAAATCATTCATACTAAAATACATATATAATTACTATGAAAAAAGATTATTAAATGAAGTAAAAAAAGGTAAAATGCCTGAACATGTAGGACTAATACTTGATGGTAATAGAAGATGGGCAATAGAGATGGGATTCTCTCCAGAAAAAGGTCATGAATATGGATATGAAAAATTAAAAGAAGTATTAAAATGGTGTTGGGAATTAGGAATAAACATTGTAACAATTTATGTACTTTCTACTGAGAACTTATATAGAAGTAAAGAAGAACTAGATCATTTATTTAAATTAGCAAAAAAAGGCTTTAAAGAAATTTTAGAAAGTCCAGAAATAAGTAAGTATGAAGTAAGAATAAAGGCAATAGGAAGATTAGAAGTATTAGATAAAGAATTAATTGATTTAATTAAAAAAGTTGAAGAAAAAACAAAAGATTATTCAAAAAATAAACTTTATATTGCAATAGCTTATGGAGGAAGAGCTGAGATTGTAGATGCTACTAAGAAAATTGTTGAAGCTGTAATAAAGGGAGAATTAAGTATTAATGATATTAATGAAGAAATTTTTTCTAAGTATTTATATACACAAGGAGATAAAGATCCTGATCTTATAATAAGAACTTCCGGTGAGGAAAGATTAAGTGGTTTTTTACTTTGGCAAAGTGCTTATTCTGAATTATACTTTATGGATGTTTATTGGCCTGAAATAAGAAAAATAGATCTTTTAAGAGCAATTAGAACATATCAAAAAAGACATAGAAGATTTGGTAGATAAGCATATACTTTTTAGGAATAATTTATTAACCTAAAAATTAATTTTTAATTGTGATAAAAATGCTAGTATGTCCTGAATGCGGTGGAGAAATGTTTTATCAGCGATCTATTAGAAGATATGTTTGTAAAAGTTGTGGTATATCTCTAACAAGAGATGAAATAGATGAAATAAAAGCTAAATATAAAGTAGAAAATGAGAATGAGAAAGAAAAAATAAGAAAAGAATATATAAAGTGGTGGACAGCAAAGAAGTAAAATTTTTACTTTTTCATTTTTATGTTTTTATTATGAATTTTGTGTATATATTGGGAACTGCTGGTTCTGGTAAGTCTGCACTTACTTCATCTCTTTTAGATACATTAAGAGCTGCTGAACTTAATGCTATATCAGTAAATTTAGATCCAGGAGTAAAATGGCTTCCTTACTATCCTGAAGTTGATATAAGAGATTATATTGATTATGATAAAATTGTTGAGGAATATCAACTTGGTCCTAATGGTGCTCTTATAGCATGTGTTGATACTGCTGTAAATTATATTGAAGAAATGAAAGAAGAAATTGAAAAATTTGAACCAGATTATGTCATAGTTGATACTCCAGGACAACTTGAGCTATTTGCTTATAGAGATTCTGGAAAGATTATTACATCAACTCTTTCGAAAAATAATTTTTCAATTATATTTCTTGCAGATTCAATTTTTTTAAATAGGCCTTCTGATTTTGTTTCAGTTATGCTTTTAGCTTATTCTGTTCAAACAAGATTTAAAGCACCACAAATAAATTGCATATCAAAAGTAGATCTTTTATCTGAAGATGTAATGAAGAGAGCAATACAGTGGATAACAGAGCCAATAACACTTAAAGAAAGTTTCTTATCAGAAATTGCAGATATAAAAGGAGAATTTTCTGAAAGAATTTTTGATATATTATTAGAGATTGGAACACTAGGAGAATTTCTATTAATCTCATCATATACAGGACAAGGTATGACTGAACTATTTGCAGAACTTCAACGTATTCATACTGGTGGAATAGACATTTAGCTAACAACCTTGCCATGAATGGCAAAAGTTCTGTACTTACTATGGTCTTCCATCATTGATTAGACTCTATCGCCTTTGGTTACTGTTTTTAATTTTATATATTTTATATTAAGTTTATAACTTAATGTTAATTTTTTGCTATAATTATTACATGAACTCTTTTACCATGTAGTGGTTTTACCTCGTCTTGATATTCTATTACCTAAGCCCGATGAAAACCGAGTGGAATACAGGGGAATAAGAATGAGGCAATGACATCAAGTTATACAAACCTATATAAAAGCTGAACCCCAGTATCAAGGAGACAAGTTCTCATTACTTACTAAGCTCATACTACTCAACTTCATGTGTAAGTTGTACCAAGATGTTTATAAGCTTTTAAGCTTTTTATTAAAACAGCTCTCTGTCCTGAAGACAAAAATTCCAACCAAGAGTGATATTAATGGAAGAAATATCGTTACTAATTAAGAAAATAAAATCATTAAGTGAAGAAATAAAAGAAAAAAATTCAGAATTAAATCAGCTTAAAGAAAAAAAGAAGGAAATACAAGAAAAAGTAAATGAAATAAAGAAGGAAATAGAAAACTTCAAGAATTTAAGAAATGATATAAATACAAAAATAGCTGAAAAGAAGAAAATAAGAAAAGAACTTAATGATAAGTGTAAAGAGATATTAGGAAAAATAAAGGAATTAAGATTAGAAAAGAGGAAGTTATCTTCTTTAGTTAAAGAAGAAGAAGAGGACCTAATAAATCAAATTAAATATATAGATTGGAAACAACAAACAAATCCACTTTCTCTTGAAGAAGAAAAAAGATTACTTCAAAGAAGAAGTGAAATAGAAAGAAAATTATTAATATACAAACAAATTAGAGAAATAAATGAAAAAATAAATTCATATGAATTATCTCTTAATGAATTAAAAGAAAAAGCAAATAACATTCATAATGAAATTTTATCTTTAGCACAAGAATCTAGAAAATATCATGAATCCATGATAAAGTCTATTGAAAGTTTAAAATCAATTAAAGCAGAATTAGTAAAAATCAAGGAGAAAATATCTTTATTAAAAACAGAAATAAGTAATCTTAAGAAAGAATATCATGAAAATAATCTTAAGTATAATAAAATTAAAGAAGAAATATTAGAAAAAAGAGTTGAAGTAATAGCAGAAGAAACAAAGAAAATATTAAGAAAAAGAATGGAATTAGCAAAAATAGCTGAAGAGAAAATTAAAAATGGAGAAAAATTAACATTTGATGAATTTATGGCTTTACTCTCTATAGAAAAGTAATATTTAAATTTTTCCACAATAGTTTTAAGTTTATAAACATATTTACTATTGAAAATGGAAAAAAATATACTAGTACTAAATGTAGATAAGGATAATGATATAGGTAGAATACTAGGACTTTCTACACCAATCATAGGTAGAGAAAAAGTTCTATCTGTTGCAATTTCATTTGCTCTTAAAAATCCAGAAGATTCTGATGTAAATTCTATATTTGAAGCAATAAAAGTATATGATGAATTAATTAAGGAAAATTATAAATGTGAAGTTGCAATTATAACAGGTTTACCTGAGGGAGGATATAAATCTGATATAAAAATATTGTCAGAATTAGAAGAAGTTCTTAAAAATTTTAAAGCAGATGGAGTAATATTTATAAGTGATGGAGTTACTGATGAACAAGCACTACCAATAATACAATCTAAAGTTCCAATTATATCAGTAAAGAGAGTTTTTGTTCAACAAGAAAAAAGTGTAGAAGAAACTTATGTATTATTTTATAGATATTTAAAAAAACTTACTGAACCTGAATATTCAAAAACCTTCTTAGGAATACCTGGATTAATTCTCTTTACAATAACAATATTATATTTTCTTAATTTAATAAACTATTTAGCAATATCTTTAGGAACTATAGTTAGTATAATCTTAATAGTAAAGGGATTTAATATTGATAAAATAATAAGAGACGCATGGAAGGAATCACCAATAAGACTTATTACTTCAATAATAGGCATTATAATTTCATCAATTGCAATATATAGGGGAATAAATATAGCATTAATGGAAACATCATTAGAAAATCTACAATCATTTGTAGGATTAGCATTATCAAATATTATTGATTTATTTATTATAGGAATTGCAATATACTTTACAGGAAGACTTATAGTAAAGTACTTAGAGGAATCACAAAAAATATGGCATGAAATTGTAATATTAGTTGCTTTATTATTTATAAGACAAATAGTAATTGAGATAAGTACAATTATAATAAATCCAAAAGCAAGTTTAATACCTCTTCTTTTTGTATCTGGACTTGGAGTTTTAGTTTGTGGATTTTTAGTAATAATATTTTCTATAAGACCAATTTTCTTTAGAAAGTGAGCTGCCCCGCCCTAAAGGGCGAGGCTTCCAGCGTTCAGCTGGGGCTTCGCGCCTCCAGCCTCATCTGCTGGTTCGGGGGGCTCACGGCCCCCCATCCCATGCCTCTCGTTAAGGCATGGGCTATATTCACACATACGTTCAAATCCCTATTGTAGATTAGCCCACATCTTGGGCATCTGAACTCTCTTCCTTTGACTTGGGCAACGTGCCCGCACCTGTGGCAAGTCCTCGAAGTGTTCTTGACAAGCTTCTTTTCGAGGTACACCACATCTATTCCCTCGAGGAGTGCCTTGTATTCAATGTAGGTTTGAAGCTTTCTGAACGGCAGAGAGTGAAACCTTCTGTTCAATTCCTTGGACTTGTGGAAATTGCCTCTGATGTCCATTAAATCCTCCATGACTATTACTGGCTTTGGGAACTGTTTAGCGTAGGCGACTATCTGGTTGGCTATGATGTGCAACTGCTGGTTTACCTTGCGTCTCTCCTTTCCTTTGAGCTCCTTGACCTTCTTCAGTAGCTTCTTCTCCTGAAGCCTCCTCCTGATGTGGTTGTACAGCCCCCTTATCCTCTTGATCTCTGCCCCCTCCAGAACTGCCCCTTCATGGGCTTATTGGGGTTGCTCTTCGATATCGCTACTGCATCGGCTAGGTTGTGCTCGCCCCTGTCTATCGCTATCACGGTCTCGGGCTCGTCGGGGACTTCAACGGTCTTCTCTAGGATGAAGTGGGCGTACCACTGTCCATCACGTTTGACCATTTCGACCATCGTGAACTGCCATTCCCCTCTGAGGGCCTCCTCGATCCTCTGCCTCTGCCTTTCCCCGAAGACTATCGGTAGGCTTACTCTCTCTTTCCTGTTCAAGCTCAGCGTCAGCCAGTACGGCGTGAGGACGTTCATCGTCTTGGAGAACTTGTAACATCTCTTGTCGAAGCGTATGGATATCCTTTTAAGCCTTAGAACGCTATCTTCTTTCTTGGTCTTTTCGAAGCTCTTCAATATCTCGACAGCCCTGTCCCTCGCTGTCTGGATTAAGGCAGTGTTAAGGTTGAAGAGCTCCTTGGCTTTTTCGTAGCAGTTCTTGTGGAGGAAGGTCTTCGATGTGAAGTTAAAGCTCAAGTACCACTTCACAAGCCTGAAGTATTCGTCGAGGGTCTTGTTCAGAGCTAAGACCTTCCGTTTGTTAGGCTTGAAAACCTTTCCGATCACGCATACCCGAACGTCCTTCTGCAAGGGAACGTCCCGAGACTCTTGGGAGAGAGGAGACTTAAAAACCCTTTTTGCCATCCCCGCCTTAAAAGGCGAGGTTTTCAGTTATATAAAGAAAGTAAAAGAAGAGAAAAAAGTATGCAAATATTGTGGCTCTACTAGAGTGAATAGATTTGGATTTGTACCGACGATGAAAGGGAAAAAGAGAAGATATATTTGTAGGGATTGTGGTCATACTTTCTACTAGGTTCATAAAATTATTGCTTTTTCTCCTAAGCTTCCTGTAAACCTTTGAGCTAATAAAGAAAGCGAATATATTGAAATTCTAATTCCATATTCCTTCATTTTATGATATAACATTGGTAAGACCATAAGTTTTTACCATTTCAATAGCTCTTCTCCATTCATGTGCATTTAATCGTCTTGTAATTTCTGGTACTTCTTTTGCTCTCCAATGTGGAGTATACTGATCCATTAAATTAACTCTTGTATTTTTCCCAAGTTCTTTTGATATAAATTCTAATATCTTAGATAAGCAACAATCTAAATGATTTGGTAAAACAAGAATTCTTATTAATAGTTCTCCATATTCTTTTGCAAGTTTTAAATTTCTTGTAATTACTTCCATATAATTTTTTACATCAGAAATTCTTTCTGCACATTTATTATTACCATATTTAAAATCTATTTTGAAAATATCTACAACACCTCTTAATAGTTCCATAGCTTCAATAGTTAAATATCCATTAGTATTAAAGAAAACAGGCATATTTTCCTTTTCATAAAGTAAAACTCTTAGCCAAAATGGTATATGAGGTATAGGATCTCCACCAACCCAATTCTGATTTCTACATCCTCTTCTACGTGCATCATCTATCAGTAATGCTAATTCCTTTTCTGTATAGTATTCTCCTTTTTCAAATTGTTGACTTATAGTCCAATTTTGACAGTGGAGGCACCTGAAATTGCATCCCAGGCTAATTCGGCCGACTAAAAGTCGTATACCGTAAAGCTGGGAACAATTTCAGGTTCCTCCCCCATATGATCGAAATACGATGATACTAACATTTCCTTTCCTACTTTACAATATCCAAGTTCTCCTTTTTCCCTATTTTTCATACATCTACGTTCACATAATATACATGATCTCATTATTCTCTGTGCTATAGTAGCTTTAAGATGAAGAAGAGAAAATTTAGGAGTTTCTAAAGGTATAGGTTTTCCTTCATCTAATTCTTTTTCAAGTTTAATGTATTCATTAATAAGTTTTTTATGAATATTCCAAAGTTCTTCTGTTGATTCATCTCCTGAAATTTCTACTGGAATTAATCTACATATTCTAAATTTTGCTAATTTCTTATTTTTAACAACATCTACATATCTAGGAAGAGCTTCTATTACTTTTGGATCTTCTAATGCAGATACAGCATCTGGACGAATGAAGTACCACATAATAATCACCTTTATATTCTTATGTTTATCTCATTATTACAATATATACAATTCTTACCCTTAAGCTTAATATCAATAACCTCAAATCCAATTCTCTTTATTACTATATTATTACAATTAGGACAGTAAGTATGCTCATACTTATGACCAGGAACATTACCTAAATAAACATATTTTAATCCATAATCCTTTGCTATATTGTAAAGTTCTTCCAATAATTTAATAGGTGTTGATGTGACATCTAAATACATATAACTTGGAAAGAATCTAAGTATATGTAGTGGTACAGAATCTCCAAGAATATCAACTATTTTCTTAATAAATTTCTTAAAAGCTTCTTTTGAATCTCCTCCACCGGTTACAATTAAATCAGTTATTTCAATAAAAATTCCTTTTTTCTTCATTTCTAATAAAGATTGAAAAATAGGCTCCACATCAGGTACTTTACAGAATTTTTTATAAAAATCAGGATCACCACTTCCTTTAAAATCTACTGTTGCAGCATCTAAATATCCATTAATTAAATCTATTGCTTCAGGTGTCATGTAGCCATTAGTTACAAATGTATTAAATATTCCTTCTTTATGAGCAAGTCTTGCTATATCATAAGCATATTCAAAAAATATTGTTGGTTCAGTATATGTATAACTAATACATTTACATCCATATCTTTTTGCCATGTATACTATTTCTTCTGGTAACAATTCTTCACCTTTTACTTCTCTATCCTGACTTATAGTCCAATTATCACAAAATATACATCTAAAATTACAACCAATAGTAGCAATAGAAAATGTAGTACTACCAGGATAGAAATGAAATAAAGGTTTCTTTTCTATTGGATCTATAGCATAGGAAATTACTTTTCCATATACAAGAGTATACAAAATACCATTTCTATTTTCTCTTAAACCACAAATACCTCTTTTTCCATCAGCTATAACACATCTAAAATTACAAAGATTACACTTTACTTTATTAGAATTCAATTTACTATACAACATTGCCTCCAAATTTAATCCCTAAAATTTATTTCTCAATTAAGTATTTATTTTTAAAATGGTGATCTTATGATTATAGTACCAGGTGTTGCTTCAATTAATTTAAGTAAAAGATTAGCACAAATTATTAATGCAAAAATTGCTAATGTAGAGTATAAGATATTTCCAGATGGTGAATCTTATGTGCGAATTGTAGATAATATAGAAGATGATGTTGTAATTGTTAATACAACATATCCAAATCAAGATAAAAGAATTATTGAATTATTTTTACTTATTGATAATTTAAAAGATCTTGGTGCAAAGAAAATTAAGGTTGTAGTTCCATACATTGCTTATGCTAGACAAGATAGAAGATTTAGAGAAGGAGAAGCTATAAGTATAAATACAATACTTAAGTTAATAGAAAAAATTGGAGCTGATGAATTTATTACTGTTGATATTCATAAAGAATATTCTTTAAATACAATTAAGATAAAAACAAGAAATTTAAATGCTATAGAAGTAATAGCAGATTATTTAAAGAATATTAATTTTAATAATCCATATGTACTAGCTCCAGATAAAGGTGCATTAGAAAGAGCAAAAAAACTAGGAGAAATTATGAAATGTGAATATGGATATTTTGAAAAATATAGAGATAGAATTAGTGGTGCTATAAAGATAGAAGAAGTAGATATTGATTTCAAAAATAGAGATGTAATTATAGTAGATGATGTAATAAGTACAGGTGGGACTATAGCAATTACTGCAAAAATTGTAAAGGAAAAAGGAGCAAGAAGAGTAATTGCAACATGTACTCATGCACTTTTAGTTAAAGATGCTTTAGAAAAAATTAAAAGTGCAGGTGTTGATGAAATTATTGCTACAGATACTGTAGAAAATGAATTTAGTAAAATAACAGTTGCTCCTCTTATAGCAAGAGAATTATGTTAATAGCTATATTACTTTCAGGAGAACATCCTTCTCTTCCTTACTCAGAAGTAAATGCTATTTTAAAAGGTGAAGAAATATCATTTAGTGAAGTAAATAGATTTGATCAATTAATGATAATAGATGGAGGAAAAGAAGTATTTGATGTACTAAAGAGAAGAGGAGCATATATAGTAGAAGGAGGAAGATTAATAACTCATATTCCTAATATTAGTGATTTAATTAATCAATGTGATAAGATAGATTGGAGTTTTATAGAAGGAAAAAGTTTTGGTGTAAGAGTAAAAAGAGTTAAGAATTATTGGAAGGAATTTTCATCAGTAGAAATAGAGAAGAAATTAGGTGGAATAATAAAAAGACATACTAATTCTAAGGTAAATTTAGAAAATCCAGAAATTTGGATAAGGGGAATAATAACTAATGGAGGAATTTTCATATATGAATGTAATTTTAGAATTAGTAAAAAGGAATTTATAGAAAGAAGACCAAGAAAAAGAGTATTTTTCCATCCAGGAGCTTTAGATGCTAAACTTTCTAGAGTATTTGTAAACTTATGTAGAATAAAAAGAGGTGAAAAATTTCTTGATCCTTTCTGTGGTACAGGTGGATTTTTAATAGAAGCAGAACTAATGGGATTAGATGCATATGGATTAGATATTGATTTAGAAATGGTAAAAGGAGCCTATAAAAACTTAAAATATTATGGATTAGAAGCAAATTTAATATTAGCAGATGCAAGGAAATTACCAATAAATAAAGTTGATGGAATATCAACAGATCCTCCTTATGGTAGAGGAACATCAACAAAAGGAAGAAGTGTTAAAGAAATAATTTCAAATTTCTTAGAAGAAGTAAAAGAAGTTTTAAGAAAAAATAGATTTATGTGTATTGCTTCTCCTCAAGAAGTTAAGATTGAAGAAGAAGCTATAAAAAAAGGTTATAAAGTTCATGAAGTACACATAATGAAAGTACATAAATCTCTTACAAGATCAATAATAGTTGTGGAGAATTTATGAATATTAAGGTAGTTATACTAGGTTCAGCTGGTGGAATACCAACACCTGAAAGAAATCTTCCATCAATATTAATAAGTGTTGATGGTGAGATAATATTATTAGATTGTGGAGAAGGAACACAAAGACAAATGATGATAGCAGGATATAGTTTATGTAAGAAAATGAAGATATTTATTACACACTTACATGGAGATCATATATTAGGAATACCTGGAATGCTTCAAAGTATGAATTTACTTAATAGAGTACATCCACTTGAAATCTATGGACCTAAAGGAATAAAGGAATTTATTTATAAAAATTTTGATATTTGTAAGCCAAGTTTTGACATAATAGTAAATGAAATTACAGAAGGAGAAATTTTCTCTGATAAAAAAATTAAAGTAATAGGAGTTTTAGCTGATCATTCTATAGAAAATATTGCATATAGCATAACCATAGGAGCAAGTCTTGGAAAATTCTTACCAGAAAAAGCAAGAGAATTAGGAATACCAGAAGGACCATTATGGGGTTTATTAAAATCAGGTCATAGTATAAAACTAGAAAATGGTAGAATAATAAAACCTGAAGAAGTTCTAGGAGAACCAAAACCAGGAATTAAGATAGTATATAGTGGTGATACAAGATATTGTGAAAAAATAGTAGAAATAGCAAAAGGAGCTGATTTACTAATACATGAGGCAACATTTGCTTCAGATCTTTCTAATAGAGCTTATGAAGAAAAACATTCTACAGCAGAAGATGCTGCAAGAATTGCAAAATTAGCTAATGTTAAAAAATTAGTATTAACTCATATAAGTAGTAGATATAGAGATGTAAAAATTCTTGAAGAGGAAGCAAAAAGAATTTTTGAAAATGTAGAAATTGCTGAAGATTTTAAAAGTTATGATTTAAAAATTTGAAGAGCTTTTTTAAAGGAAATTTTTGCTTCTTCTATTGTATTATTCTCAACTATACCACAAATTTTATTAAAAGAAATATGTGATTTTACTAATTGCCAATTAATATTTCCATTACCAATTACTCTATGTTCATCTTCTATGCCATAATTATCATGAAGATGTACATGAATTATTTTATTATTAAGTTTTGATAAGAACATTTCAAGTTGTGATGCAGTATTTGCATGTCCAACATCTAATACTATATATGGAGAAATTCCTTCTTCTTCTAATTCAAAAAATTCATTAACATTTTGAAGAAAACAACGAGTTCTTGCTGGCATATTCTCTATAGCTACTTTAATTCCTAATTCTTCACCATAATTTAATATTTCTTTTAATGATAAAATATTAAGATTTTTATTTATATTTGGTACAAAATTTTCTAATGGTGTTTTTAAACCAGGATGAATTACATATACCTTAGCATTAATATTTACTGCTTTTTCCATTGAATTCTTAATAATTTTTATTGCTAATTTTCTTATTCTATCATTAGAAGATGCAATATTAATATCAAGAATTGGAGAATGTACTGTATACTCTATTTCAAAAGAATTACTTATATCGTTAAGTAAATTAATTCTTTTCTTTGTCAGTCTATCTCTCCAATCATCCATTATTTCTAATACATCAATTCCAGTAGTTATTAATTCATTTATTTTTTCGAAGGTTTTGCCGATTGTACATAATGTTGAGATTCCAAAGGGCATAACTCATCAACAGGTATTCCACCTATGGTTTTTGTAGCAAGCCAATCTATTAATGATTTTGGATCATCAGTCCATATATAAAAACTTATTGGACCTAATGGAGATTCTCTTTCAGGCTTACAGAAGCTTACTCTTCCCATATAAGCAACTTGTTTATTTACATGAAAAGTAATACTAGAACCTTCTAATCCACTCATAATTATTTTTCTTGAAGCATCAAGAATTCTATCTCTTCTTAGAATTTCTCTTAATTTAGTAAGTAATGAAATATCTCCTTCTTGAACTATATACTCAAATATACCTTCTTTTTCTTTAGTATATTTGTCTGAATTAGTTAAATTCATAACTGCTTTTAATACCTTAGATTCATCTTCAGTTGGATTAATTTTTGCCTTAACAACTACTTTTACATTCATTTATTTCCCTCTTAAAAAATTCTTTTGCAGCTTCTATTAATTCTTCTATAGTACCCTCATTTACAAATACTTTATCTGCTAAAGCAATAACAGATCCTATACCTATACGTAATTCTGTCATATCTCTTTCTACAAAAGTTTTAAAATCCTTTGGATCATCTTCTCTATTTCTTTTAATAAGTCTATTGAATCTAGTTTTAGGTGATGCGTGAACTGCTATTAAACATACAGATCCAAATTTCTTAAAATATTCTAATTCTTCTAAACTTCTCACACCTTCTATAACAATAATTTTCTCATTTGAAATTTTCTTTAAGCATCTTTTAGCTATTACATCTAGTCCTTCTTCATTACGAAGTTTGATCATAAGTTCTCTTAAGGATTCTGGAGTTTGTTTTATATTTCTTGCTTTTGCTTCTTCTCTAATTATATCTCCCATAACAATAACCTTTAAGCCTAATGATTTTGCAGCTTCTGCTACTACTGATTTTCCTGCACCTGGCATTCCAGTAATACAGAAAAACTTAATCATATGGAAAAGTAAAATATTTTCACTAATATATATGTGGTGATTATATGGAAGTAATAAGAGCATTTATTGCTTTTGAAATAGGGGAAAATGTAAAAGATGAAATTATGAAAATTGAAGAAGAAATTAAGAAAAATGAAATAGATATAAAGCTTGTTGAAAGAGAAAATCTTCATATTACTTTAAAATTTCTAGGAAATATTGAAAAAAGATTATTAGAAAAAATCTTTAATATACTTGATAATATTAAAGAAAGAAAATTTGAAATAAGTGTAGAAGATATTGGTGCTTTTCCAAATGAAAAGAATATAAGAGTTTTATGGGTAGGAGTAAAAGAAGGTAGAGAAAATATAATAAGAATACAAAGGGAATTAGATAATAAGCTTTTACCATTAGGATTTAAGAAAGAAGAAGATTTTGTTCCACATATAACAATTGGTAGAATAAAATCTTTTAGAAATAAAGAAAAATTAATGAAAATTTTTGAAGAGTATAGAGGATATTTCTTTGGAAAGTGTATAATAGATAAAATAGTATTAAAAAAGAGCATTTTAACACCTCATGGTCCTATTTATCATAATTTAAAAGAGGTGTTCTTTGATTAATGGAAGAAATATTAAAAGAAGTATTATCAAGAATAAAACCAAAAGATGAAGAAAAAAATAAAGTAATGAAGATATTTGAAGAAATAAAAAGTAGAATAGAAGAAAAAGCAAAATCTCTTGGAATTAATGTTAAGGTAGAATTAGAAGGATCTATTGCAAAAGATACATGGATTTCTACAGATAAAGATATTGATATATTTATTTTATTTCCTCATGGAACTGATAAGAATAAAGCAAAAGAAATTGGTCTTGAAATTGCAAAATATGGTGCTGGAGAAAATTGGAAAATTGCTTATGCAGAACATCCATATGTAAAGAAGAAAATAGATGAATATGAAGTAGATATAGTTCCAGGAATTGAAATTAAAGAAGGTGAAAGACCACTTACTGCAGTAGATAGAACACCTTTACATACAAAATTTATAAAAAGTAAAATGAGTGAAGAAATGAAAGATGAAGTTAGATTATTAAAACAATTTATGAAGGGTATTGGTGTTTATGGTGCTGAATTAAAAGTAGAAGGTTTTTCTGGTTATTTATGTGAATTACTTGTATTATATTATAAAAATTTTAAAGGAGTAATAGAAAATGCAAGTAAATGGAAACCAAAAACAGTAATAGATTATATGAATTACTATAAAGATATTTCATGTGAAGAAATTTTTGATACACCACTAATAGTAATTGATCCTATTGATATGAGAAGGAATGTAGCTGCTGCTGTTTCTCTTCAATCATATTCTACATTTATAATAGCTTCAAAAATCTTCTTAGAAAAACCAAGTATAGAATTTTTCTTTCCTAGTAAATTAAATGTTAATTTAAATGATATTATAAAAGAAATGAAGAAAAGAGAAATATCATTAGTAATGATAAAAACAAGTTGTCCAAAAGTTCCATCAGATATATTATGGGGTGAAATAAAAAAAACCTTAAATAAATTTGTAAAATTAATAGAAAATTATGATTTTGAAGTAATAGATTATAAAGCATGGAGTAATGAGGAGAATAAAATAATATTTTTAATAGAAGTAGAAAGAAGAAAATTAAGAAGAGGAAAAATTCATCAAGGACCAAAAATTTGGTATAATGAAGATTTAAAGAAATTCTTAGATAAATATATTAATAATGAAAGAGTATTAGCTGGACCATTTATAAAAAATGATAGAATTTATGTTGAAATATTAAGAAAATATGATGATATAAAAGATCTATTAATAAATGAAATTAAGAAATTAAAATTAAGTAAAGATATTATGAATGAAATAAATAAGGGATTTGAAGTCTATATTGATGAAGAAATATTAAAAGAATGTAAAGATATAGAAGATGAAGTTTTTAGTTTTATAAGGAAGAGACCTTTATGGTTGAAATAATTAAAATAGATGATGAAAGATTAAAAACAATATTATCATATCCAGTATTTAAGGAAGAGTTCTATAATGAAGTTCTAAAAGAATTAAGAGAAATGGGAATTAATGAATTAATTTCTAATGGTAAGGTAAATATAGGAAAAATCAATGTTATTGGAAAAGGTTGTACTAGTATAGTTATAAAGGGATTAAAAGATAATAATATTGTTGCTTTAAAAATTTTAAGAGTAGATTCAAATAGAGAATCAGTATTAAGAGAAGGAAGAATTTTAAGTATTGTAAATAAAGAAGGAATAGGACCTAGATTAATAGATTATAGAAATAAAGTAATTGTAATGGAATATATAGAAGGAGAATATTTAATTGATTGGTTAAAAAAAGAACAAAATCCTATAAAAGTATGTATGATCATAAAAGACTTATTAGAACAATGTTATAAATTAGATATATTAGGAATATTTCATAAGGAATTATCAAATCCAAAAACGCATATAATAATAAAAAATGAAGAAAAACCAGTAATAATTGATTTTGAAACAGTAAGTCTTGAAAGTAAAGGTAGTAATTTATCATCAATTATTGGTTACTTATTCTTTAGTAATTCAGAATTATTAGAAAAAATCATGAAGTGGGATAGTTTAAAATTAAGAGAATTAGTAAGAGAATATAAAAAAACAAAATCTAATTATAATGAAATTTTAAAATTATTAGGCTTAATAAAATAAAGAAAGAATAAATATATATTATATATTTATAGACTATAGATTTGTGAGTTGGCAAGATTATTTAGAATTTATTAGTAAAAGTTCATATTCAATTAGAAATTTAGCATTAAGTTTAATTCCAAAAAGAGTTATATATGAAGAACAAAAAATAAGTGTTAAAAAGTTAAATTATGATTTATATCCATTTCAAAAAAGAATTCTAGATAGAATAAGGGATACTGCTCTTATTATAGGATTACCAACAGGTCTTGGTAAAACATATATTGCTGGAGCTTTTCTTTTAAGAGAAACTTTTAATGAGCCTAAAAGAATATTATTTCTTACACCTTCTGTTCCTCTTGGTGTTCAACAAACATTATTTTTAAGAAAAATGTTGAATATTGAAAATGCATTCTTTATATCTGGAAATATATCACCTGAAAAAAGAAAAAAATTAAAAGTATGGAATGCAGGTTGTGTAGTTACAACTCCTCAAACATTTTATAATGATTTTCTATCTGAATATGAAGAAGAAATAGATTTTGCAAAATCTAATAACTTAAACTTAAAAGAAATTCTTGATTTTTTTAAATTTCCATTTGATATAATTATAGCTGATGAATGTCATAGCTATATAGGAGAAACTGATGGATATTCTATACTATTTGTAGGAAAAGCATATGGATGTAAGATACTTGCATTAAGTGCAACACCACAACTTCATTCACAAAAAAGATTAGAAGAATTAAAGAGAATATTTGAAAGTATAGAAGTTCTATCCATAGATGATCCAGAAATTAAATCATTTATTCCAAAAAGATCACTTATACTAGTAAGTGTAGATATTCCAGAAGATCTTCTTTTAATATATAAGCAATTAGAAGATATAATTAAAGAATATCGTAATAAAATAAAAGAAGAATATGGTAGTGAGCATTTAAAAGAGCATTGTAAAGAACATCCATTATGTATTGCTTTTTTAGCATTAAAAATGATGAAAATGAGAATAGTAGAGAATGGTGCTAGTAGTGTTATTAATTATAGCATATGGAAAATAAGAGAATTGAAAGAAATTTATGAAAAATATAAAGAATTAATAAAAAAATCATTTAATCATAAATTTTCAGTAGCTAAAGAAATTTTAAATATGGAAAAATTTGAAAAAGCAATAATTTTTGTAGAATCTGTAGAAGCAGCAAAACAATTAGGAGTTATGTTACAAAAAGAATATGGTATTGAAAATGTAGCAATACTCATAGGAAAAGAGGGAATGAATTTAGAACAACAAGCATCTGCTTTACTTCATTTTAAAGAATATGCAAAAATATTAGTTACAACAAGTATTGGAGAAGAAGGTTTAGATATTCCATCAGCTGATTTAGAAATTTGGCTTGATCCACCAAGTAATCCAAAAAAATGGATACAAAGATTTGGAAGAGTTTTAAGAAAATCTAATAAAAAGGAAATTGCAAAAACATATGTAATTATAAGTAAGAGAACACATGAAAAAAGAAAATTATTAGGAGTAATGAAGAAAGTTGAAAAAATTTATGGATTTACACAAGAATTAAAAGAAATTAATATTATGAAGAAAGGACAAATGAGACTTACACATTATATGAGGTGAAATTATTGTCTTATTATGCTTCTATATTAAGTGATGAAAGACTTGTAAAATTATTTGAGTATTTAATAAAAACAAAAAAAGATGTTCTTATACCAGAATATGATCCTAATTATGGACATATATATAGTGATATAATAGATATTGGAATTTCACGTGATCATGTTTTTGAATTAATAAGTAAATTAATTTCATTAGGATTAGGAAAAGCTGAATATTATGATCAAATATTAAGATGTCCTTATTGTAATAGTGAACATATAAGAGTTTACTTCTATTGTCCATTTTGTAATTCTACTCAAATTTATAAAGAATTATTAATAGAACATATAAGAGATGGAGTAATAGGACCAATTTCTAAGTTTAAATCTCAAAATGGTACATTAGTATGTCCAAGTTGTGGTAGTAAGTTAATAACTGAAGGAAAAGATTATAGAATAGTAGGAGTATGGTATAGATGTCTTGTTTGTTATAGACAAACTGATTTACCAAAAATTATGTATCGATGTAGAATTTGTAAAAAAGAAGTTACAGCTCATGGCTTAGTAATTTCTTCTATATCAAAAATTATTATAAATAAATTAGCTCTTGAAGAATTTTTTAGACAACATTTAATAATTAAACCAATTATTGAAGAATTAAAAGAAAAGAAATTTTCAGTAAATTATCCAGGAACATTAATTGGAAAATCTGGAGCTACTCATAAATTTGATATATTAGGAATTAATGAGAAGGGAGAAATAATTGCTATAGATATAGTAATAGGTAATGAGATAATAGGTGAGACTGTTATACTTAGTAGTTTTGTTAAGGCATTAGATGTTAATGTAAAAAAGTTAATCATAATTGCTATACCAGCATTAACTGATAGTGCAAGAAAAATTGCAGAATCATATGGTATAAATGTTTTAGAAGGAAAAACAATATCAGAAATAATTACTTCATTAAGATCTATTATAACATAAAAAATTGTTAATATACTATTAATGAAAATACAATAAGTGAAAGAAACATCATTATTACTATATGTTTTAAACCTGCAAATATAGAACCTTCTCCAAGTTTTCCAGTTACTAAACCAGAACAAATTGCTTGAACAATAGTAGCATAGAAAAATATTCTCCTAAATCCTTCATAACCTATTTGTGGTAAAATCAAAGTAGTACCTATTGCTAACTTAAGAATATTAAAGAAGAATTGATTTAATAAAATAACAATGATTACTAGTAATACTATGAAGGAAATATAAACAATTCCAAGATACATACGCATTGAAGCTTTTCTCTCTTCATCTAATGTTAATAATAACTTTATGTAATCTGCTAAAGATCTTATTGTTTTTGTTACATCACCACCATATTTACTAACTCCACTAATTATTATACTTACTTTTCTTACTAATTCTGAATCTGTTCTTTCTGCAAATTTATTTAAAGCATCTTCTAAACTTAATCCTAATCTTATTTGAGCTACTACTTTTCTTAATTCCTTTGATACAATTCCATAATCATGAGATGTTGCTGTTTGTAAAGCTCTAATAAAACTCATACCTGATAGTTGAGCTTCAGTAATATCATATAATAGATCTGGTATTTTACTCTCAATTGCTTTTTTCCATCTAAATTCAAAATAATGTAATGTTCCAGCTGGAAATAAAGTAATCATTATTGCAATAGCTATAAGGTAATCAGCCATTCTTACATCTCTTGAATACACAAAGTAGCTTATTATTGCAATTATTATTCCAGTCACTATGGATACAATATATAGAATTAATTTTTCAGTTTTCTTTACATATGGCATTTTATTCACCTTTAGGTATCATAGTATCTATTAAAATTATTATTATTATTGAAATAATTGGTACTAATACAAATGAGATAAGATATAACCAAATTACTACATTTCCAGCCCATCCAAGAATTGCCATTACTGATAGTATTATTAGCATTACTATTGGTAACACTATACCTGCAGTTACATATACTTCTGCAATAATACCTAATTGATCTAATCCCTTTCTTAATATTGCTCTTTTAATTCTCATGAAATATCTTGCTTGAGATCTTAAGAATCTTTCTAAATTTCCTCCAGTTCTACTTACCATTAGTATTCCTTTTAATAAATCTGAAAAATATTTAGATGGTGTTTCTTCTGCTTTTCTTTTAACTGCAGAATAAAAACTTTCACCTGCTATTTCCATTCTTCTTACAATATCACTAATTTCTTCTTTTATTACTTTGTTTATATTAGTTGTAGCTAAACTCTTAAAGATAGCTTCAGGAGTAATACCTGATGTTGATAGAATTGCCATGTAATTAGTTACAAAACCTAATGTATCATCAATTTTTCTTTTTCTTTCATTAGCAATTATACCTGGTAGTAAATACATTATCCAAAATGTTATTCCAGAAACTAATACTCCTAATCCTATTGATCCAATAATACTATAAAACAAATACATTCTTGAAATAAGTATTAGTAGTGAAATAATAAAAGTAGTAAAAAATGAAATTAAGCAAAGAAAAAACATTAAGCTTACATATCTATAAAGAGAAATTTTCATTCCAGCTCTTTTTATATCTCTTTCTAAATCCTCAAAATAAACTATAATTAAATCAGCAAATCTTCCAAAAATTCTATAAGCAATAAATGATAAATTAGGTAATTTAAAAAATTTCATTAGCTTTCCACCAATGCTTGTCCAAAAACTCTTTCACTATCAACATAATAATCTCTTAGAATTCTTCCAATATCAGAATAGCGTCTAATACCTTTTTTTAACATCCAATTAAGAATAATAGTCTTTTTTCTTAGATTAGTACTTATATCTTCAATTGTCATTCCTTTTCTTTCTGCTATTTTCTTTAATACTATACTTTCTTTTTCTACAACATGTTTATCAGTAGTAGGATCCCATTTTGAAAAATAGTGTAATTCTATTTCATCTTTTTCACGATTATAACCTTTTATTTCTGTAACATATAATGTTCTTCTTGCTGGTCTATTACCAATTTTTACTCTTCCCTGAACGACAATAATATCAAGAAGTTCAATCATTGACTTTGGAACATTCATTGGATGAGATTCAAGTCTAGAAATAACTTTTTCTGGAGATTCAGCATGAATAGTACTTTGTACACCATGACCTGTAGCTAATGCTTGAAATAATGTATATGCTTCAGCTCCTCTTATTTCTCCAACAATAATATAATCAGGTCTTTGTCTCATAGCATTTTTTAATAAATCAAATAATCTCATTTCAGAAGCACTTATACCAAAACCTGTTCTAGTAACCATGGGAATCCAGTTAGCATGTGGAAGATTTAATTCAGGAGTTTCCTCTATTGTAATTATTTTTAATTCAGGTCTTATGAACATAGATAAACAGTTTAACATAGTAGTTTTTCCAGCTGCTGTTTCACCTGCAACTAATATTGATGCTTTATTCTCTACAGCAAACCAAAAATATGCTGCTAATTCTACAGAAATTGTACCAAATTGTATTAAATCAATTATTGTAATAGGATCTGATCTAAATTTTCTTATAGTAAAAGTTGTACCTCTTCTTGAAATTTCTGTACTAAAAGTAGCATTTACTCTACTTCCATCTGGAAGAGATGCATCAAGTATTGGTTGTGCAACAGATATATGCTTTCCACAAAGATATGCAAGTCTTACAACAAAATTATTTAACTCTTCTTCATTATCATAAATAATATTTGTTTTTATTGATTCATATTCTCTATGCCAAATGTAAATAGGTACATTTACACCATCACATGAAATATCTTCTACATAATGATCCTTCATTAGTGCATCTATTTTACCATAACCTAAAAAATCTCTTTTCAAATAATATAAAATTTTATTTAATTGACCTTCATCTATCTTAATTTTATAATCCTTTACTATTTTTCTTATTCTTTTTTCTAAAAATTTATGAGCTTCTTCTTTACTTAATTCCATTAAATCTACATCTAATTCATCTAAAAATATTTTCTTTATCTTTTCTAAAATTATCTTATCTTCAGAAGTTAATGTTGGTTCTATAACTTTGTAAATAATTTCACCTGAATTTGGATCTTCACTTATAACTACATATACATAAGGTTCTTCTATTGGATATAATACTTTTACTCTACTTTCTTCAACTCTAATTGCTTCTGTCATCAATATGTTATTTTTAATTCAGATATAAAATATTTTAGGAGAATCTGATTATATAATATTAGCTCCGGTAGTATAGTCCGGTCAAGTATACTGGCCTCTCGAGCCAGTGACCCGGGTTCAAATCCCGGCCGGAGCATCAATTTTTCAAAAATAATAAGATATAATAAAACTATGAAGTTTATGAGAATTTCTTTAGGAGAATTTTTGCAAATTTTTCATCTTCAAATGCTCTTAATCTTTTTATTGTAGTATAATAAGGATCTATTACTTCTTCTAAAGTTTTATAATAATTTGCTTCTGGATCAATTTCATCTAACATTTGAATTAAATTTTCTCTTTCCTCTTTTGGGGTTCAGCTCTTACATGGATTCATATAACTTGATGTCATTGCCTCATTCTTATTCCCCTGCATTCCACTCGGTTTTCATCGGGCTTAGGGGCATTCAGGACCACCCCATAGACCCCACATCTTGAGTATTTAAAATAGAGATTTATTGTTGCAATAACATCTCTATCACCTATGAAGTTGCATTTCTTGCATCTCAGCAATCTGTATCTGTCCTCAACTAGCTTATCACCACATATAGGACATTTTGAAGATGTACTTTTAGGATCTACTTTGATTACCTCTATATTTCTCTCTTTAGCTTCATCACTCCATCTTGTTACAATTTTTTCTGTTTCTTTTGCTAATTCTAGTGGATCAAAAGGTTTAAAATTCTTAGTTAAAAATCTTTGATATTCCATAATTCCTAAATAAAGAATACTCTTTTTCATATAAAGCTATTCATGAGAAATAAGCTTATATAATCAATTAGTTATATTTTCATCATGCTGGAGGGGTGGCCCGGGTAAGGTAATACCCCCGAGGGGTAGTGGTTATCCCGGGGGCCTGTGGAGCCCCAGATCGCGGGTTCGATTCCCGCTCCGGGCCCTCCAGCTCAAATATAAATCAATCTGTATTTTCTAGTTCCCATTCCCAATTTTTCAAGATATTTTATTTGAATTCTACTATCAGTACCATTTAATTTACCTAATGGATCAGGATATGGAATACCGGGAAGCAAAGGACTATTATCTATTAAATCTAAAGAGGCTTCATCTATTGCTACTGGATCTTTTGATGCTAATATTCCAATATGATGAGTAATAATATTACCAGCAGGTGCACAACAATCACATAAAGTAGTTATATCCATTAAAAAGTTTATAAAAACTAATGGTTTTATTATCTTTAATACACATGCAGCAACATAAGCTAAAGCAATTTGAAATCTTTCTTTTCCATCTTTAAATATATCTATTGCATTATTTTCACATGAAAAAATACAATTTCCACAATACATACACTTATTCTCATTTCTAACTGGTCTATTATCTATCATTTCTATTGCAGAAAATACACATGCTTCTATACATTTTCCACAACTATTACATTTTTCATAATTAAATACAATTCCATGTGCTGCATGTTGAATTTTTTTACTACTTCTTGTTGTACATCCCATTGCAAGATTCTTAATTGCTCCACCAAATCCAGAAAATACATGTCCTTTTACATGACTTACAATAATGACTCCATTAGCTTCTGCTATTTTTCTTGCTACTTTTATACTTTTTATTGGAGAATTAGGAAAATCAGAAATAACTTCAATACCATCTTCTCCATCATTTCCATCAGCTACAACTATAGGACATCCTAAACCTTCTTCTGTAAATCCATTATACCTAGCAGTTTCAATTATTTCTTCTTCATTTCTTCTATATCCTGTAGGATAAAGAACTGTAGTTTCAGTAACAAAAGGCTTTGCTTTTTGTTGTTTTAAATAATCAACAATTTTTCTTATAAAAAAAGGTCTTATATAAGTGAAATTTCCTCTTTCTCCAATATGTACTTTTATAGCAATACTAGAACCTGGTTCTATATATGAAATAGATTTTTCTAATAATTTATCCATTGCTTTAATTGTATTACTTATTCTATTAAAATCAAGAAAATATACACTAGATTCCATAATTATTTCTAACTCTTTTTCACTTTAAAAACTAATTTTTTCCTCATTCCAAAAAACTTTCACTATTAGTTAAAATATTAAAAAGCTTTTATTATTATACAAAATACTTAAAAATAATTATGATTTTAAAGTGATTATGGGATTAGCAATAATTACAGTACCTCATAAAAAAGAAGCTTCTGCAAAAATTGAAATTCTAGATTGTATTCTTCCTAGAGATTATGAAGCTGAAGTTTTAGAAAGTGGATTTCAAGGAGTATTAATACTTAAATCTAAAATTAATTCAGATGAAATTGTAAATATACTTAAAGAATGTCCTACAGCTTATGTTTATAAGGTAATTCCAGTAGATATTATAGTTGAGTCAAATATTTCATCAATATTAAAAGCTATAATTGATTTAGTAAAAGGAAAAACTGGAAGAATAAAAATTGAATGTTGTAAAAGAGGAAAAGCAATAGAATCTTCTTATGAACTAAAATTAATGATAGGAGAAAAACTAAAGGAACTTGGTTATAAAATTGATTATAAAAATCCAGAACTTTTATTATTTATAAACATAATAGGAGATAAAACTGCTATAACTTTTGGTTCACCAAATAGAGTAATAAAAAAACTTTCGCCTAACTCACTAAGTAATATTGAAATACAAAAGTCATAAATTTTCTAAAAGCTAATTAATAATTGATATGACATATGATATTATAATAAAAGAATTAGAAAAACCAACTGTATTTAAAAATGAAGCTGTTCTTTTTCCAGATTATGTACCATTAAATTTAGTTCATCGTGAAGAACAAATAAGAGCTTTAACTAGATTATTTAGAGTAATGATTGATTCTCCTGGATCTACTTTACAAAGAGCTATATTAGTAGGTGATATAGGAGTTGGAAAAACTGCTGTAGCAAAAAGATTTGGTATTACTATGGAGAATATTGCAAAAGAAAGAAAAATTAACTTAAGATATGTTCATATAAATTGTTATAAAGATAGAACTTTCTTTCTTATAATAAGAAAAATTGCTCAAAGCTTAATACCAAGTATTCCAAATAGAGGACTTTCAGCTCAAGAACTTTTTAACTTAATATGGGATTATCTAGAAGAAAATAATTCATATATTTTATTAACTTTAGATGAAATTGATTTTATAATAGAAAATGAAACACTACTTTATTTTTTATCACGTATTGCTGATGAATATATTAATAGAAAGCAAAGAATAAGTATAATGCTAATTACTAGAAATTTAAATTTACTATATGAAATAGATAGATCAATTCAAAGTACATTACTTCATAATATAGTAAAATTTGATCCATATACTTCAAATCAATTATTTGATATTATAAAACTAAGAAGTAAAGAAGCATTAAAGGAAGGTGTTATTGATGATGATGTTTTAAATATGATTGCTGAAATAGCTGCTTCAAGAGGTGATGCAAGATATGCACTTGAATTACTTTGGAGAGCAGGAAAATATGCAGATGCTGATGGATCTAATAAAATATTACCTGAGCATGTAAGGAAAGCACAATCAGATGTTTTTCCTTTCCCAATAAATATAATATTAGAATTATCATTACATGAAAAATTATTATTACTTTCAATAGCAAGTATTCTAAAGAAAAGTAAAAATACATATACAAGTATGGGAGAAGTTGAATCTGTTTATAATATGATATGTGAAAATAAGAAAATAGAACCAAGAAAACATACTCAATTATGGGAATATGTTCAAAATTTAAAAAATATTGGTATTATTCAAGCTAAAGTGGTAAATACTAAAGGGAGAACTACAATAATAAGTCTTACAGGAATACCAGCTGAAAAATTAGAATCAATATTAAGTAGTGAAAAATAATGTCAGTAGAAGAAATTTTTTCATCAAAAGGAAGAGTAAAAATACTTAAAGTTCTTGCTGAAAAAGAAGAATTAAATATTTCAGCTATAACGAAGAAGACTGGATTAAATCATGCTACAACTTGTGCACATTTGAAGAAACTTTGTGAAATGGGAATTGTAGAAGAAAAAAGATTTGGTAGAATAAGAATATTTAGATTAAGAAAAGATCATGCAAAAGCTCAAGCTATTAAGAATTTATTTAATTCTTTTAAGAGGTAATAAAAATGAGTATGGTAGATATTAGTCATAAAGAAGTAGTAATGAGAGAAGCAAAAGCAATTGGTAAAATTATTTTAAAAAAAGAAACAATTGAATTAATAAAAAGAAATGCTATAGAAAAAGGTGATGTTATTACAATAGCAAAAATAGCAGCAATTCAAGCTATTAAGCGTACATCAGAAATAATACCATTATGTCATCCAATTCCCATAGAGTACATATCAATAGAATTTAATATTAAAGAAAGTGAAATAGAAGTATTATCAGTAGTAAGAACTAATGCAAAAACAGGTGTAGAAATGGAAGCATTAACAGGAGTCTCTGTTGCATTATTAACAATATGGGATATGGTAAAAAAATATGAAAAAGATGAAAAAGGTCAATATCCTAATACATTAATAAAAGAAATTAAAGTAATTGAAAAAAGTAAGTGGTAAATTTGAATCATCACGTTAATTTACCAAAGAAATTAAATTATTTAATAATAATAACAAGTGATAATATTTATTCAAAAATTATAAGAAATGAAAAATTTGAAGATATAAGTGGAAAAATTGCTGAAGATATAATAGTTAGCAATGGAAATAAAGTTATTGATAAGATTTATCTTCCAAATGATTTAAAAACAATAAGAGAAAAAGTAGAATCTCTAATTAATAATCCAGAAATAGATGTTATTATAGTAAGTGGGGGGACAGGAATAAGTAAAAAAGATGTAAGTGTAGAAGCAATTTTACCAATATTTGAAAAAATATTACCAGGATTTGGAGAATTATTTAGATTTCTTTCATATAGTGAAATTGGAACTTCAGCTATAGCATCAAGAGCAATTGCTGGTACTAAGAATAATAAGCTTATATTTATCTTACCAGGATCACCAAAAGCAATAAAACTTGCATTAGAGAAGATAATAATACCTGAAGCACCACATTTAATAAAAATGATGCGTGAATATTAATGAAAATTCCAATAATATGTATTTCTTCACCTAAAAGAAATTATGGAAAAACAACAATAATAGAAGGTATTTTAGAAAATCTTAAAAACTTAAAAATATGTGTAATAAAACATTCTTCTCATAAAGTAGTAAATGATTATGAAAAAGATACTTGGAGATATAGAAAAGCTGGAGCTTTTATTTCTGCTATTATTTCAAAAGTTGAAAATAATGCAATAATGTATTTTTCAAATAAAAAAGATGTAATAAAGATTTTATATAAAATAAAACCTGATTTAATAATATGTGAAGGATTTAAAAATTCTAAATATCCTAAGCTTATGATAATAAAGAATCAAAATGAAATAAAAGAAATTGAAAAAATTCCAAATGTAATTGGAATAATATCAGATATTGAAATAAAAAATCTTAATATTCCAATACTTAAAAATGATCCAAAAATAATTTCAGAATTTATAATTTCATATATAGAGAGGATAAAGAATGATAGATCCTTATAATAGGAAAATTACTGGATTACGAATTAGTATTACTCAAAGATGTAATCTTAATTGTAAGTATTGTCATCATGAAGGTGAAGAAAAATCATCAAGAGAAATGAAATGTGAAGAAATTATAAGAATAATAAAAATTGCTAAAAATATGGGTATTAGAAGAGTAAAATTTACTGGAGGAGAACCTCTTATAAGAGATGATATAGGAGAAATCATTAAGAAAACTATTGATATAGGATTAGAAGATGTTGCTATTACAACCAATGGTTCTTTACTGAATAATAAAATAGATGAATTATTTAGAGCAGGTTTAAGAAGATTAAATATTTCAATTCCAAGTTTAAATCCTCATGTTTATTCTTATATAACTGGTGGAAATTTATTAGATGTAATATCTGGAGTTCATAGTGCTATAAGAAAAGGTATGAATGTAAAAATAAATACTGTTATAATGAAAGGAATAAATGATAATGAAATTTATGAATTTATTAATTTTGCTTCTTCTCTAAGATGTAGTTTACAGCTAATAGAATTAGAAAAATTAAATATAAATGATGATTTCTTTGAAAAACATTATATTGATTTATCATTTATTGAAAAAATACTTGAAAATTTAGCTGAAGAAGTAATAGTAAGAGAGGATATGAATGATAGAAAAGTATATGTGGTAAATGGAATTCCTATTGAAGTTGTAAGACCTACATATCCTAATTTTTGTAAAAAATGTTCTAGAATAAGAATAACAAGTGATGGAAAGATAAAACCATGTTTAATGAGAAATGATAATTTAGTAGATATTCTTACTCCAATGAGAAATGGAGCTTCTGATGAAGAAATAGAAAAGCTATTTATAAAAGCAGTAATGCTTAGAGCTCCTTATTACAAATAATTTTAATATATGGAAGATATTCTGATAATAATTTTCTTGTAGATACATGAAGTTCTTTTGCTAATGCTTTTAATTCTGCTTTTTTCTTTTCTCTTTCTTCTTTATTTTGACTTAATAAGGAAATTATTCTAGGAAATGAATACTTTGTAAATCTATAAGGAGTTCTTTTTGCTAGTGCAGCACCTCCTACTGCAAGTTCTATTGCATAACTCATTAAGTCCCACATTTGTTTTCTTTTTGCTCTATTTAAAAAGACATCAGCTTTAGAAAACCAATCATATGCTTCTGCTCTTTCTTCAGGTGTTGTATATTGATTAGGAATATTTTCATTTAACCATTGCATTAGTAGATCTAAATCTACAGCTGAATTTTCAGCAGCAATTTTAGCTTTTAATATAGTATTAGCTGAGAAAATTCCCTTTAAAACTTCAAAAATTTCTAATTCCTGAGCTCTAGGATATAGTTTTACAACATCACTTTCTCTTAAATATTTTTTACCTTCAGAAAGCATTTGAAAATCATTAATTGCAGCTCTCATATCTCCATTAGCTATTTCTGCTATTCTTCTCAAAGCTCCTTCTTCAGCATTTATACCAGCTAATTGAGCTATTCTTTTAAGTCTTGCAACAATACTTGGTGTTTTTATTCTATTGAATTTTATCATATGACATAATTCTCTTAGTTCTTTAAGTTTTGGATCCCAAGGATCATTTGCTATTAATACAACAGGAAATCTTGAAATTTCAATTATTTTTTTAATTGCAGCAATTCCACCTTTATCTTCTCTTCCTGATATACCATCAACTTCATCAAAAAGAATAATTTTTCCTTTTTTTCCAAATAAAGAAGACTGAAGTGATGCTCCACCAGCAATTGATTCTATTATTTCTTCAGTTCTAAAATCACTTGCATTCATTTCTAATAACTCTAAATTAAGAGTTTTAGCAATTAAGTGAACAGATAATGTTTTTCCAGTACCAGGTGGACCATAAAGTAATACTGCTTTTTTATCAGTTTTTCCAGATAAATAAGACTTAATCCACTCTAGTAATTCTAATGCAGCATTATAATTTCCTACTATTTCTTGTAAAGAATTTGGTTTAAATCTTTCAGTCCAAGGTACCATTAGCTTACTTTCCTCCACCTATTAAAGCAATTTTTGCAATCATTGCATTTAATTGTATATCATCAGTTCCTCCTTCAAGAATTCTATATTCAGTCTCTCCTAATATTTCTACTAATTTTAATTTTGTTTTTTCATCAACATCTAACATTATTACTTCTCTATGTAGTTGTTTTATAATATCAAGACCAGAAAGTCCATATTCAATTAAAAGCTTAATTAATTCATTTTGTGCAGTTCTAAAATCTCCTGCTAAAGCTTTTTCTAAAACAACTCTTAATTCTTTAGGATTTACTCTTCCTGAAACTTTATATACAGCTTGCTCATCAACTTTTTTTCCTAAAGCTGCAGCAGCTTGTAATGTATTTATTACTTTTCTTAAATCTCCATTTCCAATATAAATTAATGCTTCCATACCATCTTGTGTTATTTCTACACCTTCCATATCACATATGTACTTAACTCTAGCCTTAATATCCTCAGGTTTTAATGGCATAAATCTAAAGAGTGCACATCTTGATTGAATAGGCTCAATTATTTTTGTATAATAGTTACATGCAAGAATAAATCTACATGTTGAAGTATACATCTCCATTGTTCTTCTTAAAGCTTGTTGAGCATCTGCTGTCATATTATCAGCTTCATCTAGTACTAATATCTTAAAAGGTACATCACCCATACTAATAGTTCTTGCAAATTCTTTTACTGTAGTTCTTATAACATCAATTCCTCTTTCATCACTTGCATTTAACTCTAAATAATTCTTATGAAAATCCTTTCCAAATAAATCCATAGCTAATGCCATAGCTGCTGTTGTTTTTCCAGTACCAGGTGGACCTGCAAAAAGACAGTGAGGCATTGATCTTTCCTTAACAAATCTCTTTAATCTTTCTACAACTTCTTCCTGATTTACTATTTCATCAAGAGTTTTTGGTCTATACTTTTCAGTCCACATTATTTCTTTAATTGATCTAGCTGAGGACATTTTATACCCCTAATACTATAAAATAAAACAAGTATTTAACTATCTTCAATCTAAATTGTTATATTTCTGTTTTGTTAAAAGTAATGTGAGAAAAATGATTAAAAAAGCTTATGAAGAGATAAAAGATAATCAATTTCTTTATGAAGAGGATCTTATAGAAGTTGTATTCCAAAAACCTATTCCAAAGCTTATTATAGAAGGAGAAGATTATGGTTCAATAGTTAAAGAAAAAGAAATAAAAATACCAAGATGGGCAGCAAAAATACTTGAAGAAGAAGGATATGTAAAGATAAAAAATGAAGATTTATTAAAGTCAAGTGATATAATAAAATTAGCATGGAATGAAGAAAGAGTAGAAACACTTTGTAAACTTCCTGAAAAGTTTTATCCAAAATTAAGAGAACTTATTAAAAGATTAAATGAAAGTGTAAGAAAAAATCCAACAGCTACAATAATAAATGAACAAAAGCAAGTTCTTATGAAAGCGTTAGATTTAATAAACTGTAGACTTCAAAAAATATTACGTTTATGTTTTGAAAAATATCCATCAAAATCAATAATTGATATGCTTGAACCTGAAGAGAATGCTTTATTTCAATTATTACATTCAGAAATTGAGGAATGGAGGAATAAAATTTTAACAGAAGGTGTAGAATAATGGAGTTAATTCAAGAAGCTATTGATTATAGAGAAAGATTTGTAGAATTCTTTAAGTCATTTCAAGATAGAAATGGAAATTTTAAATATAGAGATGCTATAGCACAAATGGCATCTCTAGGAAAAATATCATTAGTAATAGATTTTGAAGATTTAATGTCTTATGATGCTAATTTAGCAAAAGAATTAAAAGAAAATCCAAATGTTGTTATTCAAAAAGCTAATCTTGCTATAACTGATGTAATGCGTACAATTAATATGAATTATGCAGCAAAAGTAAAAGAATTTAGAGCTAGATTTAGAAAACTTGATGAAGTTACACCATTAAGATCATTAAGAGCTTCTTTAATTAATAAACTTGTAATGGTAGAAGGTATAGTAACAAGAACTTCATTTGCTAAGCAATTAGTAAAAATTGCAAAATATCAATGTCCAGTATGTAAAGAAAAATTTGAAGTTGAACAAACTGGAATAGTATTAACACCTCCAGTTCAATGTCCAAATCCAGATTGTAAAAAAAGAGGTAACTTTAGGTTATTAGCTGATGAGTCTACATTTGTTGATTGGCAAATGATACAACTTCAAGAAAGACCTGAAGAACTACCTCCTGGTAGACTTCCAAGATCTATAGATTGTATTTTACAAGAAGATCTTGTTGATACTATTAGACCTGGTGATAGAGTATATGTTATTGGAATACTTAAAGCAAAACAAGATGCAAGTAAAATAGCAACATTTTCTTCATATATTGATGTTAATTATATAGAAATTTCTGAAAAAGGATTAGAAGAAATCGAAATAACACCTGAAGATGAAAAAGCAATTATTGAACTCTCTAAAGATCCTTTACTATATCAAAAAATATTTGCTTCTATAGCACCATCAATATATGGATATGAAGAAATTAAAGAAGCTATAGCATATCAATTAGCTGGTGGAGTACCAAAAGTAATGCCAGATGGTGTAAAAGTTAGAGGAGATATTCATATATTACTTGTTGGAGATCCTGGTACTGCAAAATCACAATTACTTCAATATGTAGCTAAAATTGCACCAAGAGGTATCTATACTTCAGGAAAAGGTTCTACAGCTGCAGGATTAACTGCTACTGTAGTAAGAGATAAAACAACACATGAATTTTTCCTTGAAGCAGGAGCATTGGTATTAGCAGATAAGGGATTTGCTTGTATAGATGAAATTGATAAAATGCGTTCTGAAGATAGAGTAGCATTACATGAAGCTATGGAGCAACAAACAATAAGTATAGCAAAAGCAGGAATTGTTGTTCAGCTAAATGCTAGAACTAGTATATTAGCAGCAGCAAATCCAACATTTGGAAGATATGTTCCACAACGTTCTATAGCTGAAAATCTTTCAGAATTACCAGTTACAATAATTTCAAGATTTGATTTAATATTTACATTAATGGATAGACCTGATGAAGCAAGAGATAGAGCAATGAGTGAACATATTCTAACTCTTCATCAAGGAGCTTCAAGTGTAAAATCTCCACCAATAAGTCCAGATCTTTTAAAGAAGTATTTTTACTATGTGAGAAAAAATATAAGACCAGTATTAACTGAAGGTGCAATTAAGAAAATTCAGGAATTCTTTTTAGAAATGAGAAAGAAAGGAGAAGGTAGCGATTCTCCAGTTCCTATTACTGTAAGACAACTTGAATCATTAATTAGACTTTCAGAAGCAAGAGCAAAACTTGCATTAAAAAAAGAAGTAACAGAAGAAGATGTAGAACCTGTAATAAAATTAATGAAATCATTCTTATTCCAAGTAGGAATTGATAGAACTACTGGAAAACTTGATATAGATACAATAATGGTTGGAAGACCAAAATCAATAAGTGATAAATTAGCTGCTTTATTTGATTTATTAATAACAATGGAGAAAGAGAATAATATGGCTCCAGTAAAGAAAGAAGCATTTATATCTAGAGCTGAAAATGAAGGTTTTTCAAGGAATTTTATTGAAAATGCTTTAATTAAATGGATAAATGAAGGAATAATATATGAAGCAAAGCCTGGTTATATAAAGAAAGCATAGGAGGTTTTAACTCATTAAGATAACTGAATTACCAATACCTAATGTAGCAAAGGAAATATTATTAGAAATGGGAATAAATGAGCTTTATCCACCTCAAGAAGAAGCTATAAAAGCAAATGTATTAGAAGGAAAAAACTTATTATTATCAGTTCCAACTGCTGCTGGAAAAACACTTATTGCTATGATTTGTGCTATTAAGCATGTACTAGAAAAAAGAGGAAAAGTATTATATTTATTACCATTAAAAGCATTAGCAAATGAAAAATATGAAGAATTTAAAATTCTTGAGAAAATAGGAATTAAAGTTACAATATCAACTGGAGATTTTGATAATATAGAACCATTTTTAGTAAACTATGATATTATTATTGCAACAAATGAAAAAGCAGATTCTATAATAAGACATAGACCAAGTTGGATAGATAGAATATCTCTTGTAATTGCAGATGAAATACATTTACTAGGAGATAGTTCAAGAGGACCAACATTAGAAACTCTTCTTACTTCTTTAAGAATATTAAATCCAGAATGTCAAATTATTGGATTAAGTGCAACAATAAGAAATGCTGATGAAATAGCAGAATGGTTAAAAGCAGTTTTAGTTACTAGTAATTGGAGACCTGTTCCATTAAAAGAAGGTGTTTTCTTTAAAGATAATATTATATTTAAAGATGGAAGTATTGTAAAAATCAATGAAATTTATGACGATCCAATAATTTCTCTAACAATTGATTCAATAAGATCAGGTGGACAAGTATTAATATTTACTGGAAGTAGAGCTTCTGCAGTATCATTAGCAAAAAAGCTCTCTGAACCAGTAAGAAAATTTCTTAAGGTAGATGAAGAAAAGAAATTATTAGAATTATCATCAGAAATACTAAAAATAGGAGAAAGAAATAGAGTATCTGAAATACTTTCAAAATTAGTATCATATGGTGTAGCATTTCATCATGCAGGATTAACATATGAACATAGAAGAATAATAGAAAGAGCTTTTCGTTCATCCTTAATAAAATGTATATGTGCAACACCTACACTTGCTGCTGGTGTTAATCTTCCTGCAAGAAGAGTTATTATATATGATTATAAGAGATATGAGCCTGGAGTAGGTAGTGTAAATATTTCAGTAATGGAAGAAAAACAAATGGCAGGAAGAGCTGGAAGACCAAAATATGATAAAGAGGGAGAAGCAATATTATTAGCAAAAAGTGAAAGAGAAAGAGATTTTCTATTTGAAGAATATATCCTTGCTGAGCCAGAAAGAATTTGGTCAAGATTAGGAAATTCTTCTTCATTAAGATCTCATGTACTCGCAGTAATAGCAACAAAATTAGCAAATTATGAAGAAGAATTATTTGATTTCTTTAGTAGAACACTTTTTGCATTTCAATATGGATTACATTCATTTAAAAGAAGAATATTAGAAGTATTAAAAATGTTAATAAAAGAAAACTTAGTAGAAGAAAGAAAAGGAAAATTAATGGCTACAAGATTTGGAAGAAGAGTTTCAGAATTATATATTGATCCATTATCAGCAATAATAATAAGAAATCATCTTAAAAATTTTAATTCTAATACAAATGCACTAGATTATTTAATATTAATATGCAATACACCAGATATGTTAGGACTTCCTGTAAAGAAAAAAGATATACCTATGTTAACAAAATTTATTCAAAGTTATTCTATTCCATTTGAAATTCCATATGAAGATACTCCTGAATATATATCATTTCTAGAAAAAATAAAAGTTGCATTAATGCTTAATGATTGGATAGAAGAAGTTCATGAAGATAAAATAATTGAAAAATTTGATGTTGGTCCAGGAGATATATATTCATTTATTGAAAATGCAAAATGGCTTATTTATTCATCTTATGAGCTTGCAAAATTATTTAATTATAATGAAGTAATAGATCCATTAATGAAATTATACATAAGAATAGAAAATGGAGTAAAAGAAGAGCTTATTCCTCTTGTAACATTAAAAGGAATAGGAAGAGTAAGAGCAAGAGCTTTATATACTGCAGGTTTTAAAACTATAGAAGATTTGAAAAAAGCATCACCTTCTTTATTAATGAAAATACCTCATATTGGTCCTGAAACAGTAAAGCTAATAAAAGAACAAGTAAGTAAACTATAAGATTTTTATTATAAAGCTTTTTAATAATTTTTGTAATTATTTTCAAGAAGATACTAAAGTGAGTAATGGTGAAGTTAATGAAACGTTTTCATATTGCAACTGATGAAGAAATAAAGTCAGGTTTAACATCTGATATATACTATATTAGAACAAAAGAAGTACTTGAAAAGAAAAATATGGATAAAGAAGTTACTGCAGAAATTACTGCAGGAAAGTTACCAAAAAATTGGAAATGGGCAGTATTTTGTGGTCTTGAAGAACTTTTATATCTATATGAAGATATTCCTGTAGATGTATATTCAGTACCTGAAGGAACTATTTTTACAAATAAAGATATAGAAGGAGTAAGAGTTCCATTAGTTGAAATCATAGGAAAGTATACTAAGTTTATAAGTATTGAAACTGCAACATTAGGATTTTTATGTCAAGCATCAGGAGTTGCAACAGCAGCTGCAAGAGTAAGAAAAGCTGCAGGAAATAAGGAAGTTTTTGCATTTGGTATTAGAAGAATGCATCCTGGAATTTCACCAATGCTTGATAGAGCAGCATACATTGGAGGATTTGACGGAGTTTCAGGAATATTAGGTGCTAAAATTATAGGAGAGAAACCTGTTGGAACAATGCCTCATCCATTAATATTAATATTTGGAGATCAAATTTCTGCTTGGAAAGCTTTTGATGAAGTTATTGATCCATCAATTCCTAGAATTGTATTAGTTGATACATTATGGGATGAAAAATACGAAGCAATAATGGCAGCTGAAAATTTAAAAGATAAATTATATGGAATTAGACTTGATACACCAGGATCTAGAAAAGGAGATTTATTAGAAATTATAAAAGAAGTAAGATGGGAATTAGATATTCGTGGTTATAAACATGTGAAAATATATGTTTCTGGTGGACTTGATGATGAAATTGTAGCAAAATTAGCCAATGGTCCTGTTGATGGATTTGGAGTAGGTACTTTTGTTTCTAATGCACCAACTATTGATTTCTCAATGGATATAGTAGAAGTAGAAGGTAAACCAATAGCAAAAAGAGGAAAGTATAGTGGAAGAAAACAAGCATGGAGATGTAAAAATTGCTATAAGTGGAAGGTAACATTATTTAATCAAAGTATTGATAAATGTCCATTATGTGGAGGAGAAATGATGCCAATGCTAAAGAAATATATAGAAAAAGGAAAGATAATTGAAGAAATTAAAAAACCAAAAGAAATAAGAGAATATGTATTAAAACAACTTGAATATTATTCACTAGAGTGAAATTATGGAAAAAGAATTCATAATAAAAAAAGTATATGGAAGAGAAATAATTGATTCAAGAGGAAATCCTACTGTAGAAGCTGAAGTATATACAGAAAAAAGTTTTGGAAGAGCATCAGTACCATCAGGTGCATCAACTGGAACTCATGAGGCTATTGAATTAAGAGATGGAAATAAAAGATTCAAAGGAAAGGGTGTTTTAAAATCATGTAGGAATATAAATGAAGTAATAGGACCTTCTATTATTGGAATGGATGCTAGAAATCAAAAAGAAATTGATGAAATTATGATAAAAATCGATGGAACTAATAATAAGAGTAAACTTGGAGCAAATTCAATATTAGCAGTATCATTAGCTGTAGCAAAAGCTGCAGCTAATACTATGGGACTACCATTATTCATGTACTTAAATAAAGACGCTAATATACTTCCAGTTCCTTTAATGAATATTATTAATGGAGGAAAACATGCAGGAAGTAAATTAGCAATACAAGAATTTATGATAGTTCCAGCTAGATTTAATTCCTTTAAAGAAGCTTTAAGAGCTGGTTGTGAAATTTACATGGAGTTAAGAAATTATTTAAAAAATAAATATGGAGTATTTGCAATAAATGTAGGAGATGAAGGTGGTTTTGTTCCTCCAATTTCAAATACAATAGAAGCATTAGAAGCTATTGAGAATTCAATAAGAGAATTAGGTTATTCAAATGAAGTCTTTTTAGCATTAGATGCCGCAGCTACTAATTTCTACAATGGAAAAGAATATGTAATAGATGGAAGGAATTTATCATCTGAAGAACTTTTAGATTATTACTTAGAATTAATATCAAAATATCCCATAATACTAATAGAGGATCCCTTTCATGAAGAAGATTTCTACTCATTCTCTGAAATAACAAAAAAATCAAAAATTGAAATTGTTGGAGATGATATTTTTGTAACTAATATAAATCGTCTTAAAAAAGGAATAGAAAATAAAGCTGCAAATTCTATTATTATTAAAGTAAATCAAATTGGTACACTTACGGAAACAATAAATGTAGTAAAATTTGCATTAGAAAATAATTATGGAATTATAGTAAGTCATAGATCAGGAGAAACAGAAGATAATTATATTGCTGATTTAGCAGTAGCTTTTGGAGGAGGAAAAATTAAAACTGGTGCTCCTGCAAGAGGAGAAAGAATATCAAAATATAATCAGTTATTAAGAATTGAAGAATTATTAGATTCAAAAGCAAGATATTTAGGATTAAAAGCATTTAAAGGATTTTAAAAATTATGTAGTGCGGCCGCCGGGATTTGAACCCGGGTCCTCGGCGTTCTTCGATTTATCTTGGAAGGCCGACGTCCTAGACCAAGCTAGACTACGGCCGCACTAAGCTAATTACTAAAAACTCTAGTATTTAACTATTATTTGAGATAAGTATTTTAAAATTATTTAATTTTTCAATATATTTACCTGATTTTATTTCAGAATCTCTAAAAGCTTCTTTAATTATTGGTTTCTTATTACATGCTTCTTCCATATCTTTGAAAATATTTGATGGAGAAAATGAAAAGGTACAAAAAAATGCAACTTTATTAAATTTATCTTTATTATTTAGAATATAAGTTCTTATGGGAACAGACATTTTTCCTACCCATACAGGAGTTCCTATTATTACAATATCATAATTTAATGGATCATATTTTAATTCAGCTATTTTTGTAGTCTTCTTTCTTGCAGCTTCATAACCTGAAATTAAAAATCCAAAAAATCCACTTCTATTTTTTGTATCTTTAATTTCTTCAATATCACTTTTTGTTATTTCAGCAATTTTTTGAGCTACCACTCTTGTATTTCCAGTTCTAGAATAATATACAGTAAGAATTTTCATGATAAAATTAATAAAAAAAGAAATATTTATTCCTAAAAGTAAAAAATTAAAGAACTCCTAATTATTTATTGAATAATTAGTAGGGGCCGTAGTCTAGCTTGGTCTAGGATGCAAGCCTGGGGCGCTTGTGATCCCGGGTTCAAATCCCGGCGGCCCCACCATAGTAGTATTAAATTATCATTTTATTATTTAATTAATTAATTTACAATATAAATGTTATATTTATTAATAAAACTAGTATTTCTGTTTAAGATAAAAAATAAAAGTATGAATTTTAATTTTTAATTAGATAAAATATGCCTTATCCATTTGATATAGGACGTTATGTAATTGCTCCTAATAGAGAACTTCTTTGTCTTTTAATTAAGAAAAAAGATAATATTGTAGAATTATGCTCATTACTTACTTCAATTACTTCAAAATATAATATAAAAGTAGTTAATATTATAATTACTTATGATAAGGATAATGCATTAAAATTATTAGTTTTTCTTGATATTACTGAATCTACAATACCAATTGAAAGAATCATATTAGAAATAGAAAAAGAATTTAATATTTTAGAAGTTATAAAATCTAAAGGAATTTTAATAGATACTACATCATTTCCCTTAATGGCAGATAACTCAAGAATTATACTATTTAGAGATGCAGCATATATACAAACGTTTAAAGGAATTAGAGAAAGATTTGGTTCTGCAGGAGAAGCAGTTCTATACTATATAGGATTTGAATGTGGAAAAGGATTTGCAAAAATACACAAAGAAATTGCTGAAAAAATAGGTTTAATAAATCCATTAAGAATATATGAAGAAATTAGTAGAAAATTCTTTCAATGGGCAGGATTTGGGATAATAGAGATTATTAAACTTCAACCAAATTATAGTGAAATTATAATATATGATTGTTTTGAATGTGAAATTGCAAAAAATCAATTGGATAGACCATATAGTAATTTTGTAAGAGGAGTATTAGCAGGAACATTTACAGAATTATTTGGTACAGAATTTAAATGTAAAGAAGAAAATTGTATAGCTAAAGGAGATAAAGCTTGTAAGTTTATAATATATCAGTAATATACTCTTTTAATCTTCTTGCAATTATAATTGCTAATATAGCTTTTAAAATATCCCATGGAAGAAAAGGTATAATACCAAATAATAAAGCATTATAATATCCAATCCAGTAAGAAAGCCATAACCATCCTAATCCAAATATTATTAACATACATATGAAAACTTTTAGAATATCTCTCTTAAATAGAGATGAAAATAAAGCTCCTAATAAGAAGCCAATTATATATCCTCCTGTAGGTCCAGGAATAGCAATATAGCCTGGTAAACCTTTAGCAAATACAGGTAATCCAATAAGACCCATTAGTATATATATTGCTTGACTTAAAAAAGCATATTTTCCCAATAATAAAACAGAAAGATAAACAAAGAAAGTCTGAAGAGTAAATGGTACAGGAGATATTGGAATAGTAATCCATGCTCCTATTGCTGTAAGAGTTGCAAATATAGATGAAATTACTAATATTCTTGCAGAAAACATAAATTTTTTATTGTTAACCTTACATATAAATGTTAGGTTAACAGAAAAATAACTTAAAATATGGAATTATATAATAATTTAAAGGGATATTAACTTCAGGTTCTAATTTAGAAAAATGAAAAAGTTTTTCATATGTTTAGAAGTTTTTGAAGGGGAAAAATTACTTTTAATTCCAATTCTATTTAATAATACAATTAGTTGTGAGAAATAATCTAAAAAGTAAACACTATGATATAAATCTATAAATTAATTCTTAGAAGTATTCAAATAACTTTAGGAAAAATAATGGTGGACCGGGAGGGATTTGAACCCTCGACCTTCCGCGTGCAAGGCGGACGATCTGCCAGCTGATCTACCGGCCCTATTTTTCATTAAATAGTTTGAGGTTTTTATTTTTTATTCCTTAATCTTTAGATAGTTTAGTTGAAATTGCTATCATGTCTGAAATTAATGCATATCCTGTAGCTCTTTTTCCAGCACCAGGTCCCACTATAGTTATATCACCTAAACAATCAGTTTTAAAGGTTATAGCATTCATTACGCCCATTATATTTGCTAAAGGATCACTTAAAGGAATAAGTTGTGGTGATACCTCTGCTAAAATTTTATTATTAATTTTTTCAGCTTTTGCTATAAGCTTAATTCTCTTTCCTGTATTAAGAGCTTCTCTTACATCACTAATTTTTATGGAAGTAATTCCCTTTCTCTTTACATCACTTAATTTAATATCCATATCAAATATTGTATTTATTAATATAACTAATTTTGCTGCAGCATCTAAACCTTCAACATCCATTGTTGGATCTGCTTCTGCATAACCTAATTTCTGAGCTTCTTTTAATGCTTGCTCATAATCTAGACCTTTCTCCATTTCAGTAAGTATAAAATTAGTTGTACCATTAAGTATACCTCTAATAGATTCTACATTACATCCAGCAAGAGGACCTTCAAAAATATTAAAACTAGGAGTACCACTCATAACAGTTCCTTTATATCTTAATTGAACATTTTTTCTATTTGCTAATTCTTTTAATTCTTTATAATAAAGAGCAATAGGACCTTTATTTGTAGTAATTACATTTTTTCCTAAGTTTAAAGCTGTTTTTATATGAGAATAACCTGGCTCACCATTTATTAGATTTGTCCATGTAACTTCTACTATAAGATTGGAATTAGATTCTTTTATTACTTCAATTGAAGAAAGTCCTTTTTTTCCATTTAAAAATTTAAAATCTTTATTCGATTCTACTAAGCTTAATGCCTCTTTAAGATTAATTCCATTATCATTAACAATAGAACCATAACGTAAATCAGATATAGCAACTACACGCCATGTAATATTATAAAGCTTTTCTAGAATAGATTTTTTCTCTAATAATAATTCAGCCATACCTCTTCCTACAGTTCCAAATCCTATAAAAGCTATATCAAAATGCATAATATATACTAACCTCCTTCCATCTTAAAGAGCAAGCTTCTTTAGGACTAATCATTGTTTTTCACATCTATTTGAATTTACATCTGTAATTTGAGAGATATTCAAAGTACCAGAGCTCTCACATCTATTTTGTTTAAGTATTTGTTTCTCTACATTCAAGTGCTTAGAGACAACCATTACTCTAATTTTATTCATCATCAAAAGCAATTAAAACAAAGCTTATAAGTTTTTTCTCTATTTCGTATTGAAAAACAAGATTTTCAGCTGTAAAATTCATAATAATTAATAAAAAATCATTGATAATTTGTACTTATATATCACTAGTAAACTAATAATATAGTTAGATTGAAAATGGTCAAAAGAATATCAGTAGTTGATGTTGATTTATGTGTTGGTTGTCAACTATGTATGTTTGCTTGTAATAGAAGATTTGCTGAGGCTGGAATTTCAAGAGCTGCAATATTTGTACAATCAGTAGGAGGAATTGAACGTGGATTTATTATAAGAGTATGTAGAGCATGTAAAGATCCTCCATGTGCAAAAGTATGTCCAACTGGTGCTATAAGTAAAAGAGAAGGTGGTGGTGTAAGAATTGATCATAAAAAATGTATAGCATGTGGTAATTGTATGAAAAATTGTCTTATTGGAGCAATATTTTGGGATAAGTCATTAAATAAACCTATAGTTTGTACATATTGTGGATATTGTGTTAATTATTGTCCATATGGAGTAATAAAATTGGAGGAAATATGATGGAGGCATCTTCTCTTTCTAAAATTCTCTATATTGATTTAGATAATAAAAGATATTGGATAAAGGAAAGACCAGAACTATTTAAAGAATGGCTTGGAGGAGTAGGTGTAGGAATAAAACTATTAAGTGAAGAATGTCCAAAAAATATTGATCCATTATCAGGAGAAAATCCTATAATATTTGCTATAGGTTATTTTAATGGTATTTATCCTCTTGCATCTAAAACTGTAGCACTTTTCAAATCACCATTAACAGGAAATCTTGGAGAAAGTCATGCAGGAGGGAGATGTGGATTAGCTATAAGAATGGCAGGATATGGAGCTATTGTAATAAAAGGTAGTAGTGATTATCCAATTTATTTAGTTATAGATGAAAATGGAGTAAAATTTAGAGATGCTTCTACATTATGGGGAATGAGTAGTACAACAGCTGTAGGAAGAATTTTAAGAGAAAAAGAAGGAATTCCAGGAATAAGAAGTATTATGAGAATAGGTAGAGCTGGAGAAAAAATGATTCCTTATGCTTGTGTAATAACAGAAACTTTTAGAACTTTTGGAAGACTTGGATTAGGTGCTGTCTTTGGTTCTAAAAAACTTAAAGCAATTATTATATCAGGAAGAGATAGTTTAAAAGTAAAAGATCCTAGAGGTTATAGAAACATATATGATGAACTTTATAATTCTTTCATAAAAAGTGGAGCAATGAAAAAATATCATGATATTGGTACATCAATGAATGTTACTTCATTAAATTTAATTTCATCACTACCAGTAAGAAATCTTCAAAAAACAAAATTTGAAGGAATAAATGAATTATCTGGTGAAGCTTTAGCAGAAAAGTTTCTTGGAAGAAGAATTGCATGTGCTCATTGTCCTGTAAGTTGTATTCATGTAGCTACATTAAGAATACCTTATGAAAATGAACCATATTTCTATAGAATAAAAATGATACCATATGATTATGAACCAATTTATGCATTAGGTTGTATGCTTGATATAAGAAGTGCTGAAGGTTTTTTAAAAATAATGGATAGAGTTGAAGAATTAGGATTAGATGCAATAAGTACAGGTGTTATACTTGCATGGGCAACAGAATGTATGGAAAAAGGAATAATTACTACAAAGGAAACTGATGGATTATTATTAAAATGGGGAGATTATGAAACATATATAGAGGCTATTAATAGAATTGTAGAAATGAAGGGAGAATTTTATGAGGCTTTATCAAAAGGTGTAGAATATGCATCTTCAAAATATGGAGGAAAAGATTTTGCTTTATCCTTTGGAGGAAATGAAATGCCAGGATATCATTGCGGATTAGCTACACATATTGGATTTTTAGTTGGAATGAGACATAGTCACTTAGATAATGCAGGATATGATATTGATCAAAAATTAAATGCTGAAGGAAAAAAACCAAATCCAAAAGAAATTGCAAAAATGATATTTGAGGAAGAATCTTGGAGACAAGTATTATCAAGTCTTGTAGTTTGCTTTTTCTCAAGAAAAGTTTATACTCCAGAAGTAATTAGTAGATGTTTTTCAGTAATTGGAATAGATATTACTCCATCACAATTAAAAGAAAAAGGTATTGAGATTTTAAGAGAGAAATATAAATTCAAAGTAAGAGAAGGATTTTCTTTTGAAAAATTAAGAATACCTAAGAGAATACTAGAAACACCTACACCTCAAGGAATTTTAAGAGAAGAAGATATAAGAGAAGGAATAATGGAATACAAAAAGTTATTAGAGGGAAAATAGTGAAAAGAATTTTATTCTTTTTTGAAGCTCATCAGCCAAGAAGAATTAAAAAGTTTTTTGGAAAAGAAAATATTCAAGAACTAGATTATTTTGATGATAATTTAAATAAAGAAATTTTTCAGAGAGTAGCTAAAAATTGCTATATACCTATACTTGAAATTTTTTTAGAAAATGCAAAAAAGTATAATTTTAAATTCTCATTAGGATTATCTGGAATATTTTTAGAACAATGTAGCTGGTGGGAACCTAAGATTATTGAAATTATTAAAAAATTAATAGATGAAAATTCGTGTGAACTTGTAACAGAAACATATTATCATTCTCTTTCATATTTAATAAATGAAAAAGAATTTATAGAACAAATAAAGCTTCATAAAAGAATAATAAAAGAACTCTTTGGTGTTGAGCCTATAGTTGTAGAAAATACAGAATTCATATATGATAATAAGGTTGCAAAAATAATGGAAAATTTAGGATTTAAAATGATATTAACTGAAGGAGTAGATAGAATTTTAGGTTGGAGATCTCCAAATTATCTATACAAAGCAAAAGATTCAAATATATTATTATTAATGAGAAACTATAGACTATCAGATGATATAGGATTTAGATTTACACTTAGAAATTGGAATGAATGGCCATTAACTGCAGAGAAATATGCAAAATGGCTTTCATTAACTCCTGGAGATATTATATTTATAGCAATGGATATAGAGACTTTTGGTGAACATTATTGGCCAGAAAGTGGAATTCATGATTTTATTAAAGTACTTCCAAGATATATAGAAAATATGAAATTTTCAATACCTTCTGATATTATTTCTAATTTACATCCTTTAGATGAAATTGATGTAAAAGAAACAATATCATGGGCTGATGTAGAAAGAGATTTATCAGCATGGCTCGGAAATGAAATGCAAAAATATTGTTTTGAAGTATTGAAATATTTAGAACCTATAGTAAAAAGCATAGGTGGAGAATACTTAAGAACATGGAGATATCTTACTACAAGTGATCATTTCCATTATATGTGTACAAAAGAAAATGGTGCAAAAGCTGTACATTCATACTTTAGTCATTTTAATGGTCCAATAGAAGCATTCATATCATTTACATGGGTATTAGCAGATTTAAAATATAAATTATATGACTTAATGGGAGATAAAATTATTTATTATAAGATATTATTTGAAGAACTACCAGATACTCATTCATTTCATTTTTACTCTGGTTTTGCAAAACCATTAGGAATAAAAGCAAGAAACTTAGTAGAATTTTATAACATTATAAAAGAAATAAATGATGAAGTTTTAAGTTTTCATATGAGAAGAAATGATTTTAGTAAATGGATTAATGATATTCTTGGACTTAAAGAATTATCAAGAGAAGTTAAAAATGCTAAAAGTAGAGAAGAATTAATTAAAATTTTAGAAAAAACAATAAATGAAGCTAAAAGAGTTATTTATAAGCATGAAGAATTTGAAATTACTTGAATTATCTAAAATAGTAAAAAATGAAATAGAAATTTCTCAAAAAATAGAAATTAGAAAAGATCCAATTACTAATGTAATATCAAGAATTAATATGGAAAGATTAAAAAGACCAAAACAAAAAGGAATTAGTGATTATTGTCCTTTTTGTCCACAAAATATAGAAATTGCTACACCAAAATTTCCAAAAGAAATTATTAAAGAAGGAAGAATAAAGATAGGAAGAGCAATCATCTTTCCAAATATGTATCCATTAGCTAGTCTACATGGAGTTTGTGTATTTACTCAAGAACATAAAATTAATATAAATGAGATTAATGAAGATGAAATTTTTGATGGATTAAAATGCTCAATAGAGTTTTTTAATATTAGTAGAAAATTAGGATATTTATATCATTTTATTGGATGGAATCATTTACAAGAAGCAGGAGCTTCAATTCTTCATCCTCATTTTCAATTAATATCATCAAAAAATGGATTAAAAAATGAGAGATTTATCTTTAAAAAATGTAAATATTATTGGAAAAAGAAAGGAAGAAATTATTGGGAAGAAATAGTAGAAGATAATGAAAGATTTATTGGAAAGACTGAAGGATTTTCATGGATTACTCCATGGGCACCTATAGGAAATTATGAAGTTATTGGAGTTGGTAATAAGAGTTCAATAATAGATCTAAATGATAAAGAATTAAGAGGAATGGCTAATGGAATTACTAAAATAATAAAAGGATTATGGGAATTAGGAATAAGAGCTTTAAATATGGTAATTTTTTCATATCCTTATCAAGTAGAATGGTTTAATTTAAATGTAAGAATAATAGCAAGAAGATTACCATCAGATAGAGCTTTTTTAGAAATATATAGTGGAGAAATAGGAATTGAAGTCCCCCCAGAAGTTTACTCAAAATTTTTTAAAAAATTCTTTTAAGTTAGTTCTTCTACACTTTTTCTTGCACTTTCTATACCCTTAATATACCAATATGATGAAGCTATTAAGCCAAGTAGCCATATTAATCCAGCACAAATAATAAATTGAGTTGCTGTTAACATATGTTCAATATATACCATAAAAGCACCAAATATTCCTGTTAAGCTTACAAGAAGACCTACAATTGATGATCTTACACCTGTTGGAAATAATTCACTTTGAAGTACACTTATTGATCCCCAAGCCCATTCTGAAAACATTAGATTAATAAATAGAAAAGAGTAAAACATTAAAATATTTTCAAAATTATGAAATAGAAGAACTAATATTGCAGTTATAAATCCTCCTAAAAATGATAAAAATAGTGATAATCTTCTTGCTTTATCTATAATTGGTAGTAATATGAAAGCACCAATTGAAGCTCCAAGATTTGCTATAAATATTATTTTTGGTGCTTCATTAATTCCAAAAGCAAATCCAGAAGCATAAGGAACATAATAAGCTAACATTCCATAAGTTACATATTGAGCCACTGTTACTATTGCTAATATTATTAATCTTATGGGATATTTCTCAAAAGCATCTTTTAAGCAAATAGATTGATCTGGAGGAAGTTCAAATGAATACTGAATATTTTCATCTTTTATAAATTTTTTAATAATACTTTTTGCTTCATTTTTTCTATTTTTTATTACTAGCCATCTTATACTTTCTGGAAAACCAAATCTCATTAATCCTATAATTACAGCAGTAAATAGAGAAGATAAAAGTAGAAGTCTTATTTGAGTTTCAGGATCTGAAGAATATATAGCATATATTAAAAACATTGCAGCTATTAAAGTAGCACCTATATTCCAAAAGTTTGAAGAAATCATTATTGCTTTTCCTCTATGATTTTTAGGTATAATTTCTGCTAATGCTGCATATGCTGCTCCAAATTCTCCTCCAATACCAAAGGTCATTATTGATGTTAATATAAGAAATGCTATTGAATTGTTATAAGTGAAATATAAAATAATTAAAGATAAAACTTCTAATAAGAGAACAAAAGCAAAAATAGGTCTTCTTCCATATTTATCAGCTAATAATCCAAATATTAAAGCACCAAGCATTTCAGAAATAAGATTAGCAGCTAATACAATAAAAGCAATATCTTGAGCTACAATATATGCCATAAGTGGAGCAATAGAAAACATAATCCCATCTAAAAGATAGTTTGCAGAAACCAAACCAAATAATTTCCAATGTTCACTGATCCATGGCGTATTATCTAGAACTTCAGTAAAATTTCTCATGGAATAATGATCCATTATTACTTCTTAAAATATTTTTATATAACTAAGTTATAATAAGTTATAAAAAAAATTGAAAAAGTATAAGTATATTTAAAATGATGATTTTTTAATACCAATAAACTTTCTTCCTCACTAAATCTATTAAAACTTTTCCTTCTCTTTCATAAACAGCTAATATTCTTGCTATAAATAAAATATGATCACCTACTTCTATTTCTTCTACAACTTTACATTCTAAATTTGCTATACATTCCTTAATTAGAGGAGGTCTTACATATTTAGCTTTTATAGGTGTAAGTTTTGTCTCCTTAAACTTATCAATATTTCTTCCTGAAGTTGTTCCACAAAATAAAACTTCCTTTTCCATTTCATCACTTGGTATTGCTACAACAAATTCTTTAGTCTCCTTAATAAGTTCAGCAGAATATCTTTGCTTTCCTACTGCTATACATAACATTGGAGGATTAAAAGAAACAGGTGAAGACCAATTTAAAGTCATAATATTTGATTTTCCCTCTTTACTAGTAGAAACTATTAAAACTGTTTGTCTTGGATAAAGTAAAGTATATGCTTTATTTAAGCTAACTTCCCTCATAAGATTCATTAAATAAATTTTAAGTAATTTAGTTTTTTGAAAAATAAAAGAAAATGATGCCCGAGGCCGGACTTGAACCGGCGACATTCCGGTCTTCAGCCGGACGCTCTCCCAGGCTGAGCTACTCGGGCTTCAAATGTTAAATTTACACTTCGATTTTATAAACTTTTATAATTAAACTTTTATTTTTCTTCTATATTTATTATATAATGGGCAATGATCGATCAGAGTTAATATGACCATTTGGGATGATTTAAAGGCATTTGTGAAAGCCCGTATTACTTAAAGTTAATTAAAATTTTAATAAAAAATTTTTAAGTCACCTCAATTCTTATCTCTTATGAGAGCGGCCGTAGTCTAGCCTGGTCTAGGACATTAGCCTGCCAAAAATAATTTGCAGAACGCTAAGGACCCGGGTTCAAATCCCGGCGGCCGCACCAATTTTATAACTAAAATTATGATAGAGCGTTAAATTTAAAATAATGCTAATTAGAATTCTGAATTTGGGGATTTATCTGCAACAAGAGAATAGAATTTCTAGGCTATTAAAAAAATATATAAGAAGTGAAGTAGAAGTCTACCTATTAGATGGTCGAGTAATCAAAGGGAAATTAGTTCAAATAGATGAAGAGAATATGGATCTATTCTTAGAAGATTGCATAGATTCTGAAGGAAAGAGTTCTCCAGCTACAGTAATAATGGGAGGATCTATTTTATATATAAATATTTTATCACCACCATCTAAAGAAACATTAGAAGATAAAATACTTAGAATTTTAGCAAATAATAGCAACATAACAATTGCTGAAATAGCAAAAATATTAAATATAAAACCAAGTAGTGTAAGATCTGCAATTTCAAGATTAAGGAAAAAAGGTCTTTTACCTAGTAATGAAACAACTATTGAGAAAGATAAATAAGTTTTAATTTTAATATAATTTCTAGCGATGACGAGAAAGTCCCAATGATTAAAAGATGAAATAGATCTTGAGTGCTGAGCTTTTTAAATGGAAAAAGTAATCTTTAATAACATCTTTTAGTGATCTAAGAAAAATGAGATAATGAATAGTAGAAAAATAGCTGGTTATAAAGAAGGAATTGTATCAATATTAATCAATACTATTCTTTTCATAATTAAATATCTAGTAGGAATTATGTTTAATTCCATAGCTATGATATCTGAATCGATACACACATTATCTGATTCTCTAACTTCAATTATAGTATTAATTAGCTTCTGGATTGCTTATAAGCCAGCTGATGAAGAACATCCATTTGGACATGGTCGAGTTGAGAGTATAGGAAGTATAATTATTGCAATTTTATTATTGATAACTGCTTATGAGCTAATAGTTGAAAGTATTAAAAAATATTTAAATCATGAATTGATGATATTCAATTGGTCACTAGTAGCAATTTTAATTATATCAGCTATAATTAAGGAAATTCTTGCTAGATGGTCTTTAAATCTTGGGACTGTATATAATTCTAAAGCACTAATAGGAGATGCATGGCATCATAGAACTGATGCTATAGCATCAATAATAGTAGGTATAGGAATTATATTTAGTAATTATTATTGGTGGCTAGATAGCTTATTAGGCGTTTGTGTTTCATCATTTATAGGCTTTATAGCTATTAAACTATTAATTGATACTTCAAAAGATATAATGGGTTATAAACTACCATCTGAAGTAGAAACAGAAGTAAAAAATGTAATTTCATCAGTATCTAAAGATATTTCGGATGTACATCATATTCATGCTCATAAATATGAAGAACATGTAGAAATAACATTACACATTAGATTACCTCCTAACATGAGTTTAAGTGATGCTCATAAAATAGCATCTAAAGTAGAAGAAGAACTAAAGAGATTATATGGATGGAATGTTACAGTTCATGTAGAACCTTACATAGAGTCTAAAAAGAACTAAAGGAGAATATATAATAGGTGTATGTCCAACTGAAGAAACATTAAGAGAAGCGGGTATTCAATAATTTTAAATTCTAATTTTTATTTTTTAGTCTTTATAGTAATTATGAGTCCTTTTATAAAGGTGAGAATTGAAGGAATTATAGAAATTAGCATTATAATTGTTAAATCTAGTATAAGTTTGTAATTGTGGATTGTTATAGTTATATAACCTCCTTGAAATATATAATATATCAATATTGTAGATGTTATGCCTTCTAACATGATAAAAATACCATTGTATTTTGTATTCTTTGATAATGTAGATAGAAAAACAAAAATAGCAAATAAGAAACCAAAAATAGGAACATTTGGATGTATTATTTGAGATAATAATTGTGATAACAATTCGGAATAAGCCAAATTGGGTAAGATTTTTTCTATTATATTGAGTATATTTAATGGTAAATAACAAAATAAAAAGAATACAAATATGAATGCGAAAATTCCTTTTATTATGTTTAGTTTACTTAACAATCTTCATAACCTCCAATATACCATAGGGAGTTTCAAACTTAATTAACAACTTTATTACATCTAAAGGTTTATTTTCTACATATCCTGTCATATTTGTAAAAAATATTTGATTAGGAATAACATCAATATGAGTCCTATCTATTATTCCAATAGTATTATTGTTAACATCTAATATTTTCCCACTAAGATTTCCAATTATTTTTATGATTCCTTTATTTTCAAAATATATTGGAATAAGAATTTTAGAGTGGGTATTATTATAATTCATAAAATATGGATGACCAATACTTAAATTACCTATAGGAGGGTTCCAACTGATTGTTTCTACTCTTTCTATATTGCCAATTATAGGAGGAGAAAAAATTAATGTATAGTTTCTTGAGAAGGAATACATTAAAAGTTCAGGATTTTCTAACCAAGGAGATTTAATATACAAATTCAAATTTCCATAATATGAGCTATATGGACTTGCATTTAAAATAGTCTCGCCAAATCCAATTTTTTCCTTTTCATAAAATACTGAGATAGAAAAAGGACCAGTTATATTAATTGGAGATCTATTATCAAAGGAAAAAGGAATAGTAATCATTATATGAGTATAATTATATGATTCGTATTTTGGCTCATAGAGTTTAAAATTCTCATAAGGAGAGCCCAAATTAAATGAAAAATTTGTTAATAATGAGAGCTTTAATATTGGTTTAAAATAAATAGTTAGTAATACATCTACTGGTATTTCTGTTCTATTTATATTGATATTTGAGATATTAATATTTGAAAAATTAATACTTAATTTTAATGGAATTGTACCAGAGAAACCAGCTGGTATAGAAATATTATTTATTGTTGATGTATTTAAAAAATAGACTACTGTTGATATTTCAATAGGAAAAATTCCTTTATTATTTAGTGAAATTGGAATGTAATATTCAAAATTATTATTATTTGTATTATAGTATGGTCTTCCTATACTTGGAGATAATGTTAATCCTATATATACTATCGATATAATTGAAATAAAGAATATAAGAATAAATATAAAAATTGTAATGTTAATTATTTTTAATATTTTTGAAATTTTTAATCCCCACTTTATTTTATTAAATAAATTATAAAAATTTATTCGCCTACTATTGCTAGTTTTCTATTCATTAAATTTACAACTAATAAAGATACAATTGTAAACAAAGTAGATAGTAATCCAGTATATTGTGTAATACTTCTAATATCTGAGGTTTCTACAGATAAAACAAAATCGTAAGTTAATTTATCACCTTTTTCTATTTGATAATTATCTCCATAAACAAATATATTTATACTATAAGTTGTAATTCTTCCTTCGCCATATGATATAAAACTATCATTTCCATAAATTCCATTAAAATAATCAATTGTGGTTTCAATTTTTACTGTAGTAGAATACTTACCAATAACAATTTTAACAGGAAGTTCTGAAGTTAAATTACTTATTGATATTTTATCTTTTCCATATAATAAATTTGCAGCATAAAGTCTATTGATCAGTATTCTTGTTTCATCTAAGGGAATATTTGAAATTTGCTTTTCTATATTATCTGGCATAAGACCAATATAATCGTTACATATAAGTGAATTACATTTATATTGAATTGTAATAGTTTTTAATTTACCTTGATCTACTGGAAATATTGAAATATAAAGACTTGAAAATAAAATTAGGAGTATTAAAGAAGATAAAATAATTTTACTAGTTTTTCCTAAACCTCTTGGTCTATAAGTCCATCTGATATAAGAAAATAAATTCTTGAATATCCTTAATTCCATTATTCTTTCCTTATTAGTGATAATTGAAAGTAATGCAATACCCATTATAAATCCACCTACATGTGCAAAGAAAGCAACACTTCCTCCAGTCCTTGATAGTCCATATATTACTTGAAGTGCAAACCAAAATAGAATATAATAAGATGCTTTAATCCAAAACATAAAGGGAAAGAAGAATATTGGTAATATCATTAATAATGAAGTACCAGGATAAAAGATTAAATATGCACCTAATACTCCACTTATAGCACCTGAGGCACCTATAGCAGGTATAACATATCCCATTGGTCCTTGAAGAAAAGAAAATGCTGTATGAAAAATAGAAGCAGCTATTCCAGATAGAATATATAAAATAAAAAATCTTTTACCTCCTAAGGTTTCTTCAACTGCTCTTCCAAATATATAGAGAAAGTACATATTGAAAAATAAATGAACTAAATCTGCATGAAGAAACATTGATGTAAAAATCCTATATAATTGAGAAGAATCAAATAAAAGAGAAGGAACAAAAGCTCCATTACTTAACCAATAATCTCCAATACTTAGGAAGCTATTTTCTATAGATGATATAAAATAAATAATGATATTAGAAAAGATTAGAGCAAGAGTAATCTTTGGTCTTTTTGGACGATAAACTACCTCAGGTACAGGAAAGCCTAAGCTCAATTATAACTCCTCCATTGCAAATAATATTGCACCAATTAAAGAAGTTTCCTCTTTTAATGAAGATGATATAATTTTAGGAGGTGTATTAAAGGAGTATTTAGAAACATAATCATTAAGTGGATCTATTATGAGATCAGGATTTTTAAGTGCGACTCCTCCTCCTATGGAAATTACATTAGGATCATATAAATTAACTAAATTAGCAATTGCCATAGCATTTATTTTTGTAACTTCATTTATTACATACATTCCAAATTTATCTCCTTTTCTTGTATATTCGAATATATCTTTTATATTAAAATTATTATTTATTACTTTTTTTAATAAAGGTGTTTCTTCATTATAATTTTTTGATAAAAACTTACATAAATTTGGTAGTCCACTTCCTGAGGTATAAGCTTCCCAGTGTCCTCTTCCTCCACATTTACATTCCATTAATCCATTTATATCAATTATCATATGACCAAATTCATGAGCATTTCCTTCCTTTCCTATAAGCAAATGCCCATCTACAACAATACCTCCTCCTATACCAGTTCCTATAGCAATGTACACTATATTATTATTTTTAATACATAATTTCCATTCAGCTAATGCACCAGCAACACCATCATTTATTAGTTTTATTGGTATCTTTAAATTTTCTTCAAGAATAGAAAGTGATAAATTTCTAATAGAAGAATGTGGAGAAAAAACAATTTTAGATTTATTTAAATCTAATTTTCCAGCTGCTGCAATACATATACAAGATATATTATTAATTTTATCCTTAGAAACTTCACGTATAATACTTTCTAATTTCTCAATAGGATTATTATTTAAAAGATTAGTAGGAAAAACATACTTTTCTATGATGGATTCTCTTATGTCTTTAAAATTATTTTTTGCAATTGCAATTCTTATCCATGTTCCTCCTAAATCTACTCCTATAACATAATTCAATTTTAAACCCTCGTTTTCCAATTTCCAGCATTATACTCTATCATAACTTCTTCATATAGTTTAATAGTTTCTTCTGCAGCTTTTTCCCATGTAAAATTCTTTACAAAATTCTTAGCATTTTCAATAAGTCTCTTACTTAATGATGGATTATCTATTATTTTTTCTATTGCTTTTGCTAATTCATAAGCTGATCCTGGTGTAACTTTTATACCATTATATTCATTAATTACTATTTCATTTAAGCCACCAACTGCAGAAACTATTACTGGAGTTCCTAAAGCCATTGCTTCTAATGCAACAATACCAAATGGTTCATATAGACTAGGAAAAACTGCTACAGATGCCATTTTGTATATAGCATAAAGCACATCATCAGGAACATGACCTAAGAAATATAATTTTTCAGATATGCCAAGTTTTTTCCCTAATTCCAATAAGTATGGTTTCATTGTTCCTTCTCCAATAAATAAAAACTTAATATCATTTCTTTTCAAAATATTTGCTGCTTCTACAAGTAAATGAGGTCCTTTTTCATATACTAATCTTCCAACAAATAAAACTATTTTCTCATAATCTTCTGCATAATTTTTTCGATTTACATTAGATGATGGTACAAGAGAATTTGGATCAACACCATTATATATTCTAACTATCTTATTTAATGGACACTGAAAAAACTTATTTACTTCACTAACCATATAATCACTACAGCATATAATACGCCAAGCTTCATATGTTAATATCCACTCTATTTCATGAATATGTCTTTCATAATCATTACTAAGATAACCTCTTCTTCTTCCTAATTCTGTAGAATGTATTGTTGCTATTAGTGGTTTTCTCATTATATATTTTATGTTAATTCCAGCTAATGCTGTAAGCCAATCATGAGCATGAATAATATCAAAATTTCTAAGTTTAAGTGCTTTTTCTACCATTAATAAATTCATTCCATAAATCCATGAAATAAAATCTGGATATCTTAAAGAGTAAGGATTTACTCTTATTACTCTTACATTATTTATAAATTCTTCAGATTTTGATGTACCATCAGTATACGTAATTACTGTAATATCAATATTTTTAAATGCTAATGTTTTTGAAAGATAATATACATGTTTTCCTAATCCTCCAACAATATGAGGAGGATATTCCCAACTTAACATTAATACTTTCATTTAATTATCCTCCTGTATAAACTTATAATTTCATCATGATTTCTTCCAAAGAAGATTTTATTTCTATCAATATTATAATCAGCTATTAAATGATTCTTTATTTCTTCATCTCTTACTATAATTATATCTGCATTTTCAAAACATTTTTTCTCTATATCAAATATACCCATTTTAAGTAAAGAGTCAATTTTTCCAGCTCTTTTTATTTCTGTTGTATAGACTGATATAATAAGTGGACATTTTAAATATAATGATATATAATATGCAGCAATGGATGAAATCCAATCATGAGAATGAATTAAGAGTGCTCCACCATTATCATGAATAATATTAGAAGCTGCTCTTACAAAGTCTAAATTAAGTAAATGAGCATAAGTTAGTATATGTGGATGAGTCTTGTGAAGACTACCAACTCTATATATTGTTAAATTATTTAATTTAAATATATTATCCTCATTTCCTCTTGTTATGATTACTAATGGATAATAATTAGCTAATCTTGGAATTATACTATATAGCCAATTTGATAATTCACCTACTGAAAATGGTGGATATTCCCAAGTAATATGTATAATAGGCTTCATTTTTTAATTTGTTCATGTAAATATACTTCTAACAACAGAAATTCCTAAACTACTTAAGTAATAAAGACCATTTTTTTCAATAATATATCCATAGTTTATTAATTCTCTTATTGCTAAATATAATTCCTTTTCATCAATACAACAATTACATTTAATTTCATCAAAACTCTTAGCAGATTCAGGACGTACTGCTGACATATTATGTAATGTTATTAATAATTGCATTGATGATGATATTTCATACACATGCATAAATAATATTTTATAATAAGTTCTAAAATAATTTTTCTCTGTGAAAATAATGGAGTTTAAACCAGTTGAAGATCCAGATTGGGATTTTGCAAGAAATAAACACGTATTACTAAAATCTCCAATTGGAGAATGGTCTTCTTCAATATTTTCATCTGAAGTCTTCATAGATGGAAAGAAATTTATTGGACCAAATAGAGATTGTCCATTTCAAGGACTTATTACTTTAATTAATGGATGTATAGTTAAAATAATTGATGGTATTTTATTTTCATCAGAAGGAATTGGAGAAAAGGTAATTATAGAGCCTTATAAGGCAAAATATGTATATTCTGATTTAGAAGTTGATTTAGAATTTAAAGATGATTGTTTTCAAATTTCTTTTAATGGAGATTGTGAAGTCCTTTTATTTTTTGAAAAACCTAATGTTAATATTGATAATGAGTGGATAATATTATGTAATAATATTGCAGAAATTGGTCCTTTTAAATCAATAAAATGGATTAATTATTATACTGATTGGATATATAAAATTGATTGTGGTTTTAGATATAGAGATGAAAAAGATTACATAAGATTTTTTAGAGAAATAAGAAGAATATATGCTCCTTTTATTGGAGAACCAAAAGAAAAATACTTAAAAATAATAATAAGTGGGAAAAAAGATCCTTGGAATATAAAAGAAAATTCTTGGATTAATAAATTGTATTTTATTAATAATAAAATAGGAGAATTACTAATATTTAGATTATCAACATTAAGAAGTTTTGGACTTAATTTAAATGGTATTTGGTTTCCAGAAGCAGGATGTTGGTGGTTTAGACAGCCATGGACAAGAGATGCATTAGAAGGAATAATAAATAATTTTGAAGTATATACAAAAATATTTAAATGGAATGAAAAATTAAAAGAATTTGTTATTTTCTTGATGAAGATTGTAGAAAAAGAAGGAAAACTACCAAATATAATTGGTTATAAAGAAACTTCAGTAGATGCTCTTCCTCTATTATTATATCTTTGTTCTAAAATTGGTATTAATGTAGAAAAAATTACAATTTCTATATTAAAAGAAATGGAGAAAAGAGAGATTATAGAGTATGGAGAGCCAGTAATGAGAGATGATTTAATTGCTTGTATACCATATCAATCTTGGATTGATTCAAGAATTAATGGAAGACCTACAAGATTTCCTGATGATTGGAATGAATGGTGGCTTCCTAAATATTCATTACCAGAAGTTAATGCATATTGGATAAGAGCACTTAAATTAATTTATGAAAATTCAAAAAATACTGAAATAAAAGATTATTTAGAAAGAATGGAAATAGCTTTTAAGAAGAAATTCTGGAATGGAGAATTCATAGTAGATATTATTGATATTGAGAAGAATAGAAAATTAAATGAATTAACATCATGTGGAGTAACAGCTCTTTCTTGTACATTACATTTATTTGAAAAAAATGAAGTAATAAAAGCTTTTAAATCAATAAAATCATTAATTGTTTATAGAACTCTAAGAGTAATTGGAAAAGAAACTTATCCATTTGGAATAGCTATTTCTTCAAGAATAGAACCTTATTTAGGAGATAGAGAATATCATAAATCAACTATATGGCCAAGAGATACTCCATATTTTATAAAAATATTAGAATATCTTGGATATGAAGATATGATAAAAGGAATTTTATTAAATAATTTAGATCATATGATATCAGAAGGTGCAATATTTTATGTTAATGAAATTTTTGGACATCCTGTTGGGAAAAATCCAAATCCAACAGAATGGAGTATGAATCCAATACCATTAAAGAATCCTGCTCAATATTGGAGTCATTGGTGTGATCCATACATTGGAAGATTTTTATTTATAACTTCTTGATATATAGAAACAATTCTTTTTGATATTTTTTCCCAAGTAAATTCTGAAAGTACTCTTTTTCTTCCATTTTCTCCTAATTTTCTCATATGATTTTCATCTCTTAATATCATTTTTATTGCCATAGCTATATCTTGAGGATCATATGGATTTATATGATATCCAGTTTGATCTGGACCTGCAGAAACAACTGATTCTCTCATTCCACTTACTCCTCTTGCACCTACAACTACTGGTTTTTTCATTGACATTGCTTCTAATGCAACAATACCAAATGGTTCATATAAACTAGGAAAAACTGCTAAATCACATGCAGCATAATGAGCAATTCTTTCATCTTCAGGAAGCATTTTAAAATTGAAAACTACATTGTTCTTTAATCCTAATCTTTCTACTAAGTTTACTAGTTCTCCTTCCATTTCTCCTTTTCCAACAATTACAAGTTTTACATTTGGAAATTCAGATAATACATATGGCATAGAAAGAATTAATTTATCAACACCTTTAACTCCAGTAAGTCTTCCTATAAAAAGAATCATTCTCTCATTAGTAGATATTCCATACTTTTCTCTAATTTCCTTTATTTTTTCATATGGAACATTTTCAGGTGAGTATTTATTAGCATCTACACCATTCCATACTACTTCAATTTTTTCTGATGGAAAACCTAATGAAATTAATTCATCTTTCATAGCATATGATACTGTAATTATTTTATCTGCATATTTAGCAGCCTTATGTTCAAGATTATCTATAATATTTGAGCCATCACCAAGAGTTCTTCCTTTTTCAGTAGAGTGAATATGAAAAACCATTGGTATTTTTAATGCTTTTTTTAAAATAATACCAGCCATAGCAGAAAGCCAATCATGAACTGAAAGTATATCAAAAGTTTTATGCTCATTTGGAATTAAATCATTTACAATTTTTGTACTTACAAGTAAGTTATATAGCCAAATATCTGAAAAGAATTTTATTCCTGGACCCCATCTTCTTATTTCTTCAGCTACAACATCAGGAAGTATATCTGATATATCTAGTATTTTTGGTCTATGTACTTCTACACCTCCCATTAGTTCTCTTGTTTTTAAATTCCCATCATTTAGTGTAAATACATAGACATTATGCTCCATTTTTACAAGATATCTTGAAAGCTCATAGACATATGTACCAAGACCACCTATAATTCTTGGAGGATATTCCCAAGATAGAATACATATATTCAAGAGTTACACCAAAAGATAATAGTTATTAAAGTTTTTAATACTTACTATACTTCATTTTCCTTCTTTATTATTTCATAACTCCATTTTATTTCAGATACTTGTGAAAGCATAGCAGCTATTGGACATAATTTTGACATTGTTAAATTTATTACTCTATCAACAATCTCATCATCAAGTTCTCCTCTTAATGTAAACTTTACATAAATTTTTGTTAATATTCTTGGGATTTCTTCTCTTACCAGTCCTTCAATATCAATATTAAAAGCTAATAGTTTTTGATTTCTACTCTTGAGCATTGTTATTATTTCTAAACCTGCACAACCTCCTAGTGCCATTAATAAAAGATCCATAGGAGTAATTCCACTACCTGTTCCTCCATATTTTTTATGAGCTTCTAAAATTACTTCATGACCTAATGTATCCTTTCCAGTAAATTTAAGATCTCCACTCCAAACTAATGATACCTTTGGCATAATATGATTACTTTTAATTATTAATTTATATATCTTTTGGTTTTAAATCTATAGGAATCTGATCTTTAAGTTTAAAACGATTAATAGGAGGTTTTGCTCTTTCAATATACTCAAATTTTCCTTCTTTATTAATGATCATGTTTCTTACTTCATCTAATGTAGCTTTTTTACAAAAAGAATCTATTCCTCCATGTAAATCAGTATAATCATCATAAAAATATGCATTTTTTACTTCTATAACATCAATTATTTTTCCAATTCCACTTTTACCATAATCTTCTATTATATCAATTAATACTTTTATTTCACCACTTATGTATGATTTCCTCCACATTATATACTCAAAGGTTACTATTTCATTAAATACCATTTCTTTAATCATAAATAAGTATAAATCAAAGGTTCTAAATTTATCTTATGGTTGATTAAAATGATAATAACAAAAACAAAAAGTAATCTACTAGATTATGTAAAAAAATACAATAAGATATTTGTCATAGGATGTGGTACATGTGCTACAAAATGTCAAACAGGAGGAGAGAAAGAAGTAGAAGAATTAGTAAATAAGATTAAAAATATGAATAAAATAGCAATAGGTAAAGTCGTAGAAAGTCCATGTGATTTAAGAGTATTAAAGAGAGATTTAATGAATTATAAAAATGAAATTAATGATGCTGAAGTAATAGTAGCTTTGTGTTGTGGAGTTGGTGCTCAAACAATTTCTGAATTTAGTAATAAAGAAGTAATTCCTGGACTTGATACTTTATTTATAGGAATGGTAGAAAGAATTGGAAGATTTTATGAAAAATGTAGAGCTTGTGGTAATTGTATTTTATATGAGACAGGAGGAATATGTCCAATTACTAATTGTCCAAAAAGATTACTTAATGGGCCATGTGGAGGAATGAGAGATAGGAAATGTGAAGTCAATGATAAAGATTGTACATGGGTAATTATATATGAAAGACTTAAGAAATATGGAAGAGAAGAAGATTTTAAAAAAATAAGAGAAGCTTTTGATTGGTCAAATATTTCTAAATCAAGAGAATTTATGAGGTGAAGTAATTGAGAATATTTAGTAACTTCATGAAGAAATTATACAATGGAAATTTTGTATTTACAAGTGAAATTGAGCCAAGGAAAAGTGTAAAAATTGATTATCTTATAAATAAGGCAAATTTCTTAAAAAAATATGTAACTGCATGTAATGTAACAGATAATCCAAGAGCAAATGCTTATCTAAGTAGTATAGTAGCATCATATATCATACAATCTCATACAGGCTTAGAAACAATATGTCATATGACTGTAAGAGATAGAAATAGAATAGCATTAATATCAGATATACTTGGTGCAAGTGTACTTGGAATAAAAAACATATTAGTAATTACAGGTGATCATACAACTATGGGTGATATTCCAAATGCTATGCCAGTATATGATATCGATTCTACTCAATTTATTAAAATGCTAAGAAAAATGATTGATGAAGGAAAAGATATTAATGAAAATCCTATTGATGGAAAAATAGAAATACATATAGGTGCTGTAGGTAATCCTAATGCAAATCCAATAGAAGTAGAATTATATAAAGTAGAAAGAAAGATTAAAGCAGGTGCTGAATTTATACAAACTCAAATAGTATTTGATATAGAAAAAATAAAGAACTTTATAGATTATTTAAAGCCATCACCTCCTTTTATATTAATAGGAATTTTTCCATGTAAATCATATAGAATTGCAGAAAATATAGAGAAGAAATTACCAGGAGTAAAAATTCCAAATGAATATAAAGATAAGCTTAAAAAAGCAGAAGGAAATAGTGAAAAAATAGATGAAATAAATATTGAATATTTTTCAAATCTAATTAAAGAAATTAAAAAAAGTACAAAAGCCTCTGGTATTCATATAATGACAATAGAATATGAAAGAATTATTGGAAAGATTATAAATTCTCTTTAATTACTTTTATAATATCTTCAATACTTCTTATTAAGAATATATTACATAAAGAAGAAAACTTCTTCATTTCTTCTGTAATATTCTTACAAATAGCAATTTTTAGCTTTGATTTTACATCAATAGACTTTATGAAGAATTGTAATAAAGATTGTTCATCCTCACAATAATCTACTACTACAAATTCTTCTTTTTGAATGCTATTTTTAATTTTTCCAATAAGATAAAATTGATGCTTAACTCCACTAATTCCTTCAATAATAGGTGGATTAATTATTGAAATATACTTATTTAAGTTATCTAGTAGTTCACATGAAAGCATAGGAAATCAATAATAACAGTAGTGGGAAAAATATTTAAACTTTTTTAGAAAAAATTAATTAATTTTGTGTATTTTTGTTCTTATCAAATACACTTTTTATAGAATTCATATAAATAATAAGTATAAAATTTTCAAAATAATTATAAATAATAATTTTTATTTTTGTGTTTTACTATCAATATAGAAGATGGGCCCGTAGCGCAGCATGGATAGCGCGTCGGCCTCCTAAGCCGTTGGTCGCGGGTTCAAATCCCGCCGGGCCCGCTTATTTACATAAAAGTAAAAAAGAAGAAATACTAAAATCAATAAATATTTAATGTGAAGAAATATTACTGAAGTTTTTAGTATACTTAAAAAATATAAGAAGGTTTTAGAGAATGCAACAATCTAAAGATCTTTGCTTAAAAGTAAATAAGAAAATGGGTGAAAAAATTAGAAAAATTCTAATTAATATGAATTTATTTGATGATGCTAGAAAAATTATATCAGAAAATGATTATATTATAATACCAATATTGAGATATCCATCAGAAGAAGAATTAGATATTATAAAAAATATTGCTGAAGTAGAAATAATAGATATGGAATTACCATCACATAAGAAAAGATTTAAGAATTTAATAGAAGTACTTGATGGAAGATTACCACCTTATTTATTAACATTACTTCCTCGTTCATATGATATTATTGGAGATATTGGAGTAATAGAAGATCTTAGTGATGAGTTATTGCCATATAAGGAAATTATTGGAAAAGCATTAATGGAATTACATAGTAATTTGAAAACTGTACTTTTAAAAGTAGAAAAAGTTAGTGGAAAATATAGATTACCAAAATATGAAGTAATAGCAGGTGAAGAAAAGTATACTACAATACATACTGAATATGGAATAAAACTTAAAGTTGATTTACAAAAAGCATACTACTCTCCACGTCTTGCTACAGAACATAATAGAGTTGCTTCACAAGTTAAAGATGGTGAAGTAGTAGTTGATATGTTTTCTGGTATTGGACCTTTTGCTTTACATATTGCAAAAAGAGTATTTGCAAAAGTTTATGCAATAGATATTAATCCTGATGCAGTTAATCTCATTAAAGAAAATATAAAAATTAATAAGATTAAGGGAGAAATTATTCCACTTTGTGGTGATGTAAGATCTTTTTCTGATCTTCTTAAAAGAAAAGCAGATAGAGTTATTATGAATTTACCTGGAGAGGCTATGGAATATATTGATTTAGCACTAAATTTTATAAAAGAAAATGGAGGAGTGATTCACTTCTATGCATTCTCTAAAGATATAGAAGAAACAAAAACTCATTTAATCTCTAAATTAAGTACAAGAAAACTTGATATAATTAATATGAAAAAAGTAAGAGAAGTTTCACCAAGAGAATGGCAAATAGTTATTGATTTATTTGTTATACCTTAATAACTCTCTTCTAATATTAATGTTAGTTCTACTATTGTTTTTTCATTTTTTAATTGATTAACTAAATCTCTACTTAAATCACATGCTGCTTTATTTGCATATATCATTAATGTTCTTCCACAAATAAATCCACTCTTCCTTATTACCATATCTTTATTACTTTCAAATGAAAGTAATGGATGTCCTCTTCCCCAAACTTCTTCTGAAATATCATTCACTTTAATGACTAAACCTATTCTAGCTTTTTCACTTTTAGCATTCTTCTTAAACTCATTAGGAAGATCACTTAATGCTAATTCTGATCTTGTAGCAATAATACAATCTCCACGTAAAGTTTTTACAATATCCTTAGTTATTTCCATTGTGGTCTTGTGAGTAGCAGTTATTAATGGATGACCTCTAGCATAAAACTTAATTAGCACAAACTTATTTAAAGTAAAAGTGTATAAATATATAATGATGATCTTTGAATTTTGAGGAGCAAAGAAAGTTATTAGTAAATAGATTAATAGAAATGGGAATATTAAGAAAACAAGAAGTCATAAGAGCAATGCTTAAAGTTCCAAGAGAAGAATTTGTTTTACCAAAATATAGAGAACAAGCATATGTAGATACTCCTCTTCCAACACTTGAAGGACAAACAATTTCAGCTCCACATATGGTCGCAATTATGTGTGAATTACTTGATCTTAAAGTTGGACATAAAGTATTAGAAATAGGAGCAGGAAGTGGTTATCATGCTGCAGTATGTGCAGAAATAGTAGCACCAATTGATGTGCCAATTGAAAAGAGAGGACATGTTTATACAGTAGAAATTATAAAAGAACTTGTTGAATTTGCAAGAAATAATCTTAAGAGAACAGGATATGATGATAGAGTAACAGTAATAGAAGGTAATGGTACATTAGGATATCCAGAAGCTGCTCCATACGATAGAATATTAGTGACAGCAGCTGCACCATCAATTCCACCACCATTAGAAGAACAATTAAAAGATGGTGGAAAAATGGTAATTCCAATTGGAGATATTCACTCATTTCAAGAGCTTATATTAGTAGAAAAAGAAAAAGGAATTCTTAAAAAGAAGTCGTGTGGTTGTTGTGTTTTTGTTCCATTATATGGAAGATATGGATGGTCTAAATAATTTATCTAAACCATCTATCTAGACTTAATGTTTTCTCAGATTTCTTCTTTTTTACTCTCTCAATGGCAGAACTTACTCTTTCTAAGGAAAAATCATGTTCATCACATAATATTTTCTTTACTTTTTCTTCATCTAAATCTCTCCAAACAAGTGTGTAATTTTCAGTTACTTTTGGATTTAGAAATATTTCTCTTATAGCATCAACATTTATATCAGAAACTATAACACCATTCTCAATAGCATTTTTTAATGATTTGTAACCCTTTATTATTTTAATAGCTTTTTTTGGTCCTATTCCTTTAAATCCATCAGGATTATAATCAGTTCCTAATAGTATTGCAATATCAATTAATTGCTCTCTTGTTATTCCTAATTCACTTAAAACCTTATCTAAAAATATTATTTCAGGTTCTATTTCAATATATACAGGCTTATTAGGTAATTTTCTTCTTCCAGATATAGTTAAATTTCTTACTAATCTTGGAGTACCAAATAAAAGAGAATCATAATCCTGACTAACAGTTGCCCAAGCATCACCTTTTTTTGTAATAAATGCTGCTTGAGCTTCTCCTTCAGAAGGCGCTTGAATCCATGGTACTCCCATAGCATCTAATAATTTTTTAGCATCTTCCACCATATCACTTGTAAGTCTTGAAGTAGCTTGTGCTGCTTTTCTTGCAGCTTCAAAATCTCCTTTTTCTAAAGCAATTTTATATTCTTCTTCAGCTTTTTCTTTTAATTCTATTCTTCTTTCAATTTCCTTAAGTTTTAATTCTGGAGGTTTACCATCAAATATATAAACTGGTTTTAATCCTAATTCTAAGAAATTTATAGTTCTGTAAAAAAGTCCACTTAAATGACTTGTAATTCTACCTCTTGAATCTAGTAAAGGTGTGCCATCAGGTTGTCTTATTGTTGCTAAAAATTGATATAATGCATTATATGCATCTATAGCAAGTACTTTTCCTTTTAAATCATTTAAGCTTATTGGAGATGATGTTATTAATTCTTTTAAATTAACACCCATAATTATGCTTCCTTTGATCTCAGAGTTATCAATCTTTCTTTTCTAAGAGAGGATACATTAATTTTTCCTCTTAATTCTAATTTCATTAATATTTTATTTAATTTTGAAAATGAAATATCCTTTATCATTGTTTTTAACATTTCAAATAATTCATTATCCTTTAAACTTCCATCTTTTTTTCTTAACAAATCCAATATTATTAAGTCTAATGGTATTGTATGAGAAAAAGATAATTCTTCTTCTTCCATTTTTCAGCCTCATACAAAGTTTATTAATGGTTGTCTTCCAGATATTACTCTCTTATATCTTTCCTCCCAAGCTTTATAGTATTTTATCATATCTTCAGTAATGGATGGTCTAACTTTGGCAAGAGCTTTTTCAAAATGTCTCATACAAACTTCAGTAGCATCTGGATTTTCTCTTAATGCCATAAGTCCAGCTTCTCTACATACTGCTTCAATATCAGATCCTGCATAACCTTTTGTCATATTTGCTAATTTTTCAAGATCTACATCTTTAGCAAGAGGCATATTTCTTGTATGTATTTTGAATATTTGTAAACGTGTAGCAGTATCTGGTTCTGGAACATAAATAAGTCTATCAAATCTTCCAGGTCTTAATAATGCTGGATCTATCATATCTGGTCTATTTGTAGCTCCAATAACAACAACATTTTCTAAATCAACAATTCCATCCATTTCTGTAAGTAACTGACTTATAACTCTTTCAGTAACCATAGAATCTCCTCCACTTGCCCATCTTATTGGTGCAATAGAATCAATTTCATCAAAGAATATTACACAAGGAGCTGCTTGTCTTGCTCTTCTAAAAACTTCTCTTATAGCTCTTTCAGATTCTCCAACCCATTTACTAAATATCTCTGGACCCTTTATTGCTATAAAATTAGCTTCACTTTCTGTTGCTACTGCTTTTGCTAATAATGTTTTACCACAACCAGGTGGACCATATAATAGTATACCCTTTGGAGGTTTAATTCCTAATCTCTTAAATTTCTCTGGATACTTTAATGGCCATTCTACACATTCTTTTAGTTCTTGCTTAACTTCTTCAAGACCTCCTATATCATCCCATCTAACAGTTGGTATTTCTACATAAACTTCTCTAAGTTCTGTTGGTGTTATTTCTTTAAATGCTGCTTCAAAATCCTCCATTCTAACTTCAAGTTTCTCTAATACCTCTGGAGGTATTTTCTCTTGTTGAATATCTATTTCAGGAAGATAACGTCTTAAAGCATTCATTGCAGCTTCTCTACATAATGCAGCAAGATCTGCACCAACAAATCCATGAGTCATGTTAGCAATTTTCTTTAGATCTACATCTTTAGCAAGAGGCATATTTCTTGTATGTACTTGAAGTATCTCATATCTTTCTGCAGCAGATGGTACACCAATTTCTATTTCTCTATCAAATCTTCCAGGTCTTCTTAGAGCAGGATCTAAGGCATTTGGTCTATTTGTAGCACCTATTACTATTACATTACCTCTTGCTTCAAGACCATCCATTAAAGCTAAGAGTTGTGCAACAACTCTCTTTTCTACTTCACCAGTAACTTCTTCTCTTTTTGGTGCAATTGCATCTATTTCATCTATAAATATTATTGCAGGTGCATGTTGTTTTGCTTCTTCAAAATATTCTCTTAATTTTTGTTCAGATTCTCCATAGAATTTACTAATTATCTCTGGACCATTTATTGCTATGAAGTAAGCATCAGTTTCATTTGCTACTGCTTTTGCTAATAATGTTTTACCACAACCAGGTGGACCATATAATAATACTCCTTTTGGTGGATCAATTCCTAATCTCTTAAATAGTTCTGGATGTCGTAATGGTAATTCTACCATTTCTCTTATCTTTCTTATAGCTTCTTTTAAACCACCAATATCTTCATATGTAACTCTTGGAACTCTTGAAATTTCTGTTGGTTTTTCAAGAATAGTTAAGTTAGTATCTTCTGTTACTTTTACAATTCCAGAAGGTTTTGTAGAAACAACAACAAAAGGAATAGCTTGTCCTAATACTGGAATTACTACTTGATCTCCTTCAACTAAAGGTGTATCAATGAGACGTCTTTTTACAAAACTTACAAATCCTGGATCAACATTAATAGTAAAGGATACTGGTGCAAGTTTAACCATTGTTGCTATTTTTGGATCTGCTTTCCTTACAATAACTTTTTCTCCAAGTCCAACATTAGCATTTTTTCTTATTAATCCATCCATTCTTATTATATCCATACCTTGATCTTCTGCATAAGCTGGCCATGCTATAGCAGCTGTTTTTCTTTTTCCTTCAATTTCTACAACATCTCCTACATTTATTCCAAGAGCCTTCATTATTTCTGTATCTATTCTTACTTTTCCTCTACCTACATCTCTTTGTTTAGATTCTGCTACTCTTAGTACAACTTCTTTTACTTTTTTCTCTTCTTTTCCTTCATTATTCTCCAATTTTTAACCTCCCAGAAATTAGCATGAATATAAATTTCAATTTATCTAATTTTAATGAAAAATAAACTAGAAATAAAAATTTACTATCATTAATTGGTTACTCCTCTGTTATAGGGAGAATAAAGGATTTATTAAGATAATTTACTTGGTTTTTTCTTTATTCTTATATTATAATGTTTGAACAAGCTCAACATCTACTTGGCTTACACCTTTAACTTTACTAAATGCATCTTCTAAAGGCTGTGTTCCTCCTTCAAAGAATAGTGGCATTATAACAAATACTCTTAAGACTTTAATACCAAAGGCAAGTTCCTCTTCAATAATCTTATTTATATATACATCCTTTGGTAATACTTCTTTTAATTTACTTTTTAAAGATTCTAAATCTACCTTATCATCCTCAGGATATATCTTAAATATAGCTAATATTTTACTTGGCATTTAAATCACCTTATGGTCCTACAAATCCACATTTTACACATTTATAACTATTTACTAATATTCTACATTTTCTACATCGCCAAAAAACAGTTTCACCACAATTTGGACAAAACATTTTAACTCCTTTCTCATGAGGTAATATGGGAGATCTACATGAACTACATATTGGTAATTCTAGATTACTCATTAATCTCACCAGAATATGCTTAAAGAAAATATTCAAATATATAAGCTTTTAATATTTTTGGTATTAAGTTTATGTAATGTATAAGAAGCTTTGACTTCATGATTTTACTAATTATTTCTCCTTGAAAATCCATGTCATAGGATGATAGCTCATCAAATATCCCAAGTTTATGCATTTCATAAAGTATTCTTTCCAATTCACATTCACTCATACTTCTAAATACATGAGAAGAAAACTTCATTTTTTTAAATTCAGAAGAATAATACTTTTTCCATATTCTATCAAATTCTGATAATCTAATATTGTTTTTAATTGAATGTGCAACAATTTTACCTGCAATTTTTGCAGTATAACAACCAAAGGCAATACCTCCACCAGTTGTTGGTTTAGCAAAACCTGCAGCATCCCCTACTGATATGATGTTATTTTTAGAAGTATTATTAACAGGACCACTTATTACTATTTTTCCATAGAGTTTTTTTCTTATTCTTAATATCTCTTTACTTTTAAAAAAAGAATTTTTTTCAATAAATTTTTGAATAAGATTAAATAGATTATATCTACTATAAGAAGCAGTACCTACTCTTATACAATCATCTCTTGGAACTGTCCATACAAAGAACTTAGGAGACCATTTTCCTAAATAAATTTCTACAAAATTATTTTCATAGTTTTTAACTTCTATATCATATTGTATTGCAGGAATTGATTTTGGAATTTCAAGTCCAAATTTTCTACATATTCTTTCTTTTGTACCTTCTGCATTTATCATTATTTTATATTTAAAGGAGGAATTAAAACATGTATTAGTAAGAATTTCTACACCTGCTTTTTCAGCTCTTTTCATTAATTCCATATCAAATTTTTCTCTATCAATAACAGCAGCTTTATATTCTTTTAAATTTACTTCATATATATTACCCATTGGTGAGATAATTCTTACATTTCTTATTTTATTTAAAATAACATTTTCATAATTTCCCAAGATTTTTTTAAGAGCATTTATACTTACTAATCCTGCACAATGATCAGGTTTTCCAATTTCTTTATCTTCTTCAATTAAAGTTACATCTACCCCATAAAGTGAAGCTTCTCTTGCTGCAATTAAACCTGATGGTCCTCCTCCAACAACTAATACTTCCATTTTCTCAAAATTAATTTTTACAGGTTTTACTTAAAACTTAGTATGAAACAAGCAATTATTGTAAGAAAAGATATTAAAATGAGTAAAGGTAAAATAGCAGCACAAGTTGCTCATGCTGCAGTATCATCTTATATAGAAACATGTAAATTAAAAAAAGAATGGGCAGAAAAATGGATAGAAGAAGGACAAAAGAAAGTAGTATTAAAAGTTAATTCATTAAATGAATTAATTGAAATAAAAAATAAAGCAGAAAAAGAAGGTATACCAAATTCATTAATTATTGATGCAGGATTAACTGAAGTAGAACCAGGAACTATAACTTGTTTAGGAATAGGACCTGCTCCTTGTGAATTAATAGATAAAATCATTGCTCATTTAAAATTATTGTGATTTTTATGTTAGAGACATATTCTCAATTAGAAAAATCTCTTGGAATTTTATATTATTCAACGATTGAAAAAGGTATTGGAGGAAGAATTCGTGTAACACCTGAAGAATTTTTAGTTGAAGAAATAACTCCTGAAGGAATAATTGTTAATGAAAATTTAAAGAAATTAAATAGAGGAAAAGGAAATTATACACTTGCTGTTTTGAAGAAAATTTCAAAGCCTTTATTACCAATAATATCAATGATTGAAAGAAAAATTAATGCAAAAATTTCATTTGCAGGAATAAAAGATAGAAGAGCACTCACATATCAATTAATATCTATAAATAAAACATTTCGTGGAGAAATTAAATTAAAGGGTATTGAAATTTGGAGCATAGGAAGCTCAAAATGGAAAATATATCCTGGTGAACTAAAAGGTAATAGATTTACAATAGTAATTAGAGAGCCAAAAGAAATTCCTGAATACTTAAATATAAATTGGATACCTGGTTATTTTGGACATCAACGCTTTGGCATAACAAGACCAAATACTCATAAAATAGGAAAATTATTAGTAAAAGGAGATTTTGATAAAGCTATAAAGGAATTTATAGCAAAGCCTTATGAATATGAACCCTCTTACATATATGAAGTTAGAAAGAAAATAGAAGAAACATGGAACTTAAAATCAATTATTAATACTATTCCTAATGAGCTTATATATGAAAAAATAGTTATTAATTCATTAATTCATGATATGAATGCTAAAGAAGCTTTTTGTAGACTTCCAAAAAGATTATTAAGATTATTTATTGAGGCATATCAATCTTATCTTTTTAATTTAATTTTATCTAAAAGATGGAAAGAATATGGATTATTTGATGTATATTATGGAGATGTTATTTCACCTTTAGATAATTATTTTAATCCTTCTATAAAAATAGAAGTAAAGAAGGAGAATTATGAGAAATTAAGGAAATTAGTATTAAAAGGAAAAGCAGTAATTATGCTTCCACTACCTGGTAGTAATGTTAAAGGAATAAATGAAGAAATATATCATGAAATATTTGATTTAGAAGGAATAAAAAGAGAAGATATCATTCTAGCTTTTTCTAATCTCTTAGGAATGAATTTTAAAGATGTGTATAGACCAGTTGTATTTTATATAAAAAATTTTGAAATTTTAGAGAAATCAGAGAATAGAATAAAATTAAGATTTTCTTTACCAAGAGGCTGTTATGCAACTATTTTACTAAGAGAAATAATTAAGCCAAGTGATCCAAAAAGTGTAGGATTTTGATATAATACCCTTTCTTAATTACTTTATTATCTTAGTAATTTATTTCATTGAAATACATATCATTAAGTCTCTAATTTTCATGGTAATAAACGTTCTGGAGTCCTTGGAAATAATACAGCTTCTCTTATATTACTTAGATCTAATAGTTGCATTGTTAATCTTTCAATTCCAATATTAAAACCTCCATGAGGAGGAGCTCCATACTTGAAGAAATCTGTAAACCATTTAAGTGATAATAGACTAATACCTTTTTCTTTAATTTGCTCTATTATTTTTTCATATCTATGTTCTCTTTGACCACCAGAGCTTAATTCTACACCTTTATAAATTAAGTCAACACTTCTTGCCCATTGAGGATCATCATCTACTTTCATAACATAAAAAGGTTTTACTTTAAATGGAAATCTATTAACAAAGAAGAAATCTGATTTATACTTCTCCTTTACATATTTTGCAAGTATTAATTCAGATTCTCTATCGTAATCTTCTCCAAATGGAATTTTCTTTCCAAATTCTTCAAGTATATCATAAATATCAGGGAATCTTAATTCAGGAAAAGGTGTACTAGGTATTTCTATTTCTTTATTTAATAATTCAAGTTCTTCACCACATTCTTTTTTAACTTTCATTAAACCTCTTATAATTAAATTTTCTTGTAATCGCATAATATCATATTCATCTTTTATAAATCCCATTTCTACAGCACAACCTCTATGTTCACATAAATGTCTTGGAGTATGACTAGGTTCTGCTCTCCAACTTGGTCCTAAATCATAAATTCTATCTAGACCACTAATTACAACTAATTGTCTATGAAGTTGTGGATCTTGTCTTAAAAAAGCACTTTTATTGAAATAAACAATAGGAAAGACTTCTGCACCACCTTCTGATGCAGCTCCTATTATACATGGAGTAAAAACTTTATAGAACTTTTGTTCTATTAAATATTCTTCCATTCCTTCAACTAATTTTGATTGTATTTTAAATATTGCAAGAACTTCTGGTCTTCTTAAATCTAAAACTCTATAATTTAACCTAGTATCAAGATTAATTTCTGTTTTACCTGATATAGAAATAGGAAGTGTTTCAATTGGCTTATCTAATATTTTTATTTCCTTTGGTATAATTTCTCTACCTTTAGGAGCAATTTTATTTGCTTTTACAATTCCCTTTACAATAACAACACATTCTTCTTTTAACTTTTCAGTAATTTCTAATAAATTTTGTGATATCTCTCCTTTCTTTACTGTTACTTGTATAGTACCCTTCATATCTCTTACTATGAGGAATTTAACACCACCAAGATCTCTTATTCTATGAATCCATCCTGCTATAATAACTTCCTTTCCATCATCTTCAGGCTTAATTTCTGATGTATAATGTGTTCTTAATGACATAAATTTCACCATTACTCAAAAACAATATGTATAACCTCACCTGTAAGTTTTTTCATGATTTCTTCAATAGAATTTGCATCTAATGGCATTTTCTTTTTATCAACTTTTGGTATTCTAATAATACTTTCCCAACTACCATCTGGAAGCCAAATTGTATTTATACCTATTATTCTAGCTGGTGTAACAATTTGTTCTAAAAGCTTCTTTATGCTTGATGTTTTTTCAATTACTCTTATATTCATTTTCTTCTCTTCACTTATTTGCTTACTAATTTTTGCTAAGAAAGCCCTACTTATTTTTCCAGTACAACTTATCATAACAATTAACATTCCTGATACTCTTACAATCTTGTGAATAATACAATCTTTTATTTGTGGATTTTTACTTTCATATTCAATAAACCATCTTGATATTTCAATATCATCTTGTGTAATCTCACCCTTATCTAACTTTTCTTGACACTTTGGACATAAAATACCACTTTTTGCACATACAACACATATCGGAATTTTCAATGTACTCACATCCGTATTATCTTTTTCTTGTTCTCTTAAGCACAATACTTATTGAACTTACTCTCTTTACCTCCTGTGTACCTTCTAATTTAATTTCATCTGTTCCAATTGTAATATCTTTTATTACTACATCTGGCATAAATTTTCTTCTTACCATCTGTACTACATCAACTGCTTTACTTATGGAGCGTCCTCTTGCTTTTACTATGATCTCATCAATACCCTTATGAAAAGCAGTTATACAAGCAAGTACATAACTCATTTGTGGTTTTCTTCCTACAAGTATTTCTGAGTCGCTTGACAATTTCGTATCCTCCAAAAATCCCAAGGTTAAAACAGAATTCTTCAATAAATAGATTTTGGTTATTATAATATTCATAATTTAATGATAGAATAAATGATGATATAATGACAATATAGATGTAGAATTAAAATAAAGTTAAATTTATTAGTAATTATTTACATAAGTAAAAGGGGGATAGAACGTTGTCATACACACTTACTGAAAAAAGTATTAGGATATTAAGAAAATTATTTGAGAGAAGTACAGGAACAATGGTTTTTACAGTAAGAAAAACACAATCAGAAATAGCTAAAGAATTAAATATTACAAGACAAGCACTTAATGTTCATCTCAGAAAATTAAAGAAAGAAGGACTAATAAGAACAGGTAGAGGATTTATTGATATAACAAAAGAAGCATTACAAGTATTAGGTTTAGAGAGTTCAGAAGCTTTTGTATTTCTAAAAGTTGAACCGAGAAAGAGAGAAGAAGTTTATAGAAAAATAAAAGAACTGCCAGCTATTAGGGTTTATAGAGTAACTGGTGAAATAGATCTAATAGCAATAGTTCCACAAGCACATTTAAGTCAGTTTCTTGAAAAAGCAACAACAATAGAAGGTATAGAATCTACTTCTTCTCATGTAGTTATATCAATATTAAAGTAATAGATTATAAAAACTATGGGAAAAATTTATAATTTAGTAAAAGGACTGTGTATGTAAAATAAGGGGATAAGTATGCCAATACAAGATCCAGAAAAACAAAGAATTGCTCAACAACATTTACTTTATGTTAAAATTTGTAGAGAATGTGGAGCAAGAAATTCAATAAGAGCAGAGAAATGTAGAAGATGTAGAAGTAAGAATTTACGTCCAAAAAGAAGAGAATTAAGACGTTAATAATTATAATTTTATATAGGTTTTAGTAGTTTAGAAAATTTGGGCCCGTAGTCTAGTTTGGTTAGGACACAAAAAGCCTAAAACCGCCTTCACACGGCGGAGGTCCGGGGTTCAAGTCCCCGCGGGCCCATTTAGAGATATTGGCTTTATACCTAATTTATTTATTATGTATCCAGCAAGATCAAAGATTTTTTCTGCTTTTTCTATTATTACAGAATCACTTGTAGCAACTATACCTTTTAATAATGATAAATAGAAATCAGATGATGAAACTAATCTTGCATCACCACATAAATTATTTTCTTTCAAAAGATTACGAACCTTATTTGCTATTTCACCACTTTTACTTACTGATTTCTCAAAAAAGAATATTGCTTCTTTTGGTTTAAGTACATTTAGTTCCAACATGATGATTTTTAATGTTTTCTCAATATTTCTTTTTAAAATATTACCATGTAGTCCAGAAACATCTCTTACTATTCCATCATCACAAAGATAAATTGGTTTTCCTTCTATTGCACTAGAAATAGTTAAAATTACATTAAATCCATCTATTAATAAGATATTATTTCTAATTTCATTAGGATGAACAATTTTTGATTTATGAAGTTTAGCAATATTCTCAGAAAAAATAGTTCTATAAAGAACATGACGCTGTTCTTTATTAAGTAAGTATCTATCTCCAACAAATTTTATTGCAGAATTTTTATTATATCCTCTATTTAAAAGATATCTTAAATCATAGATAGCTTCTTTGTTGATATACATATTCCTATTCCTATACTACATATATAGCAGGTCTCATAGGAATAGCTTGTTCTATTTTCTTTTTTGGTACTTCTTCAAATACTTCTCCAACATATATTTGAGCATTAAAGTAATGTGATATAAAATCAGTTTTTAGAATTTCAGCCTCATTTATAATACCAATACTCAGTAATTTCTTTCTATAGTCTTTTGACATTGAAATTATTGATGATATTATAGAGTTTATGAATTTAACTACTTCTTCTCCTTTTGCTCTCATTTCCTTATCCTTCATAATCTCTTTTACTATAGATTTAGGATCAGCTCCTTCATCAATTAATTGAAGAATCTTTAGATAAACTTCCCACTTCCATTTTGGAGCAATACAATAATATATTTTTGATGGTTTTATTCCAGTAACTCTTATTATTTCAGATGTATCATTTATTACATTTCTTAGATACTCCTCAGATACTTCTAACTTTATATCTACAAGAGAGAGATCAACTTCTGGCCATTTCTCTATAGAAACAAAGTTTTTATTTCCATATTTTTCCCATAATTCTTCACATAAATGAGGAGCAAAAGGTGCTAATAGCTTAATTAAAATCTCCATTATATATTTCATAACACTTTCTTGAGGATTATTGTTTTTACGTCTTATGTACCAATTTATTTCTTGTGGAAAGATGTAAAGTATATTTTGTATAGCTTCTCTTACACGTAAAGCTTCCATGGAATTTGTTACTTGTTCTATTAATTTTTGAGTTCTACTTAAAATCCACTTATCTAAATTATCTAAAGCATCTCTATTAAGTGGAGGAGCATTTGCATATTTTAATGCAAATTCATAAAATTCTTTAAGTCTTGATTTTATGTTTTCTGCTAATGAAGGACTAAAATCAGCATCTTGAAGTAATTCAGATGTAGAAAGAACACAAATTCTTATTACATCAGCACCATAATCTCTTATTGCTTTTCTTAGTGGTATAATATTTCCTAGTGATTTTGACATTTTTTTGCCTTCCATTAATACACTTCCATTAACTACTATTTGTTTTGGCCATAATTCTTTTGGAAATATAGCTACATGATTAAAAATGAAGAAAGTTAAATGATTAGGTACAAGATCTCTTCCAGAATGTCTACTATCTAGTGGATAATAATATAGAAATTCTTTTCTCATAGCCTCTAAAATTTCTTTCTTTATACCTATACATGAAGGAAGTTCCTTGCCAAGGAAAATATAATCAAAAATCTCAGGTGTTAAGAGAGAAGGATCTATCTTTTCCTCATTTATAATTCTTGCAATTGTATAATAAGCCATATAAATTGTTGAATCTGATAAACTTTCTATAATCCATTCCTTATCCCAAGGTAAAGGTGTTCCAAGACCTGCTCTTCTTGCACATGCTTTTTCTCTTAACCAATCTATCACATTTTCAAATTCCTTCTTTAATTCATTAGGAATTATATTCATATTATTTAAGTGTTCTTTCGTAATTCTTTTCCATTCAGGATTACCATAGTTTATAAACCACTGATTACTAAGCACATTAACAATTACCTTAGAACCACATCTACAATATACTGGACCATTTATAATTTCATAAAGTTTAAAAGCCTTATTAGATTCAATAAGATCTCTTTTAATTTCATCTCTAGCTTTACTAACTGGCATTCCTGAATACTTACCAGCAATAGGAAGCATTTTACCATAATGGAATTCCCTCATGTATAATTCTTTTGTTGCTTCTTCTGCTTTTGGATCTAATTGATTTTTTATTCCAAATTTTTCAATAATTTCTATTGTTGGTATGGTAGGCATATTAGGAGTCTCTATTACAGGAATAGGATTTATTGATGATATTATTTCACTACTTACTCCTCTTGGTTCTTTTTTCAAATCTAGTATAGCAAGCATATCATATGGTGCATGAGCTGGAACAGACATTACTATTCCTGTAGCATTTTCAGGATCAACGAAATCTGCAGGTAAAATTGGAACTTTATTTCCATTAATTGGATTTATAGCATATTTACCAATTAAATCATTTGCTTTAATCTTCTTAATTAATTCTAAATTAGTAAACTGATGTTTTAGTTTTTCAAATACTTTTTCACTTATTATCATTTTTTCATTATTTAATAGAACTTCTAAATATTCTACTTTTGGATTAATCCATATATTTGTAACACCAAAAATTGTTTCAGGTCTTAAAGTAGCTACAGGAAGATAAACATCATTAAATATAAATTTAATAGCAGTAAATTCACCTATTTCTGGTTCTACATCACCTTTTGTATCATGTTGTCCAACAGGATTTTTACAAGAAGGGCACCAACCAACTGGATGTGAACCTATTGTTATATAGCCTTTTTCTCTTAGCTTATAAAATTGCCACTCTATAAATCTACTATATGGAGGATCAATAGTAGTAAACTCTCTTCTCCAATCAATAGAATAACCCATTTCTTGCATTCCTAATTTCAAATCTCTATGGAAATATCTAGCAATATTAAGTGGTGAAACAAATGTCTTTATTGTTTCTTCATCTATTCCTAAACTTTTAAATTGTTCAATTAGTTCTTTATCATTTGCTTGTATTCTCTTACTTTGAGCAAGAATAGGAGTACCAGTATAATGAAAGCCCATTGGAAAAAGTACATTATATCCTCTCATTCTCTTATATCTAGCATAAGCATCAGCTAATGAATAAGTTCTAGCATGACCTATATGTTGAGGCATATTAGGATAAGGATATGCTACAGTTATGAAGAATTTTGGACGAGATGGATCAGGATTAGATTCAAAAATTTTAGATTCAAACCATCTTTTTTGCCATTTTTCTTCAATTTCTCTCCAATTCATTTTATCACCATATTATTAATAAAATCTTTTACTTTATGAAAGTCTATTTCTTGAATTTTAGATAGTGGAATTTTTCCTTGACCTAAATCTTGCTTACCTCCTCCTTTACCACCAAATATGGATACAAAATTACTTACTATTTTTCCTGCACTAATTTCTTTCTTCATAACCTCACTTCCAATCATTGATATTACTGTTCCATCTAATTTTGAAATAAGTATCACAATACTCATATTATTTCTTTTTACTATATGTGAGGCTAACTTAAGTAGTTCTTCATAGGATATATCAAATACTCCATAATATAATTGAAATTCATTTATAAATTCTGGCTTAATATTTAAATAAAGTAATTCTGCAATTTTTTCTCTAAGAGATTCAATTGATTTTCTTAATTTAGATAATTCTTCTACTAAATTAATAGTAGTTTTTTTCAGATGTTCAATTGGTGTATTTAAAATCTTTGATAAATCATTTAATAAATCTTCTTGTGATTGAATATACTTTATAGCTTGTTCTCCTGCAATAAATTCTAATCTTTCTACACCATCTTGAATTCTTTCTGTTCTTATTATTTTAATTAAGCCAATTTCACCAGTATTTGAACAGTGAGTTCCCCCACATGCTTCAATATCCCAATTATCTATTTCAACTATACGTATTTTCTGACCAGGTATTACTCCTCCTTGGTAAATACGAAAACCAAATTTTTGTTCTGCTATATTTCTATCTTCAAAGTATACTCTTATTGGTCTACATTCTTGAATTACTTTATTTGCAAGATTCTCAATTTCTCTCAATTGTTTATCACTAATCTTTTCAAAATGAGTAATATCTAATCTACTTTTATTAACATCTTTTTGTGCACCATGCTGCCATACATGATCACCTAAAACTCTTCTCGCTGCTCCTATGAGAATATGAGTAGCAGAATGATGTTTTGATAATATTTTTCTTCTCTCCCAGTCTATAACACACTCTACTTCTTTACCAATTTCTATAGGTTTATCAACAAAATGTACAACAATTCCACGTGATTTCTTAACATTTAAAACTTTTACTTCTTTTCCATTATCAATTATTACACCTGTATCACTTAATTGTCCTCCACCTTCTGGATAGAATATTGTTCTATCAAGTACAACTCTATTATTATCAGAATATAGAACCTTGGCTCTTATAGATTTTGCCTCTGGATTTGAATAAAATACAAGCTCTGTTGGTGGTAAATTAGATGGAATTCCTTTTAATATATCTTCTTCTTCATATTTTCTTATAGACATAGAAGAATGTAAAGCTGAAATCATAGCATCAAATGCTTCTGGTATTTCAACTTTTATACCATAAGGTTCTACAATTTCTTTAACAATTTCAGGAGGTAAACCATGAGAATCATATAATTTCAATAAGGTATCAATAGGAATTGAAGCTTTCTTTTGTATTTCTTCGTTTTTAATTAATCTAACTATTAAACTTTTACCTTGTTCTATTGCTTTTTCATAACGTGAAACTTCTAATTCTGCTACATGAAGTATATAATCTGATTTTTCCATAATTTCAGGAAATTGATCCTTCCAGTAAAGTATTTGCATATATAATAATTCAGAAATAGGTATGGATACTTTTAAAATATCCAATAATCTTTTTATTCTTCTTATGAAAAATCTACCAAAATATCCAGCTTGAACATTAGAAGGTACAAGACCATCTCCTAACATGAAAATAATAGTTTTTGTATGATCTAATAAAGCCATTGCAATTTCCATAGGTCTAATTATTTTCTCAAGAGATTCTATATCTATTCCTAAGGATTTTGAAACTTTTAATTTATATTCCATTAAAGACTTACTATCTGCAACATCAACCATTCCTGAAAATTTCATTAATTCACACATTATCTTTTCATCAGGTTTCTCTAAATTTAACTTCTTTAGGAATTTATCAAAAAAATCACCATAGATAGCTTCAAAAGCTGTAGGTGTTCCTTTAGATATCCATGTAAATCTTTCTAATCCATATCCAGTATCTACAATACGTAATGGTAATTTTTCATAAGTATTTCCAACTTTTCTATACTCCATAAATACAAGAGTTGATAGTTCTAAACCTCTAACAATACCTTCAAGATCAGGACCTGCATCACCACCTCCTTCCCACCAATGTTCAATATATGTTATTTCCTCATCAGGAATTCCAAGTTGTTTAGTTAAAAATTCATGATGATATGCTACGGTTTCTTCCTTCCAATATACTTCTTTTTCTTTTGAAGAAAAAGCATGATGTGCCATCATTTCAAATATTGTTAAGTGTCTACCACCTGTCTTTCCCACATTACCAATATCAGTAGTTCTAATACATGGTTGTGATATTACAAGAGGGTTATAAGGTGGAGGGACTTCACCACTTGTAACATGAGGTTGAAAACATGCTATTGATGCAATTGTAAAGAAAATATCATCTCTCCATCTTGCAATAACAGGATATCGTTTAATACGTTTATGACCTTTTCTTTCAAAAAATGATAAAAATTCTTCACGCATTTCATTTATATTATATGCTCTTCTTGTAGGAGGATTTTTTATGAAATTATAGGGAACACAAGGAGAATCTCCACATAATTCTTTATCTGGATCAACAGTCCAAAAATGTCTTTTACAAGATTTACATTCCTTTCTTATAAATCCATTTTCTATAAAAAAGTTTAATCTATATACTTCTTCATTTATCAAATTAATCATCTCTTAATAGATTAAAATTTTAGAAAGTAAAGAAGTTAGCCAAATAATGCACTTAATCCTTCTACACTTTCTTCTTCTACTCTCTTCTTTTCCTCTTCTTTCTTCTCTTCTTTCTTCTTCTCTTCTACCGGTTGAGGTTGAGCTGGACCTGCTGTTACTACTGGCATTGTTACAGCAGACTTTATTACTTCATCAATATTTATTTCACTTAATGCAGCAACAATTGCTTTTACTCTAGTTCTATCTACATTTATACCAGATGCTGATAATACCTTAGTTAAGTTTTCTTCATTTATGGGTCGTTTTGCACTATGAAGGAGGAGGCTTGCATAAATGTACTCGATTTTAATCACCCCCAATAGAGCATTTTATAGGTTAGAAAAAATATTTAAATCCTTTGCGATCATGAAAGAATTTCTGGATGTTTTTTAGATATTTCATCTAATAGTCTTTTACTTTGAATTACTGCTAATGGTAGTACCTCTCTCATAACATCAGGAATAGGAGCAATAATTTTTGTTGCAACTGTCTTTGCATTAACATATGCTTTTGATAATATAATTGGAAGTGTTTCTTTGACTGGAATAACTGCATTAACTGATAAATTAATTGCATATTCTACTGCTGTCTTAATTTCCTTCTTATATTTTTCTAAATCAATAACTAAAGCTTCTCCTGGAATTACATCTCCATCATATGCCATTTTGATTTTAATACCAACCATTATTGGCTTAAGACCTAATTTTTTTAGTATTTCTGCTAAGTCATTAGAAATTACATCTCCTTTTTTTGCAACAACAACATCTTTTGTAATCCAAATACTACCATCTTGTATTCTTGTTGGTATTTTAAGAGCACCAAATTTACTTAAAATTGGACCTGGTTGAAGACCTGTATTTCCTGCAGGTACTATTATATCATCAGTTGCTACATCATTAGGAGAAGCTTCAGAAGGAACTTTATTCTTTTCAAGCATTAAAAATAAAGAAAATGGATCAAGATTTGTAAAAATTAATAAGTTTTGTCCTTTAAGATACTTAGATATTTCATTTATATGTTTAGAGAATTTAGGAATTCTTTCTAGTGCTTTTCTTATTAATGTATTTTTAGCTACAATAATTTCTAGTTTTCCTCTATAATTCTTTCTGATGATTTGTAAGTGTTTTGCTTTTAGTTTATATAGATCTGCAATTGCAAATGTTGAATAGCTTTGAAATAAAGAAACTAATTTTTCTACAATTTTCTTTTTTCTTTCAAGTGATGCTCTTACTTTCATCATAATCTCTTCACGCAACCTTTAATTTTACAGGCTTGCCCATAGTGGTTTTAACAACAATTGAGGATAAAAATTGATCTAATTTTATTCTTCTATCTATGGCAGTTAGTACTGCCATTATATTTTCAGCAATAGCCTTTGAATCCATAGTCTCTACTCCTACTTTACACTTAATAACTGGTTGATCACGAATTCTTATTCTTACAGCATTACGATAGTTCTTAATAATGTTTTCTATATTTGCAGTAGGAGGTACTGGATCTGGCATTTTACCTCTTGGACCTAATATAGGTCCAAAGATCTTACCAACTAATGCCATTAAATCTGCTCTTGCTATAAAAAAATCATAAGTTTCTGCTAGTTTTTTAATTGCTTTTTTATCTCCTGCATATTCCTCTAATTCTTGTTTTGATATTACAAGATCAGCTTCAGATTGTTTTGCTTTAGTTAATAAATCACCATCTGCAATTACACAAACTTTCATTTCTCTACCAATTGGATTTGGTAGTGGTACAACTTCATTAATTCTATTTTCTGGAGCTTTAACATCAATTCCCTTTAGATTTACTATCAATTCAACGCTTTGTATAAAATTACGTTTTTTTGAATTTCTTTTTGCTTCATCTACTAATGAAATAATAGAATTAAGATCTAACATGACTCTTCCTCCATTTTCTTAATTAGATCGTCATAAACACCTTCATTTATCTCTTTTATAACTTCTCTTGGATCCTTACCATTAATGGTAACACCCATAGATAAACAAGAACCAACAACTTCTTTTAGACATGACTTTAAATTTTTTGCTAATGATGAAGGAAGTTTTATTTTTGCTATTTTAATAGCAGTTTTTATATCTAAATCTCCAACTTTTTCAGTTTTAACATTACTTGCACCTTTTTGTATTTTTAGTTCTCTCATAATTAAAGCAGAAGTACTAGGAATGCCTACTTCAACTTCAAATTCCTTAGTTTCTGGATCTACAATTACTTTAACAGGAACTTTCATTCCTCCAAATTCTTTTGTTTTTTCATTTATTGTATTAACAACTTGTAGTATATTTACACCTAAAGGACCAAGAGCTGGACCAATAGGAGGTCCTCCTGTTGCTTTTCCACCATCAATAAGGAAATTAAATACTTTCTTTGTCCCCATATATTACTCCTCCAATTTTGAAAATTCTTCAAATATATCACTTTTCTTAGTTTCTTGCTTAATCTCTTGTTTTGATGCTTCACTTTTAGATATTATTTTTACTTGTTCTGCACGAAGTGTTATAGGTAATGTATATGGAGCTTCAAGTAACTCAACTACAATTTCTCCTTTTGATTTATCAACTCTTGTTACTTTTGCTTGCATACCTCTAAATGGTCCAGAAACTATTTCTACTTTATCATTTACATTAATAGACTCAATAACAGGTTTTTGAATTAAAAATTTCATTATATCTTCAAGTTCTATTTTTCCAACAACCCAACCTTTTACATGTTTTATATTTTCTATAGCCAAACTAACAATATTTGGACCATCAGCCTCAATAAATATGTAACTACTAACATCAGGAGGAGAAATTATAGATTTAACTGCAATTTTCTTAGATATACATCTACGTTCAATTAAAAGAGCAACATTTTTTTCTTGACCTGCAGTAGTTCTTACAGCAAATATTCTAGTCATATATTTAACCTCCAAATCCAATTATTAAAGTAGAAATAAGTTGTATAATAAAAGCAAATAAACCAATAGCACCTATTCCTAATAAGCATATCCTTAAAGATAGTCTAAACTCCTCTAGATTTGGTTTTCTTGAAAGTCTTAATATTCTTATCATTGAATTTAAAATTTCTGATTTTTTCATTATTTATCCATCCAATTTTATTGGAAAATAGAAGGTTTAATTTAAATCTTTCCACTTATATTTTTACTATTTCAATATTCTTAATTGATTTTATAAATGTCTTAAAATGAGAAGGAGTTCCTTTCCAATCCACATATAATTTTGTACAACCTCCAAAAGTTCTTTCTATACATTTTACTATCATAGATGGATGCATTCCTTCAATCATTGCATATTTTGGAATAATATGTCCAATTAATGCTCCTTCTAATATTTTTTTAGTAAATTTATCAGAATAATGTCCTCCGCCAATTCCTACTGCTCCTGGAGCTATTTCTAATGAAGAGCTTATTATATTAGAAATTGCTTTTGCTACAATGCTTCCTAATAATTCATTTCTCCATGCATTTTCATCACTTCCAATTTCTATGAATGTTACTGGAAAATTAAGATTAGTAGGACCATGATGAGTTGCTTCTACAGTTACTTCAATATTCATATTTAATTTTTTACTAATTGTATTAAGTGCTCTTAAAAGACTACATTGAAGAGGAGGATTAGATATTGCAACTTCATTTGGTCTTCCTCCCATAATATTTTTCTCATATAAATTTCCAGGTGTATGAACTGTTAAACATGTTCTTTTAGATTCACTTTTATGTTTAGAAAGAAATAAAGCCCATTCTATATTTTCCATATCAATATTTAAATCTAATAATGAGCCTTCTATAGGAAGAAGAAGAAAATCTTTATAATAGTAAGCATGAGAATTATTCATTTTCTTGAAACTTATTTCATTAATAAGATGTGATGCAATATTTACTCCAGCAGGATCATCTTTTGAATATATTAATAATTTCAATAGTTTCACCATGTAATTAATTTTACACTAGTAATGCTAGAATTGCTTTTTGTACATGAAGTCTATTTTCTGCTTGATCCCAAACAACAGAATTTTTACCGTCTATAACTTCATCAGTTATTTCTAATCCTCTATGAGCAGGTAAGCAATGCATAATAATAACATCATCAGGAGCAAATTTAAGTAATTCAGAATTCACTTGATATTTTTTAAATTCCTTCATTCTTTCTTCATATTCACTTTCTTGACCCATTGAGACCCATACATCTGTATATATTACATCAGCATTTTTTACGCCTTCTATGGGATTATCAGTTAATATCAATGAAGAATCTTTATAAGCATTTTTTCTAAGAAAATCAGCATATGATGAATCCATTTGATATTTCTTTGGTGAAACTATAGTAATATTTCCTCCAAGTTTTAGTATTGCTTCTGAAAGAGATCTACAAACATTATTATTACCATCACCAATAAAAACAACATTTATACCTTCTATTTTTCCTTTTTTTTCAATTATTGTTAAACAATCTGCAAGTGCTTGACATGGATGTGCTAAATCACTTAATGCATTTATTACAGGAACTCTTGAAACATTAGCAATAATTTCTAAATCTGAATGTTTATAAACTCTTGCTACAATAGCATCACAATAAGCATTTATAGCTCTTACAGTATCTTCTAGAGTTTCTCCTCTTATAACTTGAAGTTCATTCCAATTAGCATAAATTGGAAAACCACCTAATTGATAAATTGCAACTTCAAAAGATATTCTTGTTCTAGTTGATGGTTTTTGAAATAAAAGAAATACACTTTTACCATTTAAGTAAGGAATAATGTATTTTCCATTTTTTAATAAATATTTCATTTCAGAAGCTAATTTAAGAATTTCTTTAATTTCCTCTCTAGTAAAGTTTGAAAGTGTTAGTAAATCTCTTCCTTTCATACTTCTTATACTACTCATAATTTATCTATTATTACTAGGAAATATATTGTTAATTATCCATTCTGGATTAAATTGTATAAGATCACTATAATTTTGACCTGTTCCAAGGAAGATTATTGGTTTTTTCAATACATAGGATATGGAAATAGCAGCACCACCTTTTGCATCTGCATCTATTTTAGTTAATATAATACCATCTATTGGAACAAATTTATTAAATTCTTGAGCTTGATTTAATGCATCATTACCAGTTAAAGCATCTCCTACAAATATTACCATATTTGGCTTAGTAACTTTATATATCTTTTTAAGTTCATCCATTAATCCTCTATCAGTTTGCATTCTTCCAGCAGTATCTATCAATACAACATCAATATTATTTGCTTTAGCATAAGAAATAGCATCATAAGCAACTGCTGCAGGATCTGCTCCATATCTATGTTTTATCATTTTTATTCCAAGTTTTTTAGCATGTGTTTCAAGTTGTTCTTCAGCTCCTGCTCTAAAAGTATCACTACAGGAAAATACTACTTTAAATCCTCTATCAGTTAAATATTTTCCTATTTTTGCAATAGTTGTAGTCTTTCCTGTACCATTTACACCTAAGAACATTATTACAAATGGTTTCTCTGAAGAAGAAATTAATGATATTAAGTCTATTGTGGTGAAAGTTTCCATTAAAATTTTTCTTAATGTTTCCTTTATTAAAGAATAAATATCCTCTGATCTTTTAATTTTCATTCCTATTAAGCTATTTTTAATTCTAGAGATAATTTCATCAACTATAGGAAGAGCAACATCACACTCTAAAAGAGATATTTGTAATTCCCAAAGATAAGACTCAATATCCTTTTCACTTATATATTTTGTAGTAATACTTTCTACAAAAGAAGAAAAAACTTTCTTTAGTTTTTCAAACATTATTTTTTCTCCGAAAGTTGACTTATCTTTACTTGAAGTTCTTCAATTCTTGAAATAACTTGGATATATTGATTTCTTAAGGTTTCTATTTGAGATTGTATTTTTCTAATCTTTTCTTCAATATCACTAATAGCAATGTCTATTCCTTTTTCAATAGATACATTTGCACCTACATTAACAATAACACTATTTACATCTTTTATAGAAGCTCTTATAAAATTACCAGCACCAATAGGAATTAATATTTCAGCATTTCCACCTCTTCGCTTTATTTCTTCAAGAGATAATTTACTCATAGTTAATTCTATAATAGCATTATTACTTAATTCTATTTGTTGACGTAAAACTTCAGCATAAGATTGTAAATTAGAAAGTTCTAAAATTAAAGCATTTATATCTTCCTTTTGTATTTCATTACTACTCACGTTTTTCCACCACAAGATCAATTTTAATTTGGAATCGTTTTAATTTATGATTACCACCAAATTCAGAATATAACTTCTCAATTGCTACTTTTTTATTTATTGCACTAACTAGTTTTCTAAATTTTGTCCACTGATAACCCATTTTTGCTTTACCTTCTATTAGGAATAATTTTTCCTCCATTATTCTGCAACCCCTAATGAGGCTTCTATATGAGCAATTTCAGGACCTGTAGTCATATCACCAACTACAACTCCATAGGAGTTAGCAACCATACCAATTCTTAAATATGGAAAACCTCGATTTATTGTAGATGGATATACAGGCTTATTAAAAATTTTTTCTAATTCTGATTTTTCTTCATTCATAATATGAGGATGACATAATATAGCTCTACTATTGATAACTGCACAAACACCTGGAAGAGAAATTCCTGCAATACTTAATTCAAATACTTCTACTCTAAGTTCATTAGAAAGTAATAATTTAAGTTCTTTACTTGTTCCTGGTCCTACAATAGCTTTTTTATCATCTAATAATATCATATTTCCAAGAGCATTTTCCTTTCCATTGTACTGAATTACAGGAAAATCTGTTACTTCTTTTATAAAAGAGATTTCTTCTTCTTTTGCATTATATGGAACTAAAATACCATTTGAATTACCAACAATAAATATACCTAAAAGAACACTATCACAAATTCTAGTTTTATAAACTGGAACTTTTAATGTCTGTGATACTTCTGATACAAATTTTTGAGGTGAATCAGGAGGTACAAATGCAAAATAATCTGTAGCAAAAATAAATGCACCAACATTTGGATTACCATATAATGATGTACGAAGACTTGGCAAAAAAATCACTCCAAAAACTAAGATTAAGAACTTGCTAAAAGTACTTTAGCTGTTCCATCTTTTAACTTTTGAATTTTTATAGAAATTTTTCTCAAGGTTTTTCCTTTTCCTCTTGACCAAACTACCATGTTAACTTCATTATCTATCTTTACTTCATTAGTATCAGCAACTCTTTTTGCAATTTCTCTTATAATATTAATAGCTCTTGGAGCTGCTCTTTTCCCATATGCTAAATAAGCTCTTCTTAAATTAATAGTAATTGTTTTTTCCTCAATAATTTCAGAACTCATATTATCACCTTATAGTTTTAATCTAGAAGTTCTCCAATTGCGAAGCTTTGGATGACGTCTAAATTTTCCTTTAGTTTTTGCAATTACCCATATAGGTACTGGACTATTTTGCTTACATGCTTTTATTAGTCTTTTTTTCTTTGAAAGATGTTTATTACTTGCCATAATCACACCTATATCCATGTAATTTTTATATCTCTCTTTTTTTCTTGTAATTCCATTAGTATACTTTTAAGTTGTTCATCTGTTAATGGAATAGGTAATTTACCTTGTTGAGCTAAACTTATTAATTGAAGTTCTAATTGTGCAGCAAATTCTGGCTTTACCATCTTTATATTTGCTAATCTACTTCTTGCTTCAGGTGTTAATATAACTCTTAATATATTTTGTTTTCTTTCCTCTTCTTCTCTTCTTCTTTTCTCTTCTGCTATTCTTTTTTGTAATTCCATAAGTTTTTTTCGTTTTATAAGTTCAACATCATCAATGTATTCTGACATGTTCTCACCTTACTATTCTTTCCTTATTGGAAAGTATTTTGCTAATTCAGGTTTTTCCTTTTGGAGTTCTTTTAATAACTTAAAAGCAATTCTATCTATTAAACTTCTTCCCTTATCAGTTACTATACGACCTTTATTATCTAGTTTAGTAATTAAATTAGCTTTTTCAAGTTGTTGTAATGGTTTTCTTATCCATGAGCCACTAGCTTTATAAAAGTGTTCTCTTCTCATTCCTTTCTTTGCTCTTCCACCATAAACAGTTCTAAGTCGTTCTACTCCAACAGGTCCTTCAAGATATATACGTCTTAGAAGAGAAGCACATCTAATATACCAAATATCTGGTTGAGTAGGTACTCTTTCAGCATGTCTACCTGTTTTTGTATAATATGACCAAGGCGGTGGAGTAATTTCCTTTACATTCTCCTTTAGGTACTCTGCTAATGCTTGAATTAGTTTATCAGCTGGAACATATTGTGCCAATTATATCTCCCATAAACCAAAATAAAACACTTAGATATATTTTTAATTCTACTTCTTTTTTGAGATAGGATAACGTTTTATTCTACCACATATTAAACATGTAACTATTATGTGTGAACTTCTTCTTGGTGATAATCTTATACGAGATGTTATACCAGGATATAATAAAGAATGACAAGACTTACATATAAAATATTTTAAATTTCTTGGAATTCTTACTCTAGTTCTTTGTGAAATCTTAATCAATATTTCTATATATCTACGTGAAAGAGAAGGATTGGATTTTATGTTTTTAATTGCAAGATCAAATAACTTTTCATATCTTTGTAAAGCAATATCTCTTATTAATTCACTTTTTGATAATTTCATATAGAATAATAAAACAGAAAGATAAAGATAAGTATTTTTTAAGAATAAATTAAGAAGGATTACTATGGAAATGTTAAATATAGTATTAGCTAGATCTGCTTTAGAAACAGTTCCAGAAGAAATAATTAATCATCCTGCAGTAAAAAAATGGGCAGAAAGAAGAAGAAAAGATCCAAGAAAATTACTACTAGATATATCATATCATTATGCAGCAATGAAAGAGTTAAAAGACTGGAATAGAAGAGGAAGACCAGATATCATTCATATTACACTACTTAATTTACTAGGAAGTCCTTTAAATAATGAAGGTTTACTTAGAGTTTATGTTCATACATTACATGACTATGTAATAACAATAAATCCTGAAACAAATTTACCAAGAAATTATTTAAGATTTGTAGGATTAATAGAACAATTATTTGAAATTGGAAGAGTTCCACCAAAAGGAAATTGGCTTATGAAAATTGAAAAAAAGAAATTAGATGAATTAATAAAAGGAATAAATCCAAGTAATGTAATTATGCTAACTGAAAAAGGAAAAAGAATTAAACTTGAAAGTTTTGGAAAGAAAATTCTAAATGAGAAAAACCCATTAGTAATTATAGGAGGTTTTCAAAGAGGAGAATTTAGTGAAGAAGATCTTAAATTAGCAAATGAGAAATATGCTATATATAAAAAATCTTTAGACACATGGGTAATAGCCTCTATGATTGTACATGAAGTAGAAAGAGTGATGCAAATTGTATAATGAGTCAATAGTGAGGGTAAGTAGAATATTAAAAAGAGCTAATTATGCTATTGCCTTTACAGGCGCAGGAATTAGTACTGAAAGTAATATACCTGACTTTAGAGGAAGTCAAGGACTTTGGAAAAAGTTTGATCCAAGAATGGCTTCTAGATCATATTTTAAGGAAAATCCTGATGGATTTTGGGATTTTTATGCAAAAAGATATGAAGTAATTGCAAATGCACAACCAAATGATGCACATAAAGCATTAGTATTATTAGAAAATAATAATTACATAAAATATATAATAACTCAGAATATAGATAGATTACATAGTAAAGCAGGTTCAAAATCGGTTATTGAGCTTCATGGTAATATATTAATGAGTTATTGTGATTCTTGTTTTAAAGAAAAAAGTACAGAAGAATGTATTAAGGAATTTTATAAGACAAAAAAAGCACCAAAATGTGATTATTGTGGAGGTTTAATGAGACCTGCTGTAGTACTTTTTGAAGAACCTGTAAAATTAATTGATATTGCAATGGAAATAGCATATAGAAGTGATTGTTGTTTAGTAATAGGTTCATCTTTAACAGTATATCCTGCAGCATTTATACCAGAAATTGTAAAAAGACAAGGAGGTGATTTAATAATAATAAATATTGATCCAACACCTTTAGATAGTATTGCAGATATTGTAATAAGAGATAAAGCATCTATTGTTCTTAAAAGAATTATTGAAAATATGGAATTAAAATAATATGATGGTGCGGTCGCCGGGATTTGAACCCGGGATCCAAGGCTTGGGAAGCCTTTGTCCTAGACCAGGCTAGACGACGACCGCTATAAATTATAAGAAAAAAGAGGGGTTAATAGATTTTTATGTTGGCATAAAGTCTTCTGGTTTTGGTGGTTCTGGTGGTAATCCTTTTCTTTCTCTTATTTTCTTTATTAAATCTCTCATCATATTTGCTGGTACTGGAGTCCATCTTGAGAATTCAGTTCCCCAAAATGCCCTACCTGAAGTTGCACTTCTAAGTTGATCTGAAAGATCAAAAGTTTCTGCTACAGGTATTTCTGCTGTAACAATCATTAAATTTCCACTTTGAGTTAAGGAAATTATTTTTCCACGTTTTCCTGCAAGTACTCTTGTAACACCACTAATATGATCCTGTGGAACTTTAATATCAAGCTTTAACATAGGTTCTAATAGTATTGGATTTGAAGTAAGAAAAGCTTGATATAAAGCATCACGAAAAGCTGGCATTATTTGAGCTGGACCTCTATGTGCAGGATCTTCATGAATCATTGCATCAACTAATTTAACTAATAAACCTCTTACTGGTTCTTTTGCTAATGGACCTTCTGCCATGTTTAATCGAAAAGCATGAATTATTGTATCTTTTACTTCACGTAAATATTGAAGGCCTTTTGTCATATCAACAAGAACATTTACATATGAGTCAATAGCCCAAATATTTCTAGCCATATCGCTTTCCCAACCAGCTTGTTCACGTAATATCTTTGCTCTTTCACGTGGATCCATATCTTCATGAATAATTCCTTTTTGTATTAAATCTATAGTTCTTTCATCTAAAGGTTCTACTGCGATATATAGTCTATTATGCTTATTAGGAGATTTTCCTTCAAATACACTTGATGATTTTAGTATTGTTTCTCTATAAACAACAATTGGCGGAGATGTTATAACCTCAATACCACCAGTTCTTTGCTTTAAATCCCAAAGTGCAATTTCAAGATGAAGACTACCCATACCTGAAATTAAGTATTCTCCAGTTTCTTGATTTATTTTTACATGTAATGTAGGATCTTCAATTGCCATTTTATGTAATGCATCTACTAATTTTGGTAAATCTTTACTATGTTTTGGCTCTATAGCAATAGTAACAACAGGTTCACTAATGTATCTCATTTTTTCAAAAGGAACAATATTCTTATCAGAAGGTCTTACAAGAGTTTCCCCTGCTCTTATATTTTCTAATCCTAATAAAGCAACAATATTTCCTGCTGATATTTTATCAGTAACTTCTCTATAAGGTCCCATATAAAGACTTACTTGTTGTACTCTTCCCTCAGTTTTAGCTAAAATACCATAAAGAACATCGCCTTCACTTACAGTACCAGAGAAAACTCTACCAGTAACTACAGGACCTGCATGAGGATCTACTACAACTTTATTTACACAAATAACAAGAGGACCATTTTCATCACATTCACACATAGCCTTACCTACTGGACTATTAAGATCTCCCTTCCATATTTTTGGTATTCTATATTTTTGAGCTTCTACAGGATTTGGTACATGATTTACTACCATGTCAAGAATAGCTACATGAAGTGGAAGTTCTTTTTGTAAATATTCTATATCATTTCTATTGTAAGCATCGATAATATCTGAAAACTTAAATCCTTTTGATTGCATTATTGGTATTGTAAATCCCCACTTATGTAATGCAGAACCAAAGGCAACTTGTCCCTTACTTGGATTTACTTTCCATTTTTCTTTAAATTCTGGATCTGCATAAGTCTCTATTAATGCATTAAATTCTCTAATTATTTTTGTAAGACGATCTTGTATCTCTTGTGGAGATAAACGTAATTCCTTTATAAGACGATCAATTTTATTTATATAAAGTAATGGTCTAACACGTTCTTCCATACTTTGTCTTATTACAGTTTCAGTTTGTGTCATTATTCCTTCAACACTATCTACTACACATATACCTCCATCCATAACTCTTAAAGAACGAGTTACATGTCCTGTAAAGTCTACATGTCCTGGCGTATCAACAAGATTTATTACATAGCTTTTTCCATTCCACTCATGTAATAAACTAATATTTGCAGCTTTTACAGTCATTTGTCTTAATTGTTCTATTTCAACATAATCTAGAGCTAGTGCTTGAGCAGCAACTTTTTGTGATATGATACCTGCTCCTGCTAATAAACTATCAGATAATGTAGTTTTACCATGATCTACATGAGCTAATGTACCTATATTTCTAATTCGTTCTTTATCTTTCATTAACTTTACAATTTCTTCAACTTGTTTATATTTTGGCAAACTTAACACCTCATTAAATGCGAATAACTAAAAGTGTTTTTAAATTTTTATATATTACTCTATTGTTGTATGTCGTTTTTTAAGATCTTCTTCTGTTTTCCCAAGTCTTTGCATTAATTCTGAAACTAAACTATCAAAAAATACATTTAATGTGATTTCAAATAATGTACCTAGTGGAGCTAATGGTTCATGTTCTCCTAAAATTTGTCTTACAGTATAATCATTCTCTCTAGCAATTTTTGTTCTTCCAGGTACAATAACTACATGATCTGCTATTTTTGCTAATGGTGAATCTCTATATGATGTAATAGCTATAACTTTTGCTCCTATTTCTTTTGCTGTAGAAGCTGCAGTTATAACAAGTCTTGTAATTCCTGAACCCGAGATGGCAATAACTACATCCCCTCCATAAATAGCAGGTGTTATAGTATCACCAAGTACATAAACATTAAATCCAAGATGCATTAATCGCATAGCAAAAGCTTTTCCTGCAAGTCCAGATCGTCCTGTTCCAACAATAAGAATTTTTTTATTATTTTGTAGAGTCTCTAAAAGAATATTAGTAAATTTATCAACTTCATAATCATTAATCATATCAGATGCTTTACATACATATTCACTTATTTCTTTCATAAATTGCTTAAATGAGTACTTATTACTATTTTTACTAGACATACAAGCCTTCTATACTTTTCTGAGAATTTAAACCTACTGTATGTATGAAAACATTCTTAAAAATAGAAAAATAGTAAAGGTGATAATACATATTGATATGAAAATAAAATCTTTTTTACTCATAGTTAATGTGTAGAGAAAAGAACGAGTTTTAGATGCACCAAAAGCTCTTGATTCCATAGCATCAGCAATAACTTCTGCTCTTCTTAAAGAAGAGATTATTAAAGGTATGAGAATAGGAATATACTTTTTTACTTTTTGAAAAATATTACCCTTTTCAAACTCTAATCCTCTTGATCTTTGAGCATCTATTATAGTCTGAGCTTCTCTAGCTAGAGTAGGAACAAAACGTATTGCCATATTAAATGTAAGAACATATTCATAAGGAATTTTTAATTTAATCATAGATTGCATTAAATCTTCTGGAGATGTTGATAAGAAAAATATAGAAAATATTGAAATTAAAGAAATAAATCTTATTGTCATTGCTATTGAAATTATTATTGTATCTATAATCTTACCTGTTGTCCAAAAAATTCCAATAAAATTAAATAAAAAAATGAAAATAATAAAAAATAAAGAGCTTTTTATAGAGATTAACCATTTTCTTACAATCTTACCTAATATTGCCATGGGTACAGAAGATAGAAATATTAGTAATAAAATAAGTGGATTTGTAAAATAAATAGTTAATACTGTAAATAGTATTACATAAACAAGTTTTGCTCTAGGATCTAATTTATGAATTATTGAGGTTTCACATTTATATTCAAATTCAAAAATCTTCATAATTCTTTCATCTCAATAATTTTTTTAATGATGGAACATAATTTTTCAAAATTTATAGTAGGAGGATTTATATCAAGAGCAAGAGAAATTTCTACTAATTGAGGAAGTAAGAGAGAATTTTCAAGTAGTAATTTGCTATTTGTTAGTACTTCTTCTGTTGGACCATCAGCAATTATCCTACCATCTGACATTATTATACATCGAGGAATAAAATCAGCAACAAATTCTATATCATGAGTTACAATAATTACTGTTTTTCCTTCTTTATTTAATTTGCTAATAAGATTAATTAAATTAAGTTTTTGACGATAGTCTTGACCAATAGTAGGTTCATCAAGTATTAAAATTGATGGATCATAACATAAAACTGATGCTAAAGCAACTCTTTTTCTTTCACCTCCACTTAATACAAAAGGAGATTTATTTCTATATTTTACAAGATCTAATTCATGAAGAATTCTTTCTACTCTTTCTTTTATTTCATGCTCTGGAAAATTAAAATTAATTAAAGCAAACATTATCTCCTTTTCAACAGTTTCAGCAAATAGTTGATGATCAGGATTTTGAAATACAAATCCAACATGTCTAGCTAATGTTGCAACTGTTGTTTCTTTTGTATTCATACCAAGAACCTTAACATATCCTTTTTGTGGTTTTAAAAGACCATTTATATGTTTTAAAAGAGTAGTTTTTCCTGCACCATTTGGTCCTATTATTGCTAATAATTCTCCTTTATTTATTTTTAAATTAATATTTTTAAGAATTTCTTTATCTGGTTGATATGAAAAAAATACATTATGAAATTCTATCATTTTTTCACCTTTAGTATATTTGCTAATTCAGAAGAAGATAAAGGACGTGAAGATAATTTTAGTCTTTTTGCAAGTTTTACAATCTTTGGAATACCAATACCTATTGATTCTACTATATCAGAATATAATACTTCTCTAGGATCACCAATAGCAATTATTCTACCTTCATTCATTATTGCACATCTATCTACCATTTTTGCTACTATTTCTAATCTATGTTCTACAAGTATAATTGTCATTTCATATTCCTTCTTTAGATTAAGTAATAAATTTAATATGGAATAAGCACTTAATGAATCTAAATTGGATGTAGGTTCATCAAGTACAAGTATCTTTGGCTTCATTGCAAGAATAGCAGCTATAGCTACTTTTTGTTGTTCACCACCAGAAAGTTCATATGGTGATCTTTCTCTTAAATGAGAAATTCCAACCATTGCCATAGCTTCTTCTACTCTTTTTCTTATCTCATCTCTAGGTAATCCAAGATTTTCTGGTCCAAATGCAATTTCTTTTTCAACAGAAGTACAAAATAATTCATTTTCTGGATCTTGAAAGACTAAACCAACATGTTGTGCTAATTCGTAGACTGGATGTTCTTTAGTAGATAAACCATCTACAATAACTTCTCCACTAAAATCACCATGATATGAGTTTGGAATTAAACCATTTAAACACTTACATAATGTTGTCTTTCCACAACCTGTTGGACCTGTTATTAAGAAAAATTCACCTTTATTAATTGAGAGATTAATATCATATAAGCTAGGCTTATCAGAATTTGCATATTTAAATGTAAGATTACGAATTTCTACAATTCCCATTCTTATCATCTCTATGAAAACTAATTACTTTTTTGTATCAATTTCACATATTAAATGTTTTTGAAGATTAAGTTTACTTGCAATTAATTCTAATATTTCTGATATTAAATTTTCAATAGATATATCTACATTAAAATTAGCACTTGCAGCTGTAGGATGTCCACCTCCTTGACCTGGATATTTTTCAATTAATGGTTTTATTATATCAGTAACTAGATTAATTCTTACTTGATTATAAACTACTTCTCTTATTCTTCCTGTTACTCTTCTCTCAGATTCATTTATTACAAAAGCGAAATCTGCTCCAATATCAATAAGAGTACGAGCAACAGATGCTTCAAAAGCACTTACATATGTAAAAGCAATTATCCAAGAAGAAGCTTTAAATATTTTCATTCTAGAACAACCCTTAATTTTTGCCATTTTTTCAGAATAATTTTGCTCTATAGATAGAAGTTGAAGTATTTTTTCTATATCTGCACCTTTATTTATTAATTCATAAGCAAGTGAAATAGATTTTTTGGGATTTATAAGAAAACGTCTTGAATCATAAATAATACCTGCTAATAAGGCTTCTAATATTTTCTTATCTGTAAGATAATTTTTTATAATTTCATAAATTATTTCACATGTAGATGTTGCTTCTTTTACTATAAAAAATATAGCTTTATTAATAGTTTGCTCATCAGGAACATGATGATCTATAACAATATAGGGAATCGATTTTTCCTCTACATATGATTTAATTAATGGTATTTGATTTAAAGATGAGATATCAACAAGTATAAATATATCAGGAGATAAAAATTCATTACAAATTTCTATATTGAAATATTCTATTAATGGAATAGAAGATGAACTAATTGATTCAGGAACATATATTACTATATTCTTATTATTAAGAAAATTCTTAATAAAATTGAATAAAACATAAGCAGAACCTAAGCTATCAATATCAGCATTAGGATGACAAACGATTACTATATTATTGAAAGGACTAAGTATTTTTAGTAAGTTTGACAAGTTATCTTACCTCTTATAAAATTATCAATTGCAGTAAATGCAACATCAATTGCTTCATCTAAAAGCTTTTCTAAATCCATATTAACTACAGTATTGATGTAGATTTCTATAGTAAATTGATTATTTTCATAAACAACAGAAATACTAAATGTGTTTATTAGTCTTGGATTTATATGTGAAGTAATGTACTTATAGGCTTCTTTTTCTCCAATTTTACAAGCTTCCTTAATAATTTCACTTGGTATATTAGCAATATTATTTAACATTTTTATGAACTAGATGGTAATCCAGATAGACTAGATAAACTTGCTTGTATATTTTTTCTAAGTTCTTCAAGTTGTTGTCTTAAACGTTGCTCTTGTTTCTCTATGGTCTTTATTCTTAATTCAAGTTCTTCTTTTTTCTCATTTAGTTCATTAATTACTTTACTTTTTTCAGTTTTAAAAAGTAAATTACCTACTGATTGATATATTAAAGCATCATCAGAAAGTTTAGAACATTCCTGAAGAGCTCTTTCTACTTCTCTCAATTCCATTTCAAATTGTTGTTTACGAAGTAAAAGAGCTTTATATTGTTCTTGTTGCTCTTGTAAACGTAATATCTGATGTTGTAATTGAGGAGGAATTTGCTTTGACATTTTTATCTCACTCTTTTCAAAGATTATTTAGCATTTTTATTTTTATTTGTTTTGGATCTTTCCTCTTTCCAAGAAAATATTTCTAAACATGAATTTATCCATCTTAAATAAGAATTAAGTATAGCTCTTAAGCCAGGAATTGTTTTTGTTTCAATATATAGGTCTATACTACTATTATTTTTTATCATTGATATTTTTGAAGATTTTGTAGTTCTCACTTCAGGAATTAATATTCTATAGATATTATCAGCTATAATTTTATCATCAAAATTTATTATAAGTTTTGATTTAATTGGAAGCTCCATCACTATTATTTAAAAAATTCGACCTTATTTTCTTTTACATATCCTTTTACTATTATTTTTGGACCACATATTAAATTTGTTTTATTATCAAAAAATTGAATTTCTGCAAAACCTTCTTTATTTCTACTTATTTCAATTCTTGTAATATTTTCACCATTAGATATACCTTCAGAAGGTAATGCTAGTTTAATGACTTCATATAATCCTCTTAATTTTTCATCTTTAAGAATTAATTGAATTGAATTACTTTTTGTTGATTTTGAATAAGCATTTCTCAATTCTCTCTTTAATGCTACACCCTTAATAAAAATAATACCAATTTTTTTATTTTCATCTAAACTAAAAAAATTTATCATTCCAGGATTTCCATGTCTAGAAAAAATAATCCAAATTCTATTTGCTTTAATTGAAGAAGCATATCCAAAAATTGCTGACATGTTCATTTTTCCACGTGTTATATAGTGAAATATTGAAGATGTTGAAGCTAAATCTTTACAAAAACTTCTTACACGAGGATTAGGTCTTAAGGATGTTGTTAATAAAATAGACATATTTTAATTTATTCTTCTTTTGTTTTCTTCATGCTTTCCTTTATACTCTTAAGTTCTTCTGGCAATAAAGTCTTACCCATTATAGTTTGAGCAATATAAGCTCCTCCTGCAAATTTAATTCCACATTTTTTACATATCCATATTCCTGCTGCTTCTCTCTTTAATGTATCTACAGAAAAACATTTAGGACATTTTTGACCTTTTGCTTTTAGTTTTATTGCTAATACACGTTTTCTTAGAGTTGCACCATATCTTGGACCATAACAAGCTACAGGACCTGTTACTTTACCCATTACTTACCACCACAGGGAATAATTTTTCTTATTTCCTGACTTTTAACTTTAGCGATTTCAACAGCTCTTAAAATTTCTTCATATGAGAAAGATCCTCTTCCACCTTTTTGTATAGCACAAATATGTTCTTGTTTATCTTTTCCTTCAACAAAAGCAATACTTATTCTACAATCCATAACTTCTTCTTCTTCTAATGATGGATCAACAAGTAATTTATCACCAATTTTTGCTATAGTTACAATAATTGGAAGAGATTCTATTGGTAATGGTTCATATTCATCTAATATCTTTACTTCATTTCCAATAACTTCTGTTTTTGGAATTTTAGCTGTTAAAAGTGCACATAAAGAAGCCAAAGCTGAAGCATCTATAAGATTTCCACAGTGATCAAAAACAAAAATATCAACCCATACAGTCCATACTTTTTTACCAGGTATTAAGCATAATTTTTTTGTATTAATTGCCTTACCTCCTCTTAATGCTCTATCTACAACTCTTGCTAGTTCTATTGCATTTTCATCAGGTGGTCCAGCTTCAAAAAGTGGAGATGCTAAGGGTAAGAATTCTGCTGTTACAGATAATATTCCCTCATCTGGTATATCAGGAAAAGGTTCACTTATTTCAAATTTAACACCTGCAATTACATATGTATCGCCCAGTTTAACACTTGCAGAACCTTCAGCTTTATCTAAAATATTTGTATTAATTTCAATTTTCCTCATATCTATTAATCCACGACCATCAATTCTTTTTCCACTTTCTGCAAGTTCATAAATTTGCTTCTTCTTTAAAGAAGGAATAGGACTAATTGTCATTATTTTTCCTCCTTAATATTCTTAAAGTATGATTCTAAAGCTTCTTTTTGCTTCATATAAACTTCCATACATCCTTTTTTTGCAAGTTCTAAAGATTTTTTAAATTCCTCATAAGTTAACATTCCATCCATTTGTAATAATGTTATTACATTTTTAGATGGCATCATAGCAACAGGCATATCTGATGAACCATATTTATCTTCTTCATCCATAACATCTAAAACAAGATGACCATCGACTTTTGCAACTGCAATACTAGCAACTAAATCTCTCATAGGAATTCCAGCATCAGCAAGCGCTAAAGAAGCTGCAGAAATAGCTGCACATCTTGTACTTCCATCAGCCTGAATTACTTCAGCATAAATTTCAATTGTTGTTCTAGGAAATAGTTCAACAAATATTGCTGGTTCTAAAGCTTCACGTATTACTTTTGAAAGCTCTATTTCTCTTCTTGTAGGAGCTGGGGGTTTTCTTTCTTTAACAGAAAATGGTGCCATATGATAACGAGCTTGTATTATACATTTATCAGGGACTGCAAGATGCTTTGGATGTAATTCTCTTGGACCAAAAACCCCTACAATAACTTTTGTTTTTCCTAATTCCATATATGCAGATCCATCAGCATTTTTAAGTACTCCAATTTTAAATTTTATTGGTCTAATTTCATCTAATCTTCTTCCATCTAGTCTTCTTCCATCATCAGATATTAGCTTTTTCCTTTCCATTTACTACCCTCCTTTTAGTTATAAGACTATACACTCTATTTGTTAATCCTGTAGTATGTGCTTCGCTCTCTATTTTTCTTATTGCTTCAACTACTAAAAATTCATCTTCTCTATTTTTCCCAGAGATCCATATTCGACCATTTTGACCAACATGAATTTGACAACCTGTTTCTTTTTTAAGCATATTTATCATAGAACCTTTTTTCCCAATTATTCTTGGAACTCTTGTTGGTTCAACTTCAATAACAGTACCTTTTTCAATTTTTCCAAGACCACGTCCTTTTGCTGTAAGTACAGGATTTTTTGTACGATCAAAAGAAATAATTTTAGCTACTATTAATTCACCTACATCTAAATACTTTCTAAGATCTTCCTTCATAATATCAATAGGTTTAGAAAAAAAGTCTTTTGCAAAAAGAATAGCATTCCAAGGAGATCTTATATCTACCAACCATGCTGTAGTTATAATATCAATTACTTTACCAATTAAAACATCACCAACAGAAGGAATATAACAACCTCTTAATGGTATAACATTTATTATCTTATCTTTTAATTCAGCAAGTCCAATAACTGTTGCATAAAACTTATTTCCTTCTTTATATACATTACGACCTGTTTCATAATTTCCTTCAGCTAATACAAAACCTGGTACAACTATTTGTCTTTGAGAAAAATAAATCAAATAAAGATCACCTCATGTTTTCTTTATTATATTTATTAAAATATCCCCCTTTGATATTTCATTAAGTTTATCTATTACAGTTTGTTGAAGACCTGCAGGAATAGTAACTTCACATCTCCAAGATCCATCAGATAGCCATTCTGATCTTGATATATCTCCTGTTTTAGAGATATAATCTTTTACTTTACTTGCGTACTCTCTTTTTGCATGAATTAAAAGAGTTGTCTGACTTATTTTTAATGGTAATATTGTTCTAAGTGCTTTTATAATTTCATTTGCTTGTTGCTCAACAGGCTTAAATGGATCTATATTAACTTTAGCTTCTTTTATGGCATTCTCTATTCTAATAGGAGGATGTGGTAAACCAGTATGAGGATCTACACAATTACGAGCAATAAATGCAATTATTTGTTTTCTCTTATCTTCTATCATTCTTCGTCTTTGCTCTGTTGTAATTTGAAGTTCTCCTTTTTTAATTATTGTTGTAACAATAGTTTTCAAATCAGTAGTACCAAAACATTTAATTAATGAAGATTCAGAAGCTTTTTCACCTTTTCTAATATCTTTATATATAGTATCACTTACAAGTAATTCTCTTAAATCAACATCTTTTCCACTTTTAAGTAGCCAAGCTAATTCAGGATTTACTAATATTTCAAAATGTTCTTTATTAATTGTAAGTCTAGCAACTACCCTCTCCTTTGACATTTATTTCGCCTTTACTTCATCTATATATTTAGCTACAACTTCTACAGGAAGAATTTCAAATTTTCCTGTGGTCTTACTTGCTATTGCTACTTCTACTCTTGTAGAATCAAGTCCACCTTCTATAACCATTGCTAATGCTTTTAGAGCAAGTTGTATAGCTGATGATAAAGTTATTTTCTCATTATAATTCTTTTCAAAAAATTCAGTTACAGTTTGAGAGCCTGCACCAATAGCAACTGCAAAGTAGCCAGCATATGCACCACTTGGTTCTGTCATAAATAATCTTGGACCAACTTTATCTACACCAGCAATTAGTAAAGATACTCCAAATGGTCTTACACCTGCATGTTGAGTATAAAGTTGTTTTATACTACTAATTCTCTTAGTTAATACTTCTATATCGATAATATCATCATAAAGTATACGATTAATTTGAGCTTCTTGTCTTGCTTGATCAATTAGTATTCTTGCATCTGAAGATAAACCTGCAAAAGTTGCTCCAACATGTTCATCTATTTTCATAATTTTTTCCATTGATGATGGATCAATTAATGGACTTATTTTCCTTTTTTCAACTGCAAGTACAACACCATCTAAACATCTTATACCTAGTGCAGTCCATCCTCTTCTTACAGCTTCTAGAGCATATTCTACTTGAAATAAACGTCCATCTGGTGAAAATATGGTTATTGCTCTATCATATCCTAAACCAGGGGGTGTAAACATTTTTTCCCACCATTTTATTTAGTACAAAATATTTTATATTTATATAAGGATATATATTTAATTGCTTATTCTTAGAGAAAAAATCACATATATCCTTAACTCTTTCTTTCAAATAATGTAGGGAAATATTTTTTAACTAATGATAGCATTTCCTCATCAGAAATCACTAATTCATTTTCTTCTTCAAACTTTTTTAATATTTCATTATGTAACATTATTACTCTTGGATCATCTTTTCTTATTTTTTCATTATTTTTTAGTTTAAAATAATGGTTAATCCAAAAGGCAATACCAGCAGTTCCAGAATATGGTGTTATAGAAACACTTGGAGGTCTTCCTAGTAATTTTTCAGTATCAAATGGTAAATACATTTCAATATTTTTAAGTGTACCATCTGCATGTATACCTGCTCTTGTTACAGTAAAATTACTACCAACTATTGGATAATATTGTGGAATTTCATAACCAATTTCTTTTCTATAATATTCTGCTACTTCTGTTATTGCACGTGTATCCATTCCATCAAAATCTCCCTTTATAGAAGCATAAATGAAGACCATGGCTTCTAATGGTACATTTCCAGCTCTTTCTCCTATACCTAATAAAGTAGTATTATTCAAAGCAGCTCCATATAGCCATGCTGCTGTGGCATTTGCAATACCCATATGAAAATCATTATGTCCATGAAATTCAAGCCATTCTGAAGGGACACCACAGATATTACGAAGAATCCATACAATTTTTGGTATACTTCTTGGTAATGCTACTTGTGGCCATGGAAGACCTAAACCTAAAGTATCAGGGATTCTAATTTTCACAGGTAGACCATATTTCTCTGATAATCGCATAAGAGATTTTACAAAGGGAACAACAACTCCTAATATATCAGCTCTTGTACAATCCTCAATATGTGCACGCATTACTATACCAGATTTAAGACCTTCTTCTATTACTTCAAGATACTTAGATATTACTTGAGATCGACTTAATCCTCCAAATTTATAAAATATATGATAATCTGAAATTGAGGCTAACATTCCAACTTCTTTAACTTTAGCTTCTTTTGCATATTTAAGCTCATCTTTACTTGCTCGAATCCATCCACTAACAATAGGATATGGATAATTAAGTTCTAAAAGTTTACGAACTGCTTCTTTATCACGTTTTGTATAAAGAAAACATTCACTCATTAGTATTTTTCCTTTTGGACCACCTATTTTATGTAGGTATTTATATATTGTAACTATTTGATCTACTGTATATGGTGCTCTAGCTTGTTGTCCATCTCTAAATGAAGTATCTGTAATCCATAATTCTTTAGGAATATCCATAGGTACTATAACACCATCCCATAAAATTTTTGGAGGTGATGAGAATGGAAACATTTCTTTATAAAGCTTAGGTTCTTTTTCATCTACAATTTGATAATCAGGGTAATCAATACATTCTTTGTTTATCATTCTTATTAATTCTCTTGTTTTTTCATTCAATATATTATACCTCCTTTTTAATAACGTAAAATAATAAAAAGTAAAAATTTTTAAGTTTATCTGAAATATAGAAAAATCATCATATAAGTTCTAAGTAAGTTATTTTTACTAAAGTTATATAAGTTTTATTAATTAGTGTAAAAAAGTCAATTACTCAATAATTTTTCCAAGAACTTAAATGAGTCAGATGGTGGTATTTCTCAACATAATTTTCTGATTGACTGGGACGGCTTCTTCATCCTCTTATAAAATAATAAAGTTTAAGCTTTTATTTTTTCTCTTAATTCCTTTTTTATTTTCTTCATAGTTCCAGATGTAATAATAGAAGTAATGGTAAATTTTTTTGATGTTATATTAATTTTCGGACCATATAATCTTTTAAAAGCTTCCCATGATTTGTGATCTATTTTTATAATAATAAATGGTAATTTCTTAAGCATAATTTTTATTTCATGAGGTAATAGTAAAGCTTTAATATGAAATAATATTTCATTATCATAAACATTTCCTGAAATTCTAAATAATATATATCTTGATCGATATATTTTCATAACTTACGTATTAGGGCTAAGGGATTTAATACATTTACCTTAACTTTTATAACATCATCAAGAAATGAAAGCTTAATTGTTCCGAGATAAGCATATTGCTTATCTATTCTTAGAAATATAGACTTATCATCACAATATATTGATGGATTATTTTTTATAATAGCAAGTTCTTCTTTTGAAATTGATCTTATAATAAAGTCAAAAACTTCACTTGCAATATTAGGATCATTTATTTCTAAATTTAATAATATTATAGGATTACCATAATGACCTTTAAGATGTACTTCATTTATAGTTAGTAAATTTACTAAATTCTTAGGTATTAAATTAAATAAAGCAGATTTTACTTTCTCTTTATCTTCAGTTGCATGTACTATTGTACTTAAAGATATAGAAGAAATTTTATATTCCTTCATAATTTAGATTAATACTCTCTACTTGGTCTAAGTTTTTCTGCACCTTTACCTCTATTACGTAAACCTCTGCTTTTACGAGCTGCAGGAGTAAGACCTCTAAAGACTCTTCCTCTTTGCTTTGTAATCCATGATAAATCTTTATCTGAGACAATAGCAGGATGATGTGGATCAACAAGTATTACTTCATACCATGAAAACCTTCCATCAGAAGCAACCCAATAACTTCCTAGTACCTCCATATTTGGGAATTTTCTATTAGCACGTTCTTCAGCAATCCATTGTAGACTCTTTTTTGATGGATGAATTATTCCCATACGCTTTGGACGTCTACCAGAATCTGGTCTACTTACATTCATAAGACCTCTTCTTACTCTTACTCTTACTACAATAATACCTTGTTTAGCCTTATATCCAAGAGCTCTTGCCTTATTTATACGTGTAGGATGTTCTATTCTAACAATTGCAGGTTCTCTTCGCCATTTAATTAATCTCATCATTCTTATGGTTTTAAGTATACCTTCATTAGGATGACGCCACATTTCTGCAAGGTACTTATACATTTTCTATCCCCTAGTTAGACGATTTAAAGAGTTTAATAATGTTTTCGGCCATTAAAATTGCACCTTTAATTTGAGCTTCATATGTTTGTGCACCTATATGAGGAGTAGCAATTACATTAGGTAATGAAATTAGTTCTTTTTCCCAATCCTCTTTTGGAGGTTCATTTTCAAAAACATCAAGAGCTGCACCAGCAATTTTACCAGTCTTTAAAGCACTTAATAAATCTCTAGTATTAATTATTTCTCCCCTTGAAGTATTAATTATATAAACACCATTACGCATAAGAGAAATTGTTTTAGAATTTATCATATATCTTGTTTGTGGTGTTAAAGGTACATGTATTGTAATTATATCAGAATTCATTAACAATTCTTCAAGTGATGATGCATAAATGGCATTAAGTTTTTCTATTTCATCTTTTATCATTTCATAACTTAGAATGTCGTATACAACTATTTTCATGCCAAATGCTTTTGCTCTTTCAGCTACTGCTCTACCTATTCTTCCAAAACCAATAATTCCTAAAGTCTTATTGAATAATTCATAACCATATAAATTCTTTTTTTCCCATAATCCTTTCTTCATAGAATCTATAGCTCTATATGTTCCACGAACTAAATTTAAAATAAGTGAAAATGTAAGTTCTGCTACTGCAATAGTAGACATTTCAGGAGTGTTAATCACTTTTATACCTTTTTCTTCAGCAGTTTTAACATCAATATTATCTAGTCCAACACCAACTCTTCCAATAAGCTTAAGTTTTTTTGCTGCTTCTATAACATCTTTTGTTACTTTTGTTCTTCCTCTTACAACTAATATATCATAATTATGAATTATTTTTATTAATTCATCTTTTGAAATATTTGGAAATTCATCTACTTCAAAACCAGCATTTCTAAGTTTAATTGCACATTCTTTATTAACATCATCAGTAATTAATACCTTCATTTAATATCCCAAAAATGCAATTTGTATAATTATAAAAAAGTTTTTCTCTTTTTATTTTTAATTTATATTATCATGATTGTAGGAATAATAGGAAAAACAAATGTTGGAAAATCAACATTTTTCTCAGCTGCTACTTTAATACCTGTAAAGATAAGTAATGTACCATTTACAACAATTGAACCAAATAGAGGAATTGCTAGTATAAGATTTCATTGTGTATGTAAAGAATTAGGAGTAAAAGATAATCCAAGAAATTCTAAGTGTATTAATGGTATAAGATGGGTTCCTGTAGAAATTGTAGATGTAGCAGGACTTGTTCCAGAAGCACATAAAGGAAGAGGTCTTGGAAATAAATTTTTAGATGATTTAAGACAAGTTGATGGATTTATTCATGTTGTAGATGCTTCAGGTTCAACAGATATAAATGGAAATCCATGTGAATTAGGAAAGGGAGATCCTGTAGAAGATATAAAGTTTGTAGAATATGAAATTATAATGTGGTTATTTCAATTATTAAAAAAAGATTGGAATAAAATTGTGAAAAAGGTTATACAACAAAGAGAAGATATTATTAAAGTACTTTATGAAAGATTATCTGGTCTTATGATTAGTAAAAAACATATTATTATGGCATTAAAGTCAAGAGATGAATTTAATAAAGATATAGATAAATGGACTGATAATGATATAATAGAATTTGTGAAAATACTTAGAAAAATAGCTAAGCCTATGGTAATAGTAGCTAATAAAATAGATTTACCTACAGCTGAAGATAATATAAATAGAATAAAATCTGAATTTAAGGACTATATTGTTATTCCTTGTTGTGCTGAAGCTGAACTTTTATTAAGATTAGCTGCAAAAAAAGGATTAATAGAATATATGCCTGGAGATTCAAGTTTTAAAATATTGAAACCAAATGAATTAAATGAAAAGCAAAAAGAAGCATTATCTAAGGTTGAAGGAATTATAAAAAGTTGGGGTAGTACAGGTGTACAAGAAGCTTTAGAAAGTATTTATAAAAAAGAATTAAAAATGATAGCAGTTTTTCCTGTAGAAGATGAGATAAAACTTTCAGATAGTAAGGGAAATGTTTTACCAGATATATTTATATTACAAGAAGGTTCTAAAGTTATAGATCTTGCATATAAAATTCATACTGATTTAGGAAATAACTTTCTTTATGCAATAAATGTAAAAACAAAACAAAAAATTGGAAGAGATTATGTACTTAAAGATGGTGATGTAATTAAAATAGTTTCAGCTAAATAGTATTAAATTTTAAAAGCTCTAAAGTAATATCCTGGTTTTCTTTTCTTACCAAAGGATCTTACTCCTTTTTCTTTTATTCTTTTTCTTAAACTTTCAGCATACTCCTTACTTATCTCTCCACGTTTTTCAAGAAAATCTATAATTTCAATTGCTTCTTCATCTTTTTCACATCTTTTTATAAAATCTATGACTGTTGGATTATAGCCTCTACTTTTATCAATCTTTAAAGTAATACCAGTATTTTCTTCTAATTCTCTTGCAAGATTAGGAAATAATTTCTTAAATTCTTCTTTTGATATTATCATTTCAATGACCTCATAACTTTTTCAAAATCTTTCTTCAATATAGATATAGGAAATGCTCCTTTTATTTCTTCCCATGGTAATGGTTCATCAATAGATTTAGGTTGATATATATTTTCTGGAGTTTTATTATAACGTTTTAATACTCTTCGCCAAGATCCTAGATCACCACTACCTCCAGCTTTAATATCTTCTACTAATAATTTTAATAACTCTGAAGCTTCTTGACCTGCAGTAGAAAGATATGCTTGAATAGCACACCATCTATAGTCTAATGCTTCAATTCTTCTTATTCCTAAGGATTTTGCTTTTTTATAAAAAATAAGAAGACGATCTTTATAGTCCTTTTTTGATATTAATGGTAACCATTGAAATGATGTATTAGCTTTTGGAATTAATGGATTTATTGATATATGAATTGATGATGGAGAAAAACCTAGTGAAATAATTCGTGAAAGAAACTTGTCTATATCATTAAAATCTTCATTTTTTTCACCAGGTATGCCTAACATAAAGTATAACTTGAGATTTTTTATACCAGCATCTTTTGCTTTTCTTACCACATCAAAAAATAGATCATTATCAAATTTTTTATTTATTATATTTCTTAAGTGCTCACAATGAGATTCAGGTGCTATTGTCAATGTACGCTGTCCACCAGATGCAATTAACTTAATAATTTCATCATCTATTTTTGTTATTCTTATAGATGGTACTGAGAAATTAATTTTCTTTTCAATAAGAAAAGAAAGAATATCTTTTATTTGTGAATGCTCTAAAAATGCAGAACTAATAATAACTAACTTATTAGTTTGAGTTAAAAATAATCCATCTTCAATAATATTGATTAAATTCTTAAAAGATCTTTCTCTTCTTGGAAAATATAAAAAGTATTCAAGACAAAATCTACAACCAACATTACAACCTCTACTTATTTCAAGTAAAAATGATGAGGAAAAACTATTTTCTATATCTGAAATAACTTGTTTTACTACATGATGAGCAAAATCTAGATTTCTTACATATATCCTTTCTGTTACTTTTCCTGGCTTATATAATCCAGGTATGGATGGATATACTTCCTCTAGATTTTTATCTACTAAAGAGTTTAATAATGTATCAATAATTGGTTCAACTTCACCAATAACAAAGAAATTAACAAATTTAACTAATGGCATTGGATTTGAGGATATTGCAGGACCACCTGCAATAATAATAGGAGAATTACGCTTATCAGCTTCTAATGGTATTGATGATGATGAAAGCATATCTAAGAAACGAATATAATCCATTTCATGTTGAAAAGAAACACCTATTACATCAAAATAATTTAAAGGTAATCCAGATTCAATACTTTTTGGTTTTTCTCTATATCCTGAGAAAAAGAAACGCTCACAAACAATATCTTCTCTACTATTAATGATGTCATAAAGTAAACGAATTGCAAGATTACTCATTCCTACACCATAGATATTGGGATAAACTAATGCAAATTTTAATCTTACTTTACGATGATCTTTTATTACTGTATTTCTTTCTATTATCATTTTTCTTTTAATTCTATCTCAAATTTTTGAATTAAAAAAGAATTTTCTGGTACATCTTTATAGACAAAAGTATGAGGGGCAATCCAGCAATTTGGTCCTATTTTTACACCAGGATTTATACTAACATTTATTCCAGTTTTAACATTATCACCAATAAATGCTCCAAGCTTTTTCTTCCCACTTTCAATCTCTTCTCCTTTTATTGTTACCTTTATAGTATTTTCATCAAATCTTAAATTTGCAATTATTGTTCCAGCTCCAATATTACATCTTGCACCTATTACACTATCTCCAATATAAGATAGATGACTAATATGAGTATCTTCCATGATTATACTATTCTTGATTTCACAAGCATTTCCTACTCTTACATTTTTACATAAATATGTATATGGACGAATATAGCAATTTGGTCCTACTCTACATCCAGAAGAAATCCATACAGGACCTTCAATATAGGTTCCAGAAAGAATTTTAGCATTTTTTTCAATTACTACATTACCATTTATATGGACGCCATCTTCTACATAACCATTAACTATTTTTTTATTAACTTTTACATCCATAAGGAGTTTATTAGCATCTAGTATATCCCATGGCTTACCTACATCAACCCATTTATCTTCTTCTGATTTTACTACAAGAAATTTTTCACCTTTCTCTATTGCAATATTTATTGATGATGTTAATTCTATTTCTCCACGAATAGATCTTTTTGTTTCTTCTATAAACCTAAATATTTTTGGTTTAAATATGTAGATTCCACCATTGATAATTCCTGATTCTTCAATTTTTGGTTTTTCTTCTATTTTAGTTAAGAAATCACCATTAGTAATCATTAATCCAAAATCCCTAACATTCCTCACAGAAATTCCCAATATAACACCAAGATATCTTTCATCATAATTAGATATTAAATTACTAATAATAGAAGGATGAAAAGCAAGATCACCATATATGACCATAAATGGCTCATTATTAATTAAATCTTTACAAGAATAAAGAGCATGAGCTGTTCCTTCTAATGCTTTTTGTTCTACATAACTTATTTTTACTGAAAGTCTTGATCCATCGCCTAAATATGATTTTATTAGTTCACTCATATAATTTACAACAATTATTATTTCATTAATACCATTTTCTTTAAGAGCTTCTATTATGTGTTCAATTAATGGAGCACCTGCAATGGGAATTAAGTGCTTAGGTCTACTTATTGTAAATGGTTCTAATCTTGTTCCCTTACCAGCAGCAAGAATTATACTCTTCGTATTTTAATCACCTTTTGTTATAAGTTTTGTAATTGAAGAAATAAGACTTTTTACTTTATCTCTAGATACTGACTCTACAGTTATTCTTATTAGTGGTTCAGTTCCAGAAGGTCTTATTAAAGCCCATGTAAAATCATCCCATGAAATTCTAATACCATCAATATATGATATATTAGCATCAGGATATAATTTAGGAATTTCACTCATTACTCTTTTCATAGTAGTAATTTTATCCCTACATGATATATTCTTTCTTTCTATAAAGAAGCTAGGTAAATTTTGTAAAAGCTCTGAAGGTTTTACTTCTTCATAATCTAGAAAATTCAAAAACATAATTGATGATAAAACACCATCTGGACACTTTATTATGTTTGGAAATATCCAAGCACCACATGGTTCTCCTCCAAAACATGCATCTCTTTTAATAATTTCTTCTATAACATATGGATCACCAACTTTTGATCTGAAAATTCTTCCTCCAATAGAATTTATAACAAAATCAACAATTGCTGAAGTATCTACATTTACAACTATTGGTTTATGTGATTTATAAGCAATAAATTTAGCTATTTGAGCTAAAGCAATATCTTGAGGTATTACATTACCATTTTCATCAACTATTAATACTCTATCACCATCACCATCATATGCAAATCCAATATCTAAAGAGTATTTTCTAATAAGATCTGATAATAATTTTGAAGTATGTTCGTTTGGTTCAGCACCTCTTCCAGGAAATCTACCATCTAAATTAATATTTATTGCTTTAACTTCATGACCTGTATTATGAAATACTAATGGTGCAGTTAATGATGTAGTTCCATTTCCTGGATCTAATCCAATTTTCCATTTCTTTTTTGTATTTACATGAGAAATGAGAAATTCTATGTATTCATATAATCCATAGAAATTCTTTATATAGCCTAATGAGTCCCAATTTGCATATCTTATAGGAATTTCAAGAAGACTCTTATAAAAAGATGGATTAACAGGAATTCCATTTTTATCAAATATTTTCAATCCATTATATTCAGGAGGATTATGACTTGCTGTTATAATAATACCACCTGTATAATATCTAGCATAAAATGCAATTGCAGGTGTAGGAGCTAAGCCAATAAGTATTGAATTAGATCCTCCTATACAAATTCCATTTGCTAAACAACTAGCTAATAAAGGAGAAGTTAAGCGAACATCGTGACCAATTATATATTCACCTTTTTCAATACTTGATATTGCTATTCCAATTTTCATACATAATTCTGGAGATATTTCACTTATGGCTAATCCTCTAATTCCAGAAGAAGTTATGATTTCTTTCATAAGATAGATATTTAAAAAATTGAAATTTATTTTTAATTATTGTTGTTGAGCTGTTACTAATATTTGTGGAGCTTCTAATAGTTTACTTTTTCTAACTTCTAATTTCTTCAATGGATATATTTTCTTTGCTTCATTATAAATTTCCGAAGCTATCTTACCTAGTACTAATTGTTGAGCAAGCTCATCATAAAGCAATTGTCCATCTTTTTTTGCAACAATTTCTTCCATTATTTTTCTTATTGCATGTGCCTGTGATGTTTTTGCTCTTGCTGCAGTAATTGCAATTATACTAATTCGCATCTTATAGCCATCTTTTGAAGTAATATTAAATATACCATCTATTCGTGTTGTTCCTCTTCTAACAAGACTTCTTAAATAATCTCTAGCAAAATCATGACCAAAAAACATAGTATAGGCTTTATCACCTTCAACTTTAATTATTTTAAAATATAACTTAATATAAAGCTGAGAAATTGACTCAGTTATATCATAAAGAGTGGTTTCAACAACTCTACCAATAAGTTTTTGTGGAGAATCTGCAATAGTTTTTCCTATTTCAAGATTTCCAAATGAAGGAGGTGCTATGATAGTATACCATTTCTTTTGTCTCCACTTTTCTTTTAATTTTGTTGATGGTTGTTTAGAGGACATATTTATTTTTCCCTCATTACAAAATATAAAACCTCAATATAAACTTTAATTAATTCAGCAAAACTCTTTTAAAATTTTTCCTGCTAAGTTTATACAACTTAATAAATCATCTATAGTTCTTAAAAATGATGGAATATCATCAGTAGATAAAACCTTTATTATTAAGAAAGAGTTCTCTACACTTACTTGTATATTAGTATTAACAGGAATTTCATAATTGTCTGGTGCTATAGATTTCTCTATTATTTTTGCTATTTTTTCATTTTTACATGGGAATTTAATTAGTAATTCTAGTTTCAGGTTTTATCACCTGAGATTCTTCTATTAATTTATTAAGATATTCAAGAAATTCTTCTTCTTTCCCTATAGGTATTTGTGCACCAGCTGCAATACTATGTCCTCCACCTATACCATTAAACTTTTTAGCTGCTTCTTTGATTAAAAGACCAAGATTTATACCTTTATTTACTAACTCTATTGTAGCTCTTGCAGAAACTTTAACAAAATTTTTAGATTTAGAAAAACCAATAATAGGTTTATCTAGTGAAAATGGTTTACCCCCATATAACATAGAAATTAAGGGACCAATCATTTTTTCATCAATAATATCTTCTCCAAAAACTGCTTGTACATGTGATAGTATTTTTATAGAATTATTATGAGAATTCAACCAGTCTATATAATATGATAGTTTTTGTCTATATTCATGAAGAACTTGTTTAAGTTCACTTAATGCTTTATCTCTATCACCTAAGCAAATTGAAATTCCAAGACCATATTTATTCATTCTTCCACAAGCATTTATTGATGATGAAAATTCTCTTGCATCATATAGAGGAGAATCTTTTGATTCATTAGGAAATATATAGACTGTTCCTATGATTTTTTCTGCTTCTTTACTAGAAAATCCAAGAGATATTAGATATTTTATTAATCCACTTACTAATAATCTAATTTCTTCATTTGATAAATCAGATACAGTTTTCCAACTACCATCTGGTTTCTTTGGCTCTATACCAAGATTCTTAATAAATTTAAGACAAGCTCCTTCATTACCAGTTAAACCAGGTAAGTAGGGTTCTATAGTATTTGCTAAACATTGTATAATTGGTCTAGATTCAAAACCATGTAATTTCAAACCTAATTTTTTCTTTAATAAGCCAGATTTTTCTGCATCTTGAGAGATTTTTTCATTAAGACCAATAAGTGAGTTTTTTTCACCTTTATCCTGAAGATCTCCAAGAGCGCCAACAATTGCAATTTGTGATAAGTGAACATTTTTCTCATCTATTTCTTTAGCTAAAAGATAAGCTAAACCAGAAGATGAAATATCTTTTCCACCATCGAATCCAAAATAGTGTGGATTAATTTCATTTTCTAGTTCAGGTGATTCTGGTTGGTGATGATCTATAATAAAAATATTTTTTTCCTTAATAGACTCTATAAGAGTTTTTTGACCACTCCCCATATCGCTAAATACTATATAATTATAATCCAAAGATTTTATCTCACTTATAACTTCATGATCTAATTGATTAACTATTCTTATGTGAGGAAAATATCCTAATTCAAATAATGATTTAAGAATTATACTTCCTGAAGCTATTCCATCTGCATCATAATGAGATATAATTAGTATCTTTTCTTCTTTTGGTATTTTTTTAATATTTTCTACAACAGAATGAATTTTATTAAATAATGTAATTTCTGACAAGGAGACTTTCCCTTATTATATTATTTTGATAGTATAGAGACTTTTTCTGGTACATATTTCCAGTCAGGAGGCAGTCTACCGATAGATATGTAATATTTGGCAAGTCTATTTATCTTAGATTCTATAAGCTGTAAACCTCTTTTTGAACTCATATCTTTTGGATGTTCTTCTAAATGTCTTCTAACTCTACTAGCACGTTTTATTAAATTTTGTAAGTCTTCTGGTATTGCAGGTAATAACTTTCTTTCTTCTAAAATCTCACATATTTTTTTACCTGTTATTTGCTTAACTAAAGGAATACCATATTGATCTCTAAGGATAATACCAATTTGAGAAGGAGGAATTCCTTTTTTTGCAAGTTCTACTACTAGTGATTCTACTTCTTCTGGTGTATACTTAACCCACTTACAAACACTTGTTATTGGTCTAGTAGAATGTGACTTTCCCTTTCTCTTACTTTTCTTCAAATATTCTCACCCACATCTGATCTTCTTTTGCCCTAAAGGACGAAGATTCCTCTCATCTATTCGAATTTACATCTATCATCTGAGAGGCATTCAGGGATCGAGTCCCCACATCTATTTTGTTCATGTGGTTGCCAATCCTGCATCCATGGGCTTGGGGCAACCACGAAAACACCAATACAAAAGAGTTTATAAGCTTTTCTACTTACTCCCGTCTTGAAAGACAAAACTTTCAGTTGTAAACTGTTATTTAAGGTTTAGCAATATTACTTATGTACCATAATCCAAATTTTCTGAAAGCAATTCCACGATGTGAAAACTTATCTTTCTCTTCAGGTAATAGTTCAGAAAATGTACGACCATTAGAATTGTCAGGAATGAAAATTGGATCAAAACCAAATCCATAAGAACCACGTGCTTCATTTGATATATTTCCATAACAAATACCACAAAATAATATTGGTTTAACATTAGGAGAACAATAACCAACAACACATTTAAATAATGCTCTTCGATCTGAGATATTTTGCATTAATTTTAGTATACCATCACATCCTAATTTCTTATAAACATAGGAAGAAAAAGGTCCTGGAAAACCATTAAGTTTTTTTATAAAAAGACCTGAATCTTCAATTATTAATTCACTTTTTAATTTCTTCATGGCATATAATGCTGAATATTTTACAATTTTTTCAAGAGAATTAGATTGAATTTCTAATTTTTTTATGTTTGATTTTCTTAAGCATATACCAAATTGTGATAAAATTCGATTTGCTTCTTCTACTTTATGATCATTACTAGTTATAAAGTATATTTCATGAATGTCTATCACCTTCTACATATCTTCCTCTTTTTCTTATTTCAATTACTCTCTTCAATACATCATTAGCTTCATCTAACATTATTTCTTTATATCCAATAATAAAACTATCATAAGCAAATTCTGAAAATTCATAGTATAAACTCTCAATGGCTCTTCGCATTAAATGAATATCTACACCTCTAGCTTCAATATCTTTTGTATAACCCCCTAGTCCAAAATCTATAAAGAATATCATATCATTTTGTAGTAACATATTTGAAGTTGTTAAATCACCATGAACAATACCACCCTTATGTAATAAACCAACTAATCTTCCTATCTCTATAAAGATTTTTCTCATGTACTCTCTATCCATTTTTGGAATTAAATTTTTTAATTGCGGACCTTTGATAAAGCTCATAATTATTTGTGTATTACTTAAATCAACATCATATACAATTGGTGTAGGAACACCAAGTCTTCTTGCATCTGAAAGAAGTTTAGCTTCTAAACTTGTTCTATGTATACGTATATATTTATCTAGTTCAGGATTTCGATAAGATTTACTTTTTCTTCGTTTTATTACTACTTCTCTATTCATCCATATACTCTTATAAAGTTCAGCTTCAGCTCCTTTTTTTATTAGTATTTCTTTCTCCATGGTATTTCAACCTCATCAAGACGCCATCTCTGTCTTATAAAACTTGACTCTATTGGTATGGTGATATTTTCTTTATATGCTAAATAACCTGTCCAAGCAATCATAGCACCATTATCTCCAGCAAGTTCAGGAGGAACAACATGAAATCTTACTGAATGCTCTTCACAAACTGATTTTAGAATTCTTTGTAAACGTAAACTTCTTGCAACTCCTCCTGTAAGAAGTAAAGAGGTTTTTTCTGTATGTGCTAAAGCTCTCTCTGTTACTTCTGCTAACATACCATAAGCTGTTTCTAATAAGCTCATACTTAAATCACATGGATCATACTTTCCAATATATTTTATTGCTGTTGTTAATAAGCCAGAATATGAAACATCTTGTCCTTTTACTACATATGGTAGATGAATAAAATTTTTTCCTTTATCTGCTAAAGCTTCAAGTTTTGGAACACCAGGATGAGGTAAGCCTAAATGTCTAGCAAAAACATCAAGACAATTTCCTAAGGCAATATCTAATGTCTCTCCAAATATCCTATATCTTCCATCTGAAAAAGCTGAAATTATAGTATTTCCACCAGAAACATAAACTACCAAAGGATCTTCTTCCTTAGTTACTAATCTTCCTATTTCTATATGAGCAACACAATGATTTACTGGAATTAGTGGTTTATTTATTAATAATGCAATTGCTCTTGCAATTGTAGCACCAGTCCTAAGACATGGACCTAATCCTGGACCTAATGATATAGCTACACCATCTATATCATAAATAGAGATTTTTGCTTCTTCTAAGGCCTTTTTTATTACAGATAATGCTTTTTGTGAATGATGCTGACTTGCTTCTCTTGGATGTATTCCTCCAGAAGGAGGAATATATTCAGATTTTACATTTGATAATATTTCTCCATCAGATGTTACAATACCACAACCAAAAGTATGAGCAGTAGATTCTATACCAATTATATAGACTTTCATAAACTATACCTTAAAATAAAATAAAAATTTAACGAATAAATATTGTATATCCACAATATCCACAAGCCCATCTTGGAACTGGCTTTGTATGTTTAGCCATAAATCTTCCACATCTTGAACATACTTTATTCTTTGGTTTTATTGTTCCTGTAGAGTAATCAAATTCATAAAGTTCATGTGGTTTTGTTTTCTTTGCCATCATCTCACCTATTTACCTATTAATTTTTTACGTTCTTCTCTTGGTAAATTTCTTAATTGTATATATTTTGGCTCTATTTTCTTTCCATATTCAGCATCATTATAGATATGAACTCTACACTTTGAAACATTGGTTCCAAATGATGTTAAACAACTTCTTACAAAAAGACAATCTACTGGAACTTTAAAGAAATCTGCTAAGATTTTCCTCAAAGTATCTCTACTTGGAGTACCCTTTGCAACTATTTCTACTTCAACTTCTCTTCGTGGTATAACAGGATTATATCTATCACTTATTAAAGAAATTTGTATGTTTTCTGAAGACATATAGATCAAGAAATTTGAAAGAAAACACCTTTTTTAGCTTATCGGTAATTAATTGTATCATATATTAATAATTTATCTTAATTAAAATTGCAAATTTAATTAATTTTTAATAAAATAAATAATTCTTTTAAAAAATTTTTAATTAAAAACGAAAAAAATATTAATAAGTTTAACTCAGTTCTTTGGATTAGTGAAAAATTATGTATGAAAAAAATCCATATGAAATGGCTTTAGAACAATTGAACAAATGTGCAAAAATAATGAATTTAGATCCAAATGCACATGAAATTCTTAAATATCCAAAGAGAGTTTTATGTGTATACATTCCTGTAAGAATGGACAATGGTACAATAAAAGTATTCAAAGGTTTTAGATCTCAGCATAATGATGCCTTAGGACCATTTAAAGGAGGAATACGATATCATCCAAATGTAACAATGGAAGAAGTTATAGCATTATCAATGTGGATGACATGGAAGTGCTCATTAGTAGGACTACCATATGGTGGAGCAAAAGGAGGAGTTGTTTGTAATCCAAAAGAAATGAGTATTGGAGAAATAGAAAGATTATCAAGAGGATACTTCTATGCAATATCAAGAATTATAGGTCCAGAAATAGACATTCCTGCAGGAGATGTAAATACTTCAAGTAGAGAAATGGCATGGTTCATGGATGAATATAGCAAATGGAAAGGATATAATGTATTTGGAACTGTTACAGGTAAGCCTGTAATTATAGGTGGATCAGAAGGAAGGACTGAATCTACTGGACTTGGTGTTGCTATAGTAGGAAGAGAAGCTGCAAAGAAGTTAAATATTGATTTAAAAAATGCAAAAGTAATAGTACAAGGATTTGGAAATGTAGGTTATTATTCAGCATATTTCATGGAAAAACTAGGTTGTAAGATTGTTGGAATAAGTGATTCAAAAGGAGGAATTTACAATAAAGATGGTCTTTCAGTTGATGCTGTCTTAGAATTTAAGAAGAAGACTGGAAGTGTTGTTAACTATCCTGGAGCTGAAGTTGTAAGTAATGAAGAATTACTAGAAAGAGAATGTGATATACTTATTCCAGCAGCTCTTGAAAATCAAATAACTGAAAAGAATGCTAATAGAATAAAAGCAAAATTAATATTAGAAGGTGCAAATGGACCTACAACACCTGAGGCTGATGATATACTTCATAAGAGAGGAGTCATGGTAGTACCTGACATATTAGCAAATGCTGGAGGTGTTAGCGTATCATACTTTGAATGGGTTCAGAATTTACAAGGATATTATTGGAGTAAAGAAGAAGTATTTGATAAACTTGATAAATTACTAGTAAAAGCTTTTAATAGAGTTTATGAAACTTATCGTAATTATGATGTAGACATGAGAATGGCAGCATATATTTGTGCAATAAGTAGAGTAGTTGATGCAATGAAAACAAGAGGTTGGATTTAAACTCTTTCAAACTTATTAAGAATTTCATATAATTTTATTTTTTTCTCTTCATTATTTATTACAATAACCATTCCTTTATCCATTAAACCATAAATTATGAATGAATTAATTGGTGAAAATATAATAGCTGGTAATGCCAATAAATCTTCCTCCCCTTCAACATATATCATTAATTTTTTCTGAGAATTTAATGCATTTTTTATAATCTCTATAGCTTCATCTGATAAATGACCTGCTGGATTTTTTATACATATATCAGGATTAATATTCAATTGAAAAGGTAATCTTTTACTTTTCTTATCAAATATTCCAATATCTGGAATATAGTTATATTTAATAAATGCTGAAAGTACATAATCACCAACAATTATAACTTTAGGAGGACTTCTATCCTTAATTAAATTTAAGACATAAACTACATTATTATCAATATTATTCTCAAGTAAAAGACCAAGAGGTTTGGATAATTCTGAACGAAGTTCTTCAGGAAGTCTTAAAAGACCCAAATATAACCCTCTTAACGTACCTTTATAGCATATCTTCCTGGTCTTTTAGCATTTATTATTTCAGCTAAAGCAGAAGAAGTATCAAGTATTATTATTAAACCTTCCCAATCTTCAGTTAAATCAGTTCCACCACATATTGGACATTTTGTTTCATCTTCACTTAATATATATTTACATTTTCTACATACAAATTTAATTGAGGAAGGCTTATCTTTTCTCATTATTACTTACCTTCTTTTTTAATTTCTTTTGTAGACTTCTTAATATCTTCTTCTATCCAAGCGATTGCACCAAGAAATGGTTGACGCATTGTTAAACCTATTTTACTACTACGAGATGGTCCTGAACTTAAGCTTACAGTTACTATTCTTGCTCTTACTATCATTCCTTTTTCCAATACACGATGTGTTTCCTTTCCTATTAATGCACCACGTTTTTCATCATATGTTATAAAGTCATCCATAATTTGAGAGATATGAAGTAAACCATCAATTGGTCCAATTCTAACAAAAACACCAAAATCAGTTACATCAACTACTTCTCCCTCAATTACTTCCTGAAGAACAGGAACAAAGACAAGAAGATCAAATGTTACTTTATGATAAACTCCACCATTACCAGGTAAAATTTTTCCAACTTCTGAAACTTTTACATTTAGAACAGCAATTACAATTCCAAGTTCACGAGAAACTGTTCCTTCGTATGTAGCTCTTAGTACTTCAGTAGCTACAACTTCTAAAGGATTATCAAATTTATCTGGTGGTATTCTAACTACATCACTAACTTGTAAAAGTTTGAACATTATTAATCACCAGATTAGCTTATAGTAAACAACAAAATATTAGTATATAAATCTATCAATTATTAATACTAATGTTTTACTTAAGTAATTCAATCTAATTGAAGTCTTTTATCCTTTAGATATATTGTTGTAAGACCTAATTCCTTTAATCTTTTTCTTAATAGAAAGTCTGAAGTTGCAACAATATAACCTTTATCTTTTGCAATATGAATAATCTTATCATCAATACTTCCAGCAACTGGTGGATCTTTTTCTATTTTAAATTTTTTACAAAGATCTAATGCAAGCTTAGCAAATTTTCTCTCTTTATTATTACCTTTAGTTAATAATTTTTCAAGTTCTTTTTTAATACTTTCTATAATGATTATATTACTAAATCCAAGTTCTCTTAACTGAGATATTAAATCAAAAGGTTCAGAAACAGCATAAATTATAATATTTGTATCAAGTAAAACTGGTTTATCGTACAATACCATATCCAATAAGTCTCCATCTGTTAGAAATAAGTCTACTTATGGCGACACGCATACCAGGTTCAGCACATAAAGGACGTTTAAGTACTAGATGTACTTCATCCTTACGAACTGATGTTACTACTCCTAACGTTACTGCAGGTCCTACTACTAACATTAAGTTCTCTTTTACTTTTATTTCTTCAACTTTCTTTAAATCTTTTGTACCAACAACACGTTCTAATAAGAAATACTCTATAGATATTTCATTCTGAACAGGAGGAAGTGTTCCTGGTTTTCCTGCAATATTACCAACAAGACTATCTGCTTTTGTAATATAAGGATCTAAGTATGTACCAACACCTACTAAACCACCAGGACCTACTTCTTCAAATGATTGCCCTCCAGCCATTAGACTTGCAACATATGTATATATTGGTTCATAGTATGTTTTTCCTGCTTGTTCTACTTTTAAGCCAGGACGAATTTCTATTTCATCACCTACTCTTAATCTCCCTTGTATAAGAGAACCTCCAATTACTCCACCTTTTAGATCCTTTGGGATAGTACCAGGTTTATTTACATCAAATGATCTTGCGATATATAGTCTAGCAGGTTTTGTTGGATCTCTATGAGGTGTTTTTATTCTTTCTTCTAATGTTTGAATAAGATAGTCTATATTTGCTCCATATAAAGCAGATATAGGAATAATAGGAGCATCTTCTGCTATCGTTCCCTTTATAAATGAAAGTATTTGTTTATAATTTTCTAAAGCTTTTTGCTTATCTACTACATCTATTTTATTTTGAACAATTACTATATTCTTTATTCCAATTATTTCTAAAGCAACAAGATGCTCTCTGGTTTGTGGTTGAGGACATTCTTCATTAGCAGCAATTACTAATATTGCACCATCCATTAATGCTGCACCTGATAACATTGTAGCCATAAGACTTTCATGACCTGGTGCATCTACAAATGAAACTTTTCTTAAGAAGATTGTTTTAATGTTATGTACTGGACAAATTTCCTTTGTAGTATAGCACTCAGGAGGAGGACATTCAGGACATTTTCTAAAAGTAGTATCAGCATAACCTAACTTTATAGTTATACCTCTCTTTAACTCTTCACTATGACGAGCTGCCCATACACCACTTAATGCTGCTACAAGAGTTGTTTTTCCATGATCTACATGTCCAGTAAGACCAATATTACATTCTGGTTGCTTATTTTCACTCATTCTTTTCCTCCTTTATAACCATGTTTATTTGTACAATGTCTTCTGTTATTGTATTTCCTCTTACTAGTTTTCTTCTTCTTTCTCCTTTCTTTTTAGGATGATAGCCAGGAGGACCAGAGAGTAATGCATATTTCTTAACACCACCAGGTACATCAGGACGCATAGGAATTCCGCTTTTATCACTTCCACCAGTTATAACAAGTTTCTTATTTGGATAACCAAATGGTGTTCCATCAATAGAATCACCTATCTTTAATCCAATAAGAGACTGTGCTAGTTCGTCTTTAACTACTACTGTTTTTGATGTTCCATCTTCTGGATTAGATATTACTAACTTAAACTCTACCAACTAGATCACCATTTTAGTTTTAAAATCAATTAAGATACTACTTATAATTAATTCTTTCGTAGTACTAAATTTTAATAATTTCATTACTTAATCGCATTTTCAGTATTTTATCAAGTAATTCTAGTTCTTCTTGAGATAATCTATCTCTAAATTTTTCCTTTAATAAAAATATATCATTATCACTTACATAAACATAAAGTATTTCTCCTTCTTTAACTTGCCTACCTACCATAAAATCACCTTTAACTGAAATTGCTACTCTATCACCTTTCTTTGCTTCACTTAGATTATTTCCATGTTCTTGTATTTGCATAATTTCTCCTATAATTTCACCATTTTCTTTCATTAATGGATAACCTGGCTTAATAGTTCCAATTAGGACTTCAACACCAAATATGGGAGGATCACTTCTTCTAAATACATATCCAGGAAGTACTCGTATAGCTCCAGGAAGAGTAATTTTACTAAATTCTTTTGTTTGCAACTCTTCTACTGTTTTTGAATACCATGCTTTAAAGTTATCAATAACATGATATATTACATTACTAACAAATATAGGAATGTTTCTACTTTTACTCTCTATTTCTGCTTCCTCAGTTATATCAACATTAAATCCTAATATTGCACCAAGTTCTGGTCTTTTTCTCTTAACAATTGTAGCTTCTATTATGTCTTTTTTGCTAATTGGTCCAATATCAGATATTCTAATAGGTATACCTGAATTTTTAAGAAATCTAGTAAGTGCTTCTAGTGATCCTAATGTATCTGCTTTTACAATTACACCATCTACATCTGATGTAAATTTTATTTCTTCAATTTCTTCTTTAATTTTATTTTTAATAATTTCAAGAGATTGTTCATCACTAACTACAGCTATAGGAGCACCTCCTATAGCTTTTTCAAGATTAGGTGCAACAATCTTTACACCAGCAGCAGCTACTACTTTATCAACAATAAGGAATTTATCTTCAGGATCTCTCATTTCATCCAATGGTTTTGGAAGTAAAAGAGCTCTTACTTTTGTTATTATTGGACCTTCAATTCCACCAACAACAATAGTATCACCTTTTTTTATAATTCCATCATATAAAATAACATCTATTGTTGTACCAAGTCCAGCTTCTTCTTTTTTCTCTAGTATAACTCCTTTTCCAGGACCTTCAGTAGTCATTAAGCGAGTTTTTAAATATTGCTGTGCTAAACCACATAGAATTGCAAGAAGTTCTGGAATACCCTCACCTGTAACAGCACTTGTTGGAACAATAGCAACAGTTCTTGTAAAATCTCTTATTCTATCATATCTATCAGAAGAGAAACCAAATCTTGCTAATTCACCAACAATTCTATAAATCAATTCATCTAATCTTGATCTAACATATGGTTCTTGCATTTTATATGATTCAATAAATGGTTTATTTGGATGTGGTTTCCATCCATCTATTCTATCTATTTTATTTGCAGCAACAACAAAAGGAGTTCTCTTTGATTTAAGTATTTCAATACATTCTTCTGTTTGTTTTTCAACTCCTTTTAATATATCAACAACTAAAATAGCAATATCAGAAACAGCTCCTCCTCTAACTCTCAAATTTGAAAATACTTCATGACCAGGTGTATCAATTACTAATAATCCAGGAATTTGAAGTTTAGTCTCAAAGTTTTTTATAATAGATTTACAATAATTTACAATTACACTCATAGGTAGGAAACTAGCACCTATATGTTGGGTTTGCCACTGCCTTTTAAGCAGTCATGGCCCCAACTTCTCTTGCCATAACAGCTGTTCCTCTTATCTTATCTAACAAAAGTGTCTTCCCAACATCAACATGACCTAATACTGTAACAATAGGTTGTCTTAATGGCATCCCTACCCCCATGATATAGAAAAAGTAAAAAGTTTATACGTTTTTCTTAAAAACTAAAAAACAAATTTCTCATCAGTACGTGAATATTTTAAGAATTCTTTAAAGAATATAGATAACTCTCTATTTGCACTCTCTAGAGAATCTGATGCATGAATTATATTCATACTTTTTGAACATGAAAAATCTCCTCTTATTGTACCTGGAGGAGCTTCTTTTGAATCTGTTGGACCAATCATTTTACGCATAACAGAAACTGCACTTTCTCCTTCTACAGCCATTACTACAACAGGTGCAGATGTTATGAAATTAATTAAATCATTAAAAAATGGTTTATCTTTATGAATAGAATAAAGCTTCTCTGCTTCCTCTCTAGATAAATGTATCATTTTCATTCCTACAATTTTTAAACCCTTTTTTTCAATTCTAGATATAATTTCTCCAATAAGACCTCTAACTACAGCATCTGGCTTTATCATTACAAAAGTTCTTTCTATCATTTAGCTTCCCCAGAAGCCCACTTAAAGTCTTTAGGATTTCTCTTTAATTTAAGCATATTTTTTCTACATTTACTTGAGCAAAAACGAAGAATAGTACCATCATTTTTAACATAAATCATTCCTGTACCAGGCTCAATTTCTTTATTACAAAAAGAACACTTAAAGATTCTTACCATTTTTATTTCCCTTTTTATCTTGGTACTAGCTTCTTAGCTTCTCTTTCTGTTTCTCTTAACATTAATATATCTCCTACTCTTACAGGACCTTTTACATTTCTTGTAAGTATTCTTCCCTTATCTTTTCCTTCTAGTACTCTTACTCTTACTTGTATAACTTCACCAGTTGCTCCAGTTCTTCCTATTATTTGAATAACTTCAGCAGGATAGGCTTCACTTGTTTCACTACTCATATTCTATCACTTTTATGTTTAATTCTTATTTGCTTTTATTTTTTCTGTACTTCTTCTGACTTTTTCTTCTTTGGTTTTTCTTCTGGTTTTGTTTCCTTTGGTTTTTCTTCTTCTTTTGGTTTCTCTTCTGGTTTTGCTTCTGGCTTTGGTACTTCAGCAGTTGTACCTTTTCTTATTTCATTTACTTTTGCTATTATTTCATCCATTAATGGTTTAGCCTTACCAGGATCAATAATTACTACTGATGATGCTGCTACTTCAATTCCTGCACATTGACCAAGTCTAGCTTTTGAATCTACATAGGTATAAGGAACTTTCTTCTCATCAGCAAGTAAAGGTAGATGTGCTACAATCTCTTGTGGATCTACATCTTGAGCTATTACAAGGAATTTTGCAAGTCCTCTTTCTACAGCTTTTGTGGATTCATTTACTCCTCTTTTTACTTTTCCAGACTCAGCTGCTAATTTTATACATTCATATGTACGTTCCATTAATTCTTTAGGTACATCAAATCTTACATATATAGGTTTTTTTGACATATATCCCTCGACCTCTCATTGTTCATTTAATTAGTAGGAAAAACAAAGACAGAAGGGTTTATGAGTTTTTCGGTTTTAATCATGTGTATAATAACCCTCTATTTTATTATCTTTTTTATATATCTTAACAAAACCAAATCTATAAAATTGAAAAACATTAGGTAAGTCTTCATTTAATATATTTTTATCAACTATACCATTAACTATACTTCCATCATGCATTATTACAGATAATTCAATACCGTATGGTAACCATTGAATTATTGGTGCATTTATCTTTTTTGCTTCTTCTATACTTTCACTTACATATATACAAGTTGATGAAGATAATAATTTTACATTAAATAAATTCATAAGACGAAATATCATTCCTAATTTCATATTAGATAAATCTCTTAATGAAATAAATACAGTATTATTTGAAGGTCCTATAGTGTAGATTATATTGCCAAATTCTGGATGATCTGGATGTAAAGGTAATTTTGCTTTAAATTCTTTTGTTAATCCTTGAATTTCTAATTTAACAGGATCTGGAATGAAAACAAATCTCTTAGCTATAGGATCTAGTAATTTTCTATTTATTGCTTCAATATTATCCCAACTAATAGTAGCTTCAGATGGTTTAATTCCTACTTCAAGAATTAATCGTCTAATAGTTTCAGGAAGAAAACCTCTTTTCCTTAAAGCAGCAATTGTTCCTAATCTTGGATCACTCCAATCTTTAAATAAACCCATCTCTATTCCTTGACGCATTTTTGATTTGCTTAATATAGTACCTTCTATTTTTAATCGCCCATAATGTATAACTTCAGGATAGTTCCACTTAAAGTAGTTATATAGATAGATTTGTCGTTGTGTATTAATTTCATGTTCTTTTCCACGTAAAATATGAGTAATACCCATTAAATGATCATCAATTCCACATGCAAAATTGTAAAGAGGCCATACTTTATATTTTTGTCCTTGAAGAGGATGAGGTTTTGTATCTATACGCATAGCAGGCCAATCTCTAATAGCTGGATTTGGATGATTTAAATCAGTTTTTATTCTCATTACAGCTTCTCCTCTTTTAAAAAATCCACTTAGCATATCTTCCCATCTTTTAAGTTGCTTTTCTACAGGTAAATCTCTACAAGGACATGGTCTACAAGAATTAACTAATTTCCGAAATTCTTCTGGTGGACAAGTACAAATATATGCCCCACCAATTTCTATTAGTTTTTCAGCATAATCATAGTATATAGGTAATCTCTCAGATTGTATATATTCTTCATGCCAATTTACTCCAAGCCATTTTAAATCTTCACGAATTGCATCATAAGCTTCAAGCATAGGTGGTTTAACTGAAGGAGAAGTATCCTCAAATCTTAATATGAAAATACCATGATAGATTTTTGCATACTCATCATTAAGTATTGCTGCTCTTGCATTTCCTAAATGTATAGCAAAATCAGGATTTGGTGCAAATCTTACACGAATTCTTTCATACTTATCAACATTAGGAAGAGGAGGAAGAACATGTTCTTCCTTCTTTGGTTTTTCTTTTGTTAGACTTATACCAAGAGATTTAGCCAAGTTTTGTTGCTCTAATAAACTCATAGAATTTATTTCTGAGATAATAGATTGAGTAATTTTTGAAACTTCTTGTATCATTAACTTTAATTCTGGTCTTTCAGATAGAATCTTACCTATTACTGCTTTGAATTCAGCCTTACCACCATATTTTATAGCATTCATTAAAGCATGCTTTTTTATCAATAATATTATTTCATCAGAAATCATATTCTTGTCACTACTTTACTCTAGAAATTACATATCTTGCTAATTCAATAAGATCATTTTTTGCTTCAGAATTTGGAAATATAGATAATGAGGAAATTGCTAAATCAATATGAAATTTTGCTTTATTTAATACATATTCATCTATTTTTTCATTTCTTATATAATTAAGTATTAAGGTAATATCTTCATTGGAAACATTTTTCTTACCTAATATACTAATTACTTTATCTCTTAATGATGAGTTTAATAATTTTATTACAAAAAGAGTTTTCTTTCCTTCTCTTATATCACTCCCAATTGGCTTTCCAAGAATTTCTTCTTTTGATATAAGTCCTAGATAATCATCAAAAATTTGAAAGCCTATTCCTAAATTTTTACCATAATTTCCTAGAGCTTCTACCATTTCTTCACTTCCACCACCCAATATGGCACCAATTTTTGCACTTGCTTCAAATAAAGCACCAGTCTTCTTATATATCATAGTCATATATTCTTCCTCTGAAACATTATTTTTTCTTTCAAAAGACATATCCATACTTTGACCTTCTGATATTGTTATAGTAGTTTTTGCTAGTATTTCAGCTACTTTTACTATTTTTTCATAATCACCTTTCATAGATAAAAGTATATGAAAAGCTTTAGCAAATAATAAATCACCTGCAAGTATAGCCATTGGAATGCCCCATATTGTATGAACTGTAGGTACACCTCTTCTTAATAAATCATTATCCATAATATCATCATGAATAAGTGTAAAGTTGTGTAATACTTCTATGGCAATAGCTGCAGGAATAACATAGTTAATATCTCCACCAACTATTTCACATGATTTCATTACAAGAAATGGTCGTAATCTTTTACCTCCATGACTTGGAAGATGTAATGCTGCTTTATAAAGTTCATCAGTTCCATTAATATAGTCTTTTATTAGTGGATCAAGTAATGATGAAACTTTTTTAAGTTTTTCCTCTATCAATTCCTCTCACCTTTAAATTTCTTTGAATAATCCAATTAAGTAATTCTCCTTTTATAACAATCGGTACTGATTTTAATTGCTTAATATTTTTACATCCTGTTAGTAAGAGTATAATTTTAAGCTCATTAATTAAGTTTTGCAAATATTCTATTACCATTTCGCTACTAGATATAGCACATAATAGTAATGGTCTAGCAATTCCTACTAAATCTGCTCCAAGAGCTATGGATTTTGCTATATGAAGACCATTTCTTATTCCACCAGAAGCAATTATAGTTATTTTAGGATTTAAAGATACAACTTCACAAATACTCATAGCAGTAGGTATACCCCAATCCCAAAGAGTTTCAGCAATTTTAGATTTACTCAAATCTCCTGTTTGTAATGCATGATAATATTCTACTGCAGCCCAACTTGTACCTCCTGCTCCTGCAATATCTATAGCATATATGCCAGTATCAATTATTTTTTCTGCAACTTCTTTAGAAATTCCACAACCAACTTCCTTAACAATAATTGGAACTTTAATATGTTTAGATAAATCACGAATAGCATCAAGTATTCCCTTAAATCTTGTATCACCACCAGGCTGAACTAATTCTTGTAATGGATTTAAGTGTATAGCTAAAGCATCTGCATTTAACATAGAAATTGCTTTTTCAGCATATTCTATGAAATTTTTTTGTAAAAGTTGAGCTCCACCTATATTAGCAATAACAACTAAATCACTTGCTACTTCTCTCACAATAGTAAAAGTATCTTGAAATTGAGGATTTTCAATAGCAATTCTTTGACTCCCTACACACATCCCAATACCAATTTTACTAGCTGCCTTAGCAAGATTTTCATTTATCTTTTTTGCTTCTGGTGTACCTCCAGTCATTGCTGATATTATTATTGGTGCTGAAATTTTCTTTCCAAGAAATGATATAGAAGTATCAATTTCTTCTAAATTAAGTTCTGGTAAAGCACAATGTACTAATTCTACATCATCAAAATGAGTACTCTTCCTAAAAGAGACATCGTATTTTTTACATATAAATAAATGAGAATTTTTTCTATCAAATATCAATCCTTATCAACCTCTGTACCTATATTTTCTTCTCCTAATAATAATTTAGTAAGCATTCCAAAACGAGTTATATTGAATATTATAGCTTTTCTTCCACCACTAGCAATATAATTTTTTATTTCTAATAATTTATTTACCATACCACCTGTAACATCAATTTGATTTACTTTTATTTTTGGAATAATATTTTCTATTTCACTTAATCTTACTTTATGTAAAATCTTATTATCTAATATTATACCATCAACATCAGTTCCAAAAGCTAAAGTTTTTGCATTAAACTCTTTTGCAAGAAAGGAAGCGATTTTATCTCCAGATAGAATTCTTACATCTTTTTCACTTAGTATTACATCTCCACCAATGATAGGTATTAAGTTATTATTAAGTGAATATTCAATTGGTTTAATAAAAGAATTTAGTTCACCATTAGAGAGAATAAAAGAACTTGAAGAATTAATAGGAAAAACAGGAAGTTTATATTTAATAAAATATGAAGTAATGATTTCTGTAAGAGTTAACATAGCAGAATGTATTTCAGCTACTCCTATACTTGAAATTATCTTACCATTATGAATATACTTATTTGCAATAAAGTGTCCAAAAGAACCTCCACCATAAACTATAATAATAGATGGAAGTTTCTTAATACTAGAAAGTTCAAAAGCTATATTTTCAATTACTTTTATATTAGCAGTAAGTGGAGATTTTTTATCAGTTATAGCACTACCTCCAAGTTTTATTACAAAATCAACATTATTCAATTTCTCTCACTCCTATATCAGTAAAATCAAAACTCTGATAATTTTTATATAAAAAATTTCTTGGTACTAATATTATACTTCCAGTAATATCACCTGCTACAATCATTTTCACACCATAGGAATTTTTAACTATTGGTAATGATTTTGGCTTTATCAAATTAAATATACATAAGATCATAGACTCTATATTCATTAAATTACCAAGTCTTTCTGTCATTCCATCTCTAATTGCTTTTCCACCTTCTATAGCAATATGTCCTATGGTATGTACTAAAGGATTATAAAGTTCTGGAAAATTATTTTCAAATTTCCTTATTAATCTATAAGAAGACTTCTTCTTGTTTTTTATATTAATAAGAAGAGAGGCATTAATTTTTCCATCAATAGAAATGATTCCCTCATTTTTCCTACATATCGTAAATCCACCAGATAATGATGTAAGAGCTCTAAAAAATATAATTAAAGCAGAATTTTTTAATTTATTAATGAAAAAAGTAATATCATTTTCAATTTCTTCTATTCCTATTATATAAAATAGAGAAGTAAGAGCAAAAAAATCATTAACTGGATTAATATTAATTTCAAGAAATATTCCTTTCTTTTTTAAGTAATTTGTAATAATCTTTTTAATTAATAGATTAGAAATAGGTACTTGAATTTCAGAAGAATTTTTAAAGGAAACACTAACATCAGTAAAAAAGTTAATTGTTGAAAAAACTACTGGATTATTTATATCAGCAAAAGCTTCTCCAAGAATGGGGATGGAAAAAGGAATTCTTAATTTTATTTTTTCCATTTACTATCACTTAGTAATAACAAAAGAACCATATCCTACAACTTCATTTTTTGGACCTGAAGTATCTCCAGATGTAGCATAACATAAACGTTTACACTCTTTTGCTCCAAGAATTTTTGATGCTTCTAATACAGTCATTACAGGTCCTGGACCACACATGCTTATATTTTCCTTCATTATAATTCTTTCAAGTGATTTAGCATCCATTTTTACTATACAATCTATTGCTAAAGAATCTCTTCTATAAGCTTCATTATAAGGTACATAGTGTGAAAAATCTGTACTTGCAATCATTAGAGCTGATTTATTACTTAATAATTTTGCTAAAGTTTTTCCTAATTCATAAGAAGTTTCATAATCTTGAAGAAGCATACATATAGGTAGTATTTTGAATTCACTTTGATATATAAATTGAAGAAATGGAATTTGAACTTCTATTGAGTGCTCATATATATGAGCAGACTCATCTTCTTCAGCTACACCTTCTTTTACTAGCATATTAGCAAGTTCTGAATCTACTTTAACTTTTCCTAAAGGAGTTTCCCAGTCACCTTCACACCAAACAGCTACACCTGCACCAATACCTGTATGATTTGGCCCAATAATTACAACTACTTCTGGTACTGGTTCTCTTGATATATAGTAATATCCATGAGCTGCAACTGGTCCAGAATAAATATATCCTGCATGTGGTGAAATTAAAGAAATAACTTCTCTTTCATTCTTTACTATACCACTAGGTAAAGCTTTAGGACCAATTTTATGTAAAAAACACCAAGAAATTTGCTTTTTTAAAATCTCTTTTTCTCCATCATAAAAGCTTCCTGCAACGTAGGGCTTTCTACTCTTTAACCTCATATCCACCATACTCTTCTTCACTTATAAGTACTTTAGATTCAAAATCTTCCATAGTTACAGGTAATTCTGCAGTTGGTGCAAGTTCTCCTCGTTCTCTTAATACTTGTCTTGCCAAAAGCCAATATACAAGAGCTAATGATTTTCTTCCTTTGTTATTTACTGGAATTATAAGATCAACAAATTGACATCTATTATCTGTATCACAAAGAGCAACAACAGGTATACCTACTTTTGATGCTTCTAATATTGCTTGCCAATCTGCACGTGGATCTGTAGCTATTAATACATCTGGTTCAATATAATTTGGAAGTTTAGGATTTGTAAATGTTCCGGGTATGAATCTACCTGTAATTGCTTTTCCACCTATTATTGATGCAAATTTTTCTACTGGCTTAAATCCATACTGTCTTGCTGAAACAGCTAAAACTTTTTCACCTTTAAATCTTGCAATAAATTTTGAGGCAATTCTTATTCTTTCATCAATTTTTCTAACATCTAATATATGTAAACCATCTGGTCTTGTTCTAAATATAAATGGACGCATATCATTAGTTTTAATATGAGTTCCTATATGTACACCTGCTGCTAAGTAAACTTCAATAGGAACAAGAAGTTCAACTGATTCTGTACTTGTCATTATATAACACCATGTTAAAATTTCTTATGGTTTTATTTATTTTTTATCTTATCTTTCATTCTTACTTGTCTATAAGCATGAAATTCTAATATTTCATCTATTAACTCTAAATGAGAAAGAAACATTCTTCTACAACAATATCTTGTAATTCCTAATGCATCAAGAACCTCAGCTGGATTCTTACCACTATTAATTGCTTTCTTATATTCTTCCCATTTATCTCCAATTAATTTTCCACATGTAAAACATCTTATTGGAAATATCATATATTTCACCTATAAGATTTCTGCTTCTTTCTTCTTGCACTATATCCACCAAATTTCTTTGGTTCTGTTCTTCTTGGATCGCCTACAAGCATACTTCTATCATATTCCATAAGCTTCTTCTTGACAGTTTCTCCACCAAATTCACTAAGTATTTTTGCAATTACTTGTCTTACAGCTTCTGCTTGTCCCATAAATCCTCCGCCTTTTACATTTACTTCAATATCTAATTTTGAGGCTAAATCATTTCCTGCAATTAATAAAGGTTCCATAATCTTCATTCTTGCTATTCTTGGCTCATATATTTCTAAAGGTTTTCCATTTATGAGTACTCTTCCTCTTCCTGGATAACCAATACCTCTGGCTATTGCTGTTTTTCTTTTTCCACTTGCCATAACTATTTTTTCACTCATTTAGCCTTTCCACCCAAGAAGTCTTGATATTTCTTCTAACCTAACATAAGGACCACGAAGATATTTTACATGTGCTTCATCAATTTGAGTAAACTTTACAGATTTCAATTCCTCAGGAATACCTATATATACTTTTAATCTCTTTAAGGCTTTTACTCCTGATGGTTTTTTTGGAAGCATTCCTCTTATAGCATAATATACAATTCTATCAGGAGATCTATGTCTTTTTGGACCAACTTTTTCTGGATTTTTAAGAGTTCTAATACTCATCCATCTTCTAAAACCATTAAGAATAGATTGTCTTTTTCCAGATATAACAACTTTTTCAGCATTTACAACAACAACCTTATTTCCATTAATTAAAAGTTTAGCAATTCTACTTGCCATTCTTCCTAGTCTTAAATCTGTACCATCAATATAAATTGTTTCTGTCATAAAGATTCACCTTAAAATTTTTACATTCCTTCCTTTAGGATTTATAGAAATTAGTTCCTCGATGTATAGAGCTCTACCACCAGATTTAATTATTTTAGATTTTGCTGTTTTACTAAATGATAATGCTGCAATATCAACTTTTTTAGAAAGATTTCCAAAACCTAGAACCTTACCTGCAACTACTACGCATTCTCCTTCTTTTGTTAATTTGTCTATTTTACTTAAGTTTATAACAATTCTTTTTCTACTAGGAATACATAGAGCTTCAGCAATTGCCTTCCATATTTTTGCATGATACTTATTTGATGTCTTTCTTAATAATCTTATTAGTCTTCTTACTCTAGGATTAGTTGGTAATGTTCTCTTTACCATTACTTATAACCTCCAAAGCAGAATTAATTGATTCTTTAAGTTCTTTACATTTATTAATTAAATAATCACAAGCCATTAGTAAAAGTTCTTCATTTGATCTTGATCCAGTAGTTTCTAGTGTAAGTCGCAATATATTATCATTATAACTTACATTTATAGCAGAATTAGGACAAACTTCTTCACATACTTTACATAAAGAACATTTCCAAATAGATGTTACAATAAGCTTATTATTTTTTATCTCAAGTATTTTCTTTGGACAACGTTCTACACATATACCACAAAGATCACATTTCTCATTAACTAATACTACAGGCTGATATTTAATAACACAAACTGATACTGGTTGCCATTTTGCATGATCTCTTCCTCTACCTAAGCGAACATGTGCCTCAAGTGAAATTTTTTGACCTGCATTTAACTTAACAATAGGAATCTTATCACTTACTGGATAAACAGAACCTTCTGATTTTAATTCACCAGAATAAACTGTTGTAAAATTTTCATGTGCTTCTACTTCAAGTGAAAGAATAGCTTCACATTTTGGACAACCTTTTCCTTTACAATCACATTTCTCAGGAGGTACTAGATTTTCCCCTCCTTTTAATGGAATCATACTAAGTCTATGTGCTAATATTTCATCATGCAAAATACTTGTATTTTCAAAAATGTAAACTCTATCAATAGCAGGAATTAATAGATCTGCCATTATTATACGTCTAATAGCATTAACAAATGCAAGATCAGCTCCTTTAAATATTAAATGTAATTGATTGTACTGATTATCAGTTAAATATTCTAACTCCATGATAATCTCCACTATACTCTTCTTCCTCTTCTTCCTCCAGGTCTTCTTGTTGTATCATGAGGTGTAGGTGTAACATCTTCAATTCTACCAATAACGAGACCTGTTCTAGCAAGAGCTCTTATAGCTGCTTGAGCTCCAGGACCTGGTGTTTTACTTTTATGACCTCCTGGAGCTCTTACCTTTATATGAACTGCATTTATACCCTTCTCCATAGCTTCTTGAGCAGCTTTCATTGCAGCCATCATAGCAGCATATGGGGATGGTTTATCTCTATCTGCTTTAACAAATCTACCTCCAGACTGAATAGAAATAGTTTCAGCACCAGTTATATCTGTTATATGTACAATAGTATTGTTAAATGAACTATAAATGTGAGCTATTCCCCATCTTAAATTTTTAGAAGAAGACATGTTATGTCACCTTTTCAACTGGTTTTTCAATTGGTAATAAACATTTTATCATAGATTCTTCTTCTCTACTTACTAAATATCCTGGAACTGTTACACGTCTATTACCTATATATACATGACCATGAACAATAAGCTGTCTTGCTTGATATGGTGTTTTTGCAATACCTAGACTAACAAGTACTGATTGTAATCGTCTCTTTAATATATCCTCAACAGTAAGACCTAATACATCATCAAGTGTAGCATTTTCTTCAACTAATCCCATTCTATAGAGTTTATTTATTAGGATTTTTTCTTCTTTTTCTTTTTCGTTTTTCTCTAATCCTAATATTGAAATTGCTCTTCTTCTTATACTCTTAAGCATTGAATTAGCAATCCATAATTCTCGCTTATTTCTTAATCCATATTTTCCTAATAAAATAAGTTCTTTTTCAAGTACATCTTTTCTCCATGGATGATGAGGCCCTTCCCATTTTTTCCTACATCTCTTTATATCTCCCATTTTATCACCTTACTTTTCCTTCTCTTTTTCTTTCTTCTGTTGTTGCTGTTGTGCAGATTTTCTTACAACACCAACTGTCATTCCAAATCTACCAGTAGTTCTAGTACATTGTCCACGTACTTTTAAACCAAGTGCATGACGAATACCCTTCCAACACTTTATTTTCTTCATTAGATCTATATCCATTTTCATTGAAAGTACTAAATCTGAACCATAAAGATGTAGATTCTTTCCCGTTAGTAAATCCTTTCTTCTATTTAGCATATATGGAGGTAAGTATGATGGTAAATTTAATAAAGTTTCTTCAATTTTCTTTACATCACTATCTTGCAAATATCCTACTCGCATTTCAGGATCTATATTACAAATTCTTAAAACAGCATAAGCAAGATTTATACCAACACCTCTAATCTTAGCTAAAGCATAAGCTAACTTTTCATCTCCTTTTAAATCTGTATCTAGTATTCTTACTACGTGTCTATATGAGGAGGTCAATTTTATCTACCCACTATAGCAAGATTAAAAACCAGAAATTAAAAATATTTAAGAATTACGCAATATTAAACTTTTATTATTTAAGATATTGACTAAACTTATGTATCTAATTACTTTTATTTCTTTTTTCTTTAAATAAGAGTTCCTTTTATGATTACCAATTTTGCATTTAATAAGAAATTTAGTAATTACAATTTTTATTTAACTCATTATTAACAAGTAATTTTAAAACAAAGAAGATTACTAAGCTCTTATATCCATTTTGCATTGAAAGATAAGACTAATGATTATAATTATATTAGAAAACAAGATTATTAATAATGTTATATATGTTAGAAAAAATATCAAAAGAATACATACAATATAGAAAAATAGTATTAAGTTTAAGTTTTATGAATATGCATGAGACTTAGAATAATAACAAATGGCGCCGAGGGGGGGATTTGAACCCCCGAGCCCATTACGGGCACAGGCTAACTAGAGGTTCTCCAGGCTTAAGCTATCTTCTGCTCCCTACCAGACTAGGAGACCTCGGCATAAAGTACAATTCTATAATATAGATCAGAATTTATTATTTTTTTCTCCTAAGAGATTTTTATTGACTGAAATACTCTATATCCAGCTCTTTTGTACAGTAATTCTACATTTCCAAAAACTTCTTTCATTTTATTTGGTATAGCATTTACTCCTTTCCTCAATACAATAATAATTCTTCCTTTTTCTTTAAGATGATCTTTAGCACCTTCTATTAAGGGAAAAATTACTTTATAACCAGCAGCTAAAGGAGGATTTGAGATAATAAAATCAAATTTCTTATTTCTAAGCTGAGAATAAAGATTACTTCTTATAACTATAGCATTTTCTACTTGATTTAACTTAATATTTTCCCTAGTAAGTTTTATTGCTACTGGATTTATATCAACCATTGTTACTCTAGCTTTTGGATTTAATTTAGCAATTGTAATTCCTATTACTCCATATCCACATCCCAAATCTAAAACTTCTGCATCATCATGAATTGAAATATTTTTTAATATACCTTCAATTAAAACTTTTGTACCAGTATCAATACGTTTTTTGGAAAATACACCATCACTACTTAGTAAATTAATAGTAGTATTCACTAAGTTAAAACTTATCCTATACTTATGTTTAATAGGTTGATTTGTAAAATAATGAACATTACTCATCAATCCCAACCTTTCGGATATAAACCTGGCTCCATTATTATTCTTTCCATATCTACAACAATACCATGTTCTAATTCTAAAATCTCTTCACTAGATTTTAAAGCTTTCCCTATTCCTATAAGTTCACCTTTTAAGCTCATTACACAAACAATATCTCCTGGTTTTATTCCTTTACTTAAACGTAATACACCTGGTGCTGCTAAATTTGCACCATGACATAAAGCATCAATAGCAGAATCTCTTACATATATTTTAGGAAAATCTGTCATGACTTCTTCAATTGGTATAATAACTTTTCTTATTAGACTTTCATCATTATATTCCTTCCATAATGTTATAGCATCTAGAAGAGTATAAAGAGTAATAGAAGTTTCTTCTCTAAATGGTCCAGCTCTTACTCTACGAAGTTCTTTCATATGAGCACCACATCCAAGAACTTCTCCTATATCATGACAAAGTTTTCTTATATAAGTACCAGCTTCACAATCTATCCTCATTAAGACAAATTTTCCAATTTTTTCTAAAATCTTTATTGATTTTATTGTTCTAATTCTTAAAGCTCTTTTCACAGAAGATCTTATAGGAGGTATTTGATAAATTGGACCAATAAATTCATTAATGACTTCTTTTAGTCTTTCCTCACTTACATCTTCATGTAGTTCCATAACAGTAACATATTCTTTTCCTGATTTCATAAGAAATGAAACAAGTCGAGTTGCTCTTCCTAGTGTTATTGGTAAGACTCCAGTTACTTTAGGATCAAGTGTACCACCATGACCTGCTTTATCTATAGAAAGCATTCGCTTTACCCAAGCTACTACTTCATGACTAGTAGGACCTGGAGGTTTATCTAGATTTATTACACCTGTTTCAATATATTCCTTTATAGGACGTTCTCTAGGCTTCCATCCAAAATTTGGATTTGTTTCATCTTCATCCTTTACTAAAAGTTCTTCGCTCAATCGTTTTCCCCTAAGTACAAGTCTATTATACTTTTCAATAAGAGAACTATTTTTTCTTTACTCCATTTTGATGTATCTATTACAAAATCATAAACTGATAAATCATTTATATCAATATTATAAATTGCTTTATATCTCATCTTTTCGCTCTCTTCTCTTATTCTTGTCTTTTTTTCAGCTTCTTCAATACTAATACCTTCTCTTAAAGCAATTCTTCTTACTCTTTCTTCAAATGGTGCTGTAAGATAAAAACTTAATAAATTTGGAGAAGATCTTAGGAAAAAAGATACTAATCTTCCCTCTATAATACATCCACCACTTTTTGCTAATTCTATAGTTTTTTTATCTAATTCTATATCTATTGTATAATCTTTTTCAGCAAGTTTTGAAAATTCTTCAATTGTCATATTACGTTCTTGTGCCATATTTCTAAATATCTTACCAATAGAGTAATGAGGAATTTTATAAATGTTAGCTAATTGAGATGCACAATAAGATTTTCCAGATCCTGGTGGACCACTTATTGCTATAATTAAATCTTTTATCTTCAATATAAAACACCTAATCTTGTACTGAAGGTAAATTAAATAATCTTTGAATTAATGGTGAAAATGCAAAAGTTGTAATAAGATACCAAATCCAAAATGTAAAATTATTACCTAAAAAAGGTATTGTTAATGGTGATTTGGCCACTATCATTTGATTATATTCAAATACACCTAAGAATAAATAGAAAATAATCATAAATGGAATTAGAGTAAAAATTAATGGTTTAAATTGCTCTCTCATAATTTCAGCTTGAAGTTTTCTAATAACAACTTCCTTCTTTTTAAGTTTCTCAATTTGTTTATTATCCTTCTCTCTAATAGCCTTCATGTAAGCATCTTGCCATTCTTTTACTTGCATCATAATCCTTCTTGTTTTTTCTACATCAGTTAATTTACGAGTAACAATTGAAGAAATTAAAAGCATTGCAATAGATATTAATGAAATTGTTAATGATGAAAATGGAAAGTTTTTTGCAGGACCTAATATAGATGAAAGAATTATAACAATAGAATTATAGAATTCTACCAAAGACTCAAAAACCATATTTTCACCTCATAAATAATGATGCAATTTTTTTCCCTACTTCTTTATAATATCCTTCTTTATTTTCAAGAATTAAAACAGTACATCCTGTAAGTATTGCTAAAGAAGCAGCACCAAATCTCCCCATTAACTGATGTTCATTTATTTTTTCAGATGTATCTTCTTCTCTCATTCTTATATTTGAATCTTTTTTTCTACGTTTTGAAATCTCCTCTGGACTTGCTTCTATTAAGACAATAGAATCAGGTAATAATTTTTCAGCAACCCATATGGGAAGACCTGGCATATATCCATTTTCTGTTCTTATGAACATATGAGTATCTAGTAATACATTTTTATCTTTGACCATTTCCATTATTTTATTTGCTGCATTTAATTGAAGTTGTTTTTGTTTCTCTATAGGAAGCTTTCTTATTTCATCTCTATTATTAACTATTTTTTTAGCTTCTTCAAACATTATATCTCCATAGTTGACATATTCCACTTCAATTTTGTTTTCTTTACAATATTCTAAAGCTGAATTAATTACAGTAGTCTTGCCTACACCAGGTACACCAATTACTATTACAAGTTTTCCTTTCTTCATAAAACATCTACTCTCTTCCTAATATTTTACTTATACCAGGATATATTTCCTCAAGATGTTCTCTAGCAAGTAGCTGATAATACTGATATACTATACCTACTGATAATAGTATACCAATTCCAGTACCTATTGCACCAAGCATATCAGCAATTCCAGCTAATAATCCAATCATTATTCCACTCATGATAGTAAGAGGAGGAATATACTTACTTAATAAATGTTCAATTACTATTGGAGATCTTCTAAATCCAGGTATTTGCAATCCTGCAGCTATAAGTTGTTGAGCTTGTGCTTGAGCACTCATACCAGATACTTCCACCCAAATTTTTGCAAATATTGTAGAAAAGAAAACTAACATTATTACATATATTACAGCATGTAAAGGATCATGTATAACATGAGCTAAACTTCTTGGAGATGTAATATAGTAAATAAAACAACCTGGTAGCGGTTGTAAACCAGTAGCTGTAGAATTAAACATTACAAACCAATTAATCAATGGATTATTATTTAAGAAGTTAAAATTCTGCCAAATTAATTGTCCAAATAAGTAGAAGTTAGCAAATAAAGCAGAAGTTAATATTATAGGAATATTAGAAACATACATAAACTTTAATGGTATTCTTGCACGTAATCCACCATATTTTGGATGAGCTACAGGAATTTCAATTCTCATTCCTTCTAAGTATATAGCAACTAATAATATTATAATCATAGTAATGAATCCAGTCATATCAGGATAGGGATATCTTGAAAATGCTTTAAGAATATTTTCTCCATTAATCATTGTTTGAAAGAATGCTATTACTGCGCCTAATGACTTACCATCAGCTACAGGTCCTATTGGTGAAAAAGATAACCATAAAATTTGCTGAGAAACACCTGCAAGAATAAATAAACTAACACCACTTCCAATTCCCCATCCTTTTTGAATTAATTCATCCAATAAAATTACAAGAATACCAACTATAGTTAGTTGAATAATTACTAATATGGAATGAAGTAAATCAAGTCGTCCATAACTTCCACCTATTAAAAAAACAGTTGCTTCAAATATTGTAATTATTATTGCTAAGAATTTTTGAGTACCTGTAAAGAGAGCTCTATCTCTTGGTTTAGTAAGATCTATATTAATTAATTTTGATCCTGCAATAATTTGCATAATTAAGCCAGCAGTAACTATTGGACCTATACCAAGATCCATTAAAGAGCCTTTTTTAGATGCAAAAATTATTCTATATATTAAGAATTGTTCATATTCACCTGTACGTATAGAAATACCATAAAGTGGTATTTCACACATTACTAAATATATAGCTAAAACTAATCCAGTCCATAGTAATCTATATTTTAAGTCTAATTTACGTTGAGGTCTAGGAATTTCAGGAATAAATCTTAATATAGGTTCCATTAAGTCTAAAAAACGAACCATAGTTATACAACCTTATTATTGAGCAATTATGACTTCTCCACCTTTACTAATAATTTTTTCTTTTGCAATTTCAGAAACTTGTTTAACTTTAACTAATAGTGGAATATCAATTTTTCCACTACCTAAAAGTTTATCATATCCCATTTTGTTCAAATCTATAATGATTCTTCCTTTTTCATCTTTTTCTAATTCATTTTCTCTTCCCTTAATTAATGAAATTAATGATCCAACATTTATCCATCTTACAATTTTAGATGTTGGATTTACAAAACCATGCTTTCCAAAATGATCTTTTGCATACTTTACAGTCCAAGACCATTTATGCTTATGTAAACCTGCATTTCCAAATCCACCTCTTGTTCCAGCTTTTCTATGCTGACCTACAGTACCCCAACCATATGTTCTTGATCCACGTTGTTTTCTAACTTTCTTTTCTCTTCTTACTACCATTATTATCACCTAATATATTCATATCATTTTTAAGAGTAAATCATTTATTGCTTTTCCTCTATATCCTAATTCTCCTCCTTCATTTACATGTCTTTTTGTTTTACCTTTAAATCCACCACTTGGTGGAGCAAGTCTAAATGTTTTTTTAAGTAATGGTGGAAATTTTCCACTTAATATGTTATCTGCAAGTTCTTCAAAACTTGAAACATTTAATAATTTTAAATTTTCTTCTGTTATTCTTTTATTTCCTATTAATCTTCCTCTTTTCTTTAGTAATAGTATTAAATTCTCTCTAGTAATTTCACCCCAAGTGATATAATCTGCTGCTTTTTTTAACATTCCAATTATTGATGGTGTTTCTGGTAATAAACTTGCATTAAATTTTCTATGAAGATTAAGTCGTTTAAGTGTTTCTTTTATATCAGGAGGAACACCAACTCTTCCTCTTATACGTATGGCTAAATACATCAAGTACACCTCTTTATAATTTAAGTCTATATGTATTTCTCAAAGCTTCATAAGTTGCTAAAGCAAAATTCATTGTAGTTCTTGTTTCTCCTCTAGAAACAACCCAAGCATCCTTTATTCCAGCAAAAGTTAATATCTTTTTAGGTACTTCTCCTGCTACTATACCTACACCTTTAGGAGCAGGATATATAGTAACACGAACACTTCCTTTCTTACCACTTACAGCAAATGGTACACTATGAGGAGTACCACATGGACATCTCCAATGTCCACAACCACGTTTTACAGGTATTATATTTAGTTTAGCATCTGCAATTGCTTTATCTATAGCAAATCTCATTTGTTTTGATTTTCCAGTTCCAATACCTACATAACCATCAAAATTTCCAACTACAACTCCTATTTTGAATCTTGTAATTTCACCAGCATCTGTTTGTTTTTGAACTATATTAACATCAAGTATTTCATGCTTTAATCCAGGTAATAAGATATCAACAATTTCAGGTTCTTTTATTACAAGATTTTGTTCAAAAATTTCTTTTAAACTTGTGATTTTCCCCTCTAATACAAGTCTTCCAAGAGTTGTTCTTGGAGTCCATTCTCCTTGTTGATATCCCATATTATATCGCCTCATTTAGTATTCTATTTTTTACTTCTTCAAAATGCTCTACAATCTTTTCAGGTGGTAAATTCATTCTAAGATAGTTAGAAAAATGAGCTTGATATTTAGATGGATTTTCTTTTTGTAAAAGCATTGCATATTTTGCAATATGAACACCTTTAATTCGTTCTTCATCAGGTAAAATTTCTTCACCATGAGGAATTTCCATTCCTGCATCTAATGCTCCTTTAAGAGCAGCAAATAATCTATTTCCTTTTGTAGCAGGATATCTTCCTATATCTAATATAGCATTCTTAATACCTTTACTTAAAGCTCTTTTTCCGAGTAGTAAACCTGCTAAATAAGCTGCAGGAATATTACCAGTTCCTCCTTTCCATCCATATTTAGCAAGTTCTTTTGTATTAGCTTGCACTAAAACTATATCACCATTTACTCTTGCTTCAATTAATTGAAGATACAAATATTTTAATGATTTTCTTACAACTAATCTTGGTTTTCTACTCATCACTAACTTTTTCCTAAGTCTATAATCAGTTTTTCCTTCTCTTCTTCTTCTAAATGGTACTCTATAAGTTGGACCATGTGCCATATTTATCTACTCGCAAGATTATGTTCTTCTATATAAGCTTTTATTTGTCTTTTATCATGAAATACTCCTCCCTTTACTTTCATATAAAGCATACGATATACTTTTCGTGTAATTATTTTTCTATCTCTTAATAATCTTAAAAAGCGTCTCATAGCCCTAACTCTCTCAACCCAATCATCTACTTTAACAGCTCCTTTTCTACTTCCAGGACCCTTTCTTAATCCCTTTCTCTTTTGTCTATGAATTCTTCTAGCTCTTGCACGACTTGTTCCTTTCTTTTGTTTAGCTTTTATTATACCCTTTTCAATTAATTTTCGAATTTCTTCTCTTGTAATTGCATTACTTACCTCATCTATCTTACTAGGATCTATCCAAATTCTACCTATTCCAACACCTAGGATTTCTGCTGCAAGTCTTCTCTGAACACTTAAATCCATTAACTACCACCTTGTAGTAATTCTTTTTGTAATAATTCCTTTTCATCTAGTCGAAGATTTACAATCTTAAAGTTAAGAGAAAGAGCTTTTTTAATAATTTCTAATCTTTTCTTTTTACCAACACTTGCTGCTATTCTAATAACATGAACTGATGGATCTAAACCTTCTAATTCCTTTAAATTATGAATGATCACTTCTTTACCACCACATGGATGAAGACCTCTTGCTAAACGAGGACCTCTGTATCCTGCTTCAACTACAGCTGGTTTTCCTTTTTTCTTTAAACGTAATTTTGATCTAGGACCTCTTGGTGCTCTCCATTTTTCACCTAATCGCTTAAATCTATGAGCTTCTTGTCTAATAAAATCAGGTCTTTTTCTATTCATTTCATTTCTCAATTCTAAAGCTCTTAAGACTTCATCATCTAATTTTAGTTTCATAATCTTCACCTTTTCTCTACAATATATATACCATCTTGAAATACTCTTGGATCTCTATCTTTTATATGAGTAGCTAAATGAATATTTGCTGCTGTTTGACCTACTGCTTCTTTATCTATTCCCTCTATAATAATTTCATCACCATGAACACTTACCTTAGTATCTCCAATAATTTTAGCAATTCTTTTTGCTCTTTCACCCATAAAGTTCTCTATATGTACCTCATTTCCAATTACTTTAACACTTATTGGAAAGTGAGCATAAATGATTTTCATTTTATAAACATGTCCCTCTTTAACACCTTTTATCATATTTCTTATATGTGCTGAAACTGTACCAACCATGGCTTTTGGTCTTCTTCCTTTTCCCTTTTTTCTTACAAATATTTTTCCTTCTTTATACTCTATTTCTACACCTGTATGTGAAAAATCCTTTGTTAAAGTACCTTTAGGACCAGATAAAGTAACAATACTACCATTTAATGAAACTTTAATATCATTGGGAATTTCTACTGATTCTTCGTATATGCGATGCATATGATATCACTTAGTACACATATGCTAAAAGCTGACCACCTATTTTATTTGCTATAGCTTCTTTATGAGTAAGTAAACCTTTTGGTGTAGTTAATATTAGTATTCCTATATCCTTACCAGGAAGATACTTCTTTACCCATTCTTCTAATTCTCTATATGAGACTGAAAATCTTGGCTTTATAGCACCACATTTATTTATTTTTCCTAATAATTGAATTCTAAATTTTCCAAATCTTCCATCATCAATATATTCAAATTCGCCAATATAACCATGCTTTTGAAGAATACGAAGAATATTAGCTAATAATTTTGGAGCTGGTGATACAATACATTCTTTTCTTCCTCTTTCTTCATTATTTTTAATTGTTGTAAGAGCAGCTGCTATTGGATCATTCATTTTAATCACCTACATGTACTTTTTAAAACCTAGTGAGCTTGCAATTTCTCTAAAACATTGACGACATACTTGTAATCCATATTTTCTTACAAGTGCTCCTCCTTTTGATCCACAACGTCTACATACTCTAAATTCTTTTTTACTAATATCCTTAGTGGTCTCTTTACTCATTTACTAACACCTCTTATAACATTTACACCAAGCTTTTCAATAAAATATGAAATAGCTTCCTCTTTAGAAACTCTATGTTTTTTACCAATTTTTGATCGTTTACATCTTCTTAAAGCAACTCTATAACCAGGTCTCTCTAATTTAACACATATATTCATTCCAAATATACCAAGTGATGGATCATATTTTACTCCTGGAATACTTATATGTTCATGAATACCAAAAGAAACATTTCCATAATCATCAAAACAAGATTCTGATAAAGTAAACTTTTTTACTGCTAATACTCTTTTTAAGAAATCTTCAACTTTCTTACCTCTAAGTGTAACCTTACAACCAATATTTTCTCCTCTTTTTATACCAAATTCTCTTATAGTCTTTCTAGCTCTTGTTGGACAGGGTTTTTGTCCTGTAAGCTCTTCTAAAACCTTCATAGCTTTTTCTAATTTTTCTCCACTTTCACCTACACCTATATTAACCACTACTTTACTGATTTTTATTCTTCTCATTGGATTTTCTTCCTTATTAGACATTATTATACCACTTCACCATTAATTTTTATTAATGGATGGTCTTTTCCTATTGGAAATACATATTTAAGAATTATGTCTTTCTCAGTACCATTAAGAGCTACTTTTACTAATTGCTTTGGATTTCTAGTCTTAGGAGGTTCTAAAACTTTTCCATACTTGCCTATATTACTTCCACCAACAATAGATACAAGAACATCTTTATCAAGTGGAATATATTCAACAATTTTTGCATCAGGTAAAGTTATCTTCATAGCATCATAAATTTTATATGAAATATTATGATTAAAGGGATCCTCAAGTTTTATAACATGACAACGTCCATCATGAAAGTTTAACTGAATATGTCCTCCTTTTACAGTTCTCTTTCCAATAATTCTTACAAGCTTATATGAAGCTTCTTCAGGAGGAATTCTAGATAAAGCTAATACTTTTACTGGATGTGGAAGTACTCTAAAGTATTCACCTGATGGAATTATATGAATTACATCCATTAAGCCTACTGGAAACTTATAATCTGTTCTAATTTTTCCATCAACCATTACTTTTCTTTGAGAAAGTATTTTCTTTACTTCAGAAAGTGTAAGAGCATATTTTAAAATATCTCGTAGAATTATTCCTAATGGAATACAAAAGTTTAATGGATGTGGTCCTGGAGATGGTCTTATTGTAAATTTACTTTCCTTTACCTTTATATGCCAAAATCGTGGTGCAGGATATCTTTTTAAATGTCTTTTTGTCAATTTTATTCACCTTTTTTAAGTTTTTCAAGTTTTTCGAATTTTTCTTTTCTTTTTTTATCAGTTAGATCTAATTTTGTTATCATAACTTTAGATGGATGAATCCATACAGGTCGAAGTGTTCCATCTGCTTTTTTGATATTTATACCCTCAATTGTAATTCTCATTTTTGAAAGACTTACAGATAATACTTTTCCTTCATGCCCCTTATAATCTCCTCTCATAACTAATACAGTATCTCCTTTTCTAACAATAGCACTTCTAATACCATATTTTTCTCTTAATTCTTTTGATAATGGTGCTTTCATCATTTTAATTCTTCTATGATATGGAATTTCATCTATATTCATTTTAAATTCACCTTAAACAATTATAGAAGCTAATCCTGCTATTCTTGGCCATCTTTCAGCAGCTTCTTTTGCAACAGGTCCTCTTATTTCAGTTCCTTTACATTCACCATCTTCAGTAACTATTACAGCAGCATTATCTTCAAATTGAATCCACGTTCCATCCATTCTTCTATAAGGCTTTCTCTGCCTTATTATAACAGCATGTAAAACCTGATGTCTAAGCTCAGGTTTTCCTTCTTTTACTGTTACTATAACCTTATCACCAACTGCTGCTGAAGCAAGACGTCTTAGTCTTCCTTTTATCTTGGGAACATCAATAATTTGTAAAACCTTAGCACCACTATTATCTGCACAATTAACATATGCTCCAACTGGTAATCCGGGACTTACTCCTGGACGATATGTAATTCCTCCAGCTAAGGTCTTTCCTCTCTTTGCCATGCCTCCTCACCAATTTTTTCTATAACTACAAATGATACAGTTTTACTTAATGGGCGACATTCTGCTATTTTAACAATATCACCTTTTTTTGCTGCTATACATGGAGAATTATGAGCATGAATTTTTGATCTACATCTTGCATAACGTTTATACTTAGGATAGTATTTTAAGTATTCTACTTCTACTACAACTGTTCTTTGCATTTTATCACTAACTACTCTTCCAGTTAAAATCTTACCTCTAATTGTTACATTACCATGAAATGGACATTTCTTATCAGAACAAGAAACTACTGGTTTTTTAATATCTTGAGACATAAACTTTCCTCCTTTGAAGTCTCTTTAATCTTTCTGCAGGATCATATGTTATATCCTTTCCATTAACAATTACGGCTTGAGGAATATAGAATTTAAAACTACAATTCTTTTTTGGAATTTTCTTAATTCTTCCACTTTCTTCTAATATTACTAACATGTTTTTAGTTTCATCAATTACAGTTCCACAAACTCCTACTTGAGTAGGATCTGTAGACTTGATAACTTCTACCTTAAGACCAATAAGCTCATGATAAATAATATTACCTGGTGTAATCTTCATTTTTTCACCTTCTTTGTTTTTTCTTTTAATTCCTCTTCTCTATTTATGGTTAAAATTCTTGCAATAGTCTTTCTAATTAATTTAATTCTTGAGGGATTCTCTAGAGTTCCACTAGCTTGTTGAGCTCTAAGCTTAATTAATTCTGCTCTTAATTCAGAAAGTTTCTTTAATCTTTCTTCTTTACTCATGCTTCTGATCTCCTTGACTTTGAGTAGTGCCAACTTCCTCACCTTTTATTATTGATATATCATCAACTGTAGTAACTGGTAAAAATATTCTAACTTTTATACCATAAACACCAGGCTTTAATAAAACATAAGTTACTGCTTTATCTACAGCATACATACTTGGTTCTCCTGCTTTAAGAACAACTCCTGCTCTAAATTTCTCATATCTAGCTCTTTCACTTACTAATTTACCTCTTATAACTATTTCAGCACCACGAGCCCCTGCTTCCATTATTTGTCTTAATGCTACAAAAGCAGCTCTTCTAAAATGAATTCCTCTTTCAAGAGCCATAGCAATTCTATTAGCCATAATTCTAGCATTAAGTTCAGGATTTTTAACTGGAATTACTGCAATTTGTGGATTTTCTAATCCAAATTTCATTTCTAATATATGAGCTAATTCTCTAATTGTAGCACCTTGTCTTCCTATTACTAAACCTGGTTTTTCTGCATATATTATAACTCTATCACCTAGTGGAGTTCTTTGAAATTCTACACCAGCATATCCAGCTCTTCTAAGTTCCTTCTTTAAATAATCATCAATTAGAGCATTTTTTATTGCTTTATTTATAAAATACTTAACTACACTCATTTACTCACCTCTTCAACAACAATTTCTACATGTGTTGATGGATGACGAATAATATCAACTCTTCCAAATGCTCTTGGGAAATAACTTCTTAATCTTAATCCTTTATGAGCAGCTGCATGACATATTCTTAAATTTTCTACATTTAGACCTTTATTTTCAGCATTTGCTTTAGCATTTTCTAAAACTTTTAAAATTGCTTTACATGCTTTAATAGGATATCTACCTGTAGGAACACCAAATCTTTCCCCAATACCTGCACGATGAGGTAATAATTTTCTATATCTCCTATATGGTATGACATCTTTTTTCTCTATTACTCTCTTTAAATACTTAATTGCTTCATCTAACTTCATATATCTTATAGCATTACATATTTCTACAGCTTCCTTTGTTGAAATACGAAGATCTCTACCACTAGCTTTTGCCATTCTCTCAGGATCATAATTTTGAAAGGAATATCCCCAATTAGGCATTATATCACTTCCAATACTATTAAGCAAAGAATTGTAAGAAATATAAGAAATATAAAAAGTTTTTTAATATTATTAGATTTCTGAATCTCCCATTTGGATTTACATCTATCATTTGAGAGATATTCAGGAGATCAGAACCCTTCACATCTATTTTGTTTAAGTAATTGTAATCCTACATCCAAATACTTAAGAGTAACTACATATCTAAACTTATGATAATTAAAAAAGGAAAGTCTGTAAGTTTTTCTTCATCTCGTCATAAATGGCAAGACTTTCAGTTGTAAAGAAAAACAAAATTATTTTAATGGAACAAACATAGAGCTCTTTGTTGCTCTAAGTCCTGGAGCTCCATGAATTACTCTAGCAGTAGTAATAGCAAATTCTCCAAGGTAATGACCAATCATTTCTGGAACTATTTCTACAGGAACAAATTCCTTTCCATTATGAACATGTATAGTTAATCCTACCATTTCTGGTAATATTATCATGTCTCTACAATGAGTTCTTATAACAGCTTTTTTTCCTGATGCTTTTACTTTTCTTATCTTTTTAATTAATTTCTTTTGCTCTGGTGTTAAACCCCTCATTAGAGATCTTCTTTGTCTACTAGGAAGAAGTTTAATAAATTCATCCATTGACATATTAAGTAATTGTGATAATGTGTAACCTCTATATGTAAATTCTCTAGACATATTTTCACCTCTTCTTTCTACCAGTTCTTCTAGATGCAATAATACCTACTTTTTGACCTGGTGGTGCATTTCTAGAGACAGGTGTACTACCAGTTGGATGTGCTCCACCACCATGAGGATGTGAACATGGATTCATTGCTTTCCCCCTCACAGTAGGATACTTAATTGCTTTTGCTTTACACTTATAATATTTTGCTCCAGCCTTTAATAATGGTTTCTCAATTATGCCTCCAGCTGCTACAATACCTATTGTAGCTCTACATAACTCATTAAAAGATTTAACTTTTCCAGATGGTAATTGAACTAGTACATTTCTACCAGAATGTGAAATAACTGTAGCATAACTTCCAGCTGTTCTAACAAATTTTCCACCATCACCTGGTCTTCCTTCAATATTAAAAACTTGAGTACCATCAGGTATATCTCTAAGTGGTAATATATTCCCTACATTAATTGAGGCTGATGGTCCAACATAAATCTTCTGACCTACAAATAAACCTTCAGGAGCAACTATAATAGCTTCTGTGCCCTTATTATCCTTAATTATGGCTAATGGTGCACCTCTACCTGGATCATGTACTATATCCTTTACAATAAATTCACAAAGAGAATCTGTCATAGGAGGATAATGAACTTTACCAACACGTTTCCATGATGGTGACTTAAATACAGAAGTTCCACGTCCTCTTCTTTGAACTAATAAACGTTTTCCCATAATATCACCTATAGTATACCTAATTTAGTTGCTAATTCTACAGCACTATATTCCTTTTTAAGTTTTATTATTGCTTTTTTTTCACCAGTTGGTGTAATAAGTGTATTTACTTTTTCTACCTTTACATTATATAGCTTTTCAAAAGCATCTTTTATCATTTTCTTATTTGCCTTAATATTAACAATAAATGTAAGTTTATTTTCCTTTTCTATTCTTTCAATAGCAGCTTCTGTAGTCACAGGTCTTATTATTATTTCATATGGATCCATTATGCAAATACCTCCTCAAGTTTCTTTATAGCAGATTCTGTCCAAATTGTTAGTCTACCAGGATGACCTCCAGGTGCTAATTTTTCTACATTTAAAGATTTAATATCTGAATAATCAACACCTGAGAAGTTTCTTGCAGCTAATCTTAATGGTGTATTTAGCTCATCAGTTACTAATAATATGCTTTTTGGTTTTTTCCATCTTCTTCCTCTTCGCTTACCTTTTCCAGCACGTTCTCTTATTCCTTCTTTTGCTCTAATAATATCATCCCATAGTGATAATTTCATTAAAAATTCTCTAAACTCTTTTGCCTTCTTAATATTCTTAATTTCATCTGAAACAACTATTGGTAAGGGAATATTATCTTTAATTTTATGACCTCTCTTTATTACCCATTCTCTAATAGCAGTAGCTGCAATGGCAGATCTTAAAGCAAGTCTTCTTTCTTTCTTATTTATTTTTTCATGAATTTTTTTCTCAACTCTTGGCGGAAAAGCTAATCTTCCTTTTACAACACAAGGAGCAAAAGCTGCACGAGTAGTTCCTTTTATACGTGGAACTCTTGATAGATCATATCCAACACCTAAGCTTTCTGCAGTTGTTCTCTTACCAGCCATTGGATCTCTTCCTTTTGGTTGTATTCTTGCAGTAATAGAAGAAATTACAGCTCTTCTTATTAAATCAGGTCTAACAAATTCAAAAAATACACTAGGTAATTTTATTTCTCCTTTAATACTTCCATCTATAGAATAAATTGGAACAGTTTGTGGAACTTGTGACAACTTTTACACCCCCTGTTTTGATGATAGACTTATAGCTACAATCTTTGGAGGTTGTAATTGTCTTTCTTTTGCTCTAATTGCTAATCTAAATCTTACTAGTCTTTTTGGAGGACCAGGAATAGTTCCAGCTACTACTACATAATCTCCTCTTACTAATCCATAATGCAAATATCCACCTGCTACATTAATTTCTGATGGATTTTCTCCAACTTTAAGAATAAGTTTATTATATTCAGTTCTTTGATGGAAACCCATTTTTCCAGGACGCGGAACAGTAAATAACATAGTTGGATGACCAGGACTTATTGCACCTACAACTCTATGTCCTTTTCTATGTTTATGCCATTTTGGAAGAATTTTTACGCCAAATCTCTTTACTACACCAGCAAATCCTTTACCTTTTGTTACAGCTGTTACATCTACTAATAAACCTTCAGTAAAGAATTCTTTTGCTCTTACTTCTTTACCTAGTAAACTCTTTGCATATTCATATATTGCTTTTATATCATCTCCTCCAATTGCTATTTCTACTACTTCAGGAGTTTTCTTTCTTAGACCACTCTTATGTGGCTGTGTTAATGCTAAAATTCTTATTTCAGCAATTTTATCTAAATTCTCCTCTATTTTACGCATATTTTCTGTAAAGTCAGTTTTCTTTGGGATACTAATTCTACGATCAGCATATTTTGGAAGTGGTACATGTAAGACCTCTGTAAAAGTCTTTAATCCTTTTACAGTCTTAATATAAGCTCTAATACCATATACAAATATAGGAGGAACTTCTACAACAGTTACTTCTTTTACAACTTCTTTTCCATAAAGAGGACTTCTAGGCTTATTTTCAATTAAAACTACATGAGTTGTTCCAACTTTATATCCAACAAAACCTAATAAACGTGGAGGACCACTTACCTTTGGCCATCTTCTTATCCTACCAGTTATACGTCTAGCTCTTACTCTAGGATAATACATTAATGAGCCTCTTCTTGGAGCTTTCCTCTTCCTATGACCCATATCATCTTCCCTTCCAGCTATAATTCGCTAAGCTTACAGACTAAAATATATTTCTATTTCTTTATTTTTTAAAACTTAAGCATAAAATTTGAGTATAAACATCCAATATAAAATCAGTTAAATAGTATCAATAAAAGAAAGAATAGCTAATGAAATAATTAAAGCTTCTTCTGTTCTTATTGTTTGTGTTCCTTGATTTGGAACCATATTAACTATAATATCACAATAATCTTCAAGATTTAATGAATATTTAAGAAAAATATCATAAAGACCTTCACGTGGAGAACCAAATAAAATTGCTATATTTTTACCAGGCTTAAGATTTTCTTTAATTTCTTTAAATACCATATTAATTGGTTTACCAAGCCTAGAAGTTGCTATTACATAATCATAATTATAATTATCTAAATGATGATGTAGTCCCTTAAAATCTACTACTACTTCATATCCCCAGTAATATGGAATGTCTTCCTTCCTTACTGGAATCCATGTATTTTTCTCTCTTTTTAAGGTAACTCTTCTATTACGCATAAGAGGATATGGACAAATTATTGGCTCTTTAAATCCTATATCCACAACTGATTCTTTATCATTACTTTCTAATACAAAACCTTCTCTATATTCAATATCAGAATCTATTGTTGGATGATGAGGTGTTCTAAGTGGAGGTAAATAGCCAGCATATCTAAGATTTTTACTTATAGGAAATAAATATTTTCTAAGATATTGTGGAGTCTCTAGATATTCTAATAGTTCCTTTATAAATAAAACATCCTTTTTCTCAGAATCCATATAGATTACTATTTTGTTTACTTTATATATGGAAATAGTCCTAGCAATTTGTCCAATAAGTATAGTTCTCTCTATAGGAGAATCAATTATAGAAACTATGGAAGAAGGAATACATACAGTTAGATTATAACTTTTCTTTAAAGACATTCTACTTCTTCTTTTCCTTCTTTTCTTTCTTTTCTTCTTTCTTTTCTTCAAGTGATTCTAATATTGTAGTTCTTTGTCTTCCACCCATAATCTCACCACACATTTATAAAATTATTATTTATATTAAAAAAGTTTATTTCTACCTCCTGTATACTTTGTTTATGGCCAATGATGAGTTTGCCGAGTTCGCAGAGTAAAGGATGCAGAAAAGGACAGTCAGAGGCCAAAGAGGTGAGTTTATATGGAAGTAAATGAATTAGATCTTAGAAGAATAGTAAAATATGCTAAAAGTTATTGTGAAGATAGATGTCCAGCTGAAAGAGATCCATCTATTTGCTTAGCTCTAATAGAAATTTGTAAAATGCTAAATGTTGAATTACCACCATGTGTAGAAGAAACTATGGGATTCTCTAAGAGTTATTTCATAGCAAAAATAAGAGAAATTGAAAAAAGATGGGGTAAAGAAATAAAAGAAGTTTTAAAGGAAATTGAACGTAATGGTGTAAGACATTTTGAAGAAGAAATAGATAGAATGGAAGCAGAATTTGCACTTAAAGCAATTAAAGCTATAGATGAAAGAGAAATGATGAAAAAATAAAAAGAGAAAACATCTAAAGTATAAGGAGGAAAATTTTTGGAGTTTGAGAAATTATATTCTCCAAAGGATATTGAGGAAAAATGGCAGAAAATATGGTTAAGTGAAGAATATTATTCTGTTTTTAAATTTAAAAATGATGGAAGACCAGTATTTGTAATAGATACACCTCCTCCTTTTACATCTGGAGAACTTCATATGGGTCATGCTTATTGGTGTATTTTAAATGATACTATAGCAAGATACAAAAGAATGAAGGGATTTGATGTTCTTTTACCTCAAGGATGGGATACTCAAGGACTTCCAACAGAACTTAAAGTTCAATATAAACTAGGAATACCAAAAGAAAATAGAGAACTTTTTAGAAGTAAATGCATAGAATGGACAAATAATATGATTAAAAGTATGAAGAATACAATGATAAGATTAGGCTATAGACCTGATTGGGAACAATTTGAATATAAAACAATGGATAAAAACTATTGGAAAGCTGTTCAATATACATTATTAATAATGTATGAAAAGGGATTAATATATAGAAAAAAATTTCCAATTCATTGGTGTAGTAAATGTGGAACTGCACTTTCACAAGCAGAAGTTGGATATATTCAAAGAAAGGGTAAGTTATACTATGTAAGATTTAGAATAGTAAATAGTAATGACTTTATAGAAATTGCAACAACAAGACCTGAATTATTAAGTGCATGTGTAGCAGTTGCAGTAAATCCAAATGATGAAAGATATAGGAATTTAATTAGTAAAGAGGTTGAGGTTCCAATATTTAGACAAAAAGTTAAAGTATTAGAAGATAATGATGTAGATCCTAATTTTGGAACAGGTATTGTAATGATTTGTACTTATGGAGATGAACAGGATGTAAGATGGCAACAAAGATATAATCTTCCTATAATTTCAGTAATAAATGAAGAAGGAAAAATTGTAAATTCTGGTAAATACTCAGGAATGACTATTGAAGATGCAAGAAAGGAAATTGTAAAGGATTTAAAGGAATTAGGACTTATAACTAAAGAGGAAGAAATTATTCATAATGTATTAGTTCATACTGAAAGATCAGATTGTATGACACCAATTGAATTTATTGTAAAAGATCAATGGTTTATTAAATCTAAAGACTTTAAGGAGGAAATAATTAAAGAAGAAGAAAAAATGAATTGGATTCCAAAATATATGAGACAAAGATTATTAGATTGGATTAATAATATAGAATGGGATTGGGTGATATCTAGACAAAGAGTTTTTGGAACACCTATACCATTTTGGTATTGTAAAGATTGTGGATTTATAATTCCACCAAAAAAAGAACAACTTCCAGTAGATACAACAAAAGATAAGCCTCCAGTTGACTTATGTCCAAAATGTGGAAGTAATAATATCTCAGGGACTTCTGATGTATGTGATTGCTGGGTAGATTCCAGTATAACACCTCTTATTATTACCAAATTTTTTGAAGATGAATCGTTCTTTAATCGAACATATCCTGTTGATTTAAGACAACAAGGTCATGATATTATTAGAACTTGGTTATACTATACAATACTAAGATGTAAAATAATAACAGGAAAAGGCCCATTTAAGAATGTAGTAATAAATGGACATATACTAGGACCGGATGGAACTAGAATGTCAAAATCAAAAGGTAATGTAATAATGCCAGATGAAGGTATAGAAAAATATGGAGCTGATGCTTTAAGACAAGCACTTCTATCTCTTACACTAGGTTCTGATTTTCCATTTAAATGGGAACCTGTAAAGCATGGAAAATCTTTTTTACAAAAAATATGGTCATCAGTTAGATTTGCTAGCCAATTTATAGTAAATACAAGAAAAGAAATTGATATTAATAAACTTAATGATATAGACAAGTGGATTTTAGCAAAATTAAGAAAGACTATAGCAATTGTAAATGAGGCTATGGAAAACTATCAATTCCATATTGCTATTGAGACATTAAAACAATTCTATTGGCATGATTTTTGTGATCAATATATCGAAGCAATTAAGCCAAGACTTTATTCTCCAAGGAGTCAAGATGATGAAGAAAATGTGAAGTCAATTCTCTATAAAATAATATGGATTTTTATAAGATTAATTAATCCAATATGTCCACATATAGCTGAAGAAATTTATCATAGACTATTCAAAGAAAAAGAAGGATATATTTCCATAAACATAGCACCCTATCCTAACTTAAATGAAATACCAGAAACTGATGGTAGTGATGGTGAGAAATTAGTTAGCATAATAGCAAGTTTAAGATCAAAAAAAGTTGAAAATAGAATTCCACTTTCAGTAATAGTAAAAAAAGCAATAATTCAAGAATCAAAAGAAGTAATTGAAATATGTAAAAGAAATGAATGGCTATTAAAGGAAGTACTTCATATTAATGAAATAGAATATAAGGAAGGAATAAGAGAAATTACTCTTCTAAATTAATAGTTACTTAACATATATTCTGCATTAGAAAGAGCATAACTTATTATTTTTGAAGCATTCTCTATTATATAATCACCATGACCAGGGAATAATACTTTAATATTTAAAGATGAAAGTAAACGTAAGCTATTTTTAAGTGCTGTATTACTTCCTCCAGGAAGATCTGTTCTACCAAAACAACCATCAGAAAACACAGTATCGCCACTTATCAATAATGCTTCTGATTCTGAATAAAAACATACACTTCCAGGTGTATGTCCTGGTGTTTTTATTATTTCTAAACCTACTTCTTCAAGTATTCTTTTACCATCTTCAATATCAAAAACTGGATTAAAATTTATTAGATATAAATCCTCATAGCTCATATAACACTTTATATTATTTCTTATAAGTGAAATAGCACCATTTGAATGATCAAAATGACCATGTGTTAAAAAAGCACCAATAATTTTGTCTTTTTCTATTCCTAAATTTATTAAAAATTTTAAAAGTTCTTTATGACCACTAGTATCAAATACTATGTAGCCATTATTAGATTTTAATATATAAACATTTGATGATAAACCTACTTCCTCAAATGTTTCTTCATGAATTATAGTATATCTCCCAAATTTGGAAACAATCAACCCTTAGTCACACCTATTGGAATCATTCTTGCTACTAATGTAGCAATTCCAAGCTTATGAGATACTTCTGCAACCCTATCTACATCTTTATAAGCTCCAGGGGCTTCTTCTGCAATTACACGAACATTTGCTGCTCTAATGATAATGCCTTTACTCTCTAATTCTCGTTTTACATCTCCACCCCAATACTTTTTTACAGCAGCTTCTCTACTCAAATATCTTCCAGCTCCATGAGCTGTAGATCCCCAACTTAATTCCATTGATGCTGGAGCACCTAGTAATAAGTAAGATGCTGTACCCATACTACCAGGAATTAGTACTGGTTGTCCCACATCTTTATATTCTGGTGGTAATTCTGGTCTTCCAGCTGGAAAAGCTCTTGTTGCACCTTTTCTATGAACAAAAACCTTAACTCTTTTTCCATCATAAACATGTTCTTCTAGTTTGGCTATATTGTGAGCAACATCATATAATACATGCATTCCTAATTTTTCAGGATCAGTTTTGAATACTTTTTGAAAAGCTTCTCTTGTCCAATGTGTTATACATTGTCTATTTGCCCATGCATAATTACATGCTGCAGACATAGCTGCAAAATAATCCTTTGCTTCAGGACTATTAGCAGGAACGCATACAAGTTCTCTATCAGGAATTTTTATTTTGTATTTTGAAACTGCATGCTCCATTACATGTAAGTAATCACTACATACCTGATGACCTAATCCTCTACTACCTGAATGTATCATTACAACAACTTGTCCTTCTCTTTCTATACCAAATTTTTTAGCAATGTGTTGATCATAAATCTTATCTACAATTTGTACTTCAAGAAAATGATTTCCACTTCCAAGTGTTCCAAGCTGACTTGCTCCTCTTGATTTTGCAGTACTTGATACTTTTGTATGATCTGCAGTTTTCATACAACCTCCTTCTTCACATCTTCGAGCATCTTCATCCCAACCATATCCATTCTCTATTGCCCATAGTACACCCATATCTAAAACACGATTTTGCTGACTTGTATCTAGACGAATTCCTCCTTTACTTCCAAGACCTGAAGGAACAAGTTCAAATAATGTATCTATTAGTTTTGTAAGATGAGGACGAACATCTTTTATATCTAAATTTGTTAATATTAATCTTACACCACAATTAATATCATAACCTACACCACCTGGGGAAATAACACCTTCTTCAGCATCAAATGCTGCAACACCACCTATTGGAAATCCATAACCCTGATGACCATCAGGCATAGTTATAGAAAATTTTAATATACCAGGAAGTTGTGCAACATTTACACATTGCTGAATAGTTAAATCTTCTTTCATTTTTTCAAGTAAAACTTCATCAGCATAAATTCTACATGGAACTTTCATATTAGGATTGTAGCTTTTTGGTACCTCCCATATATATTCATCTATTCTCCTAAGAGGAATTGTCAATATTATTCACCTCAAAATAAGAGAGTTAGGAGAGTAAGATATTTTTATTCTTATTTAATAATTAAATATTCCGGTTAAAAATATGATTTACTCATATTTAGATCATCCATCAGATGTTTATGTACATGTAGTTGCAGATAGCCTAGAGGGAATATTTGAAGAAGCTGCAAAAGCAACATTTGATGTTATGATAGATGTTGCATCTGTTGAAGATAAAGAAGTTATTGATGTTGAGCTGGATGGAATAGACTTAGAACAGCTCTTATATAAATGGATTGATCATTTATTGTTCCTTTTCGATGCAAAAAGTTTTGTAGTTTCAAAAGCAAAAGTTGAAAAAATTGAAAAATGTAATGATAAATACATTATTAAATCAAAAGTCTTTGGAGAGGAATATAATCCAAATAAGCATGGTCATAAAACTGGAGTAAAAGCTATGACATATTCATTAATGAAAATAATTAAAAATGAGAGATGGGAAGCATTCTTTGTGTTAGATATTTAATTTTTCAATATAAATTTATTAAGAGTTTAAGAATAAGTTATTTCGTTAGCCGGGGTGGCCGAGTGGTTAAGGCGCCGGCCTCGAGATTCTAAAAGAGAATAAGAAAGCCGGTTCCCTTCTGGGGATCAAGGGTTCAAATCCCTTCCCCGGCGCCATAAAGTTACAAAATAAATTCAAAACTACAAGTCAGATTAATAAGCTTAGATTACCTATTGTGACATTTTCAAGATATTTTGATGCAATTTCTTTACACTTAATAGCTAAAGACCAACTTGTCCTTGGAAGATCTTTCATCATATAGCAACCATAAAAAGCAAGTAAAGTATAAGGAATTGATGGATTAATTGAGCTAATAAATTTTGCAATATTTTCAACTTCTTCAACATCAATATATCCTGGAATCAATAAAGTACTTACTGAAATTAAAGGTACTTCAGGTCTTTTATCATAAAATGATCCCAATAGTTTAAGATTTTCTAAAGCAGCTTTATTTGAAATACCACATAATACTTTATTAAGATTTTCATCCCAAGCTTTTATATCAAATTTTATATTTCCACCACTTTCTAATGCGTACTTACATGCAATAATAGCAAAATCTCTAGAGAAATTACCATTTGTTTCCCAACATATTCTCAGAATTCTATTTGAGCTTTCTTCTAATGCTATTTTACTTGTTTCAATGCAATGTGGCATTTGTGTAGAAGGATCACCACCAAAGTAACATATACAAGATACTTTGTTTTTTAATGCTTTCATTGCTAATTCTCTTGCACTTATACATGGATGTAGTTTCTTTGATAAATTTCTAAAGTGCCAATTTTGACAAAAAAGACAATCAAAACTACATGAACCATAGAATACTGCTAAATTGTAGTATCCAAATTCAGGACCATTTGTATAGGAGTACTTAGGATAACCTGCTCCAGTACATCCAGGACAAAACCAAGAAGCTACACAATTAGTTGGAATAGGATCATAATACCATTCTAATATTCCTTTATCTGGTGTACCACCAAGATACACTAATTTATTATCTATATTTTTAACTAAACCACAATAACCAATTTCCCCATTTCCTATAGAACAATAATTAGCACATCTTTTACATACTAATCCATTTGGATTTCTTGGAGGTTCAGGTGGAAGACCAAAATTAGCTCTAGAATTTTTATGAGCTGAAAAAGCAATTCTTAAAGCTTCTTCAGGTTTCTTTCTTATACAAGTTAGACATACAGATATTGCACTAGAAATAAGAGGAGAAACATTATTGCAAATTAAACACTTACCCACGGTATATTATATATTATTATTAAAGATATATAATTAGTGCCAATAAGCACCATTTGATGTATATTCTTTTTTCCATATTGGTATTTCATGTTTTGCTTTATTTAATGCAATTTTCATAGCCTCAATTGCAATTTCACTTCTTTCTGCTGCAATAACAATGTAAAGAACTTCTTCTCCTGGTAAAAATGTACCATATTTATGACAAATAATTACATCTATTACACCATTTATTTTAGAAATATTTTCTACTATCTCATTAATTATCTTTTTTGCATATTCTTCAAATACTTCATATTCAAGTTTTTCTACATTTTTACCATCTAAAGTTTTATGTCTAACAATACCAGTAAATGTAACAATAACACCACAATTTTCCCCCTTTATATTATCTTTAATTTTATTAATTAAGCTATAAAGATCAATATTCTCTTCTTTTTTTGCAATTATTCCAATAGGCATAGATAAGTGTTTATCTTTTGGTTAAATAAATTTTAGTATATATTTGTTAAGTTTATTTGATATTCATTCTGTTATTTATCATGAAAAATAAAATACCATTGTTATATATTATAATAGAAAAAACATTATAAATCATTGTGGTAGTTAAAATGGAAAAAGAATTATACTATGAGGAAAAATTATTCAAAGCTTTAGCCTCAATATATGGTGGAAGAATACACTCCATATTACAGGCATTATCAAGACCACCAAAAGAATACTCAATAAGAGTAAATACATTAAAGACAGATGTAGAAAAGGTAATAAAAGAATTAGAGGAAATAGGTATAGAATGTAGAGTATCTCCAATTGTTGAAGAAGCAATATTAGTAGAAGTAAAGGGACCATATAAAGTAGAAAAATTAGGAAAATTAGTTGTTGCAAAAAAAGGAGCTGCTGAAAGTGTTATGCTTGGAAGTAAGCTTTATGCTCCAGGAGTATTGAGAACTGAAAAATACAAAATAGGAGATTATGTAAGAATTGAAGATCCTAAAGGTCATGTTGTTGGAAGAGGTATTGCATTAATGCCACCTAAAATAGATAAAACAAAAAGATATGGAATAGCTGTAGATGTAAAAGAATCAATATATAAGTTACCACCTTTTAGAGAAACTCATCTATATGAGAAGGGACTTATTAGAGAACAAAGTATACCAGCAATGATTGCTTCAAAAGTACTTGAGCCAAAAAAAGGAGATATTATTGTAGACATGTGTGCAGCACCAGGTGGAAAAACATTACATATTGCACAAATAATTGAAGATTGTGGAAAAATTTATGCATTTGATATTTCAAGAGATAAAATTAATTCAATGATTTTAGAAATAAATAGACTTGGAGTTAAAAGTGTTATTCCTATATGTCATGATTCAAGATATATAGATGTAGATTTTCCTACACTAAAAGCAGATAAAGTATTAGTTGATCCTCCATGTTCTGCTTTAGGAGTTAGACCAAAACTTTATGAAGAATCAACATACAAAAAAGTATTAGGATGTGCTGAATACCAAAAACAATTTATGAAAGTAGCAAGTAAAATTGTTAAAAAAGAAGGAATTATTGTTTATTCTACATGTACTATTTCTCTAGAAGAAAATGAAAAAATAGTAGAATATGCTTTAGAAAATCTTGGACTTGAATTAGAAGAACAATCAATAAAAGTTGGAGAAGGAGGATTTGGATTTAGTAAAGTTCAAAGATTTAATCCTGATGTATTAGAAATGCCTGGATTTTTTATAGCAAAGTTCATAAAGGTGAGAGAAAATTGAGAAAAATAAATATTATAGCAACTGAGAAAACCAGTGAAAAATTATTAGAAATTGCAAAGGATTGTTATTCAAGAAAATTTTCTAAATATTTAAATGTAGATATATTAAGTGAAGTAATTTCTTTAGAAGATATTCACTATAGAATTAATTTTAAAGGATTTAGACAATATTTTGCAGACTTAATACTAGAAAAAGGAATGAAATTTAAAGATGAAAATTCTATTGTTATAATAATAACTTCTTCAGATATCTATACCTATGGAACTAATTACATTTTTGGATTAGCAACAAAAGGAATAGGAATAATATCTTCAGCAAGAATTGATCCTAATTTCTGGAATGATATACCAGAAATTTATGAATATAGTAAAAAGGGGGAAGAATTTTTTATAAGACAATTTTCAAAAGTACTATTACATGAGTTTGGACATACTCTTTCTTTATCACATTGTAATAAGATCAATTGTGTGATGTACTATTCTAATTCACCTATAGAACTTTATCATAAAGGTGAAGATTATTGTAAGGATTGTTGGAATAGAATAATTCTTAATATTTAAATACTTTCTTTTTTATAGACTTTTCTTTTTAAGATATGTCCACAAACTTTACAATTAGTGATTAATTCAGAAGATTTATAAGTTCTACCACATGCTGGACAATAAATAATCCATAAAAATTTTTGTGATATACCTTCAGTTACTATAGATTTGAAAGATAATGATAATAATGTGCATAAATTTTGTACACTATAATCATCAGTAATAATTACTGGATCAAATCCTTCACTTTTAAGCTCATAAGCAAGAGCTAAAACTTCTAAATCTGTTTCTGAAAGAGAGAAAATATCACCAGTTTCAGTTGCTCTTTTTTTAATAAACTCTATAAATTCATGTTTAGGAATTTTTATTTTTAATTTTCCTAAAGATATGGAAATATCTAAAATTATTTTTAAATTTTCATCATGAACTTCAGAAAGTACTTTAGGTGTAGTATAGTGTTCTCCTTCTACAATTTGTGGATTAAATCCATATAATATTGCTGAAGTATCTAAAACAAAAATATGTTTCTTATTAGAAATCATTATTTATTTCTCCATTGATAAAGCAATTTTTTCTTTTATTCTTTTGTAGAAATCAAAAGGTTCAGTTCTTATGAATAAAGCTGATTTATTAGATTTTTCAATTTTTATTGGCTCATCATAATTAACTTTACAAACTTCATCTCCATCAACTATAAGTAAACCATCATAATCATTTTTTTGTAGTAATATTTTAAGTTTACAAGAAATTGGAAAAAGAAAAGGACGAGCTACTATAGACAGGGGACATATCATTATTACTTCTATTAAATCTAATTCAGGATCAATTATACAACCTCCTGCTGAAAAAGCATATGCTGTTGATCCAGTAACAGTTGATACTATTATACCATCTGCTTTTCCACTATAAACTAATTTTTCATTCTTAAAAATTGAAAAAGAAATAATTTTTGATATCTTTGATGCTGTTAATAAAACCTCATTTACTACAGTATAATTTTTACCTAAATACTCTACATTTAATAATGTTCTCTTATCTAAGTAATAATTACCAGCTAAAATTTTATCAATTGTATTTTTTGCATTTTCTGGTGTTGTTTCACATAAAAAACCAATAGCCCCATATTTTATTCCTAATATAGGAATTTCTTCTACTTTATGTATTGTTCTAATTATTGTACCATCTCCACCAACTACAATGACTAAATCAGCATCATTTTTATCAATTTTATCAATATCATCTAGAACTACATATTTTACAGAAATATTATTAAGCTCAAGATAATTACCTATATTTCTACTTATTTTTTCAGCTTCTTGTGATTTTTGCTTATGAATTATTATAGTACGTAATTTCATCATATGTAACTAAAAGTAATTGATACTAATAAGTTTAATTAAAAAAGAAAAATTGATAAAAAAGAAAAAATCTATCTTAACATGGACATATAGGTGATTGTATGGTAGAAATGACACCAAAAAAACGAGCTTTACTTTGTTTTACAGGAAATAAACACAAAGCTGATAGAATTTCTTGTTGTGATGCACTTACAACTGCTACTGTAGAACAAATGCTTGCAGTAAAAGCACCATTTCCTGATGCACATAAAGATGTTGAACTTGCTTATAGACTTGCAGAAGCTGCTTGGACAATAATAGGACTTGAAGGATTTAAACTTCCATTTGATTTATGTATTGAAGCTGAAGCACTTGGCTGTAAGATAAACTGGGGAAGAATTGATAGACATCCTAGTGTAGAAACACCTGCATTTAATGATATTAGTGAATTCAAAATACCAGAAAAAATTATTGAGAAAGGAAGATTTCCAATAAAGCATAAAGTAGAAGAAAAATTAAGAAGAGAATATGGAGATTACTTACCTATTGTAAATCAAGTTACTGGACCATTTACTGTAGCTGGACATATATTTGGAATAGAAAGATTTCTTATATGGACAAAGAAGAAACCAATAGAACAAATAAAAGAAGTATTAATGATGATTGCAGATATTAATGTTGAAGATTCTAAAGAAGCTCTTAGATGTGGTGCTGACATAATCTGTATAGCAGATCCTTCAGCAACATCAGATATAATATCACCACAATTCTTTAAGGAAGTACTAGTTCCAGTATATAGAAGTATATCAAGAAGATTAGGTGCTCCTATTGTTTTACATATATGTGGAAATGCAACTGCATATCTACCATATATTCCAGATACAGAAGTTGATGCTTTTTCAGTAGATACACAAGTAAATATTGCATTTGCTAAACAAATTTTAGGAAATAGAGTTGCAGTTGCAGGAGGCGTACCAACAATAAGTGCACTATTATTTGGAACACCAGAAACTGTAAGAAAAGCAGTAATTGATGCTATAAGTCAAGGAGTTGATGTTGTTATGCCATCATGTGGAATTCCTCCAAGAACACCAACAGCAAACTTTAGAGCATTAGTAGAAGCAACAAAATGTATGATATATGTATGAGGTGAGAATTATGGTAACAAAAGAAGAAGTAATAAGTAAATTTAAAGAAGCTATAATAAATGGTAATGAAGAAGAAGCTGTTAAGTGGGCTAAAGAGAGTATATCAATAGGATTAGATGCATATGAAATGATAACAAAATATGGCGGAGAAGCCATGGAAGTAATAAGTAAAATGTATGAAGAAAGAAAAATATTTGTTCCAGAAGTATTATTAGCAGCTAATGCTTTAACTAGTGCCATTGAAGTATTAAGACCTCATATTAAAGTGGAGAAAACAAAAGTACCAGCTAAGATAGTTTTAGGTGTAGTCGAAGGAGATATTCACGATATTGGTAAAAACTTAGTGAAAATAATGTTAAGTTCAGCAGGTTTTGAAGTTATAGATCTTGGAAGAGATGTTCCGCTTCAAAAATTTGTTGATGTAGCAAAAGAAGTAAAAGCAGATGTTATAGGAATGTCTGCATTAATGAGTACAACAATGCCAGGAATGAAAAAAGTAATTGATATGCTAAAAGAGGCAGGTATTAGAGATAAAGTAGCAGTAATTGTTGGTGGAGGACCTGTAACACCAGAATGGGCACAGTCTATAGGTGCAGATGCTCGTCCAAAGGATGCTTCTGCAGCAGTTGGTATTACAAAACAATTAGTTGAGGAGTTAAGAAAAAGAAGAGGAGAAAGTTGGTAATACCAAAACTTATTTATTTATTTTTTATATTTTTTCTGGGGATAATATGTCTACAAAACCTGTAGAGATAGGAGATCTTAAAGAAGGAAGCTTTGTAATTATAGATAATACACCATGTAGAGTGGTATCTATAGAAAAATCAAAAACAGGAAAACATGGTTCGGCTAAAGCAAGAGTAACTGCAATAGGATTATTTGATGGAATAAAAAGAAGTATAGTTGCTCCTACAGATCAAAAAGTTGAAGTACCAATAATAGAGAAAAAATCAGGACAAGTATTAGCAATCTTAAAGGATACAGTTCAAGTAATGGATTTACAAACATATGAAACTTTTGAAGTTCCAAAACCAAAAGAAGAAGAAGTTCTTTCAAAATTATCTCCTGGTGTGGAAGTAGAATATTGGGAAATAATGAATAAAAAGTATATAGTGAGAGTTAAGTAATATCATAATATTCTGGTGTAGTAATAGTGCTTGATAATCTTGCATCATCTATTAGTAGTGCTATAAAAAAAATTATTAGAGTACCAATAGTAGATGAAAAAGTTGTAAAAGAACTCATAAGAGATCTACAAAGAGCATTAATTCAAGCCGATGTAAATGTAAGACTTGTACTTGAATTATCGAAAAAAATAGAAAAGAAGATTCTTGAAACAGAATTACCACCAGGAATTACAAGAAGAGAATTAGCAATAAAAGTAGTTTATGATGAGTTAGTATCTTTATTAGGAGGAGAAAAAGTAGAACCAATAAAATATGAGAAAAATAAAACACATGTAATAATGCTTATAGGAATACAAGGTTCTGGAAAAACAACAAGTGCAGCTAAACTTGCTTGGTTTTTTAAAAATCAAGGATATACTACTGGACTCATTTGTGCAGATAATTTTAGAGCAGGAGCATATGATCAATTAAAACAACTATCTGAAAAAATAAATGTTCCATTCTATGGAGAAAAAGATGAAAAAGATGTTATAAAAATAGCAATAAATGGTGTAAAAACATTCAAAGAAAAAGGAATAGAGATTATAATAATTGATACTGCAGGAAGACATAAAAATGAAATTGCACTTATTGAAGAAATGCGTCAAATGAGTGATGCAATAAAACCTGATGAAATAATACTTGTATTAGATGCTACAATGGGACAACAAGTAGCTCAACATGCTGAAGCTTTTAATAAAGCAACTAAAATAGGTTCTATATTTTTAACAAAGCTTGATGGGTCAGCAAAAGGTGGAGGAGCAATATCTGCAGTAGTAGCAACTGGAGCAAAAATAAAATTCATAGGTACAGGGGAATATATTGAAGATATTGAAGTATTTAATCCAAGAAGATTTGTTGGAAGATTACTAGGAATGGGTGATATTGAAACTCTTATTGAGAAATTTAAAGCCATTGAAAAAAATGAGAAAGAACTAATAACATCTATAACATTAGGTAAATTCACATTAAAAGATCTTTATCTACAATTACAGGCAATTAGAAAATTAGGACCTATAGGAAAGATTCTTCAATCTATTCCAGGAATAGGACTAAGTATATCAAAAGATGTAATGAGTATTACTGAAGAAAAAATGAAGAAATGGATGGCAATAATGCAATCAATGACTGAAGAAGAGTTACTCAATCCAGATATCATAGATAGCTCTAGAATAAAAAGAATTGCAAGAGGTTCTGGAACTACTATAAAGGATGTAAAGGAATTACTTGAGCAATATAAAATTAGTAAGAAATACATAAAACAAATAATCAAAAAGCAAAAGAATTTGAAAAAAATGTTTAAAATTGGATGAAAATATTGAGAAGATTTATTCTTTTAACTTTTTCTAAATTTGTAAATTCTGATGAAAGAGGAATTATAACAAGATTTATAGTGGGGGCTATGATGCTCTCTCATAACTTAAGAAGAGATGTTAATACTTATATTATATTTGATAATAATATATGTATAGCTTTTGAAGGAAAAAGTATGAGAAATGTAAGACCAGATGAGAAGTCAATTTTAGGAATATTAAAATCAGGATTATTAAGAATCAATAGCAAGAAGTTAAGTAGAATTCTTCCTGGAGTAATAGTAAAAAGAATTATTATTGAAGATTTCTTAAATGAAATACCATCACCTAAATTTTTTTACTCATTTACTCATGGAAAAATAGAAAAATTAGGAGAAGATTTTTCTATAATTTTTAGTTATCCAAAAATTGAAAATGAAGATATATTATTAAAGAATTGTATACCTTTTAAGATTGGAAAAACAGAACTCTTTCCTGATCAAGCAGTAGTCATAATAAATAATAAGATAGATAGAGGTGAGTTATAATGATAATTGAGAAGGCAAAGGAGATTCTTTCAAAATACCCTTTATGTGATAACTGTTTAGGAAGACAGTTTGGTGGTTTAATAAGAGGAGTAACAAACAAAGAAAGAGGACAAGCAATAAAACTTGTTTTAGCTTTAGAAGGACATTTAGATTTTATGAAGGGAAATGATGAAATTCTTAAAATTTTAGCTACTAATGGTGCTTTTCAACCAGCTAATAAGATAATTGGATCACAAATAAAAGAATTCAAGTGCTATATATGTGAAAATTTCATGAGTAAGTTAGAAGAATATGCAAAAGAGATTATAAATAGACTTAGTGAATATGAATATGATACATTTCTTATTGGTGTAAGAATTTTAGGTGAAGTTGCTGAAAGAGAAGATAAGCTTCGTTCTGAATTTGGAATAGAATATGGAGAATCCATACGTATGGAATGTAGTAGAGAAATTGGTAAAATTATTTCAAGAATTACTGGTAAAAGTGTTAATTTTAAAAAACCAGACATTATAGTAATTGTTGAATTACCTAAATTTAATATATCCATTAAACCAATGCCAATTTACATATTTGGAAGATATAGAAAGCTTGTAAGAGGAATACCTCAATCAAAATGGTATTGTAGTAAATGCAGAGGAAAAGGTTGTGAAAGATGTAATTGGACAGGAAAGATGTATCCTACTTCAGTTGAAGAACTTATTGCGGAACCTATTTTAAAAGCAACAAAAGGTAAAACTGCAAAATTCCATGGTGCTGGAAGAGAAGATGTAGATGCTACAGTATTAGGTAATGGAAGACCATTTGTAATTGAAATAAAAGAACCTATAATAAGAAAATTAGATTTAAGTCAATTAGAAAAAGAAATTAATAAAAATGCTAATGGTATGATAGAAGTACTTGGATTAAAGTATTCAGATAAAAATACAGTAAGAAAACTCAAGGAAAGAGCTAAAATAGCTGAAAAAACATATAGAGTTTTAGTTGAAGTTAGTAGAGAAATAAATGAGGAAGATCTTGAAAAAATAGAGAAAAGTTTTAGTGGGTGTACTATTGATCAGTATACTCCAACTAGAGTGTTACACCGCAGAGCAGATAAATTAAGAAAGAAAAAAGTATATGAGATTAAAACTAAAAAAGTAGGTGATAGAATGATGGAATTAATAGTAAGATGTCAAGGAGGACTCTATGTAAAGGAGTTAGTATCAGGAGATGGAGGAAGAACAAAACCAAGTATAGCAGAAGTACTAGGTGCTGATGCAAAATGTATTGAACTTGATGTAATATCTGTAAAGGAGGATGTATAAAAATGAAACATTCTTTAGGTTATAGAAATAGAACAAGAAAATTACTTAGAAAAGGAGTAAGAGAGAAATGGAATCCTATTACTAGAATTCTAAGAGAATATAAAGAAGGAGATAGAGTTGTTATCAAAATAGATCCTTCATTTGTAAAAGGAATGCCTCATAGAAGATTTCATGGAAAAACTGGAATTATTTTAGGAAAAAGAGGAAGAGCATATATCATAAAAGTACTTATGGGAGGTTATGAAAAAACTATTATAACTAGACCTGAACATATTGTTCCTCTAGAGGGAAAATAAATGCCAAAGGAGATAATAAAAGAAAAGATTCTTACATATTCTCAAGTTAAAAAATTACTTGAAGAAAGAGAAAAAGAAGGAGGACTAAATTATTTACAGAAAATTACTTATGAATATGTAAGTAAGTTATCTAAGTTAGATGCAGATAAAGCAGAAGAATTAATGAAAAAATTAGAGATGGAAGGAATTTCACCAATAGTTGCTGCTCAAATAGTAAATATAATGCCAAAGACCATTGATGAACTTAGAACGATATTATCTACTGAAAATAAGATTTTCTTACCTTCTGATTTAGAAAGAGTATTATCTATCATCAATTCTTTTAGACAATAACTTATTATATATAGTAATATAGTAATTTAGTATTATTTTAGAAATTAATAATAAGAATATAGAAACTAATATTTTTATGAGGGAATAAAATGACTGATGAAAGTATAAAGCGATATGAAGAATATGCTTATGTTTTAGACTATTTACCATATGGGCAATTAAGACAATTTCAACCTTTTTATAAAAGAGAGCCAATACTTCAAGCTATTGGAGAGTATTATTTTACTTTACTAGAACTAGTTCCTCTTCCTGGAATGGATTTTTCAATTGGAGAACGTATTGCAATTGGAAAACATGAAAGAACAAAGATTGCTCATGTAAAAAGAAGAATTACGTATGAAGAACTTACTCAAACAGCAAAAGAAGAATTAGAAAATGTTATAGGGATTATTGTAAGTAAAAATGAAGAAAGATTTGTAGCATTTTTTAATACAGCCGGACCTATAACTACAAGAATGCATTCATTAGAACTACTTCCAGGTATTGGTAAAAAGCTTATGTGGCAAATAATAGAGGAGAGGAAAAAAGCACCTTTTTCAAGTTTTGAAGATATTCAAAAAAGATTACATATACTAGATCCTAAAAAAATGATAGTAAAAAGAATAATAATGGAGCTTAAAAATGAAGATAAATATTATATTTTCACAAAACCATATATTAGTAAATGATTTTCTTGAGAAGGGAAAAAGATTGGAAAATGATTTATTGAAATGGACTTTAAGAATAATAAGAGAATATAATATAAAACCAAAACGAAAATTTGGACAAAATTACATAATAAGTAGGGAAATGATAAATAGAATTTTAGAAGCTGCAGAAATTAAACCTAATGAAGTTATACTTGAAATAGGTGCAGGAATTGGAACTTTAACTCTTAGATTATCGAAATTAGCAAAAAAGGTTATTGTTATAGAAAAAGATAAAAATGCAGTAAAAGCACTATCAAAAATCTTAGAAAAAGAAAAAAATATTGAAATAATAGAAGGAGATGCTTTGAAGATTAATTTTCCTAGTGTAGATAAAATAGTATCAAATTTACCTTTTTCTATCTCTACACCAATTACTTTTAAAATTCTTGAGGCAGATTTTAAATTAGCTGTATTAACTTATCAAAAAGAAGTTGCTAATAGACTTTTAGCAAAAACAGGAGATAAAGATTATTCAAGATTAAGTGTGGCTATGAGCTTAATGGCAGAAGTAGAAAAAATAGGAGATTTTCCACCAGATTGCTTTTATCCAAAACCAAAAGTTTTTACTACAGTAGTAAGAATAAGAAAAAAGAAACATAACATAGACTGGAAAACCTTAGAAGATGTACTAAGAATATTGTTTTCACAAAGAAGAAGAAAATTAAAAGTTGCACTTTATACATATTGTAAAATTAATAAAATGAATTATAATGAATTAATAAGTTTAGTAGATAGAGAATTACTAGAAAGAAGAGTATTTGAAATAAAACCAGAAGAATTTATCTATCTAAGTAATCTAATAAAAAATAAAAGTGAAGGAAATAAACCTAATGGGAAAAAGAATAATAATTTATCCAGGGGTTTATGAGCCTGCAGAAGATTCATATTTATTAATAGATGCAATAATGCCTATAGCCTCAGGAGATATTTTAGATTTATGTTGTGGAACAGGAATAGTTGGCTTATGTGTTGCTGATAAAGTAAGATCAGTTACATCTATAGACATTAATCCAATAGCAATAAAGAATACATGTGAAAACTTCAAAATAAATTCAGTTTACGATAAATTAAATGCAATAGTTGGTGATTTATTTAACCCATTAGGAAAGGTAAAATTTGACTTAATAACAATGAATCCTCCTTATCTATGGGATGAAGAACCAAAGGATATTTCATGGAGTGGTGGTAAAAAAGGAAGAAACATAATTGATAGGTTCATAATGAGTGTTAGTAATTTTCTTAAAGAAAATGGTAAAGCTCTTTTTGTACAATCAACAATTAATGATATAGAAGAGAGTTTAGAATTAATAAGTAAAATGGGACTTAAAGGAAAGATTATCATGAGGAAAAAATTTTTATTTGAGGAAATTGTCGTAATAGAAATTACTTACTAATAGAAAAACTAAAATATTTAATTAAATCATAAACCTTGGGGGATTAAAAATGCCTGAACGTCCTGGTCACTGTTATAGATATTTTGATACTCCTCCATATACTAGAATAGAATACATAAAGTCAATACCCCAATCTAAAATTACAAAATTTGAATTTGGAAATCCAAAAGGTAATTTCAGCAAAAGATTAGTATTAGTACCTTTAGAAGCTGGACAAATAAGACATAATGCACTTGAAGCTGCAAGAATTATAGCAACAAAGCACTTAAGTGCAAAATTAGGAGAAAATAACTATTATATGCGAATAAGAGTATATCCTCATCATATACTACGTGAAAATAAAATGATGGCTTTTGCTGGTGCTGATAGACTTCAAGAAGGTATGAGAAGAGCATTTGGAAAACCTGTAAGTAGAGCTGCTAGAGTAAAGCCATTTCAACCAATCATAGAAGTATTCGTACCAGAGGATAAGGTACAAATTGCAAAAGAGGCACTTAAAAAAGCAAGCTCAAAAATACCTATGCCATCAAGAATATTAGAGTAGTTTCTTCTAATTTATTATGAAAAATTTATGAAGAATAATGAATTTAGTATTCCTTATGATATTGAAATAGAAAAAATAATTAAAGAAATAAAGACTAGAAAAGCAAAAAAAGTATTAGTTCAATTACCAGATGGACTTAAACCATATGCTTCTAAAATATTAGATATCCCCTTATTAAAAGATACATTAATAGTATTCTCTACAGATCCATGTTATGGTAGCTGTTATATAGCAGATTATATTGGTAGGGAATATAATTTTGATTTACTTATCCATATAGGACATGAAAAATTTGTAGAAGAAGAAAGAATACCTACAGTCTATATTAAAGTTAAATATTTAGGAAATATAGAGGAAATAGCCAAGAGAACTATTGAATTTTTATCTAAAAAAGGATATAGAAAAATAGGATTGATTACAAATTATTATCATTTAAATAATATAGAGGATTTTTCAAGAATAATTAGTTCTCATGGATTAGATGTAATTATTGATGAAGAAAGTAAGGGATTAATTCTTGGATGTAAAATTAATGCTGCTATAAAGATTTCTGAAAAAGTAGATGCTATAATATACTTAGGAGGAGGAGATTTTCATGCACTTGGAATTGCCATAAAGATAGATAAACCAATATTTATAGTAGATCCTTATAGAAATGAAATTAGAGATATTGAAAAACTAAAGAAAAAAGTTATTTCTCAAATGTGGTGGACAATTCATAATGCAAAAAATGCAAAAAATTTTGGAATTGTATTAATAAGTAGAAGAGGACAATTTAATGAAAAAATTGCATTAGATTTAAAAAATAGACTAGAAGAATTAAATAAAAAAGTTACAATATTAATTTCTGATAATGTAAATTGGAATGAGCTTTCCTCTTTTTCATATATTGATGCATTTATAGTTACTGGTTGTCCAAGAATTTCTATTGACAATAGAGAAAGTTTTCAAAAACCCATACTAAACATAGAAGAAGCCTATAACCTTATAAAGGTGTTAATGAGTTGATAACATCTAAAGTAGAATTAGAAATAATGCTAGAAAGAGTAAAATCATTTAAAGATCCTATATTATCATTAGAACAATATAAACTTCCAGCATCAGTTGCAGCAGATATATTATGGTATATTAATTTTCGCCATAAGGATATTTCAAATAAGATAGTTATTGATCTTGGATGTGGTACAGGAATTCTTAGTATAGGTGCTGCATTATTAAATGCAACATATGTTATTGGAATAGATATAGATAAGAAAGCTATAAAATATGCTAAAGAAGCAGCTTATGAACTTAATGTAATAGATAAAGTAGACTTTATTGTAGGAGATGTAAGGAATATAGAAATAAAAGGAGATGTTGTAATTCAGAATCCACCTTTTGGTGTAAGAAGAAGAAGTGCAGATAGAATATTTATTATTACTGGACTAAAGATAGCTCCAAAAGTATATTCATTACATAGAGGAGGTGAAAAAGTAAGAAGATTTATGTTTAAATTTATTAACAATATAAATGCAAAAATTGATGAGATTATTCCGTTAAAAATAAAATTACCACATACTTATCAATTTCATAAAAAGAAGTTCTATGAATTTGAAGTAGATCTTTATAAGATAACGAGGAAGGGATAATGAAAACACGTATAGTAGTTCCTGGTGAGGAAATAGGAGTTGAGGAAGAATACATACCTGGAAAAGGCGTATATGTAGATAAAGGGAAGATATTTTCTCTAAATTTAGGAAATTTAATAGTAGATGAAAAAGAAAAAAAGATATGTGTAGAACCAATATCAAGACTAATAATTCCAGAGCGTGGAGATATTATTGAAGGAATGATTACTGGATTTGTAAAAGATGATTTTGCAACAGTAGAAATAATGAGAATAAGAAATAAAGGAGATTTGAAAAGACCAATGAGTGGAATACTTCATATTTCTCAAATATCAGGAAGGACAATATCTTCAATCTTTGATTTAATTGGTATAGGTGATTGGATACTAGCAAAAGTACTAACATCATGGCCACCATATCAATTATCTATCATAGAAAAAGATTTTGGAGTAATATATGCTACATGTCCAAAATGTGGTTATGAATTAATATTAAAACAAGGAAAATTATACTGCAGTAAAGATAAAATATTTGTAAAGAAAAAGATTTCACCACACTATTTAATAAGAGAGGAAGGAAAATGACAATAAAAGTAATTAAGTATGATAATAAAATACTTGAATTAGAATTTGAAAAAGAGGATCATACAATTGGTAATTTATTAAGAAGTTATTTAATGAAAGATAAACATGTAAAAATGGCAGGATATAGAATTTTACATCCACTTACTGGTGGAATTAGATTAGTAGTACATACAGATGGTGAGGAAAATCCAAAAGATGCTCTAATTAATGCAATAATAAAAATTGAGAATGATACAAAAGAATTACAAGAAAAATTAAAGAATCTCTTCAAATTATAAAAATCTTAATCTTTTATTTCCTACAACAAGAATCTTTAAAAATGGTGAAAACTTGAAAAAAGAAGCAAGAATTGCTTTTGTAGACTGTATTAATGATAATATAGTAATTACTATAATATTTAGAGGTTGTTGGATTGATGGAATATGTATAAAAAAAGGAGTTAAAGATTATAATGATTTAATTTCATGGTTAATGAAGGAAGGATACTACTATGAAATTCGTGGATTTCATCTTAGTGAAAATGTAGTAAAGATTTTTGGACATCAAAACCATTTACCTATAATAAAAACTTGTAAAAGAAATATTAATTCTGCTCGAGTAATAATAGAAGGTATTAAAAAGTGGTTAAAACCGATAAGCTAAAATTACTGATATATTGTTTTTATGAAGGGGAATAATCTTGGAATTTTGCCCACAATGTAATAACTTACTAGTATTTGACAAAAAAAGAAACGTACTCATATGTAGAAAATGTGGATATAAAAAGAATTCATGTACTATTGAAAGAAAAGTAGTTGAAAAAATAACTACAACTAAGGAAACTTTAATAATTAAACAATCTAGCTCTTCTGAAGAAAAAATTCTTCCAAAAACAAGAGCTGAATGTAGTAAATGTGGAAATAAAGAAGCATATTATTGGATGATGCAAACAAGAAGAGCTGATGAGCCCCCAACTAGATTTTATCAATGTACAAAATGTGGACATACTTGGAGAGAATATGAATAATACTTATAATTGAAAGCTTGCCCTTTAGAGCAGATATCAGTTAAAAAAATCATTTCATTTTTAAAAATATATAAATAAATTAAATAAGTTTAAATTACTCTACTAAAATAGGGAGAGTTTTATGTTTAAGGCCATATTTCCAGATAGTAAAGTTTGGAAGGAACTAGTAGAGTCAATATGTGCTCTAGTAGAAGAAGGTGTATTTGTAGCAAATTCAGATGGAATTAAATTAAGAGCAATGGATCCTTCAAGAGTTGCAATGATAGATTTAGAAATACCAAGTTCTGCTTTTGAGTCTTATGAGTGTACAAAAGAGGAATTTCTTGGTTTAAATTTTGATGACTTTAAAAAGATAATGAAAAGAGCTTCTTCAAAAGATAAGCTTGAACTAGAAAAAAGTGAAAATGAGGCAAGATTAAAAGTTAAATTTAGGGGAACTTACACAAGAACTTTTTCAATGCCATTATTAGATATAGGAAGAGAAGAACTATCAGTTCCAAATATATCATTTTCTGTAACTGTAAAGTTATTAGCTTCAGCACTTGAAGATGCTATAAAGGATGCTGAAGTTGTAAGTGATTTTGCAAAAATTTCTGCTGAAAATGATGTTTTAAAAATTACTGCAAGTGGTGATAGAGGAGAAGTAGAAATAGAAATAACTAAGGAGAGTGGAGAACTTCTATCAATAGAATTAAAAGAAAGTGCTCATGCATTATATACATTATCATATTTAAAGAAAATGATGGCAGCAGCAGATCTATCTGATGTATGTATATTAATGTTCTCAACTGATATGCCTTTGAGATTAGATTTTGGTCTTTTAACTGGTGGTAAAATAACATATTACTTAGCTCCAAGAATGGAAGCATAATACCCCGAAAATCTTAATACTTTTTATTACTTTTTAATCTTTGGATGCTTACAAAAGAGGATTTAGCAAAATATCCATTTTTAAAAAAAGCCTCTGAATATATAGAGAGTTTGAACCTAAGTATAGATGATTTTACAGATAAATATGATGATATAGTAGAAAGAGCTTTAGAAAGAGTTAAATTTGCTATAGATGGTAAATTAATTAAAGTAGATCTTTATGATCCTGAGAAAGAAATACTATCATATGCAGTTGCTCTTGCATTAATATATGGATTAAAAGACGCATGGCTTATAAGAAGATTTGCAAATAATGAACAAAAACTATACTATGAAATGCTTATTACAGAAGATAACTATAAGATAATAGAAATAGCAAAAGATGGATTTAATTGGGATTTAGAACTAATTGAAGATAATTTCATAATTCCAGTTGAACAGTTCCTTGAAATAGCTCCAAGATTTCAAGCTAGAGAATGGAAACTCATAAATTCATTGTTAGATAAAGGAAAAGTATATTTGAAAAAAGTAAAAATTGCAAGACTTATTTCAGAAGCTGTAAAAAATAAAATAATAAAGAAATCAGAAGAGGAAGAAATTAAGAGATTAAAGTTACCAGAAAAGCTTCTATATAAGGCAGAAGTAGTAAAGAGTAAAATTGAAAGAAAAGAAATAAAAGAAGAATATAAGGAAATTTATACTCCAATAAAAGAAGATTTACCACCTTGTATTTCTTATCTTATAAAAGAAATGAAAAGTGGTAAGGCTATCACCCATATGGCTAGATTTACAGTTACATCATTTCTACTAAATATAGGAATGAGTGTAGAAGAAGTTTTAGAATATTTCAGGAATGTAGCAGATTTTAATGAAAATAAAACAAGATATCAAATACAACATATTGCTGGAATGATAGGTTCAAAAATAAGATATCTTCCACCAAAATGTGAAGTACTTAAATCATTTGGAATTTGTGTAGAACCTAATGAATTATGTAAAAAGATTAAACACCCATTACAATATTATAAAATAATGAGGAAAAAGAAGAATGAAAAAATATGATCTAGTTTTACAGGAATTTAAAAAGTATTATAAACATTTAAGTGAAGAAGAATTATTTATTAAAGATTTAAATAAAAGAGAAATTGCAATTGTTCCTTTTGAAAATGATATAATGATAAGACATATGAGTTTTAATGATTTAAAATCCTTAAAAGAATATATAGAGAAGAATACCCCCTTACATCTATATTACTCTTCAGCATACTATAAAGAACCTCATGCAACTGATATGAATGTTAAGGGTTGGGAAGGAGCTGATTTAATATTTGATGTTGATGCAGATCATATACCAACTAATTGTAAAGTAGATCATGATAAATGGATATGTAGAAATTGTAATTTCCAAGGAATTGGTCATGCACCTGAAAATTGTCCAAATTGTGGAGAGAAAAAAATAGAATCAATTTCATGGATATGTGAAAATTGTCTTAATATAGCAAAGGAAGAAGTATTTAAACTAATCGATGAATATTTAATTCCTGATTTTGGAGTAAAAATAGGAGAAATAGAGATATGTTTTTCAGGACATAGAGGATATCATATTCATGTATTATCAGAAAATTTTAAAAAATTAAGTAGTGATGGAAGAAGAGAAATTGTAGATTATGTAAAAGGAATAGGTCTAGAACCAAGACTTCATGGTTTTAAAATAGGAAGTAATGGATCAATAATAGGACCAGATCCTAAAGATCCAGGATGGAAAGGAAGAATTGCAAGAGTTTTTTATGAATATATAAATAAATGTACATTAGAAGAACTAGAAAAAGTTATTGGTAAAAAAGCAGAAATTATAATAAAAAATAGAGAAAAAATTCTTGAGGATATAATGTCTAATCCATCATCATGGACTAGACTTAAAAAAGTAGGAATAGGAAATATTGTAAAAATAATTAATATTGCTATTAGAGATATTTTATGTAATATTGATGAGAGAGTAACTATTGATATAAAGAGATTAATAAGATATCCAAATAGTCTACATGGAAAAACAGGATTAAAAGTATGTAGACTATCATATAATGATTTAGAGAAGTTTGATCCCTTGAAAGATTCAATTGTATTTAGATCTGGAGAGATAAAAATCTATGTAAAGGAAATTCCAAAAATAAGAATAGGAGATTATGAAATTGGACCAATAAAAGATAAAGAAATAGAAGTTCCAAAAAGTCTAGGTATTTATCTTTTATGTAAAGGAGTTGCGGAGTTGTTGAGTTAATGTATAAAAAGTTAATTGAAATTTGGTTAAATGAAAAGAAAAGTAAGGAATTACAAGAAATTTCTCAAAGTTTTTTAGAAGAATTAAGAAATTACTTAGAAAAATTAAAAGAGGATAAAGAGAGTTTAAGAAAATTAAATGAAGTAGAAATTAAAAGAGTAAGATTACTATTAGAGAAAATAATAAAAATAAGAAAAGAAAAAAAGGCCTTAAAATCAATAGAATCAATTACTGATGTATTTGATGAATTTATACTTTTACTTGAAAAAAAGACAGAAAGTCCGAAAAGAATATTAGTAAGAATTCTTCAAGATGTTTCATCATTTATTGGAATAGATGGGAGGACTTATGGTCCCTATAAAGCTGAAGATGTGGTTTCATTACCATTGCAAAATGCAGAGGTATTAATAAAAAGAGGTGTAGCTATTCCAATAGAAGGGAGGTTTGAATAAAATGAAGGTCCCAAAGGAGATAAATACATATTGTCCTAGATGTAAAGCACATACTGTTCATACTGTTACATTATATAAAAAAGGAAGAGAAAGAGCCTTAGCAGAAGGTGCAAGAAGATATGCAAGAAAAAAGAAAGGATATGGAAGTTCAAGAAAACCTGTACAAAAGAGATTTGCAAAGACTACTAAGAAACTAAGCATTAAGCTTAAGTGTAAGGTATGTGGACATCAATATCAGAGAAGAGGAATAAGATTAAAGAAATTAGAAATTGTATGAGGTGATTATTTTTGAGAAAAAGAGAAATCTTAGTACCAATGCCAAAGAGTAAGTTTATAAAAATTGAGTGTCCAGATTGTGGAAATGAACAAGTAACATTCTCTCATGCTTCTATTGTAGTTAAATGTAATATATGTGGTAGAGAATTAGTAAGACCAACAGGAGGAAAAGCCAAAATATTAACTGATAAAATAAAAGAAGTTTGGTGAAATAATTGCCATTTAGGAAAAGAGAATTTCCTGAACTGGGAGAACTTGTAATTGCTACACCTACAAAGATATATGATCATGGAGCTTATGTAAAGTTAGATGAATTTGATAAAATAGGATATGTACCAATAGGTGAGGTTGCATCAGTCTGGGTAAGGAATATAAGAGATTTTATAAAGGAAGGACAGAAGCTTGTACTCAAAGTAATTCGTGTAGATGAGAAAAAAGGTCATATTGATTTATCATTAAAGAGAGTAACAGATAGAGAAAAAAAAGAGAAATTAATTCAATGGAAAAGATTTAAGAAATCTGAAAAGATTTTTGAAGAAATTACAAAAAAGCTTAATATGCCAATATCAGAAGCTATTGATAAAATTGCTATACCTTTGGAAGATCAATTTGGAGATTTTTATGCTGCATTAGAAGCTACTGTAATAAATGGACCAAAAGTATTAATTGATAAAGGAATAAAAAAAGAATGGGCAGATACAATATATGAAATTGCAAAACATCATATTGAAATTCCATTAGTAGAAGTATCAGGAGTATTAACATTAACATCAAAAAAACCAAAAGGTATTGAAGATATTAAGGAAGCTTTACTTTCAGGAGAAATCAATAATAAAGATGCAAAAGTTGAAATTACATATTTAGGAGCTCCAAGATATAGAATAAGAGTAATTGCAAGAGATTATAAAACCGCTGAAAATATACTAAAAGAATGTACTGAAAAGATAATAAATAAGATAACACAATTAGGTGGAACAGGATCTTTCACGAAGTGAAAAAAATGAAAATGAAAAAATGTATTTCTTGTGGAGAATATACATTAAGAGATGATAAATGTCCATATTGTGGTGGACAACTTAAAAATCCTCGTCCAGCAAGATTCTCTCCTGAAAATAAATATAGTAAATATAGATTAGCATTAATATTATCATTAAAAAATCTTCAATCTGATTCTAAATCAGGATAATTTACTTTGTATATTAGTACCCAGTAATTATTAGAATGATATACAAGTTGGAAGTATTTTGGTTCTTCAATATCAATACCAAGTAGTTGCCTATATCCTTCTCTAAAAGGATAGAATAGTAATTGATACAATAGAGTATTATGTGCTTTTGGACCAATTGGTAAAGGCCAATTCATAATTTTTCCTCCTATATTTAATGGTAATGTAGAAATATAATCAGAAACATTATATTCAGCAATAGCCATCATTGCTGTTGATTTTTCAAAATCTCCAATAACACTCCATGGAGGTAATGCTATTTGTGGTTCTGTTTTTAAAAGAATCCAAGGTTCATAAACTACAACATAATCAACTTTCATTACTTTAAATATATTAAGTGCATATTCTTCATTATTTAAAAAAGCTTCTGCAATTAATTTTATTTGAGTACTATTTGTAGTTGAGTTATCAGCAATTACTGACTTATTTGCAATAACATTTATCCAATATCCATAATCCCACCAACAACCTATTATACTACTATATGGAATATTATCACGCATCCAATTTAGTGCATCAATCCAATCAGTAATTATAGTAGTAGCTCCTGTTGCTGAAGAAAGCAACATAACTGGTCTATTTGCTAATCTTGTTGCATTTACAGTAGGAATAAATCCTATTGCTACTACTACAATTATAATAATAGCATAAACTCTTCCTAACTGTTTTATACGAGCTTTTTTGCTTTTTAATTCTTCTTTTTTAGTAAATATATGACTAAGAATAGAATTTAAAGCTAAAGCACTTAAGATTGCAAGAGAGGGTGCTACTATAATTAGTAATCTTACATAATTTGCAGCACCATATATTGCCATTAATGTAAATAATACTATAAAAATATCTTTATTATTTGCTCTCTTTATTGCAAAATAAGCACCTGCAGGAGCTAAAATTGTAAGTATATGATAGTTACTAAAGAAAGTTGCCCAAGTTGCAGGAAATTGTTCACCAACAGTACTAATTATAGGTGCTTGAGTTCTTATAAATGGATTTATAAATACTAAAAACTTACCAGTAATAGGACCAAGTAATCCACTAAATACAATAACTATGGCAGTAATTATTATAAAGATAACACTACCAATAGAAACTTTTCTTCTTAAATTAATATCTTGAATATATGATGTAAATGACGTTATTAGACATAAAATAAATGCAAAAATTGGAGCAGTAGTAGCTGGAGAAATAGCAGTTGATAATCCAATATTTGGAGCTAATGCCATGGCAAACATAGTAATTGATGAGACTATAGTTATTGTAAGTGAAAGTTGCTTACTCCATCTTCCAATTATTATCATTAATATAGTATATAAAGCAAAGAGATTTAGTGGATATAAGTAAGCTCCCCAACAGAATGTCATATAAGCAAGAGATAGTCCAGATATTATAGCATAAGGAATTGTTCTTTTTTCTAATGCCTTAATGAAAAATATAATTGATAGTAACATTCCTAATAGTCCTGTAGCCTCAGTATCAAAAAATCCAAATCCAGTTCTCTGTAATGAAGTAGGATCAATTGCAAAAACAAATGCTGCAAATAGACCTGCATACTTATTTACAAGTTCTTTTCCTAGTATGTATATCAAAAAAGTAAGAATTGCTCCAGAAATTACTGGAAATATTGCTAAAGCTTCCATTAATGATATATTTATTCCAATTTGTTTTAAAAAAAGATAAAATATAGCACCAGTGAATGGAGGACCTAATTGTGCTTGAGATGGTACATCTGTACCCCATGGAGCCCATCTAGTAGGATCAAACCAAGAGAACCATGCTGAAAAACCATTTTCCAATATATACATAGCACCTTTGTAATGTATATATGGATCAAATTCATCTAAATATACTCCCCAAAACATGGGGAGAATTCGTAATATTACTGAGAATGCAATAATGCCTAGTAATAAAACATATATGATTATATCTTTTTTACTTACTTTACTAGCCATAAATTTCATATTTATCCTCTTAGACATAAAATTTTTGAAAAAGGAAAAATTTAAACTATATTGCTCAAATATTTCAAAAATATAGTGACTAAGAATGATAGGACTAATTAATAAAGAATATAATTTCAAAAAAATTGAAGAAGAAGTAATGAAGTTTTGGGAAGAAGAAAAAATACCTGAAAAAATTAGAAATATAAAAGGAGAGAAATTCTACTTCCTAGATGGGCCTCCTTATGTTACTAATCCAATTCATGTAGGAACTGCTTGGAATAAGATCCTAAAAGATGTATATATTAGATTTTTCAGAATGAGAGGATATAATGTAAGAGATCAACCAGGATTTGATATGCATGGTTTACCAATTGAGGTTTTAGTGGAAAAGAAGTTAGGAATAAGAAGTAAAAAGGAAATAGAAGAAAGAGGAATTGATAATTTTATTAATGCTTGTAGACAATATGCACTTGATAATTTGAAAATTGCAATTAATCAATTTAAGAATTTAGGAGTTTGGATGGATTGGGATCATCCCTATAGAACATTAGATAATAATTATATTGAATCTGTTTGGTGGTTAATAAAAAGAGCTTATGAGAAGGGATTACTAGCTAGAGGAAAGAAAATTGTACATTGGTGTCCAAGATGTGAAACAGTATTAGCAGGATACGAAGTTACAGAAGAATATAAAGAAATAGAAGAAGATTCTATCTATGTAAAGTTTAAAATCAAAGGAAAGGAAAATGAATATTTATTAATCTGGACAACAACACCTTGGACTCTTCCTGCTAATTTAGCAGTAATGGTAAATCCAAACTTTACTTATGTAAAAGTAAAAGTAGGAAATGAATATTACATTATGGCTGAAGAAAGAATAAATCATGTATTTAGAGATATGAAATATGAAATTATAGAAAAAATACCTGGAAGGGAATTAGAATGGTTAAAATATGAATATCCATTAATTGAAGAAGTACCTAAGCAAAAAGAATTCTCAAATGCTCATTTTGTTGTATTAAGTGATGTTTATGTTACTCTAGAAGAAGGTACAGGATGTGTTCATGTAGCTCCAGGTCATGGAGAAGAAGATTATGAAGTAGGAAAAGAGTATAATCTTCCAGAATTCTGTCCAGTAAATGAAGAAGGAAAATTTAGTAATGAAGGAGGAAAATATGCAGGTAAGTATGTAAGAGAAGCAAATGAAGAAATAATAAAAGATCTTATTAAAAAGGGATTATTATTTAAAATTGAAAAAACAAGACATAGATATCCACATTGCTGGAGATGTAAAACACCACTTATACTAAGACTTACAGATCAATGGTTTATAAAAGTTACACAAATTAAAGATAAAATGATTGAAGAGAATGAAAAAGTATTATGGGTTCCGGAATGGGCAGGAAAAGCAAGATTTGGAAATTGGATAAAAAATGCTAAAGATTGGGTAATTTCAAGACAAAGATATTGGGGTATACCAATTCCCATTTGGATATGTGAAAAATGTCAAAAATATGAAGTTATTGGATCACTAAAGGAATTAAAGGAAAAAATGATTAATAAAATTGAAGGAGAAATAGATTTACATAGACCATGGATAGATAATATAGAATTATTTTGTAAATGTGGAGGTAAAATGAAAAGAATTCCAGAAGTATTAGATGTTTGGATGGATTCAGGTGCAGCATCTTTTGCTTCATTGAATTATCCACAAAATGAAGAAGAATTAAGAAAATGGTGGCCAGTAGATCTTATTCTTGAAGGGCATGATCAAACAAGAGGATGGTTTTACACATTAATGATTTGTGGTATAATTGGTTTTGATTCTGTTCCATATAAGAGAGTATTAATGCATGGTTTTACAATAGATCAAGAAGGAAGAGCAATGCATAAATCATTAGGAAATGTAATTTATCCTGAAGAAGTAATAGAAAAATATGGAAGAGATGCTTTAAGATGGTATGAATTAGGATTTACAACATGGGAAGATTTAAGATTTACATGGAAAGGATTAGATGAAACATTAAGATTCCTAAATATTCTATGGAATACATACTACTTTGCTAGTCTATATATGAACTTAGATAAATTTTCACCAGAAAAGTATAAGATAGATGAAGTAAAAGATTGGTTAAAAGAAGAAGATAAATGGATATTATCAAGATTTAATCATATAGTAGAAAAAGTGACAAAAGAATTAGAAAATCTATGTGTATTTAATGCAATAAGAGAATTAGAAAACTTTATGAAAGAAGATCTAAGTAGATGGTATATTAGGATAATAAGAAGAAGAACATGGAAAGAAACTAATGATTATGATAAAATTGCAGTATATGTTACTTTATATGAGGTTCTATTTAATTTCTTAAAATTAATTGCGCCAATGATGCCTTTTGTTTCTGAGAAAATATATCAGGAAATGTTTAGAACCAAAGAAATGCCTATTAGTATACATTTATTCTCATGGCCAAAATTTTCTAATGTATGGAAGGATAATGAATTAGAAAACTTTATGAAAATAATAAGAGAAATAGTAGAAGTATCCTATGGAATTAGACAAAGTGCAAAAATAAAAATTAGACAGCCATTAAGTAAAATGATAATAGTAACAGATAGTAATGATGTTAAAAATGCAATATCAAAATTAAGACATATTCTATTAGATCAAGCAAATGTAAAAAATATAGAGGTAATATCTACTAAAGAAGAAGGAAAATTAAAAGGAGTTCAAATCTTATTAAATCTTCCAGTAATAGGACCAATATTTAGAGAAAAAAGCAAAGTCATATTAGAAGTTTTTAATTCAATGAATAAAAATGAAGTTTTTAATTTAATAAAAGAAGGAAAATCAGTAATAGTAAAAGTGAATAATGAAGAAATTGAGCTAAAACCAGAATATTTCATAGTAAAACAAGTTCTTCCTGAGAATTTTAAAGAAGAAAAATTTAGTCTTGGTACTATATACTTAGACATAACTAAGTATGATGAATTAATAGCTGAAGGATTAACAAGAGATGTAATAAGAAGAATACAAGAAATGAGAAAAAGATTAGACTTAAAAGTAGATGCATACATAAAAGTATGGATAAGTACTGATTCTGAAAAAACTATAAAAATAATCAAGGAAAAGATTAATGATATAGCAAATGAAGTAAGAGCAAAAGAAATTAATGTATGTAGTGGTGATATTCCAACTGGTCAATTAAAAGAAATATGGGAAATTGATGATGAGAAAATAACAATAAGTATTGAAGAAATAAAAACATGAGAAAAGTAGGATTTATAATTAATCCTATAGCAGGAATGGGAGGAGCTGTAGGACTTAAAGGAACTGATGGTGAAGAAATATTAGAAAAAGCTATAAAACTTGGAGCTGAAAAAGTAGCATTAAAAAGAGCTGAAGAATTTTTAAGATCATTAGGATCATTAGCAAATACTATAGAATTTTGGACTTGCCCTGGAGAAATGGGTGAAGATGTTTTTAATAAACTAAATATAAGTTATAAATTAATACCTGGTAGAAGAGGAAAAACAACTGCTGAAGATACAAAATTTGCTGCAAAATATATGCTTGAATCTGGCTTAGATATAATAGTATTTTGTGGAGGAGATGGAACTGCAAGAGATATTCTTAATGCAATTGATATGAAGATACCTGTAATTGGAGTTCCAGCAGGTGTAAAAATGCAAAGTGGAGTTTTTGCAATTAATCCAAGAGTTGCTGCAGAACTTCTCATAAAATATCTTTGGGGAGAATTACCATTAAAAGAAGCTGAAGTAGCAGATGTTGATGAAGAAGCATATAGGGCTGGTATATTATCTGCTAAATTGTATGGATACTTACTAACACCTTATGAGCCTGATTATATACAAGGAATGAAAGCACCAACACCAGTAAGAGATGATATTATTGAAAATATGAAAGCAATTGCAAAATGGATTATTGAAAATATGGAAGATGATACAATTTACATACTTGGTCCTGGTACTACAGTAAAGAAAATATTAGAATTATTAGGACTTGATGGAACTTTACTTGGTGTAGATTTACTATTAAATAGAAAATTATTAAAAAAAGATGTTAATGAAAAAGAAATACTTGAATGTATAAGTGGTAAGAAAGCAAAAATAATTGTATCTCCAATAGGAAGACAAGGATTTATATTTGGAAGAGGAAATCAGCAAATAAGTCCAAAAGTAATTAAAATGGTAGGAAAAGAAAATATCATTATTATTTCTACTAAGGAAAAACTAAAGGATATAAAATTTTTAAGAGTAGATACAGGAGATATAGAAGTAGATAAAATTTTTTCTAATGGAGTTAAAGTACTTGTAGATTATGGAATATTTAAAGTAATGAAAGTTAAAGTTTTTTAATGAATTCAGCATAAGCTTCAGCATTCATGAGATCTTTTGTATCATTCATTACTTCTACTTTTACTAGCCATCCATCTCCATATGGATCTTTATTTATTAATTCAGGATGTTCTATTAGGTTAGAGTTTACTTCTACTATTTTACAATTAACAGGTGCAAAAACTTCTGCTACTGCTTTTATTGATTCTAATGTGCAAATAGTTGATCCCTTATTAAATACTTCACCAACTTTTGGTAATTCTACATAAACTATGTCATGTAAATTTCTTTGAGCATAATCAGTTATTCCTATTCTAGCTGGATTTTCTTTAATTGCAATCCATTCATGTGTTTTTGAATATAAAAATTCCTTATGAATTTGTATATCTCCAACTTTTATGAATAAAGACATTTTCATCATCTCAGTTTATAATAGTTTGAAAGAATTTAATCATAAAAATAGCTTAAATAAATTACGCTTAGATTTATTAGCAATAGTAATACGAATATTTGATGGATCAAAATTTAATGATGAGGAACATTTTGGACATTTATAATTATATTTTTCCATAATTTCTTGAGGAGAAATTAACTCTATATCTTCATACAAAACTGTATTACATTTACTACAAATAATTCTTATTGCCATAAATATCCAATATTTCTATTAAAGACTACACTTAGATAAACTCTTCTTAGTAATTTTTCTAGTAAGTTTTAATGATCCTATACTTTTTCTTATTAAAGCTTCACGCCAAATATCATATGCAAATTGTATAATTCCTTCAGAATTTTTAAAAATGGATTCTCCAAGACTCATATATGATATAGTAATTTCTATGATTGCTGAGGATTGTTTTATATCTGATAGTAAACATAATATATTACTAGAGGATTTTAAATATTCTTTTGAAGTATTAACATCAAAAGAAATGTTTATTTCTCTTCTTATACCACCTATTATAAACATTATTATGCCTATTATTATAAATATAATATATAGTGAAGTATTTTCATAAAGAAAGAAGTATTTTTCAATAAAGTACAAGATACCAGAAAAGGATATTAAAAATATACCCATTAATCCTATGTAAGCTCTAAGTAATTTAGGATTAGTCCAAAGTTTATCGATAAAGACAACATCATAAAATATTGATAATATGAGTAATATAAGTTTAATTTTTATTAACTTAAAATTCACTTTAATCTCCAATTTTCTTAAGGAATTACAATCGTATAAACTATTCTATAAAGTAGAATTGGTGCGGGGGGTGGGATTTGAACCCACGAAGGCCTACGCCACAGGATACCCTATCCCAAGTCAGGGATCTTAAGTCTGGCATACTTAAAAATATCCTGCCCCTTTGTCCTGACTTGGGTACCCCCGCACCATAATATAGTGAGAACTAACAGATATTTAGATCTATTGTTCAATCAATTATGATAAAAAATTTTAGTAAGCTAATAGATTTTATGAAATAGGGCCCGTGGCGCAGCATGGATAGCGCACCGGCCTTCTAAGTCGGTGGTCGCGGGTTCAAATCCCGCCGGGCCCGCTAGCTATATTTCATTTTTATTTTCAAATAAATTTCAAAAGTTTTATATATCTGTACTAATTTTTTATCAAATTTGATATCAACGGTGATATAATGTTTAGTGGAGATTTACCATCATTTCGATATTGGTTACGACATATTGCTACTGTACCAAAAGGTTTTCTACGTTATCAAGTCTTAGAACTTTTAAATGAAAAACCTCTTTCAGGTTCAGAAATAATAAATGAAATAGAGAAACGTACTAATGGATATTGGAAACCTAGTCCAGGTTCTGTTTATCCATTATTAGCTTGGCTTCAAGATAATGGCTATATTCGAGAAGTATCAACAAAAGAAAGTGAAGTAAAGCGATACATATTAACAGAAATGGGCAAAAAACTTCTTGAAGAACAACGTAAACTACATAATCAATTTTTTATTGATAAAAAGTGTTTTGTTTTTCCTTTTATTATTAGTTTATGGTTTCGATTTCCACCAGAAAAAACTACTGAAATTAGAGAATCTTTTAGACGTATATTTAAAACACTAATTAACTTGATTTTAATTCTTGAAGAACAATATTCAGAAGAAGTCATAAAAGAAATTTCAAAGATCTTAAATGAAACTGCACAAAGAATTGAAGAAATAGAAAAAAAAGTAAGAGGTGAAAAAAATGGAAGAAGTAATTAGAGCTGAAAATTTAACAAAAGTTTTTAATAAAAATATTGTAGCTGTTGATCATATAAATTTTAGTGTATATGAAGGAGAAATATTTGGTTTTCTTGGGCCAAATGGTGCAGGTAAGACTACCACGATAAATATGCTCACAACAGTACTTAAGCCAACAGAAGGTACTGCTTCAATATTAGGTTTTGATATTGTAAAACAAGCTAATGAAGTTAGAAAAGTTATAGGAGTTGTTCATCAAGAATATACTGCAGATGAAGACTTAACTGGTTATGAAAATATAATGCTTTGTGCAGATTTATATGGTATACCTCGTGATATTGCTAAAAAACGTGCTTTAGAACTATTAGAACTTGTAAATTTAATAGAATTTAAAGATAAACATGTTGAAACATATTCTGGTGGAATGCGTCGTAGACTTGAACTTGCATGCGGATTAATTAATAGACCAAAAATATTGTTTTTAGACGAGCCTACACTAGGTTTAGATGTACAAACAAGAGCTGCTATATGGGAGTATATTCGACGATTAAAAGAAGAATATAATATGACAATTTTTATGACAACACATTATTTAGAAGAAGCTGATGCTTTATGTGATCGTATAGCTATTATAGATCATGGAAAAATAGTTGCAATTGGTTCTCCTAATGAATTAAAAAATAGTTTAGGAGGTGATATAATTACTATAACAATAAAAGAAAATGTAGATGTAACTAATATAATCTATGGTATTGAAAAAGTTAAAGATGTTAAAAAAGAGAATGGCAATACGTATAAAATTAGAGTAGAATTTGGTGAAACTATCACACCAATTATTATTGATACTTTAAGACAAAAAGGTTATACAATAGTAAGACTTTTACTTTCAAAACCAACATTAAATGAAGTTTATCTAGAGTATACAGGTAAAGCTTTTCGTGATGTAGAAGAATCTAGAGAATCTATTATTAAACAAAGAATAACTTTAAGGAGAGCTAGAAAATGAATTTAAAAACAAATGAATATCATCCAAGTCTCATTAGAGGATTATGGGCTTTAACATATCGAGAATTAAAGAAGTGGCTTAATGATCCTATTATGTTAATAATGTTTATACTTCAGCCACTTATATGGATGGGTCTTCTTGGAAAATCTCTAAATATTCAAGGACTTTTTTCATCAAGTAATGTCAATTTACCACCAGAAATAAAAATTCCTGGTTACGCTATTATATATCCCCCTGGAATTACTCAAGTAGTTCTTAATGGTACTTGGCTTTCACAAATATTTACTAATATAGGAATGAATATAATGCAAAAAACTTTTGGAGTTACAGATTATTTTAGCTATATGGCTATTGGTATGGTCTCTATGATAGTTGTAACTGCAACAATGTTTAGTGGTATGTCTATTGTATGGGATAGACGTTTAGGTTTTCTTGACAAGGTATTAAGCACACCAGTACCAAGAGCAACAATAATATTTTCAAAAATCCTAAATTCAGCATTTAGAGCAATTTTTCAAGCATCAGTAATTTTAGCACTTGCATATATATTGGGATTACAATTAAGCTCAACTTTTACAATAATCAACATAATAGGAATTTATGCTGCAATATTTTTGCTTAGTATAGGACTTTCATCAATATTTCTTGCAGTTTCCATTAGAGCTACTAGAATGGAACGTCCAATGCAAATTGTAAATCTGATAGTTATGCCTTTAATGTTTTCAAGTAATATTTTCTTCCCAATATCAATGATGCCAGAATGGTTACAACCTATAGCAAGTGCTAATCCGCTCACTTATTTAACAGATGCTATTAGACAATTAACAATATTACCATTAGATATTTCAGCTCTAATAATTGATTTCATATATCTTAGTGTATTTGCTATAGTATTATCTATAATAGGTATAGTACTTTCATGGAAATACTTAGTAAAATAATGAACTTTTTAATTTTATAATTTTTTTATTATAATATCCCAATTTTTTTAATAACATTAATTAACTTTTTCTTAATTTTTATAATATAGGGCCGGTAGTCTAGTGGCAAGACACCGCCTTCGCAAGGCGGAGAGCCCGGGTTCAAATCCCGGCCGGTCCATTATTTTTGATTAAACATATAATAAAATCTACATTACATTTAGTATTGTCAGAAAAAAGAATTCTTTATTGATATATTAAAATAAAAAGCAAAATTAATATAACTATTGAGAAAAAAAGAAAAATATATGAAAAAATGAAATTAAAAAATTAGAGTGGGCTCGTAGCTCAGCCTGGTTAGAGCACTCGACTGATAATCGAGTGGTCGCGGGTTCAAATCCCGCCGGGCCCACCATAAATATTTTTTATTTAGAATACTCATTATTTCTACATATGATTCCAATTAATAAGCCAATTATAGGTGATGAAGAAAAAGAAATGGTTACTAAAGTATTAGAAAGTGGTATTCTAACAAATCCTTCTATTGATGGTGGTCCTTTCGTAAGAGAATTTGAAAAAGAATTAGCAAATTTTATGAAAGTAAAGGATGCAATTGCTGTAAATTCAGGAACTGCTGCATTACAAATTGCATTAATGGCATTAGGAATTAAGCCAGGAGATGAAGTTATTGTTCCATCATTTACATTTGTAGCAACTGCTAATGCTGTAATGTTAGTTGGAGCAAAACCAATATTCGTAGATATTGATATTGAAACATATAATATCGATGTCAAATCACTTAAAAATGCAATTACTAAGAGAACAAAAGCAATCATACCTGTAGATTTATATGGTTTACCTGTTGAAATGGATGAAATAAGAGAAATTGCAAATGACTATGGATTATTTATAATAGAGGATGCATGTCAAGCACAAGGAGCAGTGTATAAAGGAAGAATGGCAGGTACTTTAGGAGATATTGGTTGTTTAAGTTTCTATCCTAGTAAAGTTATGACAACTGGAGAAGGAGGAGCTATATTAGTAAATGATGAAGAACTTGGAAGAAAAATAAGAATGATAAGAACTCATGGGCAAATAAAAGGATATGACTCTGTTTTACTAGGTGGTAACTTTAGAATGCCTGAAATAAATGCTGCCATAGGTTTAGCTCAATTAAGAAAACTTCCCAAATTTCTAGAAAAAAGAGCAAAAAATGCAAAATTATTAATGAAATTACTTGAAAATTCTAATGTAATATTACCAAAAGTTCCAGAGTATTCTATTCATAATTGGTATTTATTCACAATAAGATTAAGAAATGAGAAAGAAAGAGATTATGTAAAAGAAAGATTATTAAAAGAGGGAATACAAGCAACAGTTTACTATCCAACACCAATTCATAAACTTCCATATTATAGATCTATAGGTTATGGTGATTTAAATTTGCCTAATAGTGAATTAGCCTCTAAAACTGTATTATCACTTCCAGTTCATCCATTAGTTAAAGAAGAAGATATTGAAAAAATGAGTGAAATCATACTAAGCTCTACTAGTTAGTATTGAAGAAAGTTTTTTTGCTTTTGAAATTATTGTTAAAATTGGTGGTAAACCAAAAGGACCTTTTATTGTACTTGCATCAGATATATAGAGAGACTCTAAAATAGGTTCATATCCATTAGTTATCTTACTACATGTACCACCAGGATGAGCTCCTCTTATATGTGTAGAAACGATACTATCATAATCCACTCCCACACGTAATAATAGCTCTTCAGCTTCTTTTTTCCCTCTTTCCAATTTTTCTAAATCTCTTTTAGTTAAATTCTTTAATACTTTATCTTCACTTACTATACCATTAGGCTCATCTGCTATTTTTACCATTAATCCTATAATATCATCAGGATTTGCTTTAATCCCCCTACTTAGTAGATTTGGTAATAAAAAAGTTGAATAATGTGGTGAAATGAGATAATCTTCCCTTTTTATAAATATAGCCATATTGAGTTCTTTATTTAGTCCAGGTTTTTTATCTTTAATAATGCCCCCTATTGTTATGAATGCATCAACAAATAAATTATCTCCCACATAATCTATACCAGATCTGATAAGAATTCTAGGGGTTTCGATACTACCTGCAGACAATATTATAGTATCACCAAATATTTCTTTTCCATTTAATAATTTAACACCAATTGCTTTATTATTTCTAATTATTACTTTTTCTACAGGAGAATTAAGCATTAATTTTGCTCCTCTCATTAATGCCTCTCTTATAAAATGTGTAGAATCCCATTTAGCATTATAGGGACATCCAAATGGACATTTTCCACAAGATTTACACTTATTAAAATCAATATGTTTAGGCATTATTTTCCATTCATTAGAAACTTCTAAAAGCATTTTAGTTGCATTACCCATATGATGATAAGGAACATTTTTTACATTTAATTCTCTTTCTGCTTCTAAGTAAAAATCATTAAGCTCATTAATATTTGCTCTAACAGCATTTCCTAAAGATACTAGAGTTGATCCACCTAGACAAATATTATGCCAAATTTCAATACCTGATTGAACTATATTATAAGATTTTGATGCATTTATGGTAGGTATTTCTGATCCTCTTTCAATTATTAAAACTTCCTTACCTGCACATGCAAGTTCTTTTGCAATGGTAGCACCACCAGCACCTGAACCAACTATAATAAACATTATTTATCACCTAATTTAACAGCATCATCAGGATAATCAATATATGGTAGTGCTGCTAATGCACCAATTAAACCTCTTTCTCCTTTTTTTATTTTTATTAATCTTACATTACACTTTGAAGCAACATCATATGTTTCGTCTATAGTAATAATTTTAGATTTTGCTTTTTTAGCATATTCTAATAATATGTTATCAAAAACAATTCCCTCAAATACCGCCATACCTGTTTCCTCAGATAAGGTATATTCTTCAAGTTTTTTTCTAAATCTTTCTATTAATTCATTTTTTTGATGTGAGAGAACTGCAAAAGAAACAGCTACAGAAACACAATTTTGAGTTTTGAATGGATTTTCTGGATATAATTGAACTATAGAATGCTCAATATAATCTACTTTCATTTCTAATGATAATTTATATGCAATTTCATTTATAAGAGAATAAGTAGCACCTTCATCTTTTTTATCAGTATCATCAACACCAATAACTATTTTTTCTTTTCTTGGTACTGTTATTACTACTTTACCAAATTTTCCTCCTCCTCCATATTCTATTATTTCAAAATTCTCTACACCTTCTGCATATGTTCTACCTATAGCAGCAACTCCTGCTCCTGCTAATCCTGAATAAGTTATTTTTATTTTATTATTTTCAATTATAATAGATTCAATACATGCTGGATAATAACTAGGAACTAAGGAAATTTCCCTACTTATAGAAGGTTTAATTTTAAAAAATAATCTACTTCCTTCTCTTTTTGACCAAAAAATACATGGACTATTTCTTGGATAATGATATAAAGACCATGCAGCACCACCAATACATGTACCTCTTGCATGATCTTCAATAATCTCAATAACATTATTTTTTTCATCATATAAGGCCAATATTTTATTATGAGGAGAAATCCATGGTTTTAATTCCATATTTCCCACTATTCTAAAATTCTAGGTTTTGTAATCTTTATTTTTTCTTCTTTACTTATAGGAATTTCTATAAGTATAGGCTCTTTTGCCTTATTTATTACTTCTATTAATTCCTTTGGATTACTTACTCTAGTAGTATTAATTCCATATGCTTCTGCAAGTTTCAAATAATCAGGAGTATCAGAATAATCAACTCCAAATGTTCTTCCATAAACTATTTCTTGAATTTGTCTTATTAATCCAAGAGATCTATTGTTAAAAAGACATATAACTATGGGAATATTGTTTTCTTTTATTGTTGCAAGCTCAGAAGAGGATATTTGAAAACCACCATCTCCTACTACTGAAATAACTCTTTTATTAGGATTAGCTAATTTTGCACCAATAGCTGCAGGAATAGAAAAACCCATTGATGACATATTTCCTGAAAATATTATTTGTCTTGGCTTTTTTGCTATTATTGCATTTAAAATCCATATAGTATGCTGACCAATATCTATTGTAAATATTGCATCAGAAAATGATGCTATTGCTTTTGCATACTCAATAGTATCTTCACCATAACTTTTTTCTATACTTATCATAAATTTCCTATTGATATTAAGACTTTCTAAAAATGAAGAAATATCACTTTTTACCTTCATATTAGCAATTGGAGAGAAATTCTTTTCTTCAATATCTACTTGGATTATTTCACATTTCAAATCAATATTACCTATAGTCATATTAGTTAGTCTACAGCCTAATACTAAAAGTAAATCACATTGAGAAAGAGCTTTATTTGCTTTTTCAAAACCTCTCCTACCAACAGGACCAAGACAAAGTGGATAATCTTCAGGAATAATTCCCCTACCCATCATAGAAGTTACAACAGGAATTCCTGTAGATTCTATAAACCTTAATAATAAATCTGAAGAATTAGATAAAATACATCCTCTACCTGCTAATATTAATGGAAATTTTGCATTCAAAATTTTTTTAATTACAATTTTTACTTCTTCTTCTTTTGGTATTATTTTTCTTGGTATTGGAATATAATTCAAATTGATAGAAGATTCTTGTTTTTGTATGTCACCAGGTATAGCAATACATGATGGACCTGGACATCCTTCTATACATGAAAGATATGCATTACATAAAACTTCATATGCTTTTAATGGATCATTTATTTGTGCAAAAAATTTTGTTATTGGAGAAAATATTGCTCTTAAATCAATATCTTCTATCCATCCTTTTCCTTGTTCATATGTAGGAACATGACTTGTTATAGATAGAACTGGAGAATGATCTTTAAAGGGTGTTACAATTCCTGATGCAATATTTATAGCCCCCTGACCTGCACTTCCAAAACATAAACCAATACTGCCAGAACTTCTTGCATAACCATCTGCAGCAAATACAGCATTTTGCTCATGTCTTACTAGTATATGTTTAATTTTTGAGGAAGCAAGAGCCTCATATATTGGTAATGACCACATTCCAGGAATTCCAAATGCTATTTTAAATCCTAATTTTTCTAATGTATTTACCACAACTTCTGCAGTATTCAGTGTTTTTTCACCTTTTTCTTATAATATTCCACTAATCCTCCTGAATTTAATATTTCTTGAAGTATAGGGGGTAAAGGCTTAAAGCTTAAATCACCTTTTTTTGTTTTTATAATACCTTTATCTAAATCAATTTCAATGATATCTCCTTCATCAACACTATTGTATATTCCTTTACATTCAATAAGTAAAAGACCATTATTAATTCCATTTCTAAAGAATATTCTAGCAAAAGATTCAGCTACTACTGCAGCAATTCCTGCCCACTTTATAGCAAGAACTGCTTGTTCTCTACTTGAGCCACATCCAAAATTTTTTCCTGCTACAATAATATCTCCTGGCTTAACTTTTGAGCTAAATGTTGGATCAATTCCTTCCATTACATGTTTTGGCCATATGGATTTATCTATTGATCTTAAATATTTTGCAGGAATTATTACATCAGTATTTATATCATCTCCAAATTTCCAAACTCTTCCCTTTACTATCATTTTATATACTTCCTCGGATCAGTTATTTTTCCTTCTATAGCTGAAGCTGCAGCTGTTAAAGGTGATGCTAAATAAACTTTTGAAGTTTTTGCTCCCATTCTTCCTATGAAGTTTCTATTTGATGTAGAAATACATACTTCATTTTCTCCAAGAACACCCATATGAACACCTAAACATGGTCCACAACCAGGTACTCCAATTACTGCTCCTGCTTCTAACAATATATCTATTATTCCATCTTTTATCATTCTTATTAAAATAGATTTTGAAGCAGGTACAACTATAAGTTTAACACGAGCTTTTTTACCTTTTAATATTCTTGCAGCCTCATAGATATCTTCATATCTACCATTAGTACATGATCCAATAAATACTTGATCTACTTCAATTCCTTCTACTTCTGATACTGATTTTACATTTGAAACATTATTTGGACATGCAACTTTTGGATCTATTGATGAAGAATCAATTGATATTACTTCTGTAAAGGAATCACTTTTAAATTTTTTACCATTTCTTCCAAGAAATTCAATTGTTTTTTCATCTGGTTCTATAAAAGCAGTTTTTGCTCCCATTTCTATTGCCATATTTGTCATTGTCATTCTTGAGGATATTGACATATTTTTAATTGTATCTCCAAAAAATTCTAATACTTTATAATTTGCACCATCAGTTCCAATTATCTTAACTATTTCTAAAATTAAATCTTTTGATGTGACCCCTTCTTTTAATTTTCCATTACATTCTACACCAATAGTTTCAGGCACTTTAAGCCATGTTTTTCCAGTTGCTAATATGTATGCCATATCTGTTGCTCCCATTCCTATGGCTATTGCTCCAAATGCTCCTAACGTACATGTATGAGAATCTGCACCTGCAATAATCATTCCTGGAGCAATATAGCCTTTTTCAGGAACTACTTGATGACAAATTCCCTCTCCAATATCATGAAATTTTTCTATCTTTTGTTCAATTACAAATTTTCTGACTTTAGATTGAAGTGTTGCTGATTGATCATTATATGGTGGAGCTGAGTGATCAAATATTACTGCAACTTTACTCTTATCAAAAATGTTACTTACTTCCATTTCTTTTAGAACATCAATAATTAACGGTCCACTTCCATCATGAAAATATGCAAAATCAATATTTACTTCTACAAAATCTCCAGCAGATATATTTTTTCCTATTGAATAAGATAATATTTTTTCAATAGCAGTACTCATTTTTGATCACTTATACTTTCATATATATATATTTCTTATTTATTTTGCTAATGCACTAGCCAGAACTATAGGTAATACATATCCAGTTCTTGCTCTTGAAGTATCAATATAAACTTTTGATAAGGCTGAGGCATAAGCACCAAAGCTTTCCATATTTGCAACTAAGACTAAAGCTCTAAATACTAAATTCCCAATTATTCCATCTGGAAATAATATCATAGTAGAATATTTAATAGCTCGTTCTATCTCTATACCAAAATTTTCTACATTAAAATTCATTTCTTTAATTTTTTCTACCAAGAATTCAGTTTTTGATAATAAATCATCTACTTTCTTACTTCTTCCTTTATCTTCTAATCTTCCACCAGATATTACTCCAATTTTATAATCTATTCCAATTTTATCAGCAAGCTTTTTTCCTTTTCTTACAAATTCTAATAAGTCTTCAATAGTATCTCCTTCATCTATTCCAACAGGTGCTAACATTAAGTTTTTTCCCATTATTTCCATTACAGTTATTCTATATAAATTATTACAATTGAATTTAGATTTAATTATTCTTATAGTCTTATTTGCACTTAAATTACCTCTTACAATTGCCTCAACTTCTCCATTTACTAGTAAATTTACTAATTTTTCTTCTACATCTTCAGATACTACTATAGGAAGATCTACATCAATATCAATTTTCTTATTACATACTAGTATTGGATATGCATATCCCTCTTTTTTAGCATATATTGCTGAATTAATTATACTTTCATAAGATGATGAGCTTAAATCTAATCCTATTGCTACTTTTGCTTTATTTAAAGTAGCAAGAGAATAAATCTTATTCATGACGTATTTCCTCAAGAACTTTTTTTGCAAAATTAATAAGTTCTGAATTTTCAATTGGCTTATAATCAATAGGAAGAGATTTAAGTCTTTTAACAATTTCACATAGCTCATTTTCACTTAGTTTTAATCCACTTGCACTAAGTAATTCTCTTACACCTTCTAATCCAGAATGTCTTCCAAATACAAGTTTTCTTTGTTGACCAACAAGTTGAGGATCATAAGACTCATATGTAAATGGATTTTTAAGAACTGCTGCTACATGTATACCAGACTCATGTCTAAATGCATTATCTCCAACTATTGGTTTATTTATAGGAATAGGTATTTTTGAATACTTAGAAACTAATAATGATAACTCTCTTAATTTCTCCATTTTAATGTTTAAATCTACACCATATAATGCATATAAGCACATAACAACTTCTTCTAATGCAGCATTTCCACATCTCTCACCAATACCATTTACAGTTACAGAAATAGCATCAACTCCTGCTTCATAAGCAGCTAGAGAATTTGCTACTGCTAATCCAAAATCATTATGACAATGTACAGCAAGTTCTAAATCAAAAGCTTTTCTTAAGTTACTAACTAAATATATCATTCCTTTTGGTCTAATACATCCTGTTGTATCAGCTATACCAAGTCTTTGTGCTCCACTTTCCTTTGCAGCATTATATAGTAGCATAAGTGATTCTAATGGTGTTCTAGTAGCATCTTCTGCAGTTACTTGTATAAAAAGTCCATGACTTTTTGCATATTCAACTGAGGAAGCAGTTATTTCTATTGCAGTTTTTAAATCCATTTTTAATTTATATTTTAAATGTAAATCAGAAACTGCTATGAAAATAATTACTCCATCTACATCTGCTCTTATAGCAGCATCAATATCCTTTTGTTTTGGTCTACAAAGACAAAGAATTTTTGCATTTAATTTCTCAGAAGCTACAGCTTTTACAGCTTCTTCATCATAAGTAGAAATAACAGGAAATCCAGCTTCTATTTCAGGTATTCCAATTTCATCTAACATTCTTGCAATTTCAACTTTTTGTTCTTTAGTAAATTTAACACCTGGAGTTTGTTCTCCATCTCTTAATGTAGTATCATATAACTTTACTTTTCTATTTTCTTTAAATATAAAATTATATGGACTTGTAAAATACTTCAAGATGACTCTTCTCCGTATTTTTTATTTTCTCTTACTTAATACTTAACTATATTTTTTAAACTCTTTGGTATTTATTTTAGTATTAAGCAAAGCTTCTAATGGGGTGTAATAAGAAAATGGTAATATTAATAACAGGTGGAGCAGGTTTCATAGGCTCAAGATTAGCTGAAGAATTAGTAAAAAGAGGAAAAGTAATTAGAATTATTGATAATCTTTCTACTGGAAGTTTATCAAATATTAATCACTTAATAAAAACAGGAGCTGTTGAATTTATAAAAGGAGACATTAGAGATAAAGATTTAATTAAAAAATCTTCAAAAGATTGTGATTTAATATATCACCTAGCAGCACAATCTTCTGTTCCCTTCTCTATGGAAAATCCAGATATAGATATGGAAATAAACATAAGAGGAACATTAAATGTATTAATGATTGCAAAGGAAATAGGAGCAAAAGTTGTATTCACTTCCTCTTCTACAGTATATGGAATAGCAAAAAAATTTCCAACTCATGAAGATGCTGAATTAAATCCATATTCTTTTTATGGTTTATCAAAAATGACTGCAGAATATTATTGTAAGCTTTATAGTCAGCATTTTGATTTACCAACTGTAATACTTAGACTATTTAATGTATATGGTCCTGGAAATAATAAAGGTCTTATTTTTGATATTTATAGAAAATTAATGATAAATCCAAGAAGAATTGAAGTATTAGGTAGTGGAATGCAAACAAAGGATTACGTTTATGTTGATGATGTTATAGAAGCTTTAATATTAGCTCCTGAGAAATCAAAATGTAAAGGTGATGTTTATAACATTGCTTCTGGAGAATCGTACTCAGTATTAGATATTGTAAAATTTATGATAGAAATATTAAACTTAAAAGATGTAGAAGTAATAATAAAAGGAGGCAAATCTTGGCCTGGTGATGTAGAATTTACAAAACCTGATGTTTCTAAAGCAGAAAGAGAATTAGGCTGGAAAGCAAAAACAGAAATAAGAGAAGGATTATTAAGAACAGTAAAGTGGTTAGAAGAAAAGTTTGGAAAAATTTCAAAATAATAATTTATTAAAGAATTCTTTTGCTTTCATATAAGACTCATAAGAACCAATATCATACCAATATCCTTTAAATTTAAATCCATAAATTTTTTCATTTTTACTAAGCCACTCTATGAATTTTCCAATAGGATCTGGAGGATTACCTGTTTTTAAATAATATTCAATTTTTGATAAGCTACTCCATGGTAGTATATATATACATGTAGCTACAAGACATGTTTTAGGTACTTTTGGTTTTTCCTCAAAATCAATTATACTTGAGTCTTTTCCAATAGATACACATGCATATTGTTTTACTAACTCTATATTGTCCATTTCAAATAATGCAACAACAGGTGATTTTACCTTTTTATAAAAATCTACCATTTCCTTTAAAGAGACTGAAAAAATATTATCTCCAGCAATAATTATGTAATCTTCTGGTTTATTTTTTACAATCTCCCATATAGCACTTATTGGACCTAGTTTCTCCTCCTCTCTTGTTGATGGTTCAGAAATTATTGATATTTTCTTATAATTTCTTTCATTTAACCAATTAATAAAGTGATCTTCAAACTTCTTATTTGTAGATATAATTATCTCTTCTAAATTATCAACTTCCATTAACTTTGATATAATAAAATCTAATATACACTTATTTCCCAAAGGCAATAAGGGTTTTGGCTTATCTAGTGTTAATGGCCATAATCGTTTTGCATAACCACCAGCTAAAACTATACTTCGCATATGATATTCTAAGTAGAAAGTATTATATTTTTTATTTTCTGAAATTATTAACAAATTATGAGTAATGATATATACTTAAATATTATAATTTTGGCTTTATTACCAGTAGCAGAAAGTAGAGTGTCTATACCTTATGGCATAATAAATGGAGTTGATTTATTTACAGTAATACTTCTATCAATTATAGGAAACATTATTCCAGCACCATTAATTTTCGTTATTATGAATAAAATAGAAAAGTGGATAATGAGTTTTAATAATGAAAACATCATAAAGAAATTATTCATAAGATATATTAATAATTTAAGAAAAAGAAGTAAAAAATTAATTGAAAAATATGGATTTTTAGGACTTACTATGTTTATAGCAATACCCCTTCCAGCTACTGGTGTTTGGACTGGAAGTATTATTGCATACATATTTGGAATTAATCCAAAGAAAGCTTTTTTTGCAATATTTATTGGATTAATTATAGCTATATTTATAATAACTATTATGACATTAGGAATCTTTAAACTAAGATTGTTCTAAAAATTTATGATATTTTATCTATTATTTCAACCCATAATCTCATATTTTTTATTTGTACTTTCATAAAATTAATGAAATTATCATCAAGTTCTTTTATTTTTGATTCTAATAAATCTGTAAGTGAAAGATATGCATCAGCATAACTATTTCCTGATATATCATCATCAATTGCTTTCCAAATCCACTCATTTAGTATCATACCATTTAGTTCCTTCTTTAAATCATCAAATGTACTTCTTGGTCTCTTATTATGAAAAGCTAAAGGCTTTCCAATACAAATATTATCTCCTAAGTAATCAGCAATACGTTTTAAGAATAATCCTGACCAAATATCATCAAATCTATCTATCCCCATATAATTCATATATAATTGGTAAAAAGCTGGAATAATTTTAGGAATAAATGATGTATTCATACTACAAATTGCAAAAAATGTTCCTTTTCCAACAATTACTTTATTCTTCTTTATTCCTATACTTTTTATTTCACATTTTCCATTCATTCCACTATGATATAATATAGTAAGAGCATCAAAATCTGGATCTCCAAGCCAATATCCCATATTAAGAACACATTTTCCTCCTTTATTGATCCATATGTAATTTTCAATTCTTGCTTCAGGTGAATACGGATGACCTCTTGGAAAACATCTTAATGAAGAATTATTTAATATTAAAAGATCTATTGTATTATACCATTTGGATTTAGAATATACTGTTTCACCTGTTTCTTCAAATAAATTATTTTTATGCTCATTTATAAATCCTTCATTTATGAAAACATCATCATCTAATTCAATTATAAAATCTGCTCCTTCTTCATATGCTACAAGAAAACCAAAGCTTGTTTCAGCATGAGCTCTTTCTGGAATTATTGATGCATATTTTTCATAAGATTGACCAAATCTTTCTTTAAACCAATTTTTTCTCTCAACAGGTCCATAATATGTTTTTTCAATATCTTTTAATATTTTATCATTCTCATCTCTAATTAATTGATCCCCTTCGTCAATTATAATTAATTTTACTGAATTGTCCATTAATTCTTTCTTATTTAAATTTAAAAGAGGATGAATTGATGCAATAACTATGTATGGTTTCATTATTTTTATCCTCTTAAAAATTCTACAAATACATCTCTTACATTTTTTAAATCTCTTATGTATACAAATTCATCAATCCCATGAAAATTTGTATCATTAGCTATTACTCCATAAGCAATAACAGGAATACCTTTCTCAGCTAAGAATCTTCCATCATTTCCTCCAAGAGAAGCTGCTAATGGAAGAGGTTTTCCAAATACTTTTTTTGTTGCCTCAATAAACATTTGAACAAAAGAATTAGATGGATTTGTTAAATAACCTCTATCTATCTTTTCAATTGAAAGTAAAATCTTTCCATTTATTTTTATGCTTTTTATAAAATTATGAAGTTCATTAATTGCCTCTTCTGGATTTTCTTCAGGTATTAATCGCATATCAAATTTTGCCCATGCTTCATTTGGAATTACATTTTCCTTTATACCTCCACCAATCATTGTAAAAGAAAAACGTCCCCATACTTTTTCTTTTAAAGATCCAGGAGGAGCATTACAAATAGATTGCTTATTTTCTCTCATTTTTATAAAAGTTTTAAATTCATTAATAATATATGATAGCTCATGTATTGGATTAATTGCTAAATGAGGATAACCTGCATGTCCTTGTTTTCCTATTACTCTAATTTCACCTCTTACAATACCACTTGCTCCTATAGAAATTATATCAGGTGAGGAATCTACAATTATACCAAAATCTGGTTTAATATCATAATTCTCTATAATATATCCCAGACCAAGTTCTCCACCAACTTCTTCTTCAGGAGAAAAAACAACCATTATATTAAAACGAGAATTATTTTTTATTATTCTTAATGCTCCAAGTATAGCAGCTATAGATCCTTTATCATCTGCAGCACCTCTTCCAAATATTTTATCATTTTCAATTGTTAGTTTAAATGGAGGTTTTGTCCAACCAGTTCCAGCAGGAACAACATCATAATGTGCAAAAAAGCCAATAGTATAATCAGAAGAGGAATCTAAATAACCCATAACACTAGGTCTTTTTATTCCATCATCAAATTCAGGATCAAAAAATTTTACTTCTAAATTTAATTCTTCTAACATTTCTTTTATTAACAATGCACACTTAAAATAATTTTTCTTTGTAGTAACATCTGTATCAATTTCAATTAGTTTCTCTAATACAGATATTTCATAATCCATAATTAAAGTAATATATCTTCTAGTAATTAAAATTGACTAAAATCTAAACATTTTTCTTATTAAGATTCTTAATATAGTTCTCAGCTTCTTCTACTAATTTTTTAATATTTTCATACTTTACTTTTGAAAGTACTTCTTCTTTTGTTAACCACTCATAACCATTATGTTCTTTTGAGATTTTTATTTCACTTGTATTAACTTCTCCAAGAAAGTATACTACTTCTTTCTTTATATTATCTTTTCCTAATCTATAGAAATATTCAATCTTCTTTTTAAATAATGGAACTATTTTTACTTCATTTATTCCAGTTTCTTCTTTTAATTCTCTTAATGCAGCCTCAAATTCACTTTCTCCTACTTCTTGAATTCCTTTTGGTATATCATATCTTCCTTTTGATTTTAAGAATAAGTATTTTATTGTATTATTTTCTCTTCTAAATATTAAAAATCCAGCAGATTTTTCTTTTTTCAAATATATCTCCAAACTAATATTTCTTAATAAAGAAATAAAAAAGATTTACTAGTAAAAAAATAGTATAATTAATCTTTTTTGATTATAAAGAATTATTGTATAAAAAAGTTAATTACTACTAAGCCTTAAGTTGAGATAAAATTTGTTCTAGTACTTTAATAGTATTTTCAAGCTTATTTTGTATTTTATTAAGTTTTTCTTGTAATTCATTTTTTTCTTTTCTTTCTTTTTCAATTTCAGCTTTTAATTTTTCAATTTCCTCTTTTGATGAAATCTCAGTTTCTCTAAATATGAATGAGAGAACTTTTTCACCTTTTAATAGCATTTCATATGTTTCTCTTACAAGTTTTCCAGCTTCAGTTTTTCCTGTTAAATGTGCTCTAATAGTTTGTTCACCTCTACCAAGCTCATCAGCTATTCTTGAAGTACTCATTCCAGCTTTTTCTCTAGCAAGTGCTCCTGCTGCAACAGCTAATGAGTCTATCCATGTTATACGATCTTTTGGATCACCACTTCTCATTTTTTCAATTACATCTTTTCTTGAAACTGTTGCTAAAAGAAGAACTGCTTCAAGCTTTTGTATATCTTCTCTTCCTAATGGTTTTAATGGAACCTCTATTTCACTCATTATTTCTCACCTTAGCTTCCTTCAAAAAATCCTCTAGATGTAATTTTTACAGTTTTATCTGGATATATAACTATTCCCTTACTTGTTATTTCAAAAGGATGTCTTTTCATAGAATGTCCTGTTCCTCGCATTTTCCAAATAATTATTGAACGTTTAAGTTCACCTTGAAACTCATCTAAATCAAGTCTAATAATTCCATCAGCAGCATGTTCAACACCAGGACCACCAAATCCTCTATCTGTTACACTTACTTGTGAAATAAGAAAACCTGTACAACCAAGACCAGCTAAAACTTTTTTTATAAGCATTATTGTTGATCGTGCTTGCATTGGTCTAGTCATATAGAGTGTTGAAACAGAATCTATTACTACTCTTTCTGCATTTAAATCAGTAATTGCTTGTTTTATTACATCTAAAAAGCTTGGTACATCATCAGGATCCTTTACAACATAACGTTCTCTTTTTGCTGATTCTCCAACACCAGAAGTAAAAGCATCTACAATTGCAAATTTTCCCTCTTGTTCATACTTTTTAGGTTCCCAACCAAATCTATCCATATTAATTCTAACTTGAACTGGATGTTCTTCTAAAGTTACAAGAACACCAGGCTCACCAAGTTTAAATCCAGCATAAAGAAATTGTTGACCAAAAATAGATTTACCAGTTCCAGGTCCTCCAGATAATAAAACTATATTTCTTTTAGGTAATCCACCATTAAGTAATTCATTCATCCCTGGTATTCCAACATCAACTCTATCACTCATAAAGAAGACCTCAAATACTTCTTTTTAAATTATTATTTAAATATTTTTAGTCTTTTTACTTAATAGTTTATTTTACTTTCTTCTTTTAACCAACGATAAATTGTTTTCAGTGGTACACCTAATTCTTCTGATATTTGTTTTGCACTATAGCCCATACGTCTTAATTCTTGTATCCTTTCTTTTTTCAATCTTCTTTCAGCTTTACTAAATTTTGCTTTATTCTCAAAAATTATACGATCTTCTTTACCAAAAAGTGAAAGAGCTAACATAAAGGCTTTAATATAGTTATATTCCCTATTGATATAACCCATTATTTTAATGCGATAATCTTCAGCAATATATTCTCTTAATTGATTTAGTACTTCTTCTACAGTATCAAAGCTTAAGTAAGTTCTAAAATCAACTTCAATTATCTTACTTTCAGATAGTATTTTAATTGAATACTTCTTGTTATTCACCTTTATCACCTCTTATTAAATATTACTATATGTTATTTTCTTGATTACTAAATAATTATATAAACTTTTCTCACTTTTACAAATTTCAATAATGCGAAAAATTTATATATCTCTTTCTCATATTGTAAAAATGAAAAAGTGAGAAAAAAAAGGTGATCAAAATGATGATAGAAAAAATGTTCAAATTAAGAATAATTAAACATAAAATAGCTAAATGTGGACCTCCAATACTAATCTAAATTTTTAGTTTTTTATTTAAAAAATTTAAATACGAGTTCTCGTAAAAAGAATTTTTGGTCTTCGTACATGTCTTCATCTAAAGAAATTACTCCTGTAATCGAAGAATATCTTGAATGTATTTATAAACTTGAAGAAAGATATGGTGTAGCTAGAACAAAAGATATTGTTAATATGATGAAAGTAGTACCAGGTACTGTAACAAATACTATTAAGTTATTAGAAAGAAAAGGACTTATTGTACATCAACCTTATCGTGGAGTTAAACTTACAGATAAAGGTCGTAAATTAGCTATTGAAGTAATAAGAAAACATAGACTTTCTGAGTGTTTACTTACTGATATTCTCAATATAGAATGGGAAAAAGCTCATGAAATTGCTTGTAAGCTTGAACATAGTCTAACTGATGAAATTATTAAATCATTAGAGAGAATTTTAAATAATCCAAAAAAATGTCCTCATGGAAATCCAATTCCAACAAAATGTGGAAGGATAGTTGAAGAAGAATCAATTCCTTTAACAGAGCTCAATATAGGCTCTCAAGGTATTATTATTAAAATAGTAGAAGAACATAGTGATGTATTACAATATTTAAGTAAATTAGGCATTATTCCTGGTAATATTATAAAAGTTCTAGAAAAGAACTCTATTAATGAATCAATTACATTAATGATAAAAGAATCCTGTCATGTAATAAGCAATAAGATTGCTTCTATCATTTATGTTAAAAAATTATGTTAAAGAGGTGATATAAGTGAATAAAAGAATACTTCCATTAACTGCATTAAAAAATGGCGAAACTGCAATAATTGTTTCTATAGATAGTCCTTCTGAAAAAGAACAAGGAAGATGGGGTCTTAAAAAAAGACTTATGGATATGGGTTTAACACCTGGTACAAAAATTACTGTTGTAAAGTCAGCTCCATTTCATGGACCTATTGAGATTATTGTAAGAGATACAAGACTTGCACTTGGTAGAGGTATTGCTGAAAGAATTCTAGTTGAGGTTGAAGAATAATGAGTAATAAAAAACTTCATATAGCCTTAGCCGGAAATACAAATGTTGGAAAATCAGTTATATTTAATTACTTAACTGGTTTACATCAACATATTGGAAATTGGCCTGGAAAAACTGTAGAAAAAGCTGAAGGAACTCTTCATTTTAAAGGATATACAATTGATATTATTGATTTACCTGGGATTTATTCTCTTTCTACATTTTCTATTGAAGAACAAATTACAAGGAAATATATTGCTATTGAAAAACCAGATGTTGTAATAAATGTTGTAGATGCTTCTATTCTTGAAAGAAATCTCTATCTTACATTACAACTTATAGAATTAGAGATTCCAATTGTTTTAGCATTAAATCAAATTGATATGGCAAAAAAGAAGGGTATTGAAATTAATATTGAAAAATTAGAAAAAATTTTAGGAATTCCTGTTATTCCAACAATTGCAATAAAAGGAATAGGTATTTTTAAACTATTAGAAAAAGCAATTGAAGTTGCAGAAAAAAAAGAAAGACCAAAGATTATTATAAGATATGGAAAAGAAATTGAAGAAAGAATAGCTATAATTGTGAAAATGTTAGAAGGAGTTAATTATTGGTATCCTCCTAGATATACAGCTATAAAATTATTGGAAGGAGATGAAGAAATAGAAAAAGAAATAGAAAAAATTAATCCTGAAATAGTTAATATAGCTAAGAAGCTATCAAAGGAAATTGAAAATATTCATGGACATAGTTGTTCAACAGTAATAGTAGCTGAACGATATGAAATTGCTAATCGTATAGCTAGAGAAGTACAAAAGATTGTTCCTCCTATAAAACCAAGACTTGAAGAATATATTCATAATATTACAACTCATAAAGTTGCTGGATACTTCATAATGATTTTTTCACTTATTATAATGTTTTATTCTGTTTTTATTATAGGTGGATGTATTTCAGATTTTTTAAATGAATTTTTTTATAACTTAGAACCAATCTTTTATGATATTTTTGGAATAGGAACTATTGGTAAGCTTACATGGAGTATAATGGAAGGAATTATTGCAGGTATTACAATTGCATTACCATATATTATCCCATTCTATATTATTCTTTATTTTCTTGAAGATTCAGGTTACTTAAGTAGAATTGCATTTTTAATGGATAATATTATGCATAAAATTGGATTACATGGAAAGGCCTTTATTCCTTTACTTCTTGGTTATGGATGTAATGTTCCAGCATGTTTAGGATGTAGAATAATGGAAACTGAAAGAGAAAGACTTCTTGCTGTTTTTGTTACAACACTTGTACCATGTGCAGCTCGTACAGTAATAATTCTTGGTCTTGTTGGTAAATATTTGGGTATTGAATATGCATTAGCACTTTATATTTTTGACTTGATTGTAATTTTTATTCTTGGGAGATTAGCATTTAAAGTCATACCAGGTGAACCCATTGGCTTAATTATGGAAATGCATGATTATAGATGGCCGCACCTAAAAACGGTTTTGAAGCAAACATGGTTTAGAGTACTTGAATTCATCAAAATAGCTTTTCCTTTAATAATTATTGGAAGTTTTATACTTAAGTTAATAGAAGTTTTTAATTTACTTGAACCTATAGCATTAGCTTTAAGTCCTATAACAGTTACATGGTTAGGATTACCAATAGTTACAGGAATAGCTTTAATCTTTGGAATTTTAAGAAAAGAATTGACACTTATTATGCTTGCAACATTATTGGGAACTACAAATTTTTCAGAAATTCCAGGTTTTGGTCCTATCCAAATGATTGTTTTTACAATAGTTACAATGTTTTATATACCATGTATATCAACAATTGCTGCTTTAATAAAAGAAATTGGTTGGAAAAAAGCATTAATTATAACAATTTTTGAAATAATATTTGCAATAGCAATAGGTGGGATTGTCTATAGAATATTATTGTTATTTTTTAAGTAGGGGATCTTTTTTAATATATTAGCAAAACTTCTAACGTTTAGAAGGATTCTTGATATTTTTACAGATCTGACCTCCTCCCTGCCCTAAAGGGCGAGAGTTTCAGTTGTAAATCCAAATATATCTAAGGATCTCTTGCTATTTAGACAAAAAAGAATAACCTTAATGTGTAATAATTCCCTTCTTTACTGACTCTACAGTTTTAACTGATACGATTTTTGGCATATAGTAGCTTATTGTAACTATTGCCCCCCATGTAATGACCGTAACTATGGACATTGCTGTACCTACAGTGACCATTTCATGAAGCATTATTGGTATGTCTGCAGGATTACTCATGGCTGTTAGGAAGGGTGGCCATGGAACAACTTCTCCATGCCATACATGTTCTAATGCCAAAAGAATTACTCCTCCCCACAATAATGTATTAAGAATTGATAATTTCAATTTTTCAGCAATATTTTTTGCTGTTTTTTGTATTATTGATGTTATTATTGCTAAAGCCATTGGAACTAAAAAACATGCCATATTTTCTCCTCCGTAACACTAAATTTATATTTAGTAACACCAATATAAGTTTATCGGGGGGAATATGTGGCTAATAATATTAGCATTTGCAGCAACAATAGTTACACCAATATGGTATAGTATGGCTGAAAATGACAAATATTTACTTAAGTATTTATGTCTCATTCTTTGGGGTGCAACAATAATGGTCTTTGTAGATCGTACTATAGGTTTCCTAACAGAAGGAAGAGAATTTATTGAGTTTACACCAGATGCCACAATATTAGGTATTGCTATGCTTATAGTTGCACTTATCATTTGGGAAATTATCTTATTAATTAAAGATCCTAAGAAAGTACTTTATAGGAAATAATTATTTTTCTTTTTTAAATCATTTTATGATATATAGGAGAATAATATAAAAAGAGGAAGTTCTATTTTCACAAAACATATCTCTATTAGCAATTATTAAAAGAGAAACTATAATAATTGATGTATATTAGTATATAATAAATAAATTATAATAAACTATAAATATATATATTGTCATAGTATCCTTTTATATGTACTTTCGATATCAACATGCATGCATAATCAGCTTAGTTTTAGCAATCCTCTTATTTTCAATTTATGCTTTTCAGAATTTTTATCATAATTTTATGCATATATTTCCAAATTTATTTCCACTAATTATTTCTGGTATTGCTTTTCTTTTTTCTATCTTAGCTTTTAAAAGATATTGGACAAAATCTAAAGGATATTTTTCTATTATTTGGTTATGTTTTTCTATTGGCTTGGGACTTTGGTTTCTTGGAGAAACTACCTGGGCTATATTTACACTTATTCTTGAAGTTGAAATTCCTTTTCCATCAATTGCTGATATATTTTGGTTAATTGGATATATTCCAATATTTATATCATTATTTTTATATGTGAAGAATTTTTCAAAAGCACTTTCAAGAAGGACTATATACTTAGCTACAATTATTACTATTATCTTATTTATCATAATTTTTACTACTTTAATAATACCTATATTTGAATTTGAATTTTCCATAAATACAATTATTAGTTCTGCTTATCCTATTCTTGATATAATTCTTCTTTATATTGCAATATTAGGATTCTTAATATTTTATAAAGGAAGAATTGGTAAATCATGGTTTTTTATTAGTCTTGGCTTTATTTTATATGTAATAGGTGATTTACTTTTTAATTATTTTATTACATACGGAGATTATTATTGTGGACATCCATTAGAGCTTTTTCCCATTTTGGTTATTTATCACTAATTTTAGCATTTTATATTCATATAAAGGAATTATGAGGTGTTATCTTTGAAATTTGATGAAGAATTTAAATGGATTCTTATTGAAGCTATAGATGAAGGTTTAAAATCTATAATAGGTGAAAATGGAAAGAAAGTCATCTACTATCATCTTAAAGAATTATATGGTCTTGAAAGAGAAGAAATTTCAGAAAAACTTGAAGTTTTTGCTGAATACATAAATAAAATATTTGGATTAGGGGCAAAAATCATTGAAATATCAATTATAAAAGCCTTATGTCTTAAATTAAAATTAGAATATAAAGAGAAAAAAATTAAGTTTTTAGATTATATAGAAGAGTTATATAAAGAATATATGAAAAAAATGAAAAAGAAATAATAGACGAACTTTCAGTTGTAACTATTATTTTTAATTTTATTTTAGAAAACTTTTAAGTAAATTCTTAAATAATAAAATATTAAAATATAGGAGAATTAATAAAATGAAAGATAATAACTTTATTATAAGTGTAACTCCTGATATAGCCTTGGATTTAGGATATACATATGCTGGTGGACTTGGTGTACTAGAAGGTGATAAATTTTATGCTGCTTCTAAATTAAATTTAAACTATATAGTATTTAGCTTATTTTATAAAAATGGTTATGTAGATTATGATTTTGATACTAATGATAATCCAATTCCAAAACCTCAAATACAACCTGAGGAATTTTTAAAAAACTTAAAACTTTCTGATGAAATAAATATCCAATTAAGAAATGAAAACATAAAAATTCAAGTATTGGAATATATTAAAGGAAATTCCAAGGTAGTATTCTTTAATCCTATCTCTCCTGAATGGGCCTCAAAATTAACTGAACGATTATATATTGAAGAAAATCAAGAAGTTCGATTTTTTAAGTATGTTTTACTTGCAAAATCTTCAGCTACATATATAAGAAAGAATATTCCATTAGAAGATATAGAATATATAGATTTACAAGAAGCATATGCTGCTGTACTTCCATTGATATTAAAAATACCTGGAAAATATAGAATGGTAATACATACAGCAGGACCATGGGGGCATCCTACTTTTTCACGAGAACTATTTAAAAAAGAATTTCAATATTCTTTTGTAGATCAAGATATTGTATTAACTGAAATTGGACTTTCTGTAGCTAAACAAGCTTTTGCAGTTTCTATTAAGCATTTTGATATATTACTTAAAATTTTTCCTCATCATAGTGAAAAATTTACATTTGTTACAAATGGTATAAATTTGGATAGATGGATGAATAGTAAGTTAAGAGAAGAATTGTATGGAATTAGAATGGATAGATTCATTGACATAAGAAAAGAATTAAAAGAAAAATTAATTGATTATTTATCAAAAATTAAGGATATTAACCTAGATAATAAATTTATTGCAATATGGGCAAGAAGAATTGTACCATATAAAAGACCTGATTTTCCAGTAAGACTTTTATCTAGTATAAAGGATAAGCCTATTGTTCTTGTATTAGGTGGAAAAGCTCATCCTTATGATTTTGAAGGATTAGAATATATGCGAATTTTTAGAAAACTTCATAAAGAAAATGAAAAAGTAATTTACATACCAAATTATTCATTAGAAATAGCAAAGCTTTTATTAAGTGGTGGAGATTTACTACTTTTTACACCTTTTTCTGGTTGGGAGGCATGTGGTACTAGCTATATGAAAGCTGCTGTAAATGGTGTTCCAACATTAGCTTCAATTGATGGAGGTGTTTTAGAATTCATAGTAAATAATGTAAATGGTTGGCTATTTGGTAAAGATATAAGAGAACTAATAGATTATAAAAGCCAAAAAGCTAAAGAAATAAATGAAGAAGAATATAGTGAATTTCAATCATTATTCTTAAGGATATCTGATATGTACTTTAATGAGCCTGAAGATTACTATAGAGTTGCACTAAATGCTTTAAGAACATTTATATTTCGTGCAAATATAGAGAGAGTATTAAAGGAGTATTATCCTAATATCATTAAAAAAACTATAGTGTAATTTAGCTAAAATTATATATAATAATACTAATATAGCTCTATTATGTGATTCAAAATGATAGAAGAAGAATATAGAAAGGAATTAAGTAAATCAAAACTTATTGTTGTTAAAGTAGGATCAACTTCATTATCTGATAAAGAAGGTTTTCTTGATCTTAAAAAAATTGAAAAATTATGTGATGAAATAGCAAATTTAAAAAATAAAGGTATTGATGTAATACTTGTATCTTCTGGAGCTATAAGAGCTGGAAGAGCTCTTATTAAGAATAAAATTAAGAGCTCAAATATGCCAAGTCTTCAAGCTTTAGCTGCTATAGGTCAAGTACTTTTAATGGAAGCATATAGAAAAATAATGGAACAAAGAAGACATATTGTAGCTCAAATATTATTAACTTGGGATGATTTTAAGAATAAAAGAAGACTAAGAAATCTTTTAAATACATTAAATACTCTTTTAAGTTTTGGAGCAATTCCTATTATTAATGAAAATGATACTGTAGCTGTAGATGAAATAAAATTTGGTGATAATGATACTCTTTCAGCTTTAGTAGCAAAATATATGCAAGCAGACCTACTAGTTATTTTATCTGATGTAGATGGTTTGTATTCTGGTGATCCTAATGATAAAAATTCAAAACTTATTACGTTTGTAAGTGAAATTACACCAGAAATTGAAAAATATGCACAAAATAAGTATGAGGGATTTGGAGGTATGATAACAAAAATTAAAGCTGCAAAAATAGTTATGGAAGCTGGTATACCAATGGTAATTGCTAATAGCTCTATTGATAATGTATTAGAGAGAATAATCTCAGGAGAAAAGATAGGTACAATTTTTATTCCTAAGGTGGGAATATGAATCTCTATTCACAAGTTTTACAAGCAAAAAAAGCTAGTCTCATTCTTGCTAATATTCCAAGAGAAATTAAAGATAGAGCTTTAAGAGCTTCTGCTAATGCTATAAGAAAAAATAAGGAATTGATATTAGAAGCAAATAAAAAAGATGTGGAAAATGCCTTGTTACTATTAAAAGAAGGAAAGATAACTAAACCTTTAGTTGATCGATTAAAATTAGATGAAAATAAAATAAATGAAATATGTATAATGATAGAAAAAGTAGCAGAACTAGATGATCCTGTAGGAAAAACTGTTTATGCAATTAAAATGGATGAAGGTTTAAACTTATTTAAAGTAACTGTTCCTTTTGGTGTTATTGCAGCAATTTTTGAAAGTAGACCAGATGCTTTACCTCAAATTGCATCTTTATGTATAAAATCTGGAAATGCTGTTATTCTAAAAGGAGGATCTGAAGCAAAATTCTCTAATAGAGCTTTATTTGAAGTAATGTATAATGCATTTTTATCAGAAGGTTTACCTGAAGGATGTATGCAATTAATAGAAGAAAGAGAAGCAGTTAAAGAGTTATTAAAAATGGAAAATCTAATTGATCTTATAATACCAAGAGGAAGTAATGAATTTGTAAGATATATACAAGAAAATACAAGAATACCTGTACTAGGACATTCTGCAGGAATTTGTCATATATATATTGATAAAAGTGCAAATAAAGAAAAAGCAATAGAAATTGCTTATGATGCTAGAGTTCAATATCCTGCTGCTTGTAATTCTATGAAAATTCTTCTCATTGATAGAGCAATTGCTAATGAAATTTTACCAGATCTTGCAAAACGTATGATGGAAGGTGGTGTAAGAATAAAAGGTTGCTCTGAAACAGTAAAAATATTAAGTAATCATGGAATAAATGTAGAAGTTGCAACTGAAGAAGATTGGTCTACTGAGTACTTAGATCTTATTCTTCCAATAAAAATAGTAAATGGTGTTGATGAAGCAATTGAACATATAAATCGTTATGGTTCTCATCATACAGATGCTATTATTGCTGAGGATACTTCAGTTATTAAGAAGTTCTTAACCATGGTTGATTCTTCAAGTGTAATGTGTAATGCATCAACAAGATTTAGTGATGGTTATAGATATGGATTGGGTGCTGAGGTTGGTATATCCACAAATAAGATACATGCAAGAGGACCTGTTGGATTAGAAGGACTTGTAACAACAAAATATATTCTAATTGGATCTGGACAAAAAGTTTCAGAATATATTGGAAAAAATGCTAAACGTTTTATTCATGAAAAAATTACAGGATCATGGATTGATTATTTAGAGCGTGGCAAAAAGTGAAAATTGGACTAATTGGATATGGAAGAATGGGAGTATCTTTTATAAAGGGATTACTAAGAAATAATGTAATAGATAGTAAATCAATTTTCATTTATGATATAAATGAAGAAAGATTAAAAATTGCTGAAAAAAATGGTTTAATGACAATAAAATCACTTTCAGAATTAAAAAATTGTAATATTATTATAATTGCAATTAAACCAAAAGATTATAATCAATTACTAGATAATATAAAAAATGAAATTAATCCAAACTCAATCATTATTTCTTTTGCTGCAGGTATTAGAATTTCATATATTGAATCTAAACTTGGTGAAAATACAAAAATTGTAAGAATTATGCCAAATATATGTGCATCTATAGGAGAGGCTGTATTTGCTATTTTATTTAATAAAAATGTAAAGGAAGATGAAAAACTAATTATAAATAAAATTTTTGAAAATCTTGGTATGGTAATTCCATTAGAAAATGAAGATTTAATAGACGTTATTACTGGATTAAGTGGAAGTGGTCCAGCTTATTTCTTTCTAATTATGAAGTATATGGTAGAATTAGGAAAAAAATATGGATTAAAAGAAGATATTGCAAGAAAATTAGTAGCACAAACATGTAAAGGAGCTGGATTACTTGTATTACAATCTAAGGAAGATTTTGATGAGCTAATTAAAATGGTAGCAACTCCTAGTGGAGTTACAGAAGAAGCTTTAAAAATAATGATCTCAAGAGGAATTAAAGATATAATCTATGATTCTATATCTACTGCTATAGAAAAAACTAAACTTATTCACTCGAATATCTCAAAATAGCTACAATTCCACCAAATGATTTTAATAATATTTTTCCCTCATTAGTTTCTGTTGAAATTATCTCTACTTGTGCTTTAGTTTTCTCTGCAAGTTCAATAAATTCTTCTACAAGACTTTTTACTTCTTCCTCATACATTATTCCTCCACATTTTTCACAATTCTCTCTAACAATAACTAATTTTCCTTCTTGAGTTACTTCTTTCTCAAATCCACATGATTGACATTTAAATTTCACTCTATATTTTTCAATATCAGATGAAATTAAGAGTAATTTTACAATTCCCTTTTCTAGTTTATCTCTTACTTCTTTTTCACCATATGTTACGTAATTCATTGATTTTGCTAAAAGTTCTAAGAAGTTCTGAACAAGATTCTTTTCTCTTAAAAGTTCAACATCTTTAAGTACTTCTCTTGATTTTTCTATTAACTCATAAACTCCAGGTTCTTCTGTATATCCTAAATCTTCTACACTTATTACTTTACTTTGTAGCTGATAATGAAGATAATTTCCAGTATAAAATTCATTTTTTGTAGGACCAGGACCTCCAATAATTATTCCTTTTAGATTTACATTTAAGAAATGCTTTTCTGCATGTTCTGCTACTCTTTTATAAAAATCATGAGCTGCAAGTTCTATTAATCTTTGAAATCTTCTTGCAGATTGACCTCCAGCATCATGCTTTCCTGGTACACCAGAAGTTATAGTTTCAAGAATTTCAACTCTTCTTCCTTTTAGTATAGCAAAAGTTGCACTACTTCTATCCATTACAATTAATCCATAGAATTCTTTTTCAGTAAGCATTTCCTTTATTGGTTCTAAGTAAAATCTTGAATCACATCTATAATAATAAGTTGATATAGGCTCAGGAGGTTCTATTACGTAAATTTCTATTTTTTCAGTTCCAGGAGGACCTCTAGGTATAGCACCACAAAATATTGCTAATCCATTTTGTGGAACTGTTTTAAATAATTTAAGTCTTTGCATTATGCTCTCTATAGCATCTTGAACATTTTTTCTTGTAGATTTTGATTTAATGTTTGCAGCAGTTCCATATTCTTCTCTTAAATGACTCATAACATCAGCTATTGGTCTTCCTGGTGGTATATATAAAGAAATGAGTTCTGTACCTCTTCCTTCTTTAGATTCCAATTCTTCTATTAGCTTTTTTAATCTATATAATTCTACTGAAGATCTTTTTTCTAACATTACTTTTCCTTTTTTCAGTTAAGCTTTATATATTTCTTACTGTATCTTTTTTTGGTGAAAATATTGAATATAACAATAAAGTTAAGTGGTCACATATTATTTCCTTCTTTTGATATGCATGACTTAAGACCTTATGCTGAAGTAATTAAAAAAATAAAAAATATGGGTTATATGCCATATGTTGTTGTTGGTGGAGGTATTCCTGCAAGATATTATATAAATTTAGCAAGAGCACATGGAGCTGATGAATCTACATGTGACTATATTGGAATAAGTATTGCTAATATTAATGCAAGAATATTTATTAATGCTTTAGGAGAAGAGGCATGTCAATTTGTACCAACAAATTTTAAAGAATTAGATGAGGCAATTTCTACAGGAAAAATTGTAGTTATGGGTGGTCTTCAACCAGGTCAATCAACAACTGCTGTTTCCTCTATATTAGCTGAAAGAACAAATTCAAAACTTTTCATAATTACTACAAATATAGATGGTATTTATACAAAAGATCCAAAGAAAGATCCAAATGCTAAAAAATATGATACTATAACTGCTGATGAATTAATAAAAATTTTAGAATCTCAAGGAATTAAAGCTGGAGAATATGATTTACTAGATCCTGTTGCTTTAAAAATTATTAAACGTTCTAAAATAATAACAAAAGTAATAGATGGAAGAGAGCCAATTAATATATTAAAAGCAGTAATAGGTGAAAAAATAGGAACAACAATATTACCATAGGTGTTAAGAATGTCAAAAAGAAAAGAAGAATGGGGACCTCATTCTCATTGTATTATTTGTGGTAAAGCAATTCCTGAAGGAGAGAAGACATGTTCAGAGGAATGCAAAAAGAAATATGAGGAGGAACTTAAGCGTTATAAACAACAACAAACAATTAGTTATATTTTCATTATTATAATGATAGTTTTCATATTATTTTTATTTTTATTTCCATACTTTAGATAAAAATTAAATATTCTTTTACTATCTTTTTTCTATGAGCGGGGGTTCCCGAGCCAGGTTAAAGGGGGAGGACTCAAGATTTATTAGTAATGGGGTATCCTCTGGCGTAGGCCTTCGTGGGTTCAAATCCCACCCCCCGCATTAATCATATATATTATAAAATAAAAAAATTATAAAATAAAAAAAAATTGAAAAATTTTATATATCAAATAAATTTAATCCAGTAATAGGATCATACTTTCTATTAAGTGTTGGAGATAATTCTCTTAAATAGACTTCACATGCAAATATTTTTGATCCCTCAGTTAAGTGACCTGCATAGCATTTTCCTTCTCTATCAGAAATCACTAAGTGAGCATGAACTATTACATCATTATTTAACATAGCAATATTTCCAATACCAGATACAATTTCTACAGGAAAATCAAATGTAATATTTACATATCTTTTTTCGCTTTGAATGTAATAAAGTAGTGATGCCTTCTTTAAAGCACCTAATAATGTAAAAACACCTGTATTAATGTTAAGTTTTTTTGCTAATTCTTTTAATGAAAGTAGTAAATCAGCATCGTATGGAAGTTTGCAAATAAATTCTCTTAATCCCTTTACTTCTTTATAACTCATAAGATTTTTACTATTTAAAAACTATAGTTAAATATTTTTATCTAATAATTATTAAATGATGAATGAAAAAAGAATAGTTGTATTAAGACTTGGTCATAGACCTGAAAGAGATAAAAGGATAACAACTCATGTTTGTTTAGTAGCTCGTGCTTTTGGTGCAGAAGGAGTTTATATCTCAGGAATAAGAGATGAATCAATAAAACAAAAGATGGAAAATATTATAAAAAATTGGGGAGGAAAATTTTGGATTGAATTTATTGATAATCCTTTAAATTTAGTAAAAAATTGGAAGAAAAGTGGTGGTGTAGTAGTTCATTTAACTATGTATGGCATACCTATAAGTAAGATAATAGATAAAATACCAAAAGATAAGGAAATTTTAGTAATAGTTGGAAGTGAAAAAGTTCCAAAGGAGTATTATTATGAATCTGATTATAATATTGCTATTGGAAATCAACCACATTCAGAAGTTTCAGCATTAGCAATTTTTCTAGATAGAATAACTAATGGAGCATGGGAATATTTAAAATTTCCAAATGCTAAATTATTAATTGTACCATCAGAAAAAGGAAAAAAAGTAATAAGAATAAGTGAATAATAATGTCAGATAATGCCTTAGTAGATATAGTAAGAGAACTACTTGGAGAAGATGCTGCAAAAATTATAAGCATATTATTAGAAAAAGAAGAAACTTCAGATGATGAGTTAATTCAAAAAACTGGTATGAAGATAAATAATTTAAGAAGAATATTATATCAACTATTTGATAAAAACTTTGTATTGTACAGAAGAGAAAAGGATAGAGAAATTGGATGGTATAAGTATTATTGGAGAATAAATCCAACAGGTATTAATATACTTATAAATTCAATAAGAAAAAAGGTTTTAGCAAAATTAAAAGATCGTCTTAATTATGAAATGAATAATATGTTTTTTGCATGTCCTGATCATCAAAAAAATAGATATACTTTTGAGGAGGCAATGGAATTAAATTTTCAATGTCCACATTGTGGAAAAAGACTCGACAATATTAGAAATGATGAAATAGTAACAATTTTGAAAATAAAAATTTCAGAAATAGAAAAAAGATTAAAAATGCAAAATCTTTAAATTAGGAAAAAGTATTATTTTCTTTTGGGCCGATGGTCTAGCCTGGTAGGATACCGCCCTTACACGGCGGGGGTCGCCGGTTCAAGTCCGGCTCGGCCCACTATTTTTCTTCTTTCCTTCTTTTACTATAGCTATATCTCCTAGTGTTAAATTTATATTAGGAATGTTTACTTCAGTAATTTTTTCAATTTTTCTTCTTAATGAAATTTTTAATAATTTTTCTATTTTTACTAGTAAATCATGTGGAGGATAAATTTCACAATTTTCTATTCTTCTAATAACAGATTCTTTTTCTCCTAATTTCTTTGCTAATTCTTCTCTTGTAATATTTAATTCCTCTCTTCTTTTCCTTATTATTTCTCCAAAGTTTTCTACTATTTCTTCTTCTGTATCAATTTCTTTCTTTAAATTAGTAGTAATTGGTTTTGATATTTGCTTTGGTTTACTAATTTTCCTTTCAGTTACTATTGTACCAAATTTTGAACAATCTCTACATACATTTAGTATAGATTTATCAATTTCAATTCTTATTGGATTATTAATTTTTCTTCCACATATTTCGCAATTCATAAAAAGCACTGTTTATTAATTATTTTCAGTAATAAATAAATATTGGGGTAAAAATGAGTTCTGAAGATAATACATTAAAAAAATTAGAACAAAGAATATTAGATTTAGAAGCTGAAAGAAGAGATTGGTATTATGAGAGAGAAAGATTATTACGTGAAATTCAATTTTTAAGAGAAGAAATAGAAAGATTAACAACTCCTCCATATATAGAAGGATATATTAGTGATATACTAGAAGATGGAAGAGTAATTGTAAAAAGTTCTACAGGACCATCATTTATAGTTAATGTTTCAAGAAATGTAGATATTAAGAAATTAGCTGTAGGAAAAAGAGTAGCTTTAAGTCAAAGAAATTTTGCAGTTGTAGAAGTTTTACCAGATCAATTAGATACATATATTAAAGTGATGGAGGTAATTGAGTCTCCTAATGTAAGTTATAATGATATAGGAGGATTAGATGAACAAATTAGGGAAATAAGAGAGCTTATAGAACTACCATTACTTAAGCCACAGTTATTTGAGAAAATAGGAATTGATCCACCAAAAGGAGTATTATTATATGGTCCACCTGGTTGTGGTAAAACATTATTAGCAAAAGCAGTAGCAAGTCAAACAAAAGCAACATTTATAAAAGTTGTTGCTTCTGAGCTTGTTCAAAAATATATTGGGGAAGGTGCTAGACTTGTTAGAGAATTATTTCAATTTGCAAGAATGAAAGCACCATCAATTGTTTTTATAGATGAAATAGATGCCATAGGAGGAAAAAGAACAGATATTAGTACAAGTGGTGAAAGAGAAGTCCATAGAACACTATTACAATTATTAAGTGAACTTGATGGATTTAATCCTAGAGGAGATGTAAAGATTATAGCTGCAACAAATAGAATAGACTTATTAGATCCTGCATTATTAAGACCAGGAAGATTTGATAGAATAATAGAAGTACCTCTTCCAAATTTAACAGGAAGAGAAGCAATATTTAAGATATACATATCAAAAATGAATATAAAAGAGGATATAAAAGAATTAGCCAAAGAGTTAGCCAAAATAACTGAAGGAGCAACAGGTGCAGATATTAAGGCAATATGTACTGAAGCAGGAATGTTTGCAATAAGAGATAATAGAGAATATGTAATAAAAGAAGATTTCCTTAAGGCAATAGAAAAAATCTTAAGAAAAAGTAAAGGAAAAGTATTATCAAGTGGAATTTATGCTTAGTAATATAACAAAAGATGAATTAATAAAAATAAGAGCAATTGCAGATCTTCAATTTGGAAAAGGATGTGGGCAAATTCTTTTTCCAGAAGAAGTAATGGTTATAAGATCTAAAAGAACAGGAAAAATAAAGAATATATATCATAATGGAAAATTACTAGCAACTTTAAGAACAAATGATGGTTATTTAGCATTAAGTATAGAAGGTGCAAAACGTCTTATTTTAGCATTACCATATCCAAAATATAGAGTATGTGTAAAAGATGAGGCTATAGAATTTTTAAAAAAAGGAAGAAATTTATTTTCAAAACATGTATTAATTTGTGATGAAGAAATAAGACCAGGAGAAGAAGTAATTATAGTAGATTCAAAAGGAAATGTTATTGCTGTAGGAAAATCTCTACTAAGTGGGCGTGAAATGATGCGATTTAAAAATGGAATTGCAGTAAAAGTGAGGAGTGGTGTAGATGAAGAAAATTAGTCCAAGAGAAGCTAGAAGATTAATGCAAAAAATGGGAATGGAAGTAGAAGAAATACAAGGAGTTGAAGAAGTAATATTCATAACAAAAGATAAGAAAATCACAATAAAGAATCCACATGTTATGATTATGAAAATAGGAGGACAAAAAATCTATCAAGTAATTGGAGAAGAAAAAGAAGAAGAGAAAATTGAAATTCCTGAAGAAGATATACAATTAGTAGCTGCACAAACAGGAAGAAGTTTTGAAGAAGCTAGAAAAGCACTAGAAGCTACAAAAGGAGATATTGCTCAAGCTATAATATTACTTACTTCAAAATAATTTACAAAATAAATGATTTTGAAATTGCTATGAAGTCTTTTTCTTCTTGATTCCAGAATATAGATGGTTTATTTCTACCATATACCTTAGTATATACTGCTAATTTATCTCCATCATAACCACAATTAGGACATCTAATATGAGTTCCATAGCTTATAGTTTTACATTTCCAACAATATGTATAACTTCTAGTAAATGTAAATATGCCAAGTTGAGTTGTCTCTATTATTCTTTTTGTATAATTAGCTAATACTTCTTCTGTAGGAAATGGTTCTTCAAGTCTAAAATCAAATAAATGACCTCCTTTAGTTAGCTTTTGAAATTCTTCTTCTATTTTTAATCTAGTCTTAAGCTCTATAGCTAAATATAATGGAAGATTAGAACATTCAGTATAATATAGAATATCCTTAGGTTTAATGTATCCATACTTAATATCTAGATTTAATAATCTTTTACTAACAGGTTCAGAAACCATACTAGAAGGAAGAACTCTTATAGATGCTTTACTACAACAATCTGCTATTATTGATATTAAATCTTTTGCAAGTTTAAGTGCACTATTATCCTCTGAAATACTATTACCAGTATGATACTTTAATGCTTCAAAAAGACCAACATAACTTATTATGCCTGGAGATGTCTTTAACCTAAAGTAGCTACTTCCATTTACATTCTTTTTAAATAGTGGAATTATACCATCTATAAATATCATTTCCTCCATTACTTGTTTCTTTATATTTAATGCTTCTATTGCAATTTCCATAATTTCATATAATTTTTCTTTTAAACGCTCATCATCACCTTTTGCTTCATAAGCAATTCTAGGTAAATTTATTGTAACATTATCTAATACACCAACTCTTATGGTATCATATTCCCAATTACTTATAGAATCAACTCTTGATAAATCTAAATTATAGGAAACATTTTCAGTTTGCCATGGTATTTCCTGATTTATAAAATATACATTACCCCATTTTCTTGCTAATTGACATGTTCTTACTAGTATTTCATAAAACTTATCAAGTAATTTACCTTTTTTTCTAATCTTTATGAATAAAGCTGGATTTAATAATGGTTTTGAAATACCATCTGTTTCAGATAAAACTTCAATTAGTATATTATATATTCTAATAGATTCATCAAAAAAATCACCATAAGTATACTGCTTTCCATCTACTCCAATACATTTTACATTCTCTAAGAAATCAGGTATTCCAAATTCAAGTTCAAAAGAAACTTTTGGAATATGACAACCTAATATTAGATTTAAATTAAAAATAAACTCTCTAAACAATTTCTTAATTTCTTTCTCATCTACTCCTTTAGCAAATGGAGCTAAAAAAATATTAAAAAATGGAATTGATTGAGCTACAGATACATAACTCATAGTTTGCTTTAATAAGGCATTTACCATAAATAAAGCTTCTTTAAAAGTTATAGGCTTATTAGGATATGGAAGAACAAAATCATTTATGGATATTTTATCATTTAATATTAGTCTTATATCATGAAAAATATTTGCAGGTCTTAAAACCCAATAATTAGCATTATTTAAATGAATCATACCACATAAATGTGCATCTGCAATAGTCCTAGGAAGAACTTTTAATAGCATATACTCTTCAAGTACAGAATTACCAGCAATAGAGTGTATTATTTCTGGTGAAGGATCTCCAAGTTTTGCTGTATTTTTTATTGTAATTGTAACATCATAAACAGGTTGTCCAAGTCTTGTTAGAACATGTCTATATTCTTCAAGTCCTTTTTCCAAAAGAATAGCATTTACAAATTCTCTTATTAGTGCAGCAGTTAGATACTTTATTTGTGATTTCTTTAATCTTTCTTCAGCCTCTTTTGATATACTATCAGCTAATCTTCTTGGCATATTAGCTTCACGAACTAGTGCTTCTACAATTTTTTTCCTATCAAATGGTTCTATTGTTAAACTTGAAGTTCTTACTAGCATTTCGCTTTTCTTCTTATTTACAAAATCTTCAATATTGTATATAAAATTTGAAACTTCCTGACCTAATGATGTTAAATAATATTTTCCAGTAGATTCATCTGATGCAATTAATCCAGCTTCATTTAGCATTTTAAGATGATAACCAAATTTTCCAGCATGTATTTTTGGATCCATTTGTAATTTTTCCATAATTTCAGTAAATGAAAGTGGACCTTCTCTATTTATTAGTTTTAAAATCTCTATTCTGATTTTATTTGAGATTGATGACAAAACTGATTCTAATGAATCTTCTTTTCGCAATTTTTTCACCAACAAAAAGAAATAGAAAAATAGAGAATAATTAAATATTTTGAAAAATTGGTCTAAATTTTATAGCATATTGTATTATTCCTGATTTGCCATCTTCAGTTACTTTTCTAAAAACCTGTTCTACTTCCATTCCAATTTTTAGTTCATTTATATCAACATCAGTAATTTGAGAAGATATTCTTAAACCATTTTCAAATTCTACTATTCCAACAACATATGGTGTAGTATGTTCAAAGCCAATTGGTGCATGGCGAATAATACTAAATGAAATTAGTCGCCCTTTTTCTGGTATTACATAAGTTTCAAAGTCATTTCCTCCACAATATATGCATCTTGCTCTAGGAGGATAAATTGTTTTACCACAAGATTTACACTTTAGAGCTTCCATTTTTATTCTTTGAGGTATACATCTCCAATATCTTGGAACAGACATCACTTATACCTCCTTAATATAGTTACAAATGAATTAGAAGCAACACCAGCCATATTTTGAGCTAAACCAATTTCAGCATTTTTTAATTGATTTTTTCCAGCTTCTCCTAATAATTGCATTGTAATTTCAGCTACTTGATAAACTCCAGTAGCACCAACAGGATGTCCTCTTGATTTTAAACCGCCACTTAGATTTACTGGTATTATTCCATCTGGTTCAAAAGCACCATCATAAAGAAGTTTATCAAATTCACCTCTTTTAGAAAAACCTAAAGCTTCTAAAGATAATGCAGCATTTATAGTAAAAGCATCATGTATTTCAACTAAGTCAATATCAGAAGGAGAAACTTTTGCCATTTTATAAGCATTATTAGCTGCTATAAGAGTTGATTTAAATAATAATAAATCTTCTCTTGATGCAATATCAATGGTATCTGTTGCACTTCCTATTCCAGCTATTTCAACAAAACTATCACTATATTTTGAAGCATCTTCTAATGGACAAAGAATAACAACAGCTGCACCATCACCAATTGGAGAACAATCATATAATTTTATTGGATCTGCGATATCTTCAGATTTTAAAACAGTTTCTCTATCAATTTCAAATTGTAATTGAGCATAAGGATTTTTTGCACCATTTTTATGCATTAATACAGCAAAATCAGCAAAAGCATCTCTTGGTACTTTATATACTTCCATATATCTTCTCATTATAAGTGCATTTAAACTTGCAAAAGTAATTCCATAAAAAACTTCATATTCAAAATCTGCTGCTTTTCCAAGAGAAAGTGTTACTTTTTTCCCAGTACCATCAGTAAGCTTTTCTACACCACCAACTATAACAATATCAAATATTCCTGAGCTTACTGCCATAAAACCACAGTGTAATGCAGCACCTCCTGAGCCACATGCAGCTTCTATTCTATATGCAGGAATTGAAATCATGCCAATATGATCTGCAATTAAAGTTCCTATATTATTTTGATCACATAAATCTGATGCACACATATTACCAACAAATATAGCATCTACTTTTGGTATATCAACTCTACTTAAAGCCTTTAAAGTAGCTTCACTAAATAAATCTCTTAAGGATTTATTCCAATGTCTATCAACTTTTGTCATTCCATAACTTATTATAGCAACTTTTCTCATGATCTCACCAAATTTTCCCTCTTAATTTACAATAAATTGCATAATCAATTGTTTTCTTTCTCTTAATATAATCCATAACTTTTGGAGCATTATCTCTCTTAGCAATAATACCATCTTGTACAATAAAACTAAAAGCATCACTTCCTGCACCAGAACCATAGCTTACTAATAATATTCTATCACCTGGCATTGCAATATCTAATACAGCTGAAAAACCAGTTAATGAGGAGCCAGAATAAAGATTACCTACATATGGAACAATAAGTCCGCATTCTATTTGCTCTCTATTAAAACCTAACATCTTTGCTACTCTTAATGGAAATTTTCCATTTGGCTGATGAAAAACAGCATATTTGAAATCAGAAGGTCTTAATCCAAGTTCTTCCATTAGTAATTTTGTTGCAGAAATAGTATGTTTAAAATAAGCAGGATCTCCTGTAAAAGCTTCAGCATGAGAAGGATAACTTTCTTTTGGTCTTCTCCAAAAATCAGGAGTATCAGTAACATAAGATACAGAACCTTCAAGTAGAGCTACTGGTTCTTTTTCATAATTTTTATTTCCAACAATTATAGCAGTACCTCCACTTCCTGCAGAATATTCTAGTGGATCTGCAGGTGCTCCTTCAGCTACATCAGCACCAATTGCCATTCCATATTTTATCATATTTGATCCAACAAGAGCTATACAACATTGAAGACATTCCGTTCCTGCTTTACATGCAAATTCAAAATCAGCAGCTAATATTTTTGGAGTTGCTCCTATTGCTTCAGCAACTATAGTACCAGTAGGTTTTACAGCATATGGCTTTGTTTCAGTTCCAACAAAAACTGCTCCAAGTTCACTAGGATTTATTTTTGCTCTTTTTAGAGAATTTTTTGCAGCTTCAACAGCTATTGTTGCAACATCTTCATCAATTCCAGCAATAGATTTTTCGTATATTAATAATTCACGTTTAATATGATCTACTGATGTGCCCCAAATTCTTGCAATTTCCTCAACAGGAAGTCTGTAAATAGGTATATATGAGCCCCAACCAGATATAACTACATCTATTATTGGCTTCAAGTTATCACCACATATGTGTTAAGAATTATAGTAATGTAGATATATAATATTTTCGTTTTTTGACTATTTTTATAATCGACAAAAAACGAAAATATTATATCCTATGTAATGAATCAATAAGTTCCTTAATATTTTCTTTTTTTGATATAATTAAAGGAATTCTTTCTATTTTAGCTAATTCTACAGCTAATTTATCTAATTTCCTTATGCCATGTAGTATAACTGCTGATGGCTTAATAGGTGCTACACGAATAGCCACCATTGGAGATCTTCCAGTAGAAGTATTAGTAAATATTATTGCTCTTTCAGATGTAGAACCAATAAGCTGAATAAAATCTGAACCTGACATAGACATAATAGCTTTTATACTATCTACTACAGTATATCCTAAAATATATTTTGATGAGAGTTCTTCATATACAATAAATTCACCATCAACTGCTTTTACTAACTTCTCTAATACAATTGGTGATGAAAATTCACAAATATCCAAAATAGCATCAGAACGAGATTTTGATATTACTGAAAATCTTTCTAATATTTTACCTCCTTTTTCTTCATCTATTTCTATAAGTGAACTAACATAGCGTTTTATAAATATAGAGCCTGGAGATTTTCGTCTACCTCCTTCATAATCACTTATTACAGAAGGAGAAACTTTCATTTTTTTTGCTAATTCTAATTGAGAAATTCCAAAAATCTCTCTCCAACGTCTCATAGCTTCACCAGGTATATCAGATAGTACTATTTCACCTATTATCCTCTTTAGTAGATATTCCTTAGTTGTTTCCAACGTACTACACCATAAATTAGGAATATATACAAAAATATAGGTAGAAAGAATATATAAAAGATATATAGAAAATGGGGCTGTAGGCTAGCTTGGTCTAGACTGCGAGGCTCGGGCCCTCGTGACCCCGGTTCAAATCCGGGCAGCCCCATAACAAAAGTAATTAAATAATTCCTTCTTTTCTAAGAATACCTCGTGCAGCAAGAATACCTGTTGCAGCTGCACACACTAGACCTCGAGAAAGTCCTACACCATCTCCTGCAACAAATATATTTTCAACAGGTGTTTCAAAGTTCTTATTAACTTGAAATCTATTTGCTGAGAATTTTATTTCAGGTGCATAAAGTAATGTAGAAGATGAGGCTACACCAGGTATTATTTCATCTAGTTTTTCTAAAGCTTCAAGTATATCAGAAACAATTCTATGTGGCATTGCCATAGCTATATCACCTGGAGTAGCAGATTTTAGAGTAGGAACTATATGACTATGAGATATTCTATTCCATGTAGATCTTCTACCCATTCTTAAATCACCTAATCTTTGTATTAATGGTTCTCCACCACCAAGTATAGTAGCTTGTTGTACAATAGACATACCATAGGCAGTGGTATCCTCAACAGGTTCTGTAAGAGTTATTCTTACAAGAAGAGCAAAATTGCTATTTTCTGAGAGCTTACCAGCCATTGAGTGTCCATTAACACCAACAAAACTATCATATACTTCTTTAACAACAAAACCACGATGATTTACACAAAATGTTCTTACAAAATCATCATATGTATCAGTATATATGTGAAATTTTGGATCTCTACTTACAGCAATTACAGGATCCATTACAAATGCTGGTACTTCAACTCTAACACCAACATCTATAGGTTCTGGTTTTGTTGGTATACCAAGTCTTTGAGCTAATTTTTTAGCCCAATCTGCTCCAACTCTTCCTGGAGCTAATAATATGTACTTACATTCAATAATTCTATGATCTTCTAATATTATTTGATTTTTTCTTACATCTTCTACTTTAGTTTCAAGAAGAAATTTTACATTTAATTTTTCTAAATCTTTTTTAAAATTCTTTATAACCAAAGGAGCTCTATCAGTTCCTATATGACGTTGAGTAATTGGTATAAATTTAATTCCAACAGATGCTGCTTTTCTTTGTAATTCCATAGCTTCCTCAGTATCTCCACGAAATACATGCTCAGGTGCACCATATTTTAGAAAAATAGAGTCCACATAATTTACTAAGTTATTAGCTTCATTTTCATCAACAAATTCTAGAAGATTACCTCCTATATCTGGTCTAAGATTTAATAAACCACTAGATAATGTACCTGCTCCACCTACTCCACTCATTATACTACAAATTGAACATTTTGTACATTTTTTATAGTTTTGTACTGGACATACTCGTTTTTCTACATCATAGCCCTGATCTATTACTACTACAGAGAGCTTACTTTTATTTGCAATTTCATATGCTGCAAACATTCCAGCAGGTCCTGCACCAACTATTCCAACATCAAATTTCAATTATTAACACCACAATAAATGGATATAAATGAAAGAAGTATTTATTTTTCTTTCTCATATTTCAATTATGTGAGTATTAAAGAAGAAATGAAAGAAAATGGAGAAAAATTAAGAAAAGCAATAGAAGCAGTTAATTCCCTATCGGTAAAGAAGTATATATTCAAGCCAAGTAATAGAGTAGTATGGATAGTCGTAGGAAAGAAAAGAGAATACTTTGTAATTCCCAATATGTATTGTCAATGTAATGAATTTTATATAAATGTTGTTATAAGGAGAAAATGTAAGACATGTTATCATATAATTGCACAATCAATAGCTGAAAAAACTGGAAAGTATGAAGTTTATGAAGTACCAGATGATGATTATGCAAGACTTATTAATGAATGGAAGAAAGAAAGTATTTAAGAAGTATTAGTGTGATCGTGAATGAATATTAGTGACTACTTAATGAAAATCACAGGAAAAAGTGAAAAAGAATTAAAAGAACTTATTGAAGAGAAAAAGAAAAGCTTAGGTTATTTAATAGATGATGAAGTTGCAATTTATTTAATAGCAAAGGATTATGGAGTTACTTTATCAGAATTCAAGCCTGATATAAAGGTTAAGATAGGAGATTTAGTACCAATGATGAAAAATGTGACATTAATTGTGACTGTAGACAGAGTATTTGGTGTAAAAGAGTTTATTAAGAAAGATAATGAAAAGGGAAAAATTGGAAAAGCTATTATAAGGGATGATAGTGGTTCAGCTCTTCTAGTAGTCTGGAATGATAAAGCAGAGTTTCTACATAAGCTTAAGCCAGGCACAGAAATCTTAATAAAACAAGCATATACGAGAGAGAGTTTTGATGGATTACTAGAAGTACATATTGGAAGTAAAGGAGAAATTCAAATAATTAGTGAAAAAACATACAAGGGTATTGTGTGGAAAATTTATGATTTAGTTAAATATAAGAAAAGAGATGGAAGTGAAGGAAGAGTAATGCATTTTATTTTAAAAAGTGAAGAAAACTACATTAAAGTTTTTATCTGGAATCCATCAGATGAATTTCTACATAGAATAATTGAAGGATGTTATGTAGAAATTATAGGAGGAAGAATAAGAAATATTGGAGAAAATATTGAAATATATGTAGATAATGAAAATGATGTAAAAATTTCTTGTGAAAAAATATTATCTATACCAATAAATATAAATAAATTAAAAGATATAAAGCCAAATATGGAAAATCTAGTCATTGAAGGCATAATTGATGATGATCCAATATTTAGAGAAACAAAAACAGGAAAAAAATTTGCTAAAATTATCTTAAAAGATGATGATTTTACACTTCCTGTAATTTTTTGGGGAGATAAAGCTGAATTATTATATAGTTATAATGTTAAAAAAGGAACAAAAATATTAATAGATGGATGTTATTCAAAAATTGGAGTAGATGGTTTAGAGATAATAGTTAGTAAATGGAGTAAAATAAAGATAGGCTGAGTTCTATGGGAGGAAGAAGAAGAAAAAAAGTAATAGTAAAAAAGGTTAAGAAGACTTTACCTAAGATATTTGTATGTCCAAATTGTGGAGGAAAAAATCTTACTATATCTATTAATAAAGAAGAAAACGAAGAAGTAAGAGTTGCTATAGTAAAATGTGGAAGATGTAATCTCTCAGATACAGTAGAGATAACAAAAGTTGAAGATATTGTTGATGCTTATGGTAAGTTCATTGATAAATATTATGGAGTGGTGAAAAAATAGATGTTAAGAAGAGTTGAAAAATACCTAGTATCTAAGATTAAGGAAAAAGGATGTATTCATATTGCATTAATAGACCCTGAAAAATGTAATCCAGAAGATTCCAAGTATCTTTCTAAGATAATTAAGGAGGCAGGTTCTACAGCAATAATGGTGGGAGGTTCTACATATCTTGGTGAAAAATTAGATGAAATAATAAAGGGATTAAAAGATGGATCCGATCTTCCAGTTATAATATTTCCTGGAAATATTGCAAGTATTTCTAAATATGCAGATGCTATATGGTTCTTATCTGTTTTAAATTCTTCGAATCCTTATTATATAACTGGAGCACAAGCAATAAGTGCAAGAATAATAAAATCATATAATTTAGAAGCAATTCCTCTTGCATACATTATAATAAGTCCAGGAGGAACTGCTGGTTTTGTAAGTCAAGCAAATCCAATACCTATAGATAAACCAGAGATTATTACAATGTATGCACTTGCTGCTCAATATATGGGTATGAGATTTATTTATCTTGAAAGAGGATCAGGAGCAAGTGAGCCTATTCCAGCAAATATAGTTAGAAATGTTAGAGAAATGTTAGATGAGAGTCATTTAATAGTTGGAGGAGGAATAAAAAATAAAGAACAAGCAAAAGAACTAGCAAAAGCAGGTGCTGAAATAATAGTAACAGGAACAATTTTAGAAAATAATATAGAGTTATTAAAAGATATTGTAGATGGTATTGAGGAAGGAGTGAATGCAAAAAGCTATTAAAAAAGAACTAGTAAGAAAAACTTTTCATATTTTAGGAGTACTAGTACCTATAATATATGTTCTATTTGGAAAAGATTTAACAATTTTTTATCTTTCAATATTATTATTAATTTTTATTTTTCTTGAATTTATAAGAATAAGAGCACCTATTTTATTCCCCTTAAATAGGATTTCAGGAGAAATAATAAGAAGTTTTGAAAAAACTGCATTAGCATCATATATATACTTTTGTGTAGCTGCTTTAATTATTGTTTTCTTTTTTTCAAGAAATTCAATTATCATAGGTATTACATCAGCATTAATTGGAGATGCAATATCAGCAATTAGTGGAATAGCATTAGGAAAGCATAGAATAAAAAATAAAACCATAGAGGGAAGTTTTTTGGGTATGATAACAGTAACTTTTATTTCATATATATTACTTAACTTATTACTTTCCATTCATGTGATTACTACTCCTATACTACTAGGAATAAGTTTTTTTATTTTTGATATTGTAGATTTTAAATTTGATGATAATTTTATATTACCACTAGGAATGAGTTTAGTATATAATTTATTGGAGGTAACATTATGATTTGTGATGCTAATACTCAGAAATACTTTTATGATATAATTAATCATGTAAATAAACTATATGAAATTGCAAATAAAGCAAGAAGTAAAGGACTTGATCCTGAACCTTATGTTGAAATTTATAAAGCTGAAGATTTAGCTGCAAGAGTTGAGGGATTAATTGGAATTAGTGGAATAGGAAAAAGAATTAGAGAATTAAAAGAGAAATTTTCAAGAGAAGAAGTTGCATTTAAAATAATAGAAGATATAATAAATGGTAAATTTGGTAAATTTAATGATGAAGTAGCTGCTGATAAAGCTTTAAGAGCAGCATTAGCCATTATGACAGAGGGAATTACTGCTGCACCATTACAAGGAATAGAAAGTGTTAGAATCAAAAGAAATTTTGATGGAAGTAAGTATCTTGCAATATACTATGCAGGACCTATGAGGTCTGCAGGTGGTACTGAACAAGCACTTACTGTTGTATTTGGTGATTATATAAGAATTCTTCTTCATTTAGATAGATATAAGATCACTAATGAAGAAATAGGAAGATTTATTGAAGAAATAAGATTATATGAAAGAAAAGTAGGAAGATTTCAGTATCATCCATCAGATGATGAATTAAGGAGAATACTAAGCTATTTACCTGTTGAGGTAACTGGTCCTCCAACAGATAAATATCAAGTCTCAGTTTATAGAAATCTTGAAAGAATAGAAACAAATTATGTAAGAGGAGGAGCTCTAAGAGTTATAAATGATGGAATTTATGGTAAAGCTGAAAAACTAAAGAAGATTGTAGAAAAGATTGGACTTGATTGGAGTTGGTTAAATATAAAATTTAAGGAAAATGAAGAAAATCAAAATAAAATCCAACCTGATGATAAATATTTAGTAGATGTTGTAGGAGGAAGACCTATATTTTCACATCCATCAAGATTTGGAGGATTTCGATTAAGATATGGCCGTGCAAGAAATACAGGACTTGCTGCAGTTGGAATTAATCCAGCAACTATGATTATATTAGAAAGTTTTATTGCAATAGGTACTCAATTAAGAATAGAAAGACCAGGAAAAAGTGCAACTATAACACCAGTAGATACTATTGAAGGCCCAATTGTTAAGTTAAAGAATGGAGATGTAATAAGAGTAGAAAATGTTGAAATTGCAAAAAAAGTAAAAGATAATGTTGAAGAAATCCTCTTTCTTGGAGATATGTTAGTTGCTATAGGAGAATTTTTAGAAAATAATCATAGATTAATGCCACCAGGATATTGTGAAGAAATTTGGGCAGAAGAACTTAGAAGAAAAGTAGAAGGAAATATTGAAAAAGTAGCAATAGAACTAGGTATTAGTAAAGAACGATTAAAAGAATTTATTGATAATCCATTATTATATAAACCAAATGAAGAAGAAGCTTTAATTATTTCCAAAAAATTAGAAATACCATTACATCCTAGATACACTTATTTTTGGGAGAATATAAGTATTGAAGAAATAAAAGTTCTTCAAGAATGGTTAAGAAATGTTAAGGATTATTCTAAGGTTCCTTTAAAAAATGAAATCTTAAAGAAGATATTAGAAAAAGCATGTATTCCACATAAATATAATAAAGAAGAAAAAACAATAACTTTTGAAGATTCAAAAATTATTGAGACCTTATTTTCTTCTAAAAATATTCTTAATGATGAAAAAATTAGTGATAGTATTGAATATCTTAGTAAGTGTTGTGGAATTAAAATAAAAGCTAAAGGAAGATCCTTTATAGGAGCTAGAATGGGAAGACCTGAGAAAGCTAAAGAAAGGGTCATGAAACCACCTGTTCATGTACTCTTTCCAGTAGGATTAGCAGGTGGTTCACAAAGAAATATTGTAAAAGCTATGCAATTAGGAGAGATAGAAGTAGAAATTGTACTTAAAAAATGTCCTAACTGTAATATGATAACTTATGAAAATATTTGTAGAAAATGTAATATTCGAACTATTCAAATTTACTATTGTCAAAATTGTAATAGTTATTATGAAAAAGATGTATGTAAAAAATGTGGAGTTAAGATACTTCCATATAATAAAAGAATAATTACCATAAGTGATTTCTTTGAAAAATTATCTAGATTTGGTGTTAGTAAGGATAGTGTAATTAAAGGAGTAAAAGGACTAAGTAATTCCAAAAAGATTCCAGAAATAATAGAAAAAGGAATTCTAAGATGTAAACATAAAGTTTTCATTTATAAAGACGGAACTATAAGATACGATATAACAAATGCTCCTTTAACTCATTTTAAACCATCAGAAATTGGAGTAAGTATAGAAAAACTTAAAGAATTAGGCTATACAAAAGACTATAAAGGTAATGAATTAAAAAGTGAAGATCAGATATTAGAACTTAAAGTTCAAGATATTATAATACCAGAAAGTTGTGCAAAGTATTTATATAGAGTAGCAAATTATGTTGATGAACTTTTAAAAGAGGTTTATGGTTTAGAACCATATTATAGACTTAATAGTTATAAAGATTTAGTAGGTCATCTTGTAATTGGATTAGCACCTCATACTTCTGCAGGAGTTATAGGTAGAATAATAGGCTTTACGAAGGCCTCAGTATGTTATGCACATCCATTTTGGCATGCTGCAAAGAGAAGAAATTGTGATGGAGATGAAGATGCTATAATGTTAGCATTACAAGCATTAATAGATTTCTCTAGACATTACTTACCAGAAAAAGTAGGAGGATTAATGGATGCTCCATTAGTATTAACAGTAATAATTGACCCATCAGAAGTAGATGATGAATGCCATAATATTGAAGTTGTAGAAAGACTACCATTGGAATTTTATTCATTATGTGAAGAATATAGTAGTCCAAGTGAAGCTCTAAAGTTTATAGAAATAGTTAAGAAAAAATTAGGAAAACAAGATCAGTATATTAATTTAAACTTTTCAATATATAATCATGATATAAATACTGGTCCTTTAGTTACAGAATATGATAAAATAAGAAATATGGAAGAAAAAGTAAGGAAGCAACTTAATTTAGCAATAAAAATACGTGCTGTTGATGCAAAAGATGTAGCAGAAAGATTATTAAAACATCATTTTATACCTGATTTAGTAGGTAATTTTAGAGCATTTCTTACTCAAAAATTTAGATGTACAAGATGTGGTGCAAAATATAGGAGAATTCCATTAAAGGGAAGATGTATAAAGTGTAATAATGAATTAGTATTATCTGTTCATGAAGGAAATATAAGTAAATATCTTAATATTTCATACTCTCTTGCTAAGGAATTTAATCTTGATAACTTTATAAAACAAGAAATAGAGCTTATTGAGAGAAGTTTAAACGATCTAATTAAGAATAAGAGAAGGATAATATCATTAGAAGAATTTATGTCACAATGATTTTAGTAAGTCTCTATCAAAAATAATTCCTTGAATTTCATTTTTTGCATTTACTACAACTAGTTGATCAACATCATATTTTTTCATCTTTATGGCACATTCACTTACACTAGCATTTTCGAGTATAGTAATACATGGAGTAGATATTGCCTGATATAAAGGTATTTCTGGTAAGGTTATTTTTCCCTTAGTAATTAAGAGAAAAGAAGTAGTTTCCCAATCCCATTCTTGTCCTTCAGATCCTGCTTTTAAAACTGTCTTTTTTTCCTCTATTCTAATTTCACTATATTTTATTAAATCAGTTAAAGATAATATTCCATTAATTTGTTCATTACGATTAATAGATAAAGCTACATGTGATTTTGTCATTATCATTATTTTTCCAACTATATTTAAAGGAGTATTATCCCAACAAACTAATCCTATTGGAGACATTAAATCTTTAACTTTTAGATTAGATGTTGATTTTACTAGTAATTTATGCACTATATCACCTATAGTTATTATTCCAACAAGTTCTTTATCTACAACAACAGGAATTCTTCTATAACCTTTTTCTTTCATTATTTTTATACAATCATCTAAAGGAGTTTCTGGAGTAATTGTTATAACATTTTTATTCATAATAAGAGCAATTTGCTCTTCATCTCCTTTTTTTAATATATCTTCTCTTGTAATTATTCCAATAATTTGTTTTGTACCTTTCTTTACTACTGGAAAACCAGATACTTTCTTCTCCATAAATTTTTTAAAAAATTCATTTCTATTACCAGGTACCTCTAAATACACTACATCTTTATTCATTATATCCTTTACATAAATCACTACTACCCACCTAGAAATTACAACTACATGGAATATTTTTACATCGTGGACACTTTGAGTACCTCTCTAAAAAACATTTAGATAAATCGATATTTAATACATTTGCTAGTGAAAAAAGCCATGCAAGAACATCAGCCATTTCTTCTCTTATACTCTTATCATCCTTCTTTCTTATTGCTTCTGCTAATTCTCCTATTTCTTCAATAAGCCAAATAAAAGTTCCTTCTGCACCACGCTTTTTATCTCGCTCACCATAAATCTTTAGCATTAGTTCTTGTGCTTCATTTATACTCATTTTTCATTACCTTATTCTTATATATTCATAAGCATCATTAATTGATGAGAAGCAATATTTTACTTTTTGAAAGTCCTTTCTTAATTCTACTACTTTTTCTCTAATAATTTTTGGATCTTTTTTATCTATTATAGCCATTTTCATTAAATTAGCAATTTCAATCATTTCTGATTTGCCCATACCTAATCGTGTTACTTCTTGAACACCTATTCTTATTCCTCCAGGTGCTCTATAATCCCTCTTCATTCTCTTATCATATGGTAAAAGATTTCTATTTACTAGTATATTACATTCTTCTAATTTCTTTTCTACTTCAAATCCATTTCCATACTTAGAAACATCAACAAGAATCATATGAGATTCTGTAAATCCTTTTTTCTCACATAATACATCAAAACCAAGTTCATATAATGCTTGTGCTAATGCTTTAGAATTTGATACTATTGCTCTTGCATACTCATTATAAAACTTAATAGCTTCAGCAAAAGCTATGGCTACACCTGCAACTGCATGAAGATGATGATTACTTACAAGACCTGGAAAAACAATTCTCTTTATAGTTTCAGCATACTTAGACCAAGAGACAATAGCACCATGCTGAGGGCCTGCTAATGTTTTATGTGTACTCATAGTAAAAACATCAGCACCCTCACGTAAAGGGTCTTGAAAAATACCTCCAGCTATAAGACCTGCAACATGTGCTCCATCATAAATAACTTTAGCATCATAAGTTTTAGCAATATCTGCAATTTCTTTTACAGGATGTGGAAATAGAAATACACTTGCACCTAATATAAATAATTTTGGTTTTTTTCCATTAGCCTCTAATTCTTTTATTAATGAAATAGTTTTATCTACATCAATATTGAAATTTTCTTCATCAAATGGATAATTATATATTTCTAATTCTCTTATAGCACCAGCTGTTCCTCCAATAGTTTTTTTACCATGACTAATATGACCACCAGTTGGTATTGATAGAGCAAAAGCAATATCATATGGATTGGCAAATGCTGAAAATGCAACCAAATTAGCAATAACACCAGAAATAGGTCTAACATCAATAAATTCAGCATTAAATAGTATCTTACCAAGTTCTATAGCAATTGACTCTACTTCATCTATGTATTTACAGCCTGCATAAAGTCGTTCACCTACCCAACCTTCTGCATATCTATTTCCAAAATCACTTGCTAAAGCTTCTCTAACAGCAGGACTTGGAATATTTTCACTAGCAATAAGTGGAATAGCATTTTTCATCATTTCATGATGAGCTTCTAAGCATTTAAGAATTTTCTCATAAGCTAATTTAGGATCTATTTTCTCCTTACTCATAGCTATATTACCTCATTATATTTTCGAGGATAAAATTAATAAAGGAATCGATTTCTTTAATATATGATAAAAATGCCAAAAAGAGAAAGAAAAAAAGAAGCACCTATGCCAATAACAGGTGCAGGATTAATAAGATTCTTTGAAGAAGAAATACATGGTATAAAGATAAAACCAGTATATGTTATTATTAGTAGTATAATATTAATTATAAGTGTAATTTTAGCACATTTAATATTTGGTTAAAATTCATATAATTGATCTTGCATCAATACCAATTTTTCTTAAAGATCTTGCTAATTCTTTTGTATAACCATAAACTGTAAATACTTTTTTTGGATTACATTTTGAAATAAAATTAATTAATTGAGGATAATCAGCATGAGAACTTAAAGGAAAGCTGATATCAGCATTTTTTATATTTTTGTAAAGTATTGCCCAACCAGTTACAATACCTATCTTAGAGTTTGGGTATTTAATTCTTAATCTATTTGTATTATAGCTAAAAGGAAATAGAACTACACAATCTCTACTATCAACTAATTCTTTTCCATCTTCATTTAAATCATAAAAAATTAAATTTTCACCAAAATTTCTAACTACTTCATTTATCTTAGATATTTTAGGATGTGTAACTACAGGAATAGAAGAAAACTTATTGAAGAGTTTAGTTATTTCTTGAGCTTTACCTAAAGGATAAACTAAAAGTATGGGAAGAAAGCCATTATTAATTGTTTTTGCAACCCATGAAATTATATCTAAGTATACTTCTTCACGTGGTGGAAAAACCATTCCTGGCTTGCCATATGTTGCTTCTACTATCATAATATCACACTCAATTGGTGATATTGCTTCTTGTATCAGAGTTTTTGTAAAGTTAAAATCTCCAGTGTATAGTAGAGTCACATCCTTACTTCTAATTATTAAAGCAGCTGATCCAAAAACATGACCTGAATTTATAAGTTGAAGTTCTAAATTATGAAATTTTATACTCTCACCATAATTGCAAGGTACTATATTTTTTATTTTCTTATTTATTAAAACTTCACCTATAGCAATTGTTTGAGGAGTAGAGTATTTTAAACAATATTCATTTAGTAAACCATAAATATGATCTTTATGAGCATGAGATATAAATATTGATGAGTTTTTATTAACATTAGTAATAGGATCAAGTATAATTTCAAAATCATTAATTTTAATAATTATTCCATTATTCCAGTATATACTGATCAAGATTACTCACTTAATTACTAAGTAGATATAAAGTTTTTATTCTTTTTACTTAATTGAGTATTGGGAGATTGATTGTCAACAGATAAATTTGTTGAAAAATATAAAAGTATCTTTGGAATTCCTAAAGAAAGCTATACTATAATGGTAATAATTATATTTAGTACTACCATAAGTATAATGAACTATCTTATAGCTAAGTTTTCATTATTTATAATAATATATGAGGCAATATTTGTTTACTTAATCTCTAGCATACTAAGTAGCTATATATTATGTAGTATTCTAAGAGATAGTTTTTTCAATAGAAGAAGAGTTCTTGGACTTATACTTATTGGTACAGTAATAATTGGAGTAGTAGAAATAATTAGTATGATATTATTCAAAATACTAAATGAAAATCTATTACTAGAAAGAATATATTTCATAACATGTGGATCAATTGTATTATTTTATGGAATAGTTATTGGAGCATTAACAGTAATAAATACTAAGAAGCTATTCATTGCAAGTATTATTCATCCACTACTAATGTTAACATTTCGTATAATACAAATGAAATTCTTAGAAAAAGACTATCTATTACCTTTATTAAGCTTTATTATTATGATTATTTTCTCCTTTACTTTAGCAATAATATACTTGAAGTATATAGAGAAAATTGGAAAGGAGATCTTAGGATTAAGTACTTTGAAATTACTTAGAGGATTTATAGAAGCAATGATGATGAACAAAACTAGATTATTAGAAAAATTATTGAAAATAGTTTCAATAACTAAAGATGCAGAAATCAAGATTCTTGATTTTAAAGGTAAGAAAATTTCTGGAAGAATAGTAGTACCAAATATTCATTTTGGACCTTTTAAGAAAGTTGGAAGTAGTGATCTACCTAGTAAATTAGCAATAAGACTTAAGGAAAAAGGAATTATACCAATAATTTTTCATGCACCATCAACTCATGAAAAAGATTTAATATTTTCAAAAGAGTGTGAAGCCATAATTGATTCAGTTCTATCAATAGAACATAATTGTAATAATTATGGTATAGTATCAAAATCTATAAGAAAAAAGAAAGGAGACATCACTATTACTTGTCAAATTTTCAATAATATTCCATTAGTTATAATAAGTAGAGCACCTATACCAACAGAAGATCTTCCAGAAAGAGTTAATGATATTTGTATGAAGAAGATTATTGAAAAAGGTTTTTCTGATGGAATAATAATAGATGCACATAATGCAATAGATACATCATATATTGATTTTAGAGAAGAAGATGAAAAAAATATTGTAGAAACATTAGAAGAATGTCTTGAAGAATTAAAAAATAGTAAATATGATAAGGCATTAGTAGGATTTTCATGTTCAAAATTTGAAAATTATTCATATCATGATGGATTTGGAGATGGAGGAATAATGGTAATGGTAGTAGATGTAGAAGGACAAAAAACTGCTTATATAGTCTTTGATGGAAATAATATGATAAAAGGATTAAGAGAAGAAATAATAGCTGCATTAGAGAAGGAGGGATATGAAAATTCAGAAGTTGCAACAACTGATACACATGTAGTAGTAGGATGGAAAATAAAAGAAGGATATATTCCAATAGGAAAAAATATTGATAAAGAAGCTATTATTAAAAAAGTAATTGAATTAGTAAAAGATGCAAACACAAAAAAGGAAGAATGTTCTATAAAATTTTATAAAATAAATCTAAAAAATTTGCATTTCTTAGGTAATGAAGGCTTAGAAATACTTTGGAAAGTAACTGATGAAAATATTAGAAAAGCAAAGAAAACTGGATTGATTATAATGATTGTGACAATTTTATTAGGAATAATTTTGTATCACATATAATAAGATGATAAAAATCACAAAAAAGAAAGTAGAGAGAATCACCATAAGCTAATGTTTTTTAATTAAATACTTCTCTATATTTTTACTAAATAATATACATCATATAGAAATTACTAGAGGAACAATAATAAAATATAAATTACTCACAGTTTAATGCAACAGCAATTTGACCTATAGAAATACCTCCATCACCAGGTGGAAGAATTATGTGTTGCAAAAACTTCTTCTTATTTTTAGTTATTTCACTTTTCATATACTTAATTAATAAACTATTAACAGCAGCACCACCAGAAACACCAATAATATTACAACCTACTTCATCACTTATTTCACATGCTAATTTACCAAATGTTAATCCTAAAGTTTTATGAATTTCATATGCTAAATCAGCTTTTGAATAATATTTCATATTTTCAATAATAGATAATATAAATTCTGAAGTATCTATAATATAAGTATTATTTTGCTTTTTTACTGGTAAATTTAAATTAATATTAATTGGTTTTCCATGATTAGCAAGTGCTTCTAATTTCATTGGCAATTCTCCTTCATAACTTCTATAATGTCCCACTTCTAGTAATACAGCAATTGCATCTAAAAGTCTTCCAATACTAGAGGAGTGAATTATTCCTGGCTTTTTTGATTGTTTTAATACTATGTTTAATTCATCTTCACCATATCTTAAATATTTAATATACTTTTTTTCAAATAAATTAAAAATTTCTGAGTCTTCCATTATTGTTGAAAGAATAGCTGCAAGAAATCTTGCAGGATAATAAGCACATAAATCTCCTCCTGGCATTGGCTGATAACGAAGTTGAGCTACTCTATTAAACTTAGAATATCCTCCAAATAGAATTTCTCCACCCCATGCCATTCCATCAGCTCCATAACCAAATCCATCAATAGTAATACATATAATTTCAGTATCTTGAGATAAACCATGTTCAATCATTAATGAGGTCATATGAGCATGATGATGTTGAACTTGAATAGTTTTTGCTGATATGTGTTCTGAAAGTTCTTTTGCATATCTTGTAGTATAGAAATTAGGATTTAAATCATGAGCTATTTTTGAAAAAAACTTAATATCATATACCTTAATTAAAAAATTTAATGCACTAATTAAATAATTAAGAGTATCTAGATCACTTACATCCCCGATATGTTGTGTAGTAATAATGCGATTTTTTATTGCAATAGATCCAGTTACATTAAATTCTCCTCCAACAGAAATAATATTTTCATTATTTGTCCATGGAATTGTTAAATATGTAGGAGTATAACCTCTTGACCTTCTAAGAAAAGTAGGAGTATTTTCTACAAATTTTATAACAGAGTCATCACATCTATTTACTATTTTTCTATTATGTACAAGAAAGAAATCAACAATTTCTTTAAGTTCTGAAATTGCTTGATCATTATCAATTACAATAGGTCTTCCTGGATAATTCCCACTTGTCATTACTAAAGCTTCTTTTCCAAAAAATTCTAGTAATAAAAGATGTATACCAGTATATGGCAACATAACCCCTACTGTATCTAAGCCAGGAGAAACTGATTCAGCTAAATTATATGAAGGTGATTTTTTAAGAATAACAATAGGCTTATATGGAGATTTAAGTAAATCTTCTTCTTCCTTTGAAACAATAGCAAATTTTTTTACTTCATTTATTGATTTTGACATTACTGCAAATGGTTGATTTGGTCTTCTTCTTCTTTTTCTAAGTTCTAATACAGAATCTTCATTTGTTGCATCAACAGCTATATGAAAACCTCCAATTCCTTTAACTGCAATTATTTTACCTTCTTTTAGTAAAGAAGCTGCTATTCTTATAGGATCTTCATCATCAATAATATTTCCATTATTATCTAAGAGAAACATTTTTGGACCACATATTGGACATGTAGTTCCTTGTGCATCATATCTTCTATCATTAGGATTTTCATATTCTGATTTACAATAAGAACAAAAAGGAAAATCTACCATAGAAGTATTTTCTCTATCGTATGGTAAGGAATATAAAATTGTGAATCTTGGTCCACAGTGTGAACAACATGTAAATGGATAGTAATGCCATCTAGTATTACTAAAAATATCTGTGATACATAAATCACATATACCAATATCTACTGGGATCACAGAGCTTAAACTTATTTTCTTAATATTACTTTTTGCTATTTTAAAATCTTTAAATTCATTAGTTGGTTCTTCCCAAATTACATCAATACTATCAATTCTAGCAATTTTTGGTTTCTTACTTACTAAATCATTTATAAAGAATTTTATTTTTTCATATTCTCCTTCTACAATTATTTCAACACTAGCATCACCTAAATTAGAAACCTGACCTTTAAGCTGATATATATGTGCAAGATTATATACAAAAGGTCTAAAACCAACTCCTTGAACCATGCCATGTACGTAAATCTTTGCTCTTTTCTGCATTTGTTCACCTATAACTTTTTAATTTCTTACTAAGTATTTAATTTTAGAGATAATGGTAGTAAACTTAATTACACCACAAGAATTGAGAAGATTAAGAAAAAAAGCAGGATTAACACAAAAAGAATTAGCAAAAAGAGCAGGTATAAGTCAATCATTAATTGCAAGAATAGAAAGAGGAACAGTTGATCCAAGACTTTCTACATTAAGAAAAATAATAAATGTAATAAATGAAGTTCTTGGTGAGAAGAAATTTTTAGCTCGTCACATAATGAGTAGCCCAGTTATATCATTAGATGCAAATGATACTGTTGAAAAAGCAATAGAACTAATGTGGAAGTATGGAATATCTCAGCTTCCAATTTTTCAAAATAAAAAACTTATTGGTAGTATTAGAGAAGAAAGTATATTGAGCAAAATAAAAGATGAAAAAATAGAAAATTTGTTAAATAAAAAAGTATATGATTTAAGAGAAGAACCATTTCCAGTTATAAATGCTGAAACTAGTATAGAAGAAGTTGGAAAAATTCTATTATCTGGAAAACCAGCAGTATTAGTAGAAGAAAATGGAAAAATTGTAGGAATAATTACTAAAATAGATTTAATTGCAAAACAATTTATAAAATAATGTGATTTAGTCACAACCAAAAACTTAAAAATTACAGAAAAGTATTATTAATTTGATGATAAATGTTAAGTGAAAAAGAAATACTAGAAGAACTTCGTATGGAAATAGCATTTATTAAACGTGATATTATTGAAAGATTAAGACGTATAGAAGAATATATCACTTTTATTGATTCAGATATAAGTAAATTAAGATTAGATATTCAAAGAATAAATGATAGAATAAAAGAAATAATTTATGAAAAAGAAGAGCAAATAGAAAGTAAAAAAACTGAAAAATATATTGAGAAAAAGAAAATTAGTAAAGAAGTTACACAACAAAAATATCAAAAAGAAGATTTAAATCCAACTGAAATTGCTATAATAAAATATCTTATAGAACATCCTGGCACAAGAAGTGCTACACCAATTGCACAAAGTATAGGAAAAGCTAGAGAACATGTTGCAAGATTACTAAAGAAATTAGCTGAAAGAAAATTAATAATTCGTGATGAAAGTACATGGCCATATACTTATTCAGTTCCTGATGAAGTAAAGAAAATGATTTTAGGAAAATAGTTAAATATCTTCATCACATAACTTTTCTGTATAACTTTCTATATTTTTTGTTGAAGTCTTTGATATTAATTTATACTTCCAGTGTTTTTTATCTCTAATTCTTTCTAAGTAGCCATTATCATATAGTCTTGAAAGATATGTTGAAATAGTACTAGGCTTAATAGACTCATTATACTTCTTGATATATGCATCAATAATATCTTTACTTGTAAACCAAATATTATTAAATTCATTAAGTATAAGATCTAAAATTCTTTCTCGTAAAGTAGTTCTTGTGAATTGTGATTTAGTTTCACTACTATTTTCAAAGAGTTCAATTAATTTTAATATTTGTTCCTTTGGTAAATTACCATTACAAATTATTGTAATTTTATTACCATTTTTATTACTAAATTCTATCTTTAGTTTACGCATATTTCACTCATCTAATTAGTAGTTTACAAAGTGAGATATAAGAAGATATTGCAATTTACATTTAAGTAAAAACTGATTAAAAAATTTATGAAAATTATTATCAGAAAAGCTAGATTTCGACTTTTTTGCAAATAATTTACATAAAATTTCTGTTTTTTAATCATAATTTACATAAAAATTTCCTCCTTTTCTCTCTCCAGTGGAAGTGAAGGGGTGAGTTGAGACTTTAATAGAAATAGAAGAATAAAAATTGTGAACTGTGAGTTAAATATAAAGTCACAATAAATATTTGTCTTATTATTATTTTTATGTTGATTTATTGAAAAGTAGACTATTATCTTATTGCTTTCTGTTTTCAGAGGAAAAGAATGCTGCATATTTCTAACAGAAAATAAAGAACTTAATGATCTCGAATACACAACAGACTTCTTAGTCTTATTATAATAAAGTAATCTAAAAAAGAAAAATTTAAATATTAGAATTCATGATAAGTTTTGTACTTTTTAAATAGTATTGTTAGTTATGAACTATTTGAAAGAGAAAAGAGAAGAAATTATGTAAAAATATCTTTACATTATATTTTGGGAAAAATAAGTTAGTAATGTTTTATGACTTATTTTCTAGCTAATTAGTTTATGTAAAATATATTTTACATAAATTGACCCATGGACCCCTTTATTTCTATTGGAAAAATGAATTTTTTATAATTTAGTTTTTTGTTTTTTAAAATAAAAAATGGTGTAATTGTTACTTAGTTTTTAGAAGTATAAATACCTTTTACTCTAGAAGTATAGAGTAATTACTCAAATGAATACTTCTTTCTTTTTTATTAGAAATCAATCCAATAGAAATAAAGGGGTCAGAGACTAAAAGAAAAATATGAATAATGAAAAATTAACAATATTTTATTTAATTGCTCAATATATTCCAAATGAATATAGAATAAAATTCTTAGAAAAATTATTAGAAGTTTATGGTTCTATATATAGGCTTTCAAAAGTTACTAAAATATCAAGACCAACACTATATCGTTATTTTATACATAAAAAAGGCTATCCTAATGATATTATTATGGCTGAAATCATAAGGCATTTAGTTGAAGTAAGAAGAACATGGACAAAAGAACAATTAAAACAATTAGCTAGAGATTTTAATGAATTAGTTAATAAAATTTAATAAATTGGTAGCGGGGGGTGGATTTGAACCACCGATCTCGGGGTTTCCCAGCGGGACATATGAGCCCCGCGGGATAACCTGGCTACCCCACCCCGCTATACTTCTATCTCAATAGAAGAAGAAATCTATTCTCTCTTATAAATGTTTAACCATTTTGACTAATTTATAAGTTTTTCTATAAAAAGAAATATTTCTTATTTTTTTAATTTTAGTTATGAAAAATTTCTTAGATAATGTTTCTGAGATTACTATACTACTAACTGGTAATGGTAAATTTATATTAGATATTAAATATAAAGATTTCATAATAGAAGAAGGAAGAAAGTTATTTAATATGCTAAAGGAAAATAAATTTGAGGAATTTTTAATATCATTAAGAGAACTTCATGAATTTATTAAGAAAAATGGAAGACCAGCTGAAGTACTAAAAGAAGTAGATATAATCATTCCACCATTGAATATAAATCCAGAAGATTTGAAAAAAATCTTTATTTAAAATTTTCCAAAAAACTCTTCTACAATTCCATTCCATTTTCTTTTTTCCATTCCATATCTTTGTGGTGGTTTTGTTAAATGTCTCATAGATCTTGGAGGTGGAAGATATATTCCTTCTTTTATTTTTCTTTCAATTGTAATTTTCATTTTTTCTTTTACTTTTATTTTACATTTTTTACATTCATATCCTTTATTTTTTCCTTCAGATTTCATAGACTTTTTACATTTTGGACATATAGGATTAATATATTGCTCATTAATTAGTTCTAATATTTCTAATTTCTCTAAATTTATTGTAATTTTATTATTTAATGGTCTTACTCCTCCATATACTATTACTTTATCTCCTGGCATTAATTCCATTACTATCATTCTCAAATTTCCTGAGGGTTCATAACATGCTACATCTATTTCTCCACTATCATCAGCTATAGAAAATATAACATGTCCTCCTTCTATAAAGACTGGTTTTTTACTCACTATTCCTTTTATAATTGCTACTTGATATGGCTTTAGAGATTTTATTTTCTTAAATTCAAAAAAATGAGCATCAGTTCCTTGATTTGTTCTATAAATTACCCATTTATCTGCATCTTTAAATTTTATAATTTTAAGTGATATTTTTAAAATTTCAGGATCTTCTCCTCTTACTCCAAATAGTACAGGATCTGTACCATGAGGTGTAATTAATAATCTACCACTTTCATAATCTATATTATTAAATGTAAAAGGAAAAGTCTCTCTATCAAATTTTATAACACTTTCTATATCTACTTCTCTTTTTCTATTATAGTTTTTTCTATAAACTATTAATTCAAATGTATGATCTTCTTCTAATGTATTACCTATTGCAGCAAGTGCACCTATTAATCCTCTTCCTTCTTTTATTCCATAATATATTGTATTAATCTTCTTAAGTAATGATATTGTTTCATCTAATGTTATTACATCATTAAGTGCTTTTTTTCCAAATTCCTTTATAATATTAGGTACATCACCTTTAAGAATTACAATTCCTGGCTGATTTTTTATATCTAATTTATCTCTATATTCTTCAACATATTTTAATACTAAATCCATTAATTCATATTCATTCTTTTTTGAGTAAAATCTTAAGCAAATTGCACCATTTCCTCTTGATTTCCATGGAATATTAGGATTTAACCTAATTAAATTTGGATAGTCTATAAAATTTGCTTCTTTTATTAATTCTTCAATTATATTTGCTGCTACATAAGTTGTACATCCATATGTTAATGAATCAGTATCATCAATTCCAATATGATATGGTCCTTCCATGATTTCTTAACCTTTTTATGCTATTTAAATTTCATAAAGCTTATAGATATTAATTCTCTGCTAATCATTTTTTAGTTAATTCCAATCAATATGAAACACTTTGTTTCACAATATTCCTTATTTTTAAGTATTTTTTCTATATTTTTGGTGATAATATGAGATTATATGGATTAATAATTCCAATAATATTAATTATAGCATTAATACCAATTACTACTCTTACAAGTGCTTATAATAATGTACCAATTACTGCTACTATACAAGATGATAAAATTAAGACTGAAAACTTTCTACGTATAACAGAAATGACAAAAAATAGAATTGAAACATTACTTAATAATATAAAAGCTAATAGTAGCTTAATGGCAAATGAATCTATAAAAGCTAAAGTAGAAAATCTTTCTTCAATATTCAATAATGCATTAAAATTATTAAATGAATCATATAAAGCTTATCAAAATGGAGACTATAATCTTAGTATTAGTGTAGCTAATGAAGTATTAAAAATATTACGTGATATTCATAGTGAACTCTTAGACTTATATACTCCATATGCTCCTGGTTTATTCTTAGTTGCTAATTGTACATTAGCTCGTCTTGAATTATTAAATTCAACATTATCTTCTCTTAATGAAACAATTGAAAATGCTTCTCAACTTATAAAACAAGCTTATGATTTACTTTCTCAAATAAATACTTCTTTACCTCAAGATGAAATAGCAAAAAGAATTGCAGAAGCAAATAGAATCATTAATGAAGTCAATAAAATGATAAAATTACAAGCACAAGAAAGAACAATGTTAAGAATTAATAATTATATTAACAATTTAGAGAAAAAATGTCTAGAATGTGGAAAAAACATTACTGAAACTCTTGCTCCTATTAAGGAAAAATTAAAGGGTATGAAAAACTATGAAGATATTATTGGAAAAATAAGAAATCTAATGCCAATTATTGATAAAATGAAATATACAACAAATGGAGAAAAATATCTATTACTTAATGTTTCAGTTTCTGGTAATACCATTGAAATAACAATTTCTAATATTGGCAATTATACCATATTATTCCCTAATTCTGCTTATGGAATGATTATTGAAAAGAAAGTAAATGATAAGTGGATACTTTATTATGCTCCTATTACCTTACAAGTAATTACAAAATTAGATCCAGGTGATACTGTAAAAATGAAAATTCCAATAGAAGAAAAAATAGTCAAAGGACCTTTCAAAATATTATTACCAGGAACATATAGAATTACAATAAATGGATGGATAGAAAATACTAGAGAAAGAATAAGTGTAAGTAAGGAATTTACAATTTAAGTTCAACTAAATTTTGCATTCCTACTTTTTTTATTTCTATAATTCCTTGTTTTTCTAATCTTCTTAATAATCTCCACATAGTTGTTCTAGGTATTTCAGGAAATGCTTTTCTTAATTCAGCTTCTAAAGCTCTATTTCCCTTATTTTTTAAATAATTTATTATTTTCTTTTCATCATCTTTTAATTTTTCTTCAATTTTTCTCTTTTTTGTAAATCTTATGATAATAATGATTATTATAATAATTATTATAATAGGTATAATTATCATAATATTTATTGGTAAAGTAATACCTTGTTGTATTGGTAGTTGAGTTATTGGTACTTCATAATTAACTTCATAATATCCAGGAGAGAAAATCATTTTAATTGTTCTATTATCTATAGTAATAGAATTTGGTATACTACTCATACCCATAATAATTGCATCTTCAGGAAAAATTACACTTACTGGAAATGTTGTATTGATTCTAAAAGTCCATAAGGCTTTTTGCTTATAAGTTAAATCACTAGTATCATATTCTAGTGTAATTATAGTAGATCCTAATGAATAAATTATGATTGTATTATTTTCAATATTATAATCTAAAAGTTCTTTCTTCTCATTATATGCTATAATATTAGTAATATTTGTAGAGAATAATTGTAATATAACATAAGGAGTTATTTCATCAGATTCTATGGATATTTTTACATGAGTAATTCCATCTCTATAGATTTTAATTTCTGCATTTGTTATGTTTTGTGCTCTTAATGGTATTATGATAATGAAAAGTAGTAGTAATATTATCAAATGTTTTTTCATAGTATTAACTTTTCAAACTTATAATTAATATTTTTCTCAAAGATAAATGCCAGGAGTAAGCAGCGTGTTGGCCGTAACCCACCTTCTGTTTTAGGTAGCATTCGACTATTCGGGCTACCCGAACCTCGCGTAGGCCTCATCGGTTCCTATTTGCCCTTTCTCCCCGCAGCTTGGCCGTTTCAACGAAAGCGGAAGTATACTCAGTGAAGAGATAACTCTTCACATCATAGACATCCACTTCCGCACGTCTCGTTTCTGTGCCAAGAGCAGGGGTCTCCCCCTGCGCCTCACGGCGCTGCGGTCCTACGTGGAGGGTGGAGTTTCCTCAGGCCCCTATATGGGGCCCGTCGGCTACCCACCAACTCGCTGCTTACTCCTGGCAAAAGAACTTAAGAATAAAAATTTTATAAGGTTAACTAACAAAAATTAGGATTTTTTCTTAGAGCCATGCATAGGTCTTAATCCCTTAGTTTCATCCAGATTTTGGAATACTGGACCTGCACCTCGGGCGATTGGGAGCGGCGGGCTGAACACCTCGGCCTTTCGGCCTTGGTGCTTACACCCCCGCCCCATCAACCCCGTGTTCTACGGGAGCCCTCGTCCACTCCCAAATGGGAGTGGAATGGCTGCCTGGTCTCGGGGAGGGTTTCCCGCTTAGATGCTTTCAGCGGTTAACCCGTGCGGCGTGGCTGCCCGGCGATGCCCTACCGGACAACCGGTAAACTAGAGGCCGCGGCGCGCCGTTCCTCTCGTACTGGGCGCACCTTCCCCTCAGGCAGCCAGCACTTCCAACAGGGAGAGTCCGACCTGTCTCACGACGGTCTAAACCCAACTCACGTTCCCCTTTAATGGGCGGGCAGCCCCACCCTTGGGGGCTGCTGCACCCCCAGGATGGGAAGAGCCGACATCTGGGTAGCAAACCGCGGGGTCGATGTGAACTCTCGCCCGCGACGGCTCTGTTATCCCCGGGGTAGCTTTTCTGTCATGCCCGGCCCCTACTAAAAGGGACACGAGCGGTCGCTAGGCCAGGCTTTCGCCTTTGGACCCCTTACTGTTAAGGGTCCAATCAGGCCGGCTTTTGGCCTTGCCCTCTACGGCGGAGTTCTGACCCGCCTGAGCCGACCTTTGGGCGCCCTTGATATCTTTTCAAGGGCGTGCCGCCCCAGCCGAACTGCCCACCAACCGTTGTCCCAGGCTTCCGCCTGGTAAGGGATACAGCCATGAAAGGGTGGTGTTACATTGGCGTCTCCATAGCCCCCGGAGGAGCTACTTCATCAACTCCCACCTACGCTCTGCAATCATGGCCGTATCCCAGCGGCAGGCTGCAGTAAAGCTCCACGGGGTCTTATCCCCCCGTTGGAAGTACTTGGACTTTTCACCAAGAGGTGGCTTCACCGGGCCCCAGGTCGGGACAGTGGGGAGGTCGTTGATCCATTCATGCACGTCGGAACTTACCCGACAAGGCATTTGGCTACCTTAAGAGAGTCAGAGTTACTCCCGGCCTTCGGCGGCGCTTCGCCCGGTTGAACCCGGGTTTCACGGACCGCCAGTGGCCAGGATTCAGCCCCCGTACACACCCTTACGGGCTTGCGGGGACCTATGTTTTTATTAAACAGTCGCCTCCCCCTTGTCACTGCGACCTAGGTCTCCAGGCTTTCGCCCAGAGACCCAGGCACCCCTTCTACCGAAGGTACGGGGCCAATTTGCCGAGTTCCCTGACCTGGGGTGCTCCCGACACGCCTTAGACTGCTCATCCAGGGCACCTGTGTCGGTTCTCGGTACGGTCTTGGAGATCTCTTACTAACTCCCTTTTCATGGGCCCCAGGAATCGGCCGAACCGACCTTACGGTCGGCCCATCCCTATCTTCGCCCGGTTCTCACCATTACGGTACTCCCCGGGCTTAGATAGGTTAGGCAGAGCGGCGGCTCTGCTCGGCCTATCCCGAGGCAAAGGAGTTAGCGCATCTGATCTCCAAGGCACTGGAATATTAACCAGTTTCCCCATCGGCGGCGACAAGCTATGTGCCGCCTTAGGGACCGGCTGACCCTCGGCCGACGACCGTTGCCGAGGAACCCTGGCCCTTTCGGCGGAGGGGATTCTCACCCCTCTTTGCTGTTACTACCCCCAGGATCCGCACCTCCGGTTGGTCCACTGGACCTTTCGGCCCAGCTTCTGCCCAACCGGAGCGCCCCCCTACCGGCAGACCCCAGACGGGGTCTACCCCCGGGTCTCGGCAGCTGGCTTAGCCCCGAAAATCTTCGGGGCCCCGGATCTCGGCTGGTGAGCTGTTACGCACTCTTTAAAGGATGGCTGCTTCTAAGCCTACCTCCCAGCTGTCTCAGATCCGGGACGCCCTTTGGCTTAACACTAAGCCAGCATTTAGGGGCCTTAACCCGGGTCTGGGTTGTTCCCCTCTCGGCCCACAGGCTTTTCCCGTGGAACCCGTCTCCGCCCATCTACGGAGCTGGCAGGTTCGGAGTTCAAAAGAGGGGCTGGGCCTTTCGGCCCACGCACCCTCAATTGGTAGCTCTACCCCGCCAGCAACCTCCGGGCGGGCTGGGCTGCGACCCACTTCGGGGGGAACCAGCTATCACCGAGCTTGATTGGTCTTTTGCCCCTAGGCCTGGGTCAGAGGAACGAATTGCACGTCAGAACCCCTGCGGGCCTCCACCAGGCTTTCGCCTGGCTTCACCCTGCCCAGGCCTAGATCGCTCGGTTTCGGGTTATCACCGGAGTGACTATTCGGGCCCTCGTCGGACCCCGCCCCTCTCCACATTAAGTGGGTAATACCCACTTAATGTGGATGCGGGCTGTCGGTTTCCCTACGCCTACGGGGTTGATCCCCTTAGGCTCGCCACTCCGGTGAACTCCCTGGGCCGTGCTCCAAAACGGAAGACGTGACACCGGTCCTTCTACCTCGTACTACCTCCTCTCGGAGGGCTCCTTCGGTAGAAATCATCCCTTTCGTGCCACGTCACTACGTAGCCGGTTGGTTTCAGGCTCTTTTCACTCCCCTCTCGGGGTTCTTTTCAGCTTTCCCTCACGGTACTAGTTCGCTATCGGACTCAGGACGTATTTAGCCTTGGGAGTTAGTAACTCCCACCTTCCCACGCCACAACCAAGGCGTGGTACTCTGGAACACCCCCAAACCCCCCTAGGTTACGCCTACGGGGCTATCACCCTCTACGGCGGGCCTTTCCAGGCCACTTCGGCTTCCCTAGGAAGGGTTTTAACGGGGGTGTCCGAACCCTACATCTCCCTTTGCTTATCGCAAAGGGATTCGGTTTGGGCTGTTCCCCTTTCGGTCGCCCCTACTCAGGGAATCCCTTTTGGTTTCTTTTCCTCCCCCTACTTGGATGTTTCCGTTCGGGGGGTTCCCACTCGGGAAAAATAACCGGTAATACCGGTTATTTTTCCCGAGCGCCATGGGCTATTAACCCATGGCAGGAAGTCCCATTCGGGGATCTCCGGATCGAAGGCTGCATGCGCCTCCCCGGAGCATATCGCCGCTTGCCGCGCCCTTCGTCGGCGCCTGAGCCGAGCCATCCACCAACCGGCGTCTGTGTGTCAGGCCCAGTATTCCAAAATCTGGTAGATGCTAAGGGACTAAGACCTATGCATGGCGATCATCGTAAGGTTATAAACCTTACTACGCCCTTCACTGAGGAGTAAGAACTCCTCAGTTGCATAAAAATTAGCATTATGGGCCCAATACCCAATTTATGTGTATAGTTGGGGGTATAACAACCATTCGTAGGAGGTGATCCGGCCGCAGGTTCCCCTACGGCCACCTTGTTACGACTTCTCCCCCCTCGCTGAGCTTGGGTTCGATATGGGCAAAAACCCATACCTCACCCAAGCTCAACTTGGGTGGAGCGACGGGCGGTGTGTGCAAGGAGCAGGGACGTATTCACCGCGCGATGGTGACGCGCGGTTACTAGGGATTCCAGGTTCATGAGGGCGAGTTGCAGCCCTCAATCCCAACTACGGCGAGGTTTAAGGGATTACCTCCCCCTTTCGGGGTCGGAACCCGCTGTCCTCGCCATTGCAGCCCGCGTGTAGCCCGGGGGATTCGGGGCATGCTGACCTGCCGTGGCCCCCTCCTTCCTCCGGCTTAGCGCCGGCAGTCCCCCATATGTGCACCCTCCTCCGAAGAGGAGGGTTAGCAATATGGGGTGGGGGTCTCGTTCGTTGCCGGACTTAACCGGACACCTCACGGCACGAACTGGCGACGGCCATGCACCTCCTCTCAGCTCGTCTGGCAAAGTCGTCAGCTTGGCCTTCATCCTGCTGTCGCCCCCGGTAAGGTTCCCGGCGTTGACTCCAATTAAACCGCAGGCTTCACCCCTTGTGGTGCTCCCCCGCCAATTCCTTTAAGTTTCAGCCTTGCGGCCGTACTCCCCAAGCGGCGGGCTTATCGCCTTCGCTGCGGCACTGGGTCGGCTCGAAGCCGACCCAACACCTAGCCCGCATCGTTTACGGCTAGGACTACGGGGGTATCTAATCCCCTTTGCTCCCCTAGCTTTCGTCCCTCACCGTCGGGCGCGTTCTAGCTGGGCGCCTTCGCCACCGGTGGTCCTCCGCGGATTATAGGATTTCGCCCCTACCCGCGGAGTACCCCCAGCCTCTCCCGCCCCCTAGCCTGGTAGTATCTCTGGCAGCCCCAGGGTTGAGCCCTGGGATTTAACCAGAGACACACCAGGCCGGCTACGGACGCTTTAGGCTCAATAATCGTCCCGACCACTCGCGCCAAGCTCCAAGAATGTATTACTTAAATTTATTAAACATTAAAAACTATATTACAAGTTAGGAATTTTTATCATTTACTTTAGTATTACTTAAGGTTTAATTTAATTAAAAGAAAATTAAGTTTTTCAAATTATAACCATCAAAATTTTGTATAATTAGATTAAATTCTTGGAGCTTGGTCTCGCGGGGCTGGTATTACCGCGGCGGCTGACACCAGACTTGCCCCCCGCTTATTGCCCCCGGCTTCTTACACCGGGGAAAAGCCACCCTCAGCGGGTGGCACTCGGGGTGACCCCGTCGCGCTTTCGCGCATTGCGGAGGTTTCGCGCCTGCTGCGCCCCGTAGGGCCTGGGCCCTTGTCTCAGTGCCCATCTCCGGGCTCCCCCTCTCAGGGCCCGTACCCGTTATAGGCTTGGTGGGCCGTTACCCCACCAACTACCTGATGGGCCGTGGCCCCATCCTCAGGCGGCCTACACAGCATGGTGTGTAGGCCCTTTCGATGAGAGACCATTCCAGGATCTCTCATCTATCGGGGATTAGCCTCAGTTTCCCGAGGTTATCCCCGTCCTGAGGGTAGGTTAGCCACGTGTTACGGAGCCGTGCGCCGCCCCCTCCCATGGCTGAGGGAGCTGACTCGCATGGCTTAGTCCCACCCCGATAGCAGTCGGGTCCGGCAGGATCAACCGGGATTACAGCCGCAAGGCTGTAGGTTGTTATACCCCCAACTATATTTCACAATTGGGTATTGGGCCCATATAGGACTTGAACATACCAATGGTGTTACACATTGGTTTGTTCAAGTCCTCATATTATTGCCATAGCTGGAGGGCGGTCATTCATCCCTCGGACTTTCGTCCGTAAGGTCTGACCAGCGCCGCCGGAGCTATGGCGTAAGTTGATATTGCCAGTTCGTGCCAAGTTTTTTATTTTCTTTCCTAAATATATTTGTTGCGCCTTAAAATTTCCATTAGTTTTCTTTTATTTTTAATGCTTTTGATTACTAGAGAGTTTAAAATTTCTTAATATCACTTATGATTATGTTTTATTTTCTTACTTAAAACTAGGGAAAGAATATTTGTTTTTTTCATATAAAATTCTACAAAATTTAATCTTACTAATTAAATTTTTATTTAATACTTTTAATATTAATTTAAAAGTATGGGCCCGGAGGGATTCGAACCCTCGACCAACAGGTTATGAGCCTGCCGCTCTGACCTGGCTGAGCTACGGGCCCTTCTATGAAGAAGAGAAAAAGAAGTAAGATTTATTCCTTTTGGATGATTTTTAAATTAGAATTTTTAAGCATTTTCAATTTCAATTTTAATACTTTTCCAATTCTTATTTACTCCTTTTAGAGTCATTACTGCACTTATTATTATATTTCCTAAGATATTATTAACAAAATCATTTAGAAAAATTTCTTTATCATCTACAATTAATCTTAATTTCATATATTTCACCAATTATATTAAAAATAGTTAAAAATATATAAAGGATTTTTTAATAAGAATTTTTGGATGGATATACCATCCATATGGTGATTTATAATGAAATACATATCTACATTAATTATTATTGCTCTAATATTAGGAGTCATTAATACTGCTATGATTTTTGCGATAAATAATAATATCTCCAATATAGATCTTAGTCTTTCTTCTCTTGGCAATAAATTAAATAACTTAATAGATGAAATTTCTTCTACAAAAAAAGAATTAGAGAGATTCAAAAGCTTTTATTATCCAATAATAATAAAAGATGCTCTTGGAAGAACTGTTACTATTAATTCAGAACCTATGCGTATAGTATCATGTACTCCTTCAATAACAGAAATGTTATTTGCTCTTAATCTTTCTGATAAAATTGTAGGTGTAGATAAATATTCAAATTATCCAAAATTAGTTTTAGAGCTAAAAGAAAAAGGATTAATTGCTGAAGTTGGTGGAGTTACTACTCTTAATTGTGAAAAAATTGCTTCTTTAAATCCAGATATTGTATTTATTGATGCAAGTTTACAAAAGAAATTTGTATCAACTTTAGAAGGATTTGGACTTACAGTTATTGCATTAGAATCACCAAGTATAGAAGAAATAATAAATAACATATATAAAATATCAAAAATAACCTTAAAGTTAGAAGAAGGAGAAAAACTAATTAATCAAATAAAAAATACTATAAATGAAATAACTTCTAAAACTTCTAAAGTTTCCAAACAGAAAGTATTATACTTAGTATGGTTAGATCCTTTATGGACAACAGGAAATGGAACATATGCTAATGAATTAATATCAATAGCAGGTGGAATTAATATATTTAATGATAAAAATGGATGGTTTATTACAAATCCTGAAGAAATTATTTCTAGAAATCCAGATGTAATTATATTTAGTTCAATGGCACTTACAAAACCTCCTGAGGAATTATTAAATTATATAAAAAATATACCAGGTTTTAGTGAAATTAATGCTGTAAAGAATAATAGAGTTTATATTTTAACAGAAAATGCAGCAAATGCAATAGAAAGACCTGGTCCAAGAATTACTGATGCAACTATATTACTAGCATATATTATTCATCCACAATTATTCAATATTACAGTTCCTAACTTCATAAGCAATTATGAGAATATAATTAGGCGATAGTTAATGCTAAGATTAGCAAAACAAAGAAAAATAAAACTATTAATTTATTCATCTTCTTTATCTATTCTTCTTTTTATATCATTTTTATTTTCATTAATGATAGGTTCTTTTCTATTATCTCCAATGGAAGTTTTTGAAAATTTGATTAATCCTGAGAAAAATAAAACAATAAGTACTATTATATTTAACTATAGACTTCCAAGAGCTTTATTTACTATGATTACAGGTTTTTCTCTTGGAATTTCTGGTGGTGTTATTCAATCTTTAACAAGAAATCCATTAGCAGATCCTTATATTACAGGAATGTCCTCTGGTGCAGCTCTTGGTGCAACTATTGCATTTTTACTACCAAATATATCAATACATTTTATTCCTTTTTTTGCATTTCTTGGAGGTATTTCTTCAATTTTATTAACAATATTTTTAGCAAAAAAAGCAAAAGCAGATCCTATTGGTTTTATTCTTGCAGGTATTGCAGTTGGTATTTTAGCAAATGCTATTCTTATACTTATAATTACATTAGCTCAAGAAAAAGCTCATGGAATAATCTATTGGATTTATGGCTCTTTTTCTACATCAAAATGGTCTAATGTTATAATTACATTTCCAATAGTTGCTTTTTGTTCTATTTTTCTTCTTATTAATGCAAGAGATCTTAATATTCTACTATTAGGTGAAGAACATGCTTTACAACTTGGAATAAATGCAAAAAGATTATGGATTTTAATGTTATTAATTTCAAGTTTATGTGTTTCTTCTTGTATAGCTTTTAGTGGAATAATAGGATTTGTAGGTTTAGTAGCTCCACATATGATTAGATTAATGATTTCTTCAGATAATCGATTTGTATTACCTTTAGGAGGTCTTACTGGTTCATTTCTATTATTAGTATCTGATAATATTGTTAAAAGTTACATTAATCCATTTGGTGAAATACCAATTAGTACTATTACATCTATGATAGGTGTACCATTTTTTATTTATCTTTTAATGAAGAAGGGTGGTAAATATGAAATGTGAAATTATTGTAGATGGAATAACTGTTTATTTTAATTCATCAAAAATTTTAGAGAATATAAAATTTGAAGTAAATAAAGGAGAAATGTTAGGAATTATTGGACCAAATGGTGCAGGAAAAACTACTCTTTTAAAATGTATTGCACGAAGTATAATTCCAAAAGGAAGAATTATAGTATTTGGAAAATCTATAAATGAGTATACTAATAGTGAATATTCAAAAATTGTTTCAGCTTTACTTCCTAATTGGCCAAATGGATTTAATATGAAAGTTTATGAAGTTGTTCTTATGGGTTGTAGAAATAGAACAGAAAGTTTTTGGTGGGAAAAAGAAGAAGATATAAAAATTGCTGAAAAATTTCTTAAGTTACTTAAAGTATATCATCTTTATGATAGAGATTTTACTACTTTAAGTAGTGGTGAACAAAGAAGAGTTCTTATAGCTAAATCTCTTGTACAAAGAACAGATATTATTTTACTTGATGAGCCAATTGCTTATCTTGATTTAAAATATAGAATTGAAGTAATGGAGATATTAAAATCTTTAAGTAGAAAAAATAAAATTGTAATAATAACTGCTCATGAAATTGATTTAGTATCATCATATTGTGATAAAATTATTGTTTTAAATAATGGTAAAATAGTAGCAATGGGAAGACCAAGAGATATAATTAATGAAAAACTTATTTATGAAGTATATGGAATTAATGCTGCTATAAAATGGTTTGAAAATTATCCAATTATAATACCAAAAAGAAATAATAAAAAAGAGGAAAATTATTATGTTTGAATTAGTTAATTTATTATCTAAAGTAATAAGAAGTTATAATCCTGAGGGAATATTACTTTCAGGTGGTATAGACAGTAGCTTATTAGCAATTATTACATCAAAATATTTTAAAATTTATAGTATTACTGCTATATTTAATAAAGGAGATGATGAAAAGTATTCAGTAATTGTTTCTAAAAAATTAGGAATTAAACATAAGATTAGAAAATATGGATTAGAAGAAGCCATTAATGCTATAAGAGATATTATAAAAATAACTAAAACTTTTGATCATATTGAAATAAGAAATGATATCTCTATATATATTGCATTAAAAGAATTTAAAGAAGAAGGAATAAGAAAAGTAATTACTGGTGATGGAGGAGATGAGCTTTTTGCAGGTTATGATTACATGATAAGTATGAATAGAGAAGAATTAAGTAAATATACAGAATTTTTAATAAAAAATTGGTATTTCTCATCAGGAATAATTGGAAAAGCATTAGGAATAGAAATCATTCAGCCTTTTCTTAATGAAGAAATAATTGAATTTGCAAAAAAGATACCTTATGAATGGAAAATAAATAAGAAAAATGGAAAAGTATATGGAAAATGGATTTTAAGATGTATATTAGATAATTTTGGTTTTTCTGAAATAGCATGGCGAGATAAACAACCTATAGAAATTGGAAGTGGAAGTACAAATATATCAAGTATTTTATTAAAAATGCTTAATAAGGAAGAAGTAGAAGAAATTGAAAAAGAAGCTTTAAAAGAAAATATAAGATTTTGGGATAGAGAACAAATTTACTTTTTTAAATTGTATAAAGAAATTTTTGGTTTACCTCCAAAAGCAAAAGAAAATGAAAAATCATGTCCATATTGTAAATCTCCAGTTAATGGTATACGCTGTAAATATTGTGGTTTTTACTTAGGTAATAAAGATATTAAGTGAAGAAAAATGAAATATAAAAAAGATTTAAAAGTTTTGGCATTTTTCTCTGGTGGAAAGGATTCTATCTTCTCTATTATAAAAGCTAAGGAAAATGGATTATCAGTTAATTATCTCTTATTTAATACTCATGATTTTCCAAGACCTAATATACATGAAATTAATATTCATATTGTAAAAACTATTGCTAATTTAATAGGAATTCCACTTTATGTATTACATTTAGAAAAAGGAAAAGAATATAAACAATTAAGTAATCTTTTTTCAAAACTTAATATTAATTGTATAATAGTTGGGAATATAAGTTCAATAGAACAATTAAATTGGTATGAAAATTTATGTAAAGAAAATAATATTAATATTTATGCTCCATTATGGGGTAATTCTTATGATATTTTAATTAATGAAATAAATTATGGAATTAAAGCACTTATATGTGATTTAGATACTAATAAACTTAGTAAAGATTTAATTGGAAAAATAATTGATAAAGATGTAATAAAGGAATTTTCTTCTATTGATTTTTGTGGAGAATATGGAGAATATCATACTTTAGTACTAGATGCTCCAATAATGAAAGGAAGAATAATTGTAAAAGATTATGAGATCTTAGAAAAATGGAATCGTTATATGTTAAAAATAAGAGAATTTATGGTGATAAGAAAATGATAGATCATGGTGGAGATGTTTTTGAGATTTCTAATAAAATTGGAATATCTCCTAATAATATAATTGATTTTAGTTCAAATATAAATCCATATGGTCCTCCACCTAAGGTTATTGAAGTAATTAAGTCATCATTACATCTTATAAAATATTATCCTGATAAAAATTATTCTAAATTAAGAAAAGCAATAGCTAATTATGTTAATCTTCCTTGTGATAATATTATAGTTGGATGTGGAGTAACAGAACTCATTCATTCTATACTTACAAGATTTTTTAAGAAATCAGTAGTAATTCCTACACCAACATTTAGTGAATATGAAGTAGTAGTAAAAGCATTAGGATTAAAAGCTATTTTTATTGAACCAATTGGAATCAAAATAAATTTAGAAAAAATTTTAGATATAGTAAAAAATAATGAAATTAGTGGTGTTATTCTTTGTAATCCAAATAATCCTACTGGTGAAATTTTAGATTATGAAAAAATTATTGAAATTATTGAAATTGCAGAAAAGAAAGGAATTTTTGTAATAGTTGATGAAGCATATTATGAGCTTTCTGAAAATAGTAAAACATTTGCCTCATTAACACTAGATTTTAGGAATCTTTTTGTTTTAAGATCTCTTACAAAAGCATTTGGTTTTCCTGGTCTGAGAGTTGGCTATGCTTTATGTCATTCAAGTCTTGCTGAAAAATTTAATCAAACTGCTATAAGCTGGAGAATAGGTACTTTAGAAGAATTAGCTGCGATATCTGCTTTAGAAGACTTAGATTTTTTAAAATATTCAAAAAAGAAAATATTTAATGAAAAAGAAAAACTTTTCAATAATATAAAATCAATTAATGGTTTAGTTCCAATTCCATCAAGTACAAACTTCTTTATGATTAATATAAATAAAAGTGGTTTTTCACCAAAAAATTTGAAGTGGAGATTATTATCATATGCTATTTTAATTAGAGAATTAAGTTCAGTAAGAGGACTAAATGAACCTTACATTAGAATAGCAGTAAGAAAAGAAGAAGAAAATCTTGTTTTAATTAAAGCTTTAAAGAATATAATTTATTCAATGAAAAAACTCTATCCAAATAATCCAATATGTATTGAAAAGAAATGTCATTTAAAAGTTGAAGATTGTAGTTTTTGTTTTTGTCATTTTTATCCATGTCTAGATAATATTACTGGAGGAAAATTCATAGAAAGAGAGAATGGTAGATTAGTATGGTCATGTACTGATTGTATATGGATTCATAGAAAAGATGTTGTAAATTTATTAATTAAAAAACTAGTAGATATTGATGCTAAAAAAGTAGATCCTGAAGAAATTCTAAAAAAAAGAAAAGAAGTATTGGAAGTGATTCCTCCTTGATATTAATTATTTCTTTTTTAATTGATTTAATATTTGGAGAGCCTCCAAATTATTTTCATCTTACAGTTTGGATTGGAAAATTTATAGAAAAAATGGAGAATTATTTTAGAAAAATAAAAAATGAAAGATTAGCAGGTACTTTACTTGCAGTATCTTCAATTATTTTATTTACATCTTTTACATTTTTAATAAAATTAATTAACATATGGTGGTTAGAATTTATTTTATCTGTTTTAATATTGAAAATGACTTTTGCATTTAATAGTATGTTTAAACATGTTATTCCAATAATGAAATATATGAATACAGATATAGAGTTATCAAGAAGATTTTTATCATTAGTTGTAAGAAGAGATACAAAAACATTAGATAAACCTCATATTGCATCAGCTACAATTGAAACAATTGCAGAAGGATTTGTTGATGGATTTTTATCTCCTATATTTTATTATGTAATTTTTGGTCTTCCAGGTGCAGTTGCATATAGAGTTATAAATACATTAGATTCAATGGTTGGATATAAAAATGAACGTTATATTAAATTTGGTTGGTTTTCTGCAAAATTAGATACCTTAGCAAATTATATTCCTGCTAGAATTAGCTTTTTATTATTTACTATTTCTGCTTTTATATTAAGGAAGAATTGGAAAAATTCTATTACTACAACTATAAGATTTCATTCTTTTACTAAAAGTAAAAATGCAGGATGGCCTATGGCATCAATGGCTGGAGCATTAAATATATGGCTTAGAAAACCTAATGAATATTATATTGAAGGAGGAAAAGAATTACCATCATTAGAGAAAATTAAAGATGCTTTAAAAATATTTACTATTTCTGCTATCATTTCTATTATTATTTTTTCACTATTAGAGGTGATATTATGATATTTTTTGATGATATAGAAGTAAGTATAAGTAAGGAATATATTATTATTGAAAGTAAAAAACCAATTAAAGTATTAAGCTCAGCTCCAATAAATGGAGGATTAAGATTTTCTAATAAGATAATAAATTTATGGATACCAGAAGATTTCTATTATGATCCTATTGCATATTATAAATCTAAAAATGTAGATAGTAATGCTATATGCTTAATGACTGGAGCAGATCTTATGAAAGCAGGAATTGCAAAAAAAGAATCTTCTAATATAAAAGTATTAGCAATTGTTACTGCAGGAATTTCAAATGCATTATCAATAACAGATTGGAATATAATGAGAAAAACTAAAATTCCTAATATTGGTACTATTAATATTATTGTTATTGTTGATAGAGAAATGACAGAAAGTTGTATGGTTAATGCTATTACAACAATCACAGAAGCTAAATGTAAAGTTCTTTCATCTTTTGATATAAGAAGTTTTATAAGTTATGAACAAGCAACTGGTACATCATCAGATGCTTTAGCTATAGCATCTCTAGGAAAAGGAAATGCTATAGAATATGCAGGTAGTGCAACTGAATTAGGATGGTTAATTGCTTCATGTGTTGAAGATGCTTTAAATAATGCACTAATATGCAATAATATAAAAACTGAAAGAAAACTCTTATTAAGATTAAAAGAACGTGGTATACTACTTGAAGATTTAATTTCAACTGCTATGGAAATTTATGTACCACATCCTAATTATTCAAAAGAAGAAGCTAAAGAAATTTTCAAAAGAATTTTATTAGAAGTAATGGATGATATAAATGTAAGCTCATTAGTAATAGCAGGTCTTAGACTGAATGAAGATGGAGAAAGAGGATTAATTCCTAATATGAGTGCTGAGAATTACAAAAAAGATCCTGTAAATTTAGTTGCTGATGAAATTTTAGGAATTTCTATTGCAATGTATATTGCAGGATATAATGGACTTTTTGAATTTTATAGATTTGATAGAAAGAAACCAGGTATTTTAAAGAATTTACCTCCTTTTATTGATGATGTTATAGGTGGATTATTAGCAGGAGTATCGAGTAAAATGTACTCTTATATGATTGAGGAAAGAAAAAAATGAAAATATTAAAGGGATTTATTTCAGTTATTTCCTTTTTAACAATAATTCCAGTTAATAGTAGTAATATAGAAGAAATTGCATATTATGCATACTTCTTTCCTTTAGTTGGAGCAATAATTGGTACTATTAGTGGTTTATTTGGTACTATTTTATTTATATTCTTTCCAAAGTTATTAGCAGGATTACTTACACTTTTTTGTTTATTAATAATTACAGGTTTACATCATTTAGATGGTGTACTAGATTTAGGTGATGCAATAATGTTTAGAGGAAGTAAAAATGAAAAACTAAAAATATTACATGATAAACATCATGGTATTGGTGGTTTCTTTTTGCTATATGCAGTATTATCTATGAGTTTTATCTTAATTTCACTAATAAAAAATATTCTTATTTCTCTAATAATTGCTGAAACATTTGCAAAATTATCAATTTTATTAGTTAGCTTTATAGGAAAACCATGTGAATTTGGTATAGGAAAAATCTTTATAGTAAAATTTAAGGAGAAAAAATATAGAAATATAGTTCTTGGCTCATTATTACCATTAGTTATTATAATTATTAATCCTAAAGTCTTTATTATCTTTATTTCAATTATATTATTTTCAGTAATTTGGACTAATATTTTACATAAGATTTTTAATTGTATTAGTGGAGATATGCTTGGTTGTACAAATGAATTTTCAAGAATAATTTGTTTATTACTATTATTATTAATGGGGTTTTAAAATGAAATTTACTGCAATTATAATGGCTGGTGGAAAAAGTTCAAGAATGAATATTAAAATTGAAAAACCATTATTAAAATTAGGAGGAATAACTTTAATTGAAAGAGTAATAAATGCAGTAAAAAATTCTTCATTTATAGATAAGATCATTGTAACTGTTTCTCCTAATACTGTAAATACAAAAAATTATCTAAAATCAATTAAGGGAATTAACATATTAGAAACAAGTGGAAGAGATTATCATGAGGATATGAAGTTTGCAATAAAGAATTCTAATGGTAAATATTTTATTGTAATATCAGCAGATCTTCCATTTATCACATCAGAAATTATTAATTTCATTATTAATAAATACATAGAAGAGAAAAAACCTTCTCTTACTGTAATAACACCTTTAAAGAACTTATTAAGCTATAATTTAATACCAACTTATATAATAAAAATTAATAATGAAGAATTTGTTCCATGTGGTATAAATATTATTGATAAGACAAAAATTGATGAAAAATATATTGAGGAAATATACTTAATTATGAATAATTTTGAAGTAGTTTTTAATATAAATACTTTTGATGAATATTTAAAGGCAAGAGAATATATGGAGAAATTAAAAATAAAAAACTAAATTAAAGTTGCTATTTTATGTATTGGTTTCTTAATCTTACTTTTAATAATATCAATATATTTTTCTCTTAATGTAACAAGTATAACAGTGCTTGGTCCAGCAGATTTCTTTAAATCTAATTTTATATCATTAAAAAGTCTTAATTTAAGATTTGATTCTCTTGCTAATATGTTTGCCTCATACAATATTCCTTTAGAACCAACTGGAATAATTCCATGAATAAAATCCATAGACAATAGAGTTAATACATCATCAATATCTACAATACTATCTTTATTTTCTAAAACTTCTTTTCCAACTGAAGGTAAACCAATACTAATAATTAAATCATTCTTTTTTGATTTTCCAATAAGTAAATCTTTTTTTGAAGCAAATCCTATAGCAGTAATACCAAGTCCTGTTTGATTAGTTGGAAAATTCTTTTCAGTACTTATAACAAGATCTTCATTAGGATTAAGTCCTACTTTTATCATTTCTTCTTTTATTCCTTTAATTATACTTTCTCCAGTTGGTTCTGGCTCTACACCTAATCCACAAGATATACATATTGGTTTTGCTTTTACAGATAAAATTTCCATTAAAGCACTTCTTACCATATATTTTCCTAAAATTTCCCCATTAACTTTTAGAAAATCTCCATTCTTTGGACCAATTGCTCCTGAAGAATCACAACTTATAATTAAAAAATAATTTCCTAATTTTTTTATTAATATATCTCTGAAGTTACTTAACATAAATCTTCACTAATATTTTATATATTATTCCTGCTATGATTGCATTTATTAAAGAAGCTAAGAATAATATTGGTGTAATTACTATAATTGCTCCCCATCCTAAAACTGGTACTACAATTATTACTCCTATTGTATTTAAAATTATACCACCTATAAGACCCATAGTAATTCCATATTTATTTTTAATAATTGCTATAGTTAATCCAACAATAGCCATAAGTAAGGCTATGGCTATATGAAGTAATCCTAATGGAAATCCAGCTCTTATTGCAGAAAGTAAATGTCCAATAGCACATACTAATGCTCCTTCTATTTTTCCTCTCCAAAGTGCCATAAAATATCCTGGAAAAGAATCTAAAGCTATAGAACCAATTGGACTTGGTATAGGAATCATAGCACCTATTCCACTTATTGCAGAAAATAAAGCAATTTCTGTAAGAATTTTTGCTCTTCTTTTTATATTTTCTGACATATGTATGGATTATCCATCCATACTATTTATATTTTTTCAATTAATAGACTTAAAGCATAATCAATCATTTTAATTCTTCTAAATCCTGCCATTCTTAATCTATTAATTATTCCTTTTATGTAATTCTTACCTTGTCTTATTCCTGGTCTTCCAACATAATGTAATATTCTACCATTGTCTTTTAATACTCTATAAAGTTGTTTATAAAATTCTAAAGAGTAAAGCTCATGAGCAATACTTATTCTAGGTGGATCATGTACTATAAAATTAAAATATTTATCTTCAAATTTTTTTATTTCTTCAAAAGCATCTCCAATTATAAGCTTTATTTTACTATTTTCAAAAAGAGGTTTTGAATATGGATTTTGTTTAGCAATCATTATTACATTTTCATCTTTTTCTATTGTTATTACTTCATTTACACTTTTTTTATTTGCTAATAAAATAGCAGTATACCCTAAACCTGTACAACAGTCTAAAACTCTTCCATAAACTCTTCCAAGTGCTTTTATTTTTAATTCAGCATCTGTTTTTGGATCAACATCATCTGCTCTATGCATTCTTATTCCTGAAATTTCTAGATATGGCCAAGTACTTGTACTTATAAGTCTATAGTACTTTCCTGTTTTTTCACTATAAAACTTTATTTCACTCATTATAGCTTATAGACTTCACCAGGATTAAGTATTACAACTTTTATGTTTGATTTTTCTTCTACTTTCTTCTTAAATTCTTCTGGATTTGTATCCCATCTATGCATTGGAATTACAATTTTTGGATTAATTGTTATAGTAGCTTCAGCAGCTTCTGGATTGTCCATTGTATATGTACCTCCACTTGGAAGTAAAGCTAGTGTAATATTCTTTAGTTCTTTCATTTCAGGAATAAAATCAGTATCTCCTGCATGATAAATTGTTTTATCTCCTATAGTTATTAAGTAACCAACACCAAATCCCTTTGGATGAAATGGAACTCCTGGAGATCTAAAACGTCTAACATTATATGCATGAACTGCTTGAATGATTATTCCATTAATTGTCATTTTTTCTCCTGGCTTTATTGATTTTGCATTAATTTTCTTTGCACATTCTTCAGGTGCAATTATTACTGTTTCTTTTTTTGTTATTTTTTTAATTTTTGAAGTATCACAATGATCATAATGTGAATGAGTAACTAGTATAATATCTGCTTTTTCTTCATATTCTCCTTCATATGGATCAATATAGATTATTTTATTATCTGTTTTTATTTGAAAACTTGCATGTCCTAACCATTTGACAATTATTTCAGACATTTTTAACCCCATTTAATAATTATACAAACATTCTAATTATTTTTTCCAAAATTTTTTATTTTATTAATTTTAACTATTTTATGAATAAAAATGAAAGGAGCTGCTCTTTTCTCTGGAAAAGATTCACTATATTCTATTTACTTAGTAGAAAAATTAGGTATTCCTATTAACTATTTAATTACATTTATTACCACTTTTAATAGACCAAGTGGTCATTTAGAAAATATAAATGCTCTTAAAAAAATTGCAGAAAAAATGAATAAACAATTATTTATTATTAATTTAAAAAATGGTATAGATAATTTTATTAATTTTCTCAATAGAATGAATATTGATATACTAGTTGGTGGAGATGTTTTTATAGAAGATCATGTTAAATGGTTAGAGAATATATGTAAAAAGCTTAATATATCTATTATTGAACCAATTTTTCATAGGTCTTCATTAGATATATTAAAAGAAATGATGGAGGAGAAATTTAAAGCGATGATAATATGTATTGATAATAATATTTTAAGTGAAGAATGGCTTGGTTTTATATTATCAAAAGATACTTTAGATTATTTTCTTAGTAAGAATAAAAATATTGATCCATTAGGAGAAAATGGTGAATATCATACATTAGTTTTAGAATGTCCATTATATAAAAGTCCAATAAGAATATTATCATGGAAGAAATATAGATTTAGTAATTATTCATATATTGTATGTGAGGTTGATTAATTTTAAAAATATTTACCTTCTTTTTATCAATTCCTTTTATTACTATTTCTTCATTATTTGAGATAACTTCCATATTATCAAAATCTTTAGTGACACATAACATATTTTGTTTTTCTTTTCCTGGTTCTATTTTTGTAGTTAAGATAATGTTTTTTCCTATGGCTATTAGCATATTAGGAATAAATGAAGTTTTTCTTTCCTTAGGAAATGAAATAAGAGGTATTCCTATTTCTTTAATTAAATAAATCATACATGCTATTCCATTTATAAATTTTTCATTATTACTAAAGCATGAAACTACAATAATATCTTCTGGATTAACTATTAATTCCATTTCTTTTTCAAAACTTTCTATAATAACTTTATTTATACCTTTAGCTTTTGCAATTCCTAATAATCCATTTTTTCCTTTCATTATTAGTATTTCATTATCTGCTAATTTAAAGCTTTCAATTGACATATTATTTGCATAATGGAATAGCAATTATGGGCTTTTTATTTTCCTTAGTTATTTTAATTCCTTCTTTAGTTTCTTCTTCACTTAAAATCTTTTCTACATCTATATAAATAAATGGAGCTCCAATAAAGCACATACAATTAATATTTATTTTTTAAATAATTTAAAGTTTTTTATTTTGATTTCATCTTGAAAAGTTAATCAGTAATCCTTTAATAAAACTATTTTTTCTGCATCTATATACCTAGGAACATTAGCCTCTCATCATCTAGAATAATATAATAAAAATACAACCATATATTCCTTTTATACAAATAAAAATAGAAAGTGGCGCCGCGGGAAGGACTCGAACCTTCGACCGACGGGTTAACAGCCCGCCGCTCTACCAGGCTGAGCTACCGCGGCTCAACTAAATTGAATTCAATAAGCCATATTAAACTTTACGCATATTAACTTATTTCTTCTATAATTTTTAGCTTCTTTGGTAGGTATTTTTCAACTATAGCATTTAATCCATAAGCACTAAAACTTTCAAGTTCAGCTCTTCTTTTTATTTTTTTAAATTCCTGTAATTCACATTGCCACTCAAAATCTCTATATCTTGGATCTTCTTCAAGTTTTTTTATTCTTTCTTCATCAAGTTTTGAAAGAGGAAAAGATGGTAAATTAAATCTTCTTATATCAGTAGCCCATAATCCGATCCATTTTGCTTTTGGTGTTGTTAATTCTCTTAAATGAGCTGCATTTGCAGATCCTTTTATTATAACCATAGCAATATGCATACCCCATGGATCTGCATCTGTAAGTATATAGACTGGTAGACCAAGTTCTTCATTTAATCTTCTTATTAGTAATCTTGCCATTCTAGGTGCTTGTCCTGCAGTATCTATTAGTATTGCATTAAACTTTACATGTACTCTTTCTTCTATAAATCTTCTAAATATTGCATTTTTTTCTATTACAAAAACCTTATCTGCATTACATGATATAAATTCTGAATGAGCAACTGAAAGTCCTATCATTACTCCATCAGGATTTGAACTTAAATTTACTCTTACTCCTTTATGTGTTTCAGGTGTTGTATATTCAATTGTAATATCTCCAAATATTGAAGCTCTTTCCTTTGGAAATATATTAAAACTTTCTCTGGGTACTCCTAGATATGCTTCTAAATCTGCTACTGTTTCATTTGATTCTATTTGTTTTCTAAATCTTATTTCATAATTAAGAGAATGATAAAATAAATCTCTTAATGTACTACTCTTTCCTTCTTCTATAAGTTTTTTTGCAAATGCTGCAACCCATAAAAATTGAGCTAAAGATCTTATTTGCTTTATATTTCCTGCACTTCTTTCAGAAACTTCTGGTCCTAAAATTAATTGATTTAGTGTTCTATCAAATATAATATTTGATGTACTTCTTATTGGAATTTTTATCTTAGGAAATTCTCCTCTTTCTATTTGCTTATAAATTTCTTTTCCTAATTCAACTAACTTGGATAATACTTCTTTGTTCACTTCCTTCTGCATATACTTGTAACCTCTTTAAGATTTTTTCATAATTTGGTGGAGTATTTTCATTTGCAAGTTCTGTAGATATTTGTGAAATTATTGGCAAGTATTTTTCAATAATAGCATATCTTCTATGTGCAATATTCATTTTTTCTTTTTTTGATAAATATATTCTTAATTTTCTTGCACATGTTTTTAATGCCCATTCTATTTCATATTCAACTTCAGGTCTATCTGCAATATACTCTTTTCCTACAGTTTTATATGGTATTTTAGTAGAACATATATGAACAAAAAATGCTAATGGCATATTACCTAAATCAATTTTATATCTTTTCCAATTTATTTTCTTAATAACTTTCATTGTTACATCATTATGTAGATCATAAAGTAATGGGATTTTATTTGCAAATCTATATACTAGAATTTCATCTGCAGAAGTTATTGGTATTCTTCCTCCATAAGCTATAGCAGCCTCAACTATAAATGGATGACCAGAATAAGCAGATGGTTTTCTTTGAGTTACTGCTACAAACTCAGGATTAAATTCTCTAATAATTCCTGCTTTAAGTAATTCAGGACCAATACATGATAAACAATTAGGATCAGGTGGTCTAAATTTATCATAGGTTTTCATTTTATTTACTAATTTTACAATATCTTCAGGTTTTAAATCTCTTGGATTTGTTTCTGGATCAATTTTTACACTTTTTAGAAATTTTAATGCTGTAGCAACTCCAACTCTATGGAAGTTATTTACTAAAAAATCAAGTAAAGTAGAACATCTACTTGTATTAATCATTCTATTAATCATTTCTATATCTACTCCATGAGGATGAGGTTTTACTTCTTTAGGAGGCTTAGGCATTACTGTTGTTATTCTATCAAATCTATAAAGTACACCATCAGGATCTATAAATAAAATATTTGCATAAGGTAAAATTATTGATGTTTGTCTAAAATACTCTATAATTTTTGGTTTTGCTCTAGTATAATCTCCTTCAAATTTAATTTCTACTATAGTTCCTCTCCATCTACCAGGATTTGGTTTAATTTCTTTTTTCTTTATTATTGGCTTATTTTCCTGAATATTTATACATAATTCAAACATATATTTTTCATATCCACCTTGACTTGAAGTTACTTTAACATTACTATGAGCTGTTATTTGACCATATAAAACTGCCATCTTTCCTCCAAGTCCAAAAATACCTCTACTTTGTCTTAATGTATATTTAGATCCAAATAATACTTGTCCAAAAGCATAAGGTATTTGTTCATAAGGTATTCCAATTCCATTATCTTCTACTATTAATCTATATATTGAGTTTCCTTCATCTATTAGTTTTACTCTTATATCTGGTAATATAGAGTATTGCTCACAAGCATCAAGTGCATTTTCTACAAGCTCTCTAATTATTGTATATGTTGCTCTTACAGGATTATCAAATCCTGCAATTTCTCTATTTTTATAGAAAAAATCAGCAACAGAAATAGCTTTAAATTTCTCACTAGACATTATGTATCCTCCTTTAATTCAATTCTTTCTTCCCATAATGAAATTTCTCTTTTCTTTAATTCAAAGTGTTTTCTATTTAAAAATCTGTAAACTGTTGCATGTTGCATTCCTTTTATAAGCATTTCTATGGCTTCTCTAGCTACTCTTACTTCTTCATAATCTCCTATTATTGCTACTGTATTTTCATGAACTGAAACATAAGCTCCTGTCTGTTCTTCTATAATTCTTCTTGTTTTTCCTTTTTCTCCAATTATTCTTCCTTTAATTCTTATTAATTTCTCTCTTTCACTTCCTATTATTTCTTTTAAATTTATAACATCTAAAACTTGATTTTCTTCAAATAATCTAAAAGCTCTTTCATGACTAAATCCTAATGCAATAGCTGTTATTACATCTTTTGCTTTTAAAATATTTGCAGGATTACATTTTTCTGAAGATGGTTCTATTATAACTTCTCCAGTCTTACTATCAATATGAATTTTTGTTTCTGTTCTTTTTTCAATTTCACTTTTTACTTCTCCTCCTTCTCCAATTACTACACCAATTCTATCTAATGGTATTTTTAAATAAATTCTATTTATGCTTCCTTTATCCATTTTAATATCGCCTCATCATCTGGAACTTCAATTCCACTTTTTCTAAAAAATCTTACAATATTTCTAATATCTCTTAGTAAAAATTCATAACTCATAGGATGTTCAAGTGTTACTGCTTGTCCAAAATCTATAATATAAATTTTATTATTATTCACCATGATGTTATATTCACTTAAATCTGCATGTACTAATTTTGCCTTATTATAAAGCTTCTTAATAGATTCTATTATTTGATTAAATAATTCTATATTTAATGTAGGTAAATCTCTTAATAATGGTGCAGGTACTCCATCCTCTCCTATAAATTCCATTACTAAAATATTTTCATAAACATATATTGGTCTTGGTACTGAAACTTCTGCATCATAAGCAATTTGAAGATTTTTAAATTCTTTTTGCGCCCAAGTGTATATGATTTTCCTATAATCTTTTACTACTTTAAATCTTGGATCTCCTTGAATATATTGAAATATACCTTTTCTAAATTCCATAGATGATGTAAGATATATTTTAACTGCAAGATCATTATCATTCTTATCTTTTGCCCAATAAACTCTTGACTCTTTTCCACTTTTTACTACTCCTCTCATTTCACTTATAATACCTTTATTTATTATTTTATAAAGTGCCATTAAAGTACGAGTATCAAAAACTTCTTCAACAGTTTCAAATAAATCTTCATCTTTTCTTATTTTTAATCTTCTTTTTTCAATTTCTCTAGTAATATCATCTTTCCACATTATAATCAACTTTAAGCTAATACTCCCAATAATCCTCTTTCTTTTAATTCTTTAATTTCATTTTTTTCATAACGCCATATAATATCACCTTTTTCATCATATTGAAATTCCCATGGTGCAACTAAAACAACATCTCCTTCTTTTAACCAAACTTTTTTTATCATTTTTCCTGGAATTCTACATATTCTAGTCTTACCATCAGCACATTTCACTTTAACTCTATTAAAACCTAAAAGCTGAACTATAATCCCAACTACTTGTCCTTCTGTAGGTAATACAAGTTCTTTATTTGATTTTTCTTCATTTTTTGACATTTTTATTCCCACTTATTAATTAGGAATGTTAATATTAAACTTTTTCAATTTCTATTATGGGTCCGTAGCGCAGCATGGATAGCGCGTCGGCCTTCGGAGCCGAAGGTCCCGGGTTCAAATCCCGGCGGACCCGTATCTAGGTTTTAATTGAAAAATACTAAAGGTTACATATTAAAAATCAAAGAAGAAGTTGAATTCAACCTTCCAAAAGGGATTTTTGTTCTTTAGGACTGGTTTCAGTAATATAATTAAGTGGAATAATGACTAATATTTAATATATTTCTTTGTGATATTTAGCATAAGGTCTTTTTCCCATGAGAATCATTATATCTCCTTTTATCCATTCTTTAATTACTTTTAATATTCCATATTTCTTAAATCTTCTTAATGATACTTTTACAATAATTTTATTAGAATAAACCACTTTACCAATTTTTCTTAATCTTAATCCTAATTCTCCATCATCACATATAGGATAATCCTTATAACCTCCAATTTTTAAAAAAATATCCCTACGTACTGCAGTGTTTGTACCTCTTGTCCATACAATTCCTATTTTTGCTGCTATATATGTAATTAAATTTATAATAATGTAAAGTATTCTATATTTTATTTCATTCTCTAATGGTTCTTCTATTCCACATACTGCTATTACATCATTATGAAAATTTTTTAATATATTTTCAAGCCAATCTTTCTCTACAATAACATCTGCATCTGTATGAACAAGAATTTCTCCTTTTGCAATTATAGCACCATCATTTCTTGCTCCTCCTACACCTTTACTTTTTTGCATTATAACTTTATCTGCATATTTTGATGCAATTTCTATAGTTCTATCTTTACTTCCACCATCAACTACTATAATTTCATAATTCTTTCTTGGTAATGTTTGTTTTGATAAACAATAAAGTATACGTGCAATATTTTTTTCTTCATTATATGTAGGAATGATAACAGAAATTTTAACCATAAATAATATATCACTCTTTGAATTTTTTATCTTTAATGATAATGAGAATTTGCTTAAGATTTCATATGTCAAAAATTTTTGATAATGGTTGGGCAAATCGTATTATAGATGTTATAAAAAATTATGGAGAGTTATGTTGTGTTGTAGCAGGAACTATGGGAAGAATTGCTATGATGGATAATAATATTAGTAATGTTATTATCTTAAAAGAAAGATTTGTAGATTGGATAAATAAAGAGAATTTTGATTTAGTTATTAGTGCAACACATACAACATCAGTTAATCGAATGCTTGCTGATATTTGGCATCTTTCAAAGAAAATTAAATATCCTATAATGGGAATAGAAACAAATACTCATACTGTTGCTTATATTAATGAAGAAATAAAAGACATAGCTAAAAGAATTGCTAATGATTTAAAATTTAATTTAATGAAAGGAATAGATTTTGGAAATAATTATTGGATAGATGGAAATAGAGAATATAGGAAAGTATTAGCAACTGAAATTGGAGATTGGTTATTAATTAATGGTATAATAGTTGGAAAAGTTAGAGATGATAATGTAGTTATAGTTTGTGAAAATGGTAATATTATTGATATAAAAGGTGTAGAGATTAAAAAACATGGTATTGAGAAAATTGGAAAAATTGATTTAAAAAATGCAAAAATTGATTCAATTTCTCTATTAAGAGATGAAGTAAGTAAAAGAGCATATATTCCTATGGTTAAAAAAGAGAAAATTGCTTATATAGAACATGCTGGTTATGATATTTTTAAGTTTATAGAAGAAGGTATATGTTGTGCTGTAACAGTAGGTGATGATACTACATCTATTGTAGGAGACATCTTAGAAAGATTTGATATTCCAATTATAGGAATAATTGATGGTGATAAAGATGGATTAATAAAAGAAGGAAAATTACATCCAAATTCTATAATATTAAAGGTTAAAAATGATGATGAATTTGGTAGAAAAATTTATGAAGAAATTTTTCACAAAAAGAATATCATTAATGGTAATTTTAACTGGATAAAAGAGAAAATCTATGAATTATTATCTTAAGTTTATTTCTAATTTTTTCTGGAAATAAGCTTAAGATAAGCTCAATATCATTTTTATTTATAATTCTAAATTTGAGTATTAATATAATATAGATTATACCACCTATCATTATATAAATTGGAAGAAAATACTTAGAATAAATAATTAATGTTAAACAATATACTACTATACTCATTAATAATGAAACAAAAGAAATCTTTGAAAAAGTCTTCCAATCTATAATTTTTTTATTATCTAAGTAAATTAAAAAAACAATAAAACTAAAAAATACTGATAAACCTCTACTTAATGCTGCACCTATTATACTTAATTTTGGAATTATCATTAGTGATAAAATACTTTCCATAATAAGTGAAAATAATGATGAAATAAAAAATACCTTAGTATTACCAATTGAAGCAAAATAAATTCCTAAGGTATTATTAATTGGTAATATTATTGATGTTAATGCTAATATCATTAATGGTAATCCTCCTTCTAAATATCGACTTCCTGCAAAAAGATCTATTGTAGGAATAGCAACAGCAGCTAAGCCAAATGCTAATGGAATATAAATTATAGAAGAATATCTAGAAGCTTCCTTTAGACTTTTAGACATAGTAATTAAATCTTTTTTACCAAAAAGTTCTGATATTTTTGGAAAAATTGCTGATGTAATATATCCTGAAAATCCAGCTACATATGCCATAGCAGTTACTGCTGGAGCATATAATCCAAGTGCCTCTGGATCTATTAATAACAATAATATGTACTTATCTATGGTTGATTGAAAATAAGAAATAATAGAAGAACCATAAATTGGAATGGAATACTTTAACATAGTTTTAAATGGAAAGTATCCTTTTCTTATTTTTAATAAATTTTTAGAAAATATTATTGAAACTACAAGAAGTAAGAAACTACTAGTAATCCAAGCAATTATTACTCCAATTACTCCAAATCCTATTTTCAATAATATTATTGATACAAATGTCTTGGTAGAATTTGATAATGTGTATATGATAAAATATTCTTTAAACATTTGTGTTGCATATATTACAGAAGTAAATACTTGAGATAGAATTATAAAGAATATATGAATTGATAATAACCAAAAATAAAAGAAATCTTCTGAATTTTTTAAAAAAACTAAAGATATTTGTTTAGCAAATATTATACAAACTATACTACTTAATATAGAAGAAAGTAGTAAAAACTTAAAACCATTTGCTATAATACCATATGCTTCTTCCTTATCTCCCTTGCCTATACTTTCAGAAAAATACTTAGTAATTGCTGATGAAATTGAAAGTGTTGTTAATGTTACTAAGAGATCAGAAAATATTGAAATTGATACTATTTTTCCTAAATCTGATACTTCTAATAAAAGTCTTGCAATAAATGCAAAATAAATTATTCCAAGTATTGAAGATATTAATCCTTGTAATGCTAGATATAGAGCAGAATATGCTAATCTTACTTTTTCTTTACTCAATAATTTATCACCAACTTAAAAATATTATCAAAAATAAGACTATTTTTTCTTTCTTAAAAATATAAAAATATGGCGCCCCGACCGGGATTTGAACCCGGGTCGCTGGCTCGACAGGCCAGCATTCTAGGCCGGGCTATACTATCGGGGCTAAAGCTAATTTAAGAAATTAGAAAACATTTTAATAAGCTTTACCGAATATACGATTATGGAGACTAAGCAAGTAATTTCATTATCTCTTCTATTATTTATTATTGGAGCATATATTGGTTATGCTATTTCTTATAATGAAATACAAAATCTAATGTCAGAAATTGATTCTCTTAAGAAAAAAATTTCATTTCTTGAATTAAGAGAAAGTAATATTCAAATTATAAATCAGCAAGTTAATGTTAGTTTATCTGATATTTATGAAAAGGTAAAGTGCTCTGTAGTTATGATTAAGGGCTTTAATATTGTAAAAGATATATTTACTAATTATTATAGTGAAGTAATAGGTTCAGGATTTATTGTTAATTTAACTGGAGAACCACTTATTGTTACAAATTTTCATGTAGTTAATAATATGGTAAATGGCTCAGTTACTTTTTTTGATGGAGAAGCATATCCCTTTGATATTATAGGAAAAGATCAATATAGTGATTTAGCAATATTGAAAGTTTATGCACCTAAAGAAAAATTAATACCATTACCTGTTATCTCATCATCAACTTTAAGAGTTGGAGATTTTGTTATTGCAGTTGGAAATCCTTATGGTCTTCAGTCAACACTTACATCTGGTATAGTAAGTCAATTAGGAAGAGCTATAACTACTGAAATAACAGGAAGTTATTTGTTAGCAGATTTAATACAAATTACTACACCAATAAATCCAGGTAATTCTGGTGGACCATTATTAGATGCTTATGGAAGAGTTGTTGGTATAACTACTGCAATTATTCCGGGAGCACAAAATGTAGGATTTGCTATTCCTTCTGATACATTAATTAGAGAAATAGATGATTTAGTAAAAAAAGGAAAATATGATCATCCATATATTGGAATAAGTGGAATTGATATTGACTATAATATAGCTAAGGCTATAGGAATTAATTTTACATATGGTGTTCTAGTACAATCAGTTGCTAAAGGTAGTCCTGCAGAAAAAGCTGGTATAAAAGGAGGAACAAAAATTATTACAATTGCTGGAAAACAAATTTATGCAGATGGAGATATTATTATCTCTATAGATAATCATATTATTAAAAATATGGAAGAATTATTATCTTATATTGAGAGAAATAAAAAACCAGGTCAAGAGGTAAATATTGGTATATTTAGAACTGGAAAAATAGTTAATATTTCCTTAGTTCTTGGTGTAAGACCTTAAATATTAAAAAAAACTTAAATAAAAAAGTTTCTAATTTAAAATTGGTCCCGCCCTAGCTCAGCGGTAGAGCGCCCGGCTGTAGACCATTGTCGCACAGATGATATTGCCAAATGGCATTAAGATGAATCTGTGCCAGCTGGGCATAAACCGGGTGGTCGCTGGTTCAAATCCGGCGGGCGGGACCACAATAGGAAACTTTATAAACTAGAAAAATTTCTCAAAATATGCCTACTTTCTACTCGGGTTGGTGATGAGTTATTGGTAAAGTTTGATATTTTTAAACATGAATTAGTTCCTAAAGCTAGAATTCTCTCTAAAGAAGAAGTAGAAAACCTTAAAAAGACCTATGGTATAAGAAAAGAACAACTTCCATGGATAAGAAAGAATGATCCTATGTGTAAAGCTTTAGGTGCTAAACCAGGTGATGTAATAATGATTATAAGAAAAAGTGAAATTGCAGGAGAAGCTATAGCATATAGATATGTAGTTCCATGGTGATATTATGATAACAATTGATGATAGATGGGTTCTTGTTGAAGCATTTTTTAAGGAAAAAGGTGTTGTAAGACAGCATTTAGATTCATTTGATGATTTTGTAAAAAATAAAATACATGAAATTATAAATGAACAAAAGATAATAGAAACTGATATTCCTGGTTTTAAAGTAAAGTTTGGAGAACTAATAATAAAACGTCCAACTGTTTATGAAGCAGATGGCTCAGAAAGAGAAATTACTCCAATGGAGGCAAGACAAAGAAATTTAACATATGCATCATCAATGTTCCTAAAGATTATACCTATAGAGAATGGAATAGAAGGAGAAGAGCAAGAAGTCTATATTGGTAAGCTTCCAGTAATGGTTAAGTCTTCACTTTGTTGGTTATCAAAAATGAGTAGAGAAGAATTAATGGAGGCAGGAGAAGATCCTAATGATCCAGGAGGTTACTTCATAATAAATGGTTCTGAAAGAGTTCTTGTAATACAAGAAGATCTTGCAGTTAATAGAATTTTAGTAGACGTTGTTGAAGGATCATCACCTGCTACACATATAGCTAAGGTATTTTCTTCAACAGCAGGTTATAGAATTCCAGTTGTAATGGAAAGAATGAAAGGTGGAGATCTTCAGGTTTCTTTCCCTGTAGTTCCTGGAAGAATTCCATTAGCTATATTAATGAGAGCTTTAGGTGTATCTTCAGATAAAGAAATTGTAGAACTTGTATCAAGTGATCCTGAAATACAGAATTCTCTTATTCCTACTTTAGAAGCAGGAATGGAGATTAATTCTACAGAAGATGCTTTAGATTATATTGGAAATAGAGTAGCAATAGGTCAAACAAGAGATCTTAGAATTCAAAGAGCACAACAAATTCTTGATAAATATTTTCTTCCTCATCTTGGTACTTCACCAAATGATAGAAGAAAAAAAGCATTATTCTTAGGTCAAATGGCTGAAAAACTTCTTGAACTTGTTCTTGGTCGTAGAAAACCAGATGATAAAGATCATTATGCTAATAAGAGAGCAAAACTTGCAGGAGATCTTTTAGCAAGTCTATTTAGAGTTGCTTTTAGAAGTTTTTGTAGAGATCTTAAATATCAATTAGAAAGAGCTAAGAGTAGAAGTAAAAGATTATCCATTTCTACATTAGTAAGAGCTGATATAATTACTGAGAGATTACGTCATGCAATAGCTACTGGAAATTGGGTAGGAGGAAAAACTGGAGTAAGCCAAATATTAGATAGAACAAATTACATGTCAACTATAGGTCACTTACGTAGAGTAGTATCTCCTTTAAGTAGAAGTCAACCTCATTTTGAAGCAAGAGATTTACATCCAACTCAATGGGGAAGATTATGTGCAATTGAAACTCCTGAAGGTCCAAATTGTGGACTTGTAAAGAACTTAGCTCTTATGGCGACAATTTCTGTTGGAACTGATGAACGTTTAGTTGAGGAAATTTTATATGAACTTGGAACTGAACCTATTGAATCTGCAAGAAAGAAAGGAATTACTGGTACAAAAGTAATACTTAATGGTCGTCTTATTGGAATACATGAAAAGCCTGAAGTTTTGGTTTCAGAAGTTAGAAAGCTTAGAAGACGTGGAAAAATTCATCATGAAGTAAATATTGCTTATTATAGTGCTACAAAAGAAATATATGTAAATTGTGATGCAGGAAGAGTAAGACGTCCATTAATAATTGTAGAAAATGGAGTTCCTTGCTTAACAAAAGAACATATTGAAAAGCTTAAATCAGGAGAATGGACATGGAGTGATTTAATAGAACAAGGAATTGTTGAATATTTAGATGCTGAAGAAGAAGAAAATGCTTACATTGCAATTTCTCCTGAAGAATTAACTAAAGAACATACACATTTAGAAATTGTTCCTACAGCAATACTTGGAGTAAATGCATCTATGATTCCATTTATAGAAACAAATCAAACTCCAAGAAATACTTATGGTTCTGCAATGATAAAACAATCTTTAGGACTTTATTCTGTAAACTTTATTGAAAGAATTGATTCAAGAGCACATCTTCTACATTATCCACAAAAACCACTTGTAAATACTAGAACTATTAAAATCTTGGGATTAGAAAGAAGATCTGCAGGACAGAATTTTGTTGTAGCTGTATTATCATATTCTGGATATAATATTGAAGATGCTATAATATTAAATAAATCATCTGTAGAAAGAGGACTTGCAAGATCTACTTTCTTTAGATCTTATGAAGCTGAAGAAAGAAAATATCCTGGTGGTCAGGAAGATAAAATTGAAATACCCTCTCCTAATGTAAGAGGTTATAGACCTCAAGAAGTATATAGACATTTAAGTGAAGATGGAATTATTGAACCAGAAGCTATTGTAAATGGAGGAGATGTATTAGTAGGAAAGACAAGTCCACCAAGATTTCTTGAAGAATATAAAGAATTTGAAACTGCTGGTGCAATTAGACGTGAATCTTCAGTAACAATGAGACCAGATGAAGATGGAATTGTAGATTTAGTATTAGTAACTGAATCAGGAGAAGGCAATAAGCTTGTTAGAATAAGAGTAAGAAATGAAAGAATACCTGAATTAGGAGATAAGTTTGCATCAAGACATGGTCAAAAGGGTGTTGTTGGTCTTTTAGTTCCTCAATATGACATGCCATATACAGAAGATGGTATAGTTCCTGATCTTATTATTAATCCTCATGCTATTCCTTCAAGAATGACTGTTGGTCAATTACTTGAAACATTAGGAGGAAAAGTAGCAGCTCTTTCAGGTATAGAAGTTGATGGTACTGCTTTTTGTGGAATGCGTGAAGAAGAAATGTATAAGTTATTAGAAAAAGCAGGATTTAAACCATGTGGTAAGGAAATAATGTACGATGGAAGAACTGGAAGAATATTAGAAGCTGAAGTATTTATTGGAATTGTTTATTATATGAAGCTTCATCATATGGTAAAAGATAAAATGCATGCAAGAGCAAGAGGTCCTGTACAAATTCTTACAAGACAACCAACAGAAGGAAGAGCAAGAGAAGGAGGATTAAGATTTGGAGAAATGGAAAGAGATTGTCTTATAGGACATGGTGCTGCTATGTTACTTAAAGATAGATTACTTGATGAATCTGATAGAACTATAGTTTATGTATGTGAATCTTGTGGAATAATTTCTTACTATGATAGAATTAAAGATAGATATGTATGTCCTGTATGTGGTGAAAAAGCTAAAATCTCTCCGGTAGTAATGTCATATGCATTTAAGTTATTACTTCAAGAATTAATGAGTCTTGGTATTTTACCAAGATTAAAATTACAGGAGAGGGTGTGATAATGTCATTAGAAGGATTAATAAAATCAATTGGTTCAATAAAATTTGAAATTCTTTCACCAGATACTATAAGAAAAATGTCAGTTGCTAATATAGTAACTGCAGATACTTATGATGAGGATGGATTACCAATAGATGGAGGACTTATGGATAGAAGACTTGGAACAATTGAACCAGGACAAAAATGTCAAACATGTGGAAATAGAATTGGACAATGTCCTGGTCATTTTGGTCATATTGAACTTGCAAGACCAGTAATACATGCTGGTTTTGCTAAGCTTATATATTTAATATTAAAGACAACATGTTGGAATTGTGGAAGAATATTATTAAGTAAAGAGGATTATGAAAAATATCGTAGATTAATGGAGAAATATAAGCAAAAGTGGCCTCAATTACGTTATAAACTTGCAGAGAGAATAATAAAGAAAGCAAAATTACAAAAATGTCCTTATTGTGATAAAGAACAATATAAAATAAAATTTGAAAAACCAACAACTTATTATGAAGAACGTCCTGAAGGTACTATAAAGTTAACTCCAAGTGAAGTAAGAGCTAGACTTGAAAGAATTCCAGATGAAGATGTAGAACTTCTTGGTTTAGATCCTAAATCTGCTAGACCAGAATGGATGGTTTTAACAGTTCTTCCAGTTCCTCCTCCTGTTGTAAGACCATCTATTACCTTAGAAACAGGAATAAGATCAGAAGATGATTTAACACATAAGCTTGTAGATATTATAAGAATAAATGAAAGATTAAAAGAGAATATTAATGCTGGAGCCCCACAACTTATAATTGAAGACTTATGGGAACTTTTACAATATCATGTTACTACTTACTTTAATAATGAAACATCAGGTATTCCTCCAGCTAGACATAGATCTGGAAGACCACTAAGAACTTTAACTCAAAGATTAAAAGGTAAAGAAGGAAGATTTCGTTCTAATCTTTCAGGAAAAAGAGTAGATTTCTCTGCTAGAACTGTAATTTCTCCCGATCCCTTCCTTAGTATAAATGAAGTAGGTGTTCCAATTGAAATTGCTAAGGTATTAACTATTCCTGAGAGAGTTACTAAAATGAATATTGAGGAAATGAGACGTCTTGTTGAAAATGGACCTGATGTACATCCTGGTGCAAACTATATTATAAGACCTGATGGAAGAAGAATAGATCTAAGATTTCCAAAGGATAGAAAAGCAATTGCAAATTCTCTAGATGTGGGTTATATAGTTGAAAGACATATAAGAGATGGTGATATTGTATTATTTAATAGACAACCATCACTTCATAGAATGTCAATAATGGCACATAAAGTTAGAGTTCTTCCATATAAGACATTTAGACTTAATTTATGTGTATGTCCTCCATATAATGCAGATTTTGATGGAGATGAAATGAATTTACATGTACCTCAAAGTGAAGAAGCAAGAGCAGAAGCTCTAATTTTAATGTTAGTACAAGAGCAAATATTATCTCCAAGATATGGTGGTCCAATTATTGGAGCAATTCAAGACTATATTACTGGAGCATATTTACTAACTAAGAAAGATACATTATTAACAAGAGAAGAAGCATCACAACTTTTAATAGCTGCTGGATATGAAGGTGATTTACCTCCTCCTGCTATTAAAGAACCAAAAGAACTTTGGACTGGTAAGCAATTAGTATCATTATTCCTTCCAAAGGATCTCAATTATACAGGAAAAGCAAGTATATGTAATAAATGTGATGTTTGTAAGAAAGAACAATGTCCATATGATGCTTATGTAGTTATAAGAAATGGTGTTTTAATATCAGGTGTTCTTGATAAGAAATCTATAGGTGCTGGTCAGCCTGAAAGTTTACTTCATAGAATTGTAAAAGATTATGGTACTGATGTAGCTAGAGAATTTATGGATAAAGCTTTTAGATTATTCTTAGCTTATATTGATAGTAGAGGATTTTCATTAGGAATAGACGAAGAGGAATTACCAAAAGAAGCAAAAGAAATGATAAGAGAAGTTATTAGAGAAGCAGAAGAAAATACTATGAAGCTTATAGAAATGTATAATGAAGGTTTATTAGAATGTCTTCCAGGTAGAACATTAGAAGAAACATTAGAAACAAAAATAATGCAAGTATTAGAAGATGCAAGAGAAAAAGCTGGTGAAATTGCAAGTAAGTACTTAAAGTCTTCAAATTCTGCTCTTATTATGGCAAAAACTGGAGCTAGAGGAAGCTTAATGAATCTTGCACATATGGTTGCTTGTGTAGGACAGCAATCAATAAGAGGAGAAAGAGTAACAAGAGGTTATCTTAATAGAACACTCCCTCACTTTAAGCCAGGAGATTTAGGAGCAAAAGCACATGGATTTGTTTATAGTAGCTATAAGGATAGACTTAATCCAGTAGAATTCTTCTTCCATGCTATGGGTGGAAGAGAAGGACTTGTAGATACAGCTGTTAGAACAAGTCAAAGTGGATATATGCAAAGAAGACTTATAAATGCTTTACAAGACTTAAGAGTAGAATATGATGGTACAGTTAGATTACCAAATGGTTCTATAGTACAATTTAAATATGGTGATGATGGTGTTGATCCATCTAAAAGTTATCATGGAAAAACAGTAAATGTTGATAAAATTATTGAAGAAGTATTAAATAAGTAGGTGTAGAATATGGCAGATGAAAAAATTATTAATAAGCTATTAGAAAACTATGAAGGTTTAATGCCAAAAAGCTTAATTGAAGAATTAAGAAGTAAATTATCTAAAATAGATGTTGATGAAGAGAAATTAAGAAAAATTATTGAGAAAGTCTATAAAGAATATGTAGATGCATTAGTAGAACCAGGTGAAGCTGTTGGAACAGTTGCTGCTCAATCTATTGGAGAACCTGGTACTCAGATGACATTAAGAACGTTTCACTATGCTGGAGTAAGAGAATTTAATGTTACTCTTGGTCTTCCACGCTTAATAGAAATTGTAGATGCAAAGAAGACACCATCAACACCAACTATGATAATAAGACTTGATGAAGAGCATAAATATAGTCTTGAAAAAGCAAAAGAAGTTGCCTCAAGAATAGAAAGAATTACTATAGAGAATATTGCAAAAAGTATCGAATATGATATGATTAATTCCTCATTTATTATTGAAATTGATGAAGAAGTTGCTAAAGATAAAGGAATTACAAAAGAACATATCATTAAAGTATTAGAAAAACTTAAAATAGGTAATATAAGTGTTGAGGGAAATAAGATAATTATTTCTTGTAATGTTATTTCACCTGAAAAAATGAAAAAACTTAGAGAGAAAATATTAAACTTAAAATTAAAAGGAGTAAAAGGAATAAAGAGAGTATTAATACAAAAAGAAGGAAATGAATATGTAATATATACAGATGGCTCAAATTTAGCAGGTGTACTTAGAGTAAAAGGTATTGATCCATATAGAGTTTATACAAATAACATATTTGAAATTGCTGAAGTATTAGGTATTGAGGCTGCAAGAGCTGCTATAATAAGAGAAGCATATAAAGTATTAGAGCAACAAGGTCTTGATGTAGACTTAAGACATATTATGTTAGTTGCAGATTTAATGACAGCAACTGGAAGAATAAGACAAATAGGAAGACATGGAATTAGTGGTGAAAAGTCAAGTATATTAGCAAGAGCTGCTTTTGAAGTTACTGTGAAACATCTATTAGAAGCAGCAGTACGTGGAGAAGAAGATCCATTAGAAGGAGTTGCTGAGAATGTAATAGTAGGACAGACTATACCATTAGGAACAGGAATGGTAGAATTATATATGCGTTTCCCCCAGAGAGGTAAGTAATTATGGATATAGCTAAGGAATTAAAAATAGCAATAGATACAGGAAAAGTAGAAATAGGATTTAAAACAAGTCTTAAAGCTATTGATAAGAAGAAAGCAAAACTTATTATAATTGCTTCTAATATACCAGAGGAAATGAAATCAAAAATAAAAGCTAAATGTGGTAGTGAGATTCCAATTTATATATTTCCAGGTACAAGTTGGGATTTAGGAAGTGCTTGTGGTAGACCTCATATGGTTAGTACAGTAGCAATAATAGATCCAGGAGAATCTTCAATACTAAAAATTAAGGAGGGATAGAAATTGCCGAATATAAAATTAACAGCAGATGAAATGAGATACATAACATTATTAGAGACATTAACTGGTGCTGTTGCTAAGGATTGTGTCTATGATCAAAAAGAAAATAGAATTATTTTTGTAATACGTAGAGGAGATATGGGTCTTGCTATTGGAAAGAATGGTGTAAATATAGAGAGATTAAAGAAAATTCTTGGTAAAAATGTTGAAGTTGTAGAATATGCTGAAACATCTGAAGAATTTTTAAAAAATCTATTTTTTCCTGCTAAAGTAAGAGCTGTAAAAATAATAAATAATAGTGATGGAACTTCATGTGCTCAAGTTATTGTTGATCCTAAAGATAAAGGAATAGCAATTGGAAAAAATGGAAGAAATATTGCAAGAGCAAAATTATTAATGAAGCGTTATTTTGATATAGATAATGTAGTAGTATTATGAATCGATAAGGTTAAATAATACTCTAAAAAGAAAAGAGAGAAGGTGAAGAGATGCCAGGATCAAAATCACCAAAGGGTCTATTTGCTGGAAGGAAGTTAGCTTTAAAAAGAAAGAAATTTAGATGGTCATTAAGACAATATAAGAGAAGAATGTTAAGATTAGATGAAAAAGCAGATCCTTTAGAAGGAGCTCCACAAGCAAGAGGTATTGTACTTGAAAAAGTTGGAATTGAAAGTAGACAACCAAATAGTGCTGTTAGAAAATGTGTAAGAGTACAATTAATTAAAAATGGAAAACAAATAACTGCATTCTTACCAGGTGATGGTGCTTTAAACTTTGTAGATGAACACGATGAAGTTATTGTTGAAGGAATAGGTGGACCTATGGGTAGAGCATTTGGTGATCTTCCTGGTGTAAGATGGAAAGTTGTTAAAGTTAATGGTGTTTCACTTCATGCTCTTATGACAGGAAAGAAACAGAAACCTGTAAGGTGATTAAATGTCTGAAGAAAAAACTTCTGAAACAAAATCTGAAATAAAGCTTTTTGGAAAATGGGATTTTTCATCTGTTCAGGTAAGAGATTTAGGATTAAAAGCTTATATATGTCTTAAACCAGTTTATTTACCTCATTCTTGTGGTAGACATGAACATAGACAATTTGGTAAAGCTAAAGTAAATATTGTTGAAAGATTAATTAATAAAATGATGCGTCCTGGTAAAAATTGTGGTAAAAAAGCTCTTGCTACAAGTATTGTTGAGAATGCTTTTGAAATTATACACTTAAAAACAGGAGAAAATCCTATTCAAGTATTGGTAAGAGCTATAGAGAATGCTGCACCAAAAGAAGAAATAACAAGAATAACTTATGGTGGAATAATTTATCCACAATCTGTAGATCCTTCTCCTCAGCGAAGAGTAGATCTTGCTTTAAGATTTTTAACTGAAGGTGCAAGATTAGCAGCATTTGGAAAAACTAAACCTATAGATGAATGCTTAGCTGATGAAATCATTATGGCAGCAAATAATGATCCAAAGAGTTATGCTATACAAAAGAAAGAAGAGTTAGAACGTATTGCAGCATCAGCAAGATAAATATTACAATTAAGACTCATCAAATTAATTATTATTTTTAAAATAGAAAAGTTTAATTAAAATTTATATATTACTACTTTATTCTAAGTTGAAATTGATAATAAAAAGGTGATATTATGTCCTCTCAAAAGAAAGAACACCTAAATTTAATCGTAATAGGACATGTAGACCATGGTAAAAGTACTCTAGTAGGACACTTATTATACTTAGCAGGAAACCTTGATCCTCGATATTTAGCTACATTAGAAGAAGAAGCAAAAAAAGCAGGTAAGGAATTTGCTAAGTTTGCATGGCTTGGTGACAAATTAAAAGAAGAAAGAGAACGTGATATGACTATTGACTTATCATTTTGGAAGTTTGAAACACCAAAATATTTCTTCACTATAATTGATGCACCTGGTCATAGAGACTTCGTAAAGAATATGATAACTGGAGCTTCACAAGCTGATTGTGCTATACTTGTAATATCTGCAAAGAAAGGAGAATATGAAGCTGGTATGAGTGCTGGAGGACAAACAAGAGAACATGCTTTCTTAGCAAAAACATTAGGAATAAACCAATTAATTGTTGCTGTAAATAAAATGGATGATCCAACTGTAAACTATAGTGAACAAAGATTTAATGAAGTTAAAGATGGTGTACTTAAATTCCTTAAAATGGTAGGTTATGATACATCAAAAATTCATGTTATTCCTATATCTGCTTGGAAAGGAGATAACATAATGAAATTAAGTCCTAATACTCCATGGTATAAAGGTTTAACATTATTTGAAGCATTAGATACATTCGTTCCACCAGAAAAGCCAATTGATAAACCATTACGTGTACCAATACAAGATGTTTACTCAATTACAGGTGTAGGAACAGTTCCAGTAGGAAGAGTAGAAACAGGAGTAATGAGAGTTGGTATGAATGTTATATTTATGCCAGCAAATAAAGTTGGTGAAGTAAAATCTATTGAAACTCATCATGTAAGAATAGAAGAAGCATATCCTGGTGATAATATAGGATTCAACGTTAAGGGTATATCAAAAACAGATATAAAGAGAGGAGATGTATGTGGTGACTTAAATAATCCTCCAACTGTTGCAGAAACATTCAAAGGAAGAATATTTGTATTATATCATCCAACTGCTATTGCTGCTGGTTATACACCAGTATTACATATTCATACTGCTACAGTTGCTACTCAATTCTTAGAAATTGAAAAGAAAATTGATCCAAAAACTGGTGCAGTAATAGAAGAGAAGCCTGCTTTCTTAAAGCAAGGAGATAGTGCAATTGTAAAATTCAAACCACTAAAGCCAGTAGCATTAGAAGTATATCAGAATATTCCACAGCTTGGAAGATTTGCTATTAGAGATATGGGTAGAACAATTGCTGCTGGTATTGTTATTGAAGTAACTCCAGCAAAAATATCTAAATAAATTTATTTTTTCTTAGTTTTTTGTTTTAAGGTGTAAAAAATGCCTCAAAAAGCAAGAATAAGATTAAGTAGTACTGATTATAAGAAACTAGAAGAGGTATGTTTACAAATAAAAAAGATAGCAGAAAAAACTGGAGTTAGAATGTCAGGACCTATTCCTCTTCCTACAAAAAGACTTATAGTACCTGCATTTAGACCAACTGCAGGTGAAGGGTCAAAAACTTGGGAAAAATGGGAAATGCGTATTCATAAACGTTTAATTGATATAGATGCTGATGAGCGTGCTTTACGTCAAATGATGCGTATTCAAATACCTGAGAATGTTTATATTGAAATTGAATTAATTTAAATTCTTATTTATTTTTCAAATTGATATTATAGCTTAGAAAAGAATTACAGTAGATAGAATTTATGGCGCCGGGGAAGGGATTCGAACCCTTGATCCCCAGAAGGGAACCGGCTTTCTTATTCTCCTTTAGAATCTCAAGGCCGGCGCCTTAACCACTCGGCCACCCCGGCTTAATTATCTATTAAAATTTTCAGACATAAATTTTTTATTATAATATTCAATATTATTTCATTTTTTTAAGTCAATTTCTTTAGAATAGAAAAAAGATAAATATATTAAGCAGGCATAAAAGTTGGAGATTTGTCTGTAGCAATTCCTCCTTTCTCAAGTTGTTCTTCAATCTCTTTTGGTAATATAAATAATTTTTCATGAATTTTTCCATTGTAATATTTAGTATTTGTAATACCTCTTTGATTTAAAATATAATCAACATCATTTTTACTTAATAACTTAGGATCTGGTCCTTTACTTCCATAAACAAAACCCCACATGGAATCATATGAAGGAGTCCATGTACTATAACAACCTGCTTTTTCAAAAACTTTCTTAATTGTTCTATATATTGTAGTAAAACAATATGTACTATAATATATTGATGTTGCTTGTGTTACCATTATTCCATTATCATTTAATATATTTTTAACAGCTTCATAAAATTCAAGTGTATATAAGAATTGTCCTGGTCCTTCTTCTAGTGGATCAGTCACATCAATAACTATTACATCAAATTTTTCTCTACAGCTTTCTACAAATCTTCGCCCATCTGATATAATTAAATTAGTTCTTTTATCTTCAAAAGCACCATTAGATAATTGAGGTATATATTTCTTAGAGCATTTTATTACATCAATATCAATATCTACCATAATTACTTCTTTAACTGTAGAATGACGAAGAACTTCTCTTAAAGTTGCTCCTTCTCCTCCTCCAATTATGAGAACTTTTTCTGGTTTGGGGTGAGCAACCATTATGGGATGAACTAAAGACTCATGATAGAAATATTCATCTCTTACAGTTGATTGAACTTTTCCATCTAAGATTAACATAATACCATAATCATAAGTTTCAACAACATCTATATACTGTACCCTACTTTTCTTACTAAATATTATCCTTTTTATTCCATGCATATGAGCACTATGAGGTGTTTGTAATTCTATAAACCAACGCCAGCTAAATCCTATCCCTCACTAGTATCCCCCTTTTAAGCTCCATTACATTCATTGTAGTTGGTTTAAATATCTCTGTTAATTTATTTAGAACTTTTGTAGGATCTACTTTTGTACCACATGTAAATAAATCAATAGCAGCATATCCTATTTCAGGCCATGTGTGTATGGAAAAGTGAGATTCTGCTATAATAATAACTCCAGTAACTCCTTGTGGATTGAATTTATGAAATACTTCTCCAATAATTTTTGCACCTGCTTCTTCTAGGCTTCTCTTAAAGTTTTCTTCTATTGTTTTTATGTCGTTTAAAGCTTTTGCATCACAGCCAAATAATTCAATTATTAGATGTCTTCCTATTTCTCTCATTTTATTGCCCACCCCAAACCCACAAGGTTATGAAATCAAAAAAATATAAATATCTAACTCTTTTTCCCTATGAAAATATTAAAAACTAACAAGTTCAGCTAAATCTATTCCATATTCTCCTATTTGATAAATGTGCATAGTAATAGAGTTTATTATTGTTGAAAATTTTGATTGCTTAACAAGTAACAATTCATTAAATTTAAAAACTTTATTTTTAAATTCATTATTTTTGGAAATAACTTTATTTGCTAACTTTACATCTCTTTTAAATAATGCTTGTGAAGCTTCTTCATGTAAATTATAAGCCATATGACTTATTTCTAATAACTCATTAATAATTTCTTTATCGATATCAATTTTCTCATTATGAATTTTTACTACATTTTTAGCAATAATTTCAGATTGATCTGCAATACCTTCTATGTATTTAGCAGCCATTCTCAAATCTAAACACTCAATTGGTTTTACTCCTAATTTTTCTGCTATACTATAGTTTCTTATTGCAGATCTTAATTGTCTAACTATTAAAAAATAAAGTCTATCAACTTCTTCATCTCTCTTACTTATTACTTCAGCAAGTTCTATATCTCCTTCTAATAAAGCAATCTCAGCATCTCTATGCATACTAGCAGCAAGAGAATATGATCTTTTTAGTACACTTTTTACTGGTATAGAGGTTGGTTGTAAAAGACACTGAATAGTAATAGAATTTATTCCTTCTTCTATAATTTCAAGTCCTATAAGTTTACTTATAGCATTTTTAATTTCTTCTCTAATTGTTGATGATATCTTCTTACCTAGATCAACTATTATTGTATTAGCACCTAATAAATATTGAGTACGTATTTGCTTCTCAAGATTTTCAATAGTTTTTATTATTGCTATATTTTCTTCTTTTTCTTCTTCACCTTCAGGTAATAATACTAAACCACCTTCTTCACTTTCTATCAACTTTATTAATGATCCTGAATCTAATCCTTTTTTCTTAACCCACTCTTTTGGAATTGATATTAAAAATGAACCACTTTTACTTTTTTGTAATTTTCTATATTCCATATTTAAAATTTCTCATTAATTATACATAAGTTTTATTAAAATACTTTTATTCTAAAATTAACATAATTGGGGGCTATTATGGAAAGTACTTTAAAGTCCATATATTCTACTTTATTAAATCTAGGCTATCAAATATCTCCTGAAGCTTTTAAACTTATAAAGGAGAGTGAAAACCCAGAGACTTTAGTATCTGAATTAATTAAGAAGCTTGAATCTATGAAAGTTAAACCAATAGTTATTGAACCTTATCATATTGAGCCATTAATTTCTAAAAAAATTACTATTTCTACACAATTAGAAAAGAAAAAAGAGAGATATGAATCTCACATTAAGATATTGAGAAGTGGAGGAAAATATTCTGTAGACAGCTCTCCAGAAGCTTTTAGATTGTATTTTTTAGATCGTTTTAAAAAATTAAAATCAATATTAAATCTAAGAGCTGATGTAAAAGCATTTAATAATAGCAATAAGAAAGTAAAAGTAGTTGGAATAGTTAATTCCAAAAAAGAAACAAAAGATAAAATATTAATTGAGTTAGAAGACGAAAAAGGAATAACAAAGGTAATATTTAAAGATAAAGATGTAAGGAAAAAAGCTGTTAGAATAATGCTAGATGAAGTAATATGTGTTTTTGGTACTATCATAGAAAAAGATAAAAATATTATAATTGGTGAAGATATCATATGGCCTGATGTGTTACCTAAAACAAGACAAAATATTAAGAGAGAAGGTTATGTTGTTTTTACTTCTGATATTCATATAGGTAGTAAATTCTTTATGAAGCAACAATTTGAATCTTTTATAAAGTGGTTAAGAGGAGAAAATAATGAAAAAGAAATTGCTTCTAAAGTAAAATATCTTATAATTGCAGGTGATATTGTTGATGGAGTTGGTGTTTATCCAAATCAAGAAGAAGAACTAATAATAAAAGATATATATAAGCAATATGAAGAAGCTGCATATTATTTATCAATGATACCTGAAGACATAAAAATAATAATAATACCTGGAAATCATGATGCATGTAGACAAACATTACCAACACCTCCTATATATAAAGATATTGGTGCACCTCTTTATTCACTAAAAAATGTAATAATGCTTGGAGATCCATCCTTTATAGAGATTGAAAATTTAATATTTCTAGTAACACATGGAAGAAGTTTGGATGATATTATTCCAATAATTCCTAATTGTACATTTAAAGAACCACAAAAAGCAATGATTGAGCTTTTAAAATCTAGACATTTAGCACCTATCTATGGAGAAAAAACACCTATTGCTCCTGAGCCAGAAGATGTACTTGTAATCGATATTATTCCAGATATATTTCATGCAGGACATGTTCATGTATGGGGTGTTTCAGAATATCAAGGAATATTTGTAATAAATTCTGGAACTTGGCAAAAACAAACTAAGTATCAACAATCAATAGGAATAGAACCTGCTCCAGGTATTGTTCCAGTAATTGACTTATCAAATTTCAAAATTATTACATTGAATTTCTTATAATATTTGTAAGACTTTTTGCTATTATTCTAGCTAATCTTAATGGTTCTGGTATCTTTCCAAAAATTGTTGTAGTTTCTATTATTTTCTTTACATCACTTATGCTAATTCCAACATATCCTATTATAAACTTACCTTTTAATGTTTCTATTTCCTCTATTTTAATACTTTCTAGTACTGTAAGTCTTTCTTTCCAATCTTGAAAATGTTTTTGTAGAGCTGATCTTACTAAATCCATATTAGGTTTTCTTTCTAGGATAAAAATTGTAGGAATATGAACTTCATTGAAAATTCTATTAGCATCTATAATATTAAAACCTGCTATAGGTACACTTCTTGCCATAATTACACCTTTATCTATTTTTCTTTCACTTAATATTTCAATTATCTTATCTGTAGCATCAATTCCATCAACTTCTATATTTTTTATTACTAATTCAAATGGTATTATTCCTTTAGTAATCATCATTACTAATGGAACAAATCTATCTATTCCTTTTTTAAAACCACAACATCCTATTCCTATATTCATTTAATTAACCTCAAAGAATATGACTCATTCTCGGATCTTCTTTTAAACCTTCCTTTAAATGTGTATATGGTACAGTTAAACTAGCTACTTTACTTCTTCCATATCTTCCTCTACTTACAATTTTTGTATTTACTATTCCAAGCATATCAAGCTCATTTATTAAATCACTAATTCTTCTTTGTGTTAATGGCTCAAGACCAAAATTTTTTACAAGTCTAGAATAAACATCATATATTTCTCCAGTTGTATGTCCTTTTCCTTTTTCTTTTTCAAGTAAGTAAATGCTTAGTACAAGAATTTTTGAATGAAATGGCATACTTCTTATAACTTCTACTACTCTATCTTTCTCAATTTCTTTTTGTGCTTTCCTTACATGCTCTTCTACTACTTTATCAGCTCCTTCTCTTTCAGCAATTTCTCCTGCTACTCTTAATAAATCTAAAGCTCTTCTAGCATCTCCATGTTCTTTTGCTGCAATTGCAGCACAAAGCTTTATGACTTCTGGACTAATTGCTCCTTCAACAAATGCTTTCTCAGCTCTTTGCTTAAGTATATCTTCAAGTTCTACTGCATTATATGGTGGAAAAACAAGTTCTTCCTCTCCTAAGCTACTTCTAACTCTTGGATCAAGATATTCTGTAAAATTTAGATCATTTGTAATTCCTATTATAGCTACTTTTGCATTATTAAGTTGATTATTAATTCTAGTAAGATCATATAAAACTCTATCTCCAGATTTTTTTACAAGAGCATCTACTTCATCAAGAACAACAAACATAATTTTATCACTAGCATCAAGAGCTTTTACAAATCTTCTAAATAGCTCAGAAACAGATAATCCAGTAAATGGAACTTTTATATTAATTGTTTCACATAAATTTGCTAAAACTCTATAATTAGTATCATCATGTCTACAATTTATATAAGCAATACTTAAAGGAATACCTTTTTTTCTTCCTTCATTATTAATTCTATTTAACACATATTTAGTAACTGCAGTTTTACCAGTCCCAGTCATACCATAAATAAATACATTTGAAGGTCTTGATTTCTTTAATACAGGAACAAGAGTTTCTGCTAATCTTAATATTTGATTTTCTCTATGAGGAAGATCATCTGGTATGTAATCAGGTCTTAAAATATCTCTATTTACAAATATTCTTGCCTTCATGATTTTTTCAAATAATTCATCTAATGAATCTTTCATAGTTTAATCCTCACAATTATATAACAGAAGTATAGAGTTAATAAAGCATCATAGAAACTTAGTCAATATTTTTTACTAAATCTCATAGTTTTTTATAAAAAATGGTAGCCCGGAGGAGATTCGAACTCCTGTCGGCGGGGCCAAAGCCCGCCATGCTTGGCCGCTACACCACCGGGCTAATATTATATTATTAGTACTGGTGCTTTAAATTTTTCGTGCTTTTAAATTCCTATTTAATAAGTAAAAAGAGGATAGGATTTTTTTATTACTTAATGATACTCTAAGAAACAGTTTTTGACCCCACAATAAACAATTTTTGGTCTTATGAGAAACAATTTTTGGTTAAATTTTTTACATTGACTCCTACCATAAAGTTTTTAAATAATTTTTTATTCAAATAAATATTGAGGGTGAAATAAATGGCAAAATGTCCAAAATGTGGAACTGAAGTAGCCTCTCCAACAAAAACATGGACATTAGCTCCAAAAGGAAGAAAAGCAGTTACTATTGGATTATTCAAATGCCCAAATTGTGGTGCTTACTTCAGAGCTGGAATAAAATAAGCAGTTAAAGCAAAAATACATTAAACCAAATATTCCTCTATTTTTTTATATAAATCCTTATTAATTCTAATTGGCATATTCTTTCTTATGTCATATATTTTATTAATATCAATTTTCTGTACAATTATTTCTTCTTTATTACTCGCTTTACAGAGAATTTTTCCCCAAGGATCTATAATACAACTATGACCATAATATCTTCTTATACCTGTTGATGCTTGATTTGCAGCTATTAAAAATATTTGATTTTCTATGGCTCTTGCTTTTAATAAAGGAATCCAATGTTTTCTTCCAGTTTCTTCTAGAAAAGCTGAAATATTAAATATTATTTCTGCTCCCATTATTGTTTCTAATCTAAATATCTCAGGAAATCTTAAATCAAAACAAATTGTTACACCAATTTTTCTATCATTATAATTTACTACTAAAGGATCTTTTCCAGCATTAAAGATTTTTGTTTCATCAATATTTTTGTATCTAAATAAATGTATTTTTCTATACTTTCCTAATACTCCATTACTTGATAAAACATAAGAAGTATTGTAAAGTTTTCCATTTTCTATTTCCGTAATACTTCCAGCAACGATAAGTGCATTATATGATTTTGCTAATTTCAACATACTACTTACTGTTATTCCACTATCAGTTTCTGCATTTTTTAAGTAATCATCTTTACTACTTTTTGATGAAATAAAATTAAATAATTCAGGTAATACTATTACTTCAGAACCTTCTTCTAAAGCTCTTTCTGATAATTCTAAAGCTTTTCTTAAATTTTCATTCTTATTTTCAATACTACCAATTTGAATAATTCCTATTATCATGCTTTCACATAAGTTAAAATTATTAAGATAAATTAAATGGTCTTCCTTCTTTTAGTACATTTTCTGGAATTTTTTCCTTCCACTTTCTTAAAAAACTTAAATCTTCTTCTTTATCTCTTAAATCATCTGGTAACATATGAGGTATACTTTCCATTATTGGATACCATCTATTACACTTATTACAGATTAACAATCCTTCCTCAATTTCTTCTTTTTCTTCAAATACTATTAATTCCAATGGATAATACTTACAAATAGGACATGCAAGTATATCTAATAATTTTCTTTTCATTTTTATATCACAAAAATATAAGAAGTAATTAAAGTATATAATTTAATCGGTTAAAGCTTTCTCATATATCTTTCAACTTCCCATGTAGTTACTTGCATTCTATATACATCCCATTCTTTTCTTTTTACTGATAAGAAGTTATTAAATGCTTCTTTCAATGATTCAGGTAATGATATTATTCCTCTAGCTTTTCTTTCTTCATAACTCATAGTATAGACATTTAATTCAGTAGGTGGTCCAGGATCTATTTTCTTTTTTATTCCATCAAGAGTTGCATGGCATAAAACTGCTAATTGAAGATATAGATTACCAGTAAGATCTGGATATCTTATTTCAAATCTAGCAACATTTTTCCACCACTAAAATTTGGTACTCTTATTAATGGTGATCTATTCTTATAAGCCCATGCAATATAAACGATTGTTCATAATCAAATACAAATTCTATTCTTTAGAAGAAATAGTAACACTTTTTATTATTCCATTTATATCAGTAAATTGAAGTTTTACATATTTTATTTGTTTTTCTTGAACTTCTTGTACTACCTTAGTAACTTCTTCTTTCCATTTTACATCTTTAAAATTCCTCAAAATAATGCTCAGATCTATAGATTGAAACTAAGAAAAAATATAAATTTTTTATTAAAAAATTATGTTATTGCTTATAAGACCAAAGTCCATGAATATTACAATATTCTCTTGCTTTATCTACTTTTTCAATTCCTTCAAATTTTGCTTCTGGATTCATTCCTGGCTTTAAGAATTTTATATATACTTCATCTTCATCTTTACTTATTTCAATCCATTCAATATAATGCTCATTTACCATAGGATGAGGAATACTTCCAACTTTTACTTTTATACCTTTATCTGTTTTTTCAACTACTGGTACATGTTTTTCCATACCAACATCCTTTGTTTTTTCCTCCAATAATTGCATAGGTTTTCCACAACATACTAATGTTCCTACTCCTGGATGCATTACTATTACAATGTTTCCACATATACTGCATTTATACACTTCTAATTTTTTTGTCATAATAGACTTTTGGAAATATTTATTTAAATAAATTACTATCAAATTAATTATGGAATATATTGATAAGGCAAAATTAATATATGAAGATAGATTTGGTATAGAAAGTAAAATTCTTTCATTAAATAAGCTTATGAATGTTATAATAGTAGAATTTGGAGGAAATGTAATTTATAGTTGTTGTAGTGTAGACTATTTTGAAGACTTTGCTTTATTATTAGAGGAGCTCAGTGGCTTCCCTCATATTGTTTTTTCAGTTGAAAATTTATCTGATAGATTCAAAGTTAAAATTGGAATAATAGATTTTATTGAAGAATTAAAGAAAATAATAGAGAAATGCAAAGATATTGTAGAAAAAAAGATTAAAGAATTTGAAAATATTGGTACTGATGAAGATCTAATTTTTAAAGAACTTTGTTTTTGTATTTTAACAGCAAATTTTTCTGCAGAAAAAGGAATTATAATACAAAATACTATCAATAATGGTTTTATTAATCTTTCAAAAGAAGAACTTTATAATGAATTAATAAAATTAAGATATAGATATCCAAATAGAGCAGAATATGTTATTGAAGCTAGAAAATACTATGGAAATTTATTAAAAATAATTAAGAGTTTTTCAAATACAAAATCATTAAGAGAATGGCTTGTTAAAAATATAAAGGGTATTGGTTATAAAGAAGCAAGTCATTTTTTAAGAAATATAGGTTTTAAAGATGTAGCAATAATAGATCGTCATATTCTTAGATTTCTTAAAAATAAAGGGTTAATAATAGAAGATTTCAAGAATTTAACAAGAAAAAGATATTTAGAAATTGAAAATTTGCTTTCTGGTATTGCAGATAAATTAAATATAACATTAGCAGAATTAGATCTTTATATTTGGTACTTAATGACTGGAAAAATTTTAAAGTAATTTTATAATGAATTTATCAATATCATCATTTTTTCTTTTGCTTCTTTAATTTTCTTTTCTAAATTATTAACTATATCTTTATTTTTCTCTAATATTTCCATTCCCTTATTTATCATTCTTTCAATTTCTTCAGTAGAAGGTCCTCCTATGGTCTTTCTTATATTTACGTTGTATTCTGGATTAATTGCTTTTTTAACTAATTCTATATCTACACTTTTACCTATTTTACTACTTATTATTTCAGCTATTCTTTTCTCTCCTACTTCAGAAAAAGACAATGGATATATCTCTTTTATAGTTTCTCCAATTATATAATGTGCTTTTCTAAATGCTATATTGTAATTTCTCACTAACGTATCTGCTAATTCTGTTGCTACTGAATATCCTTTTTCTAAAGATTCTCTTAATCTTTTTTCATTAAAAATAATTTTATCTATTAGATCTGACATAATTCTTAATGATTTTTTAGATATTTCACAAGTATTCCATAAATGTGGATTAAGTTCTTGCATATCTAAATTATAAGCAAGAGGAAGTCCTTTCATTATGGTAAATACTGAAATCATATCTCCAATAATATCTCCACATTTTGCTCTTATTATTTCTGCTGTAACTGGATTCTTTTTTTGAGGCATAATACTACTTGTTGATGAGTGCTCATCTGGTAATTCTATATAGTTAAATTCACTTGATGTCCATATTATAATTTCTTCAGCAATTCTACTTAAATCAATCATCATTATTGCTAAGGATGAAATAGTTTCAAGAATAAAATCTCTTGTGGATACTGCATCTAAAGTATTTTCTATTATATCATCAAATCCTAAGTATTCTGCAAGTTTTTTTCTATCTATAGGATAACCAGTTCCAGCTAAAGCAGCTGCTCCCATTGGAGATAAATTAACTCTTTTATAACAAGAAATAAGACGATTAAAATGTCTATTAAACATATAGAAATATGCCATTAAGTAATGAGAAATAGTAGTAGGTTGAGCATGTTGAAGATGAGTAAATCCTGGCATTATAGAATTTTTATAATTAATACTTTTCCTGATTAAACATTCTTGTAATTTTATTATTTCCTTACAAATTTCTATTATAAATTTACGTAATCTCATTCGTAAGGCTGTAGCTACTTGATCATTTCTACTTTTTCCAGTATGTATTTTTCCTCCTATTTCTTCTCCTAATTTTTCTATTATTTTACTTTCAATTACCATATGTATATCTTCCATTTCAGGTGGAATATTATCAATCTTCATTTCTTTTAATACATTAGCAATGACTCTTGCTTCTTCTTTTTTTATTATTCCTGCATCTAATAAACAAAGTAAATATGCAATATTAATTTCTATTACTTCATCTACAATATAATTATCATGACGATAAGATGATATAAATTCAATAATATCTTTTGATTTTATTTCTGATAATCTTCCTCCTCTTACTATTTTCACTACTTACACCTTTTTCATTTTACTTCTTGAAAAGACAGTTTGTAAACCCCATAATGATACAAATCCTTTTGATAATGTTTGATCAAATGTTGATATAGATTCATATGTTGCTGTTTTTATATCATAAATGGAATATGGAGATTGTCTTCCTACAACCATTACTGATCCTTTATATAACTTAACACGAACAATACCTTCAACTCTTTCATTTACTTTATTTATAAATGCATCAAGATCATAACGTAAAGGATCTTCCCATAATCCAGCATAAACAAGAAAAGCCCATTCATTATCAACTATTCTCTTAAAAGCAATTTCTCTTCTATTTAATACTAATTTCTCTAAATCTTTATGAGCTTCTATTATTGTAATTGCTGCTGGGCATTCATACACTTCTCTAGATTTTATTCCTACAATTCTATCTTCCATATGATCTATTCTTCCTACACCATGACTACCTGCAATCTCATTTAAGTAATTTATTAATGAAAGAGGATCCATGGCTTTTCCATCAATTTTTATAGGAACTCCATCTTTAAATTCAATTTCAATTATTTTAGGTTCATTTGGTGCTTTTTCTGGTGAAACTGTCCATTCCCAAACATCTTCTTCTGGTATATTCCAAGGATCTTCTAATGGTCCTCCTTCTATAGATCTTCCCCATAAATTTTGATCTATACTATATTTTTTTGAAATCTTTGAAATAGGGATATTATGTTTTTCTGCATATTTTATTTCTTGATCTCTACTCATTCCCCAGTCTCTAGTAGGTGCTAATACCTTAAGAGATGGATCTAATGCTCTTACTGTAATTTCTATTCTTAATTGATCATTTCCTTTTCCAGTACATCCATGTGCTACTGCATCTGCACCTTCTTTATGTGCAATTTCTACTAATTTTTTTGCTATTAATGGTCTACTAAGTGCAGTAGAAAGTGGATACTTTTCTTCATACATAGCATTTGCTTTTATTGCAGGAAAAATATAATCTCTTACAAATTCTTCTTTAGCATCAATAGTATAATGCTTAATAGCTCCTATTTTGTATGCTTTTTCTTCTATACTTTTAAAATCTTCTTTTTGTCCAACATCAAGAGTAAGTGTAATTATCTCAGCATTATATTTTTCATTTAACCATTTTATTGCTACTGAAGTATCTAAACCACCTGAATAAGCTAAAACTATTTTCATAATTATCGAAAGAAATTTTTTATTATATATTTTTTATGATTAATTTTTACTATTATTTTTAAGATTTATAAAATGATGTTTATTTAATAAACAGCCGGGATCTGGTGCAGTATAATCTCCAAAGTATCCATATGCTCTAGCTCTACATCCTCCACATATATATCTATATTCACAAATACCACAATGTTCTTTTAAGATATCTCTATTTCTTAATTCTCTAAATTCTTTTAAGTTAATCCATAAATTCTCAATATCATCCTTAAGTATATTACCAACAACTAGTGGAAGAAATACACAAGGTGTAATATCTCCATTTGGATTTATAGCAATATAAAATCTACCAGCTCCACATCCTCCAATAAATTCTGATAGTGATTTTAACTTACCAGGAAGTTCAGGATTATAGAAATGTGTAGGTACTACATTACAAGAAACACCTTCAGTTTGAATAGCAATTCTAGCAAATTGTGGAGCTGTAGAAAGTACACTCATCTTACTTTTCTTAAGTTTCTCCCAAAGTATTTTTAATAAATCTTCACGCTCATCAGGTGTTAAATCTGTTTCTAGTATGGACTTTCCTCTTCCTGTAGGAACAAAATTATACATCATAAACCAATTTACTCCTAAAGATTCACATAAGTTTATTATCTCTGGGATTTCATTTATATTGTAATGAGTAACTGTAGTTGCAACATTTACAAAGAATCCTTCTTCTACTGCATTTTTTATTCCTTGTATAGTTTTTTCAAATATTCCTTTCACACCTCTAAAGGATTCATGAGTTTCTGGTTTTGCACCATCTAAACTTATTTGTAAATATTCTACACCAGATTCTTTTAATTTCTTACAATTTTCTTTTGTAAGTAATATTCCATTTGTAGCAATAGCTACATATAAATCATTATCTTTTGCATATTTTGTAAGCTCATAAATATCCTTACGAACTAAAGGCTCACCACCTGAAAAAGCTAAAATTACAACTCCCCATTCTGCTAGTTTACTTATACACTTTTTTGCCTCTTCAGTATTTACTTCATAATAACCTGGTATTCCTGCATCTGCATAACAATGCTTACACTTTAAATTACATCTATATGTTATATTCCAAACAACTTGGAATGGTGCTCCTGGTGTAAATGGTCTATTAACACCAAAATATGCAATTCCTTTTATTACATTAGCTAAACCTCTTCTCCAATATACATCCTTAAATCTTCCCTTTATAGTTTCCTCATCTACACCAAAAGATTTTCCTCCTACTTCAATTAAATTTGATATTACTTTTTTAGCTAATTTACATTTATAACAAGCATTTTTTCTTAATCCAAGATATAATTCTAAAGCCACTTCAATTCTTGATTTTTTATCTTTTTCACAATAATTTACAAAACTTTTGATTATACTTCTTATCCCTGGTATTTTTATGAAGTTTTCTAATAATTGAATTCCAGTATCTGCTTTCAAAAATTATTCCTCCAAATTATATAACAAATATAATAAAAACTTATATTAATTGTTTTATGATTTTACTTTTCACTAATGTAATTACTACAATAGTAGAAATTATTGTATTTACTATAATAGATGTAGTAATTGCTGGTATCATAGCAATCCATATTAGAGATATTACATTAATTAGATTTAATGAAGTACTTGTAGGTAAGAATTTTCCAACTAAGGGATATGAAATTTCAGGAGAGATTACTGAAGTAATTCCTAATACTAAAGCTATCATTCCTGATGTGAATATATAGCGAGAAAATTGCCCTATGATAACTGCAATTATAGGTCCTAATCTTTTACTTAGAAAACTAGTAAAAGCTCCCATAATTCCATCACCTATTCCTGCAGACATTTCTAATAATACTTGTCCAGTCCATAATGATACACCTATTCCTTTAATTATTCCAATAATAAAAGCAGAATAAGCATTAAGAATAGTAGCTGATATGGAAACAGGTGTTGATCCTAAATTAGGATTACCTAATGGAAAGGAAACTCTTATTGCACTCATTATTATTGATAATGCTCCAAATATAGCTATATAAGGTATGTTTTTATTTATTCTCATTTATCATACCTCTTAATCTATTCATTATGTATGAAAGTACAGAAGAAAGATTCTTTTTATTGTTAAAATTAATAACAATTTCCTTTAATTTCTCTCTAGGAAGTTTTTTCATTTTTTTTGTAAGTTTTATCATATTTGGAATTACTCTTACTATATTATCAACAATTGTTATATCTGCTGTTTGAGCAGTTCTTGATAATGGATTAAGATCAATAGCAATTACAAACTTTCCCATCTTCTTTAATGCTAAGGTTCTATCTCCATCTTCTAAAGGTACTAATACTACATCTGCTGAGTATATTCCTCTTGGATCAACTCTTCTTCTTTCACTAAATAATTCTGGTATTATCATACTAGCATTTTCACCTACACCAAGAACTTCATTTGCTCCATGTTTTAAAAGCCATTTCTTAATAGCTTCTTCTCTTTTTCTTGTTCTGAAGAATAAATTAATTTCTAGTGGAGCATTAAGTAATTTTGAAAGTTTAACTATTTCCTTTGGGACTAATGCTGCTGTATTTCCATTTACAGATATAACAGGTTTATTTGCTAGTAACATAGCAGCAATAGCTGCTTTTGTTGCAGATAATGCAGGTGGTATTGTTTTTTCTCCTATTAAATAATCAAATGCTTCTCCTCTTCCATGAGCAATTAATCCTGCTTTTGCTACAATATTTCTTCTTTCAGCTTTTATTAGTTTAATTCTTATTTTTAATGATTCTGCTCTTGGATGATTTTTTGGAATTTTAAAATAATAGCTCACTAATATGCACCTCTTCTTGATAATTTAGATATTATAAAAATTACTTCATTTCTATTGATTAAAACTGGATTTTCTAAATCTTTTAATTGAAATACTTTTTTACACTGATCTTCATCTATAATTCCATAAACAGCTCCTTTTTTTACTGAAATGTAAGGAAATCCAAGATCTTCATAAATCTTAATAATACTCTTCATCTTATTATCAATTAATCCTAAATTTTCCCAAAATCTTCTAGAAATTTTCATAAAATTTTCTATTGTTGGTTTTTTTAAAAACTCCTTTTCACAAATTAATCCAAACTCATTTATTTCATTAATTTTATGATTAATTATCTTACTTGTTTTTAAAATCTTAACTGGTGTTGTTACTACTATCCATCCATTAGGATCAGGTAGTCTTATAACTTCTCCAAAAGTAGGAGCTCCTGGTTTTTTTCTAAATTCAAATCCTCCTACTACTTGTGCAGCTACATCTCCTAATCCTGTTCTTCTTCTTACCTCTAAAATATGTGCAATATTATAAGCTTCTTCTTTTTTAATAGGAAATCCTAATGCTTTATTAATTGCTAAGATAAGACCTAATGTAGATGCTCCACTTATACCATAACCATAGCCTATAGGTAATAATGATTTTTGCCTAATAGTAATTTCAATAGGACTTTTTACTAAAAAACCTAGTATTGGATATATGACATCATTATTTACTTCTTTATCATTCCATAAAAATTTTATTTTCATTTTATTACTTTTACTAATATTTACATAAGTTGTAACTCCTGCTTCTAAACATATTCCTGCACCTGTAGAACCTGTAGTTAAGTAATCTTTGAATAAATGAACTCTAAAAAATCCAGTTATATGAGCTGGTACATAGGACTCTCCAATCATCTTCTCCTAGCCTCTAAATAAATATCTAATATTTTATTTGCAATTTCTTGCTTTGAAGAAAGTGGAATATGTATTACATCACCCTTCTTATTGACTACATAAACTTCATTATAATCTGAATTAAAACCAGTTAGTGGATTAGATAAACTATTTGCAACTATAAGATCTGCTTGAGATTCTTTAAGCTTCTCTATAGCTTTAGAAATAAGTTCTTCTTTTGATAATCCATATTCTGCTTTAAATCCAATTACAAAAGTATTTTTTGATTTTTCCTTTACAATATTTATTATTTTTGGTAAAGGTGATAATTGAATACTAAATTTATTATTACTTGAAATTTTTCCTTCATACTTATTCTCTACTTTAAAGTCTAGTGGTGCTGCTGCCATTATAAATAAATCATATTTATCTTTAGAAAGAAGTTCTTCAATAGTTTTTAACATTTCTTCAGTTGTTTCAATATTTATTACTTTAATATTCCTTGGTTGAGGAATATTTGTAGGACCAGAAATTAAGGTAACATGTGCTCCTCTTAAATATGCTTCTTTTGCAAAAGCATATCCCATTTTTCCAGAACTTCCATTTGTAATATATCTTATAGAATCTATATATGATCTAGTTGGTCCTGCTGTTACTAATACTGATACTCCTTTAAGATCTTTTTTTGTAAAAGTATAAATAACTTCTTCAACAATTAATTCAATATCAGGGAATTTTGCTTTATCTTCAGTAATTTGTGGCTCAATAATTTTTACTCCCATAGAATTTAATTTTTTAATATTTTCTTGTACTACTGGGTTGTTATACATACTAGCATGCATAACAGGAACAATAATAACTGGTACTCCATAGCCTATAGCTGAAATTACTAATGATGTTACAGGAGTATCATCAATTCCTGAAACTATTTTACCAATAGTATTTGAAGTTGCTGGAGCAACTAATACAAGATCTACATTTTTTCCTAATAATATATGTTCTACTTTTCCAGTTAATTTTGTAACAACAGGGTTTCCTGTTGCCCATTCCATAATGGTAGGTGATATTAATTTTTGAGAAGAAGGTGACATAACAGTAAAAACTTCAGCACCATTTCTCATTAGTTCACGAGCAAGTTCAGGTGATTTAATTACACCTACACTTCCACATAAACAAAGAGCAATTTTTTTACCTTCTAATCTTCTACTTTTCTTAAACATTATATCTTTTGATGGATGTATCATAGTCATAATACATTTTCTTTCTTATATTTATGTATTTTACGTTATTAAACAATATATTATATATTTCTTATTGACATATACATAGAAAACGTATTTTATGTATTAAAGAAATAAATAATTTTCCTAATTTTATTAAATTTATGTTAAAAAATATTGATAAGATATTTTCTAAAAGTATATTAGCAATAATAGCTTTAATATCAATGATTTTTCTATTAAGTGGTGGAATTTATACTATATTAAATAAACCAAGTACTATGGGTATATATAAATCACTAACTGCACAAAGTCTTTTAGAGTTTTTTACATCAGCTATATTATTAATTACAGGTGTTATTGGATTAATATTCTTAGAAAAATCAATGAGAAAAACTTTTGATATTTCTACTGCTAAAATAAGATTCATAGTTGGTATAACACTATTAATAACATCTTTAATACTAATGGAGGTTTTATTATGGCTTAAATATTAAAAAGGATAATCCTTTAATTTTAATAAATAAGCAAATATATTTGATATCAAATGTATTGGAGGTGTTATTATTATAATAAATAATGCTATTTCTAATTCTATTGGATAGAATATTGATGATAATAATAATGCACCAAATACAAAATCTAATTGATCTAATAATGGTGCAGGTCTTCCTCTTGGAATTCCAAGTCTTCTTTTTATAAAAGCTCCTATAAGATCTCCAACTAAAGCTCCAAATGATAGTATAAAACCTCTAAAAGGAAAACCCATTATGATTCCAGTTAATGTTCCAAAGAATAATCCTGATAAAAAACCTTCAAAAGTTTTTCCATCTCCAAATATTCTTTTTCCATCTATAAAATTTTTTCCAAAGTCTATTGGTTTCTTTCCTTTAAATATTACTGGTGTAGCATTTGCAATATATGCTGGTAATATTAGATTAAGTGAATTTACTAATAATTGATAAATATCTATCATATATCTTCTATTCCATTTTCACTTATTCTTACTAAACAACTTATATCTAATTGAGGCTTTATTAATACTACTCTTCTTATATTCTCTTGTAATCTATCTAATCTAATTATTTTATCACACCAATATGTAAGTATTTGAGATGCAATTGGTATTGGAGTAATCTCTCCAGGACGAATAGTAATATCACTTGTTAATACTACATATAATCCTCTTTTTATTGAAGTATACTTTAATATTGCTAATTCTCTATTTAATTGTTTATTTAATGCTATATCTTCATTTTCTTTTCCTTTTAATGCTAATCGATAAAATGATGTTATTGAATCAAAAACTATTAAGTTTAAATTTTCAGGAAGAATAAGTTCTAAATTATCTATTAAATCATCTTGCTCTTTAAAATCATTAATATTAACTACTAATATATTTTCACTTATTTCTGACCATTTATCTTTTGCTAAAATCTTTAATCTCATAAGAGATGCACTTCCACCAGTAAAAATTAATAATGATTTTCTTCCTTGTAGTGTATTATTTATTATTATTTGAAAAGCAAGTGTAGTTCTACCACTTCCTCTTACTCCATATATAAGTAGTAATTCTCCTGGCGAAATTCCTCCATCAATTATATTATCTATACTTCTACAACCAGTACTTAATTTTTCATACAATTATCTCTCCTCATAATAAAATAGTTTTTATTATCAGAAAATAAAAGTTAATATAAAAGTATTAATAAATATCATGGAGGTTTAATTCTTGAGTTTAAGAGATTTTCTTAAAGAAGAAAAAGACATAATAGAATTTAATGAATCTTTTTCTACTAAATATGAAATTCCATTAATTATGAAAAAATATGATGGTGGGCCAATTCTTATTTTTAATAATATTAAAGATAATACTAGTGGTATTCGTATAATTACTGGAGTTTGTGGAACAAGAGAAAGACTTCTAAGAAGTATTAATGCAAATAAGAATAATTACTATGAAAAAATAATAAATGCAATTAATAATCCAATTAAACCAAAAGTTGAAAAATTTAATTTTGATATTGAAAAAAATGATATTAGCTGTTTACCAGTATTAACATATTATGAAAAAGATCCTGGTCCATATATAACATCAGGTGTTGTTATAGCAAAACATCCAATAAAAAATTTTCAAAATTCTTCAATACATCGTTTATTAGTATTAGATAAAAAAAGAATGGCAATAAGAATTGTTCCAAGACACTTATATTCTATGTATCAAGAAGCAAAAGAATTAGGAAAAGACTTAGAAATAGCCATAGCTATAGGCTTACATCCAGCAGTACTTTTAGGAGTTAATACAAGCCCAAAATATGGAATTGATGAATTATGGATAGCAAATTCTCTTCTAAATGGAAAATTGAGATTAACTAAGTGTGAAACTGTTAATGTTGAAGTTCCTATTGATTCTGAAATTATTATTGAAGGTGTTATTAAAAAAGATGAATTAGTAGATGAAGGTCCTTTTGTAGATCTTACTGGTTGTTATGATATAGTAAGAAAACAACCTGTTATTGAGATTAATAAAGTAGTAATGAGAAAAAATGCATTTTATCATGCAATTCTTCCTGGAGGATATGAGCATAAACTACTAATGGGACTTCCTAAAGAAGCCAAGATATATGATTCCATATCAAAAATTATACCTGAAGTTAAGGGAGTTCGTCTTACTATGGGAGGTTGTTGTTGGTTCCATGCAGTTATTTCAATAAAGAAACAAGCAGAAGGTGATGGTAAAAATGCTATACTTGCTGCTTTTGGTGCACATCCAAGTCTTAAGCATGTAATTGTTGTAGATGATGATATTGATATAGATAATATGCTAGAAGTTGAATGGGCAATTGCTACAAGATTTCAAGGTGATGAAGATCTTATTATAATTAAGAAAGCAAGAGGATCTTCTCTAGATCCTTCATCAGATATGGAAAAAATGACAACATGTAAAGTTGGAATTGATGCTACAATTCCATGGGATAAGCCAAGAGAAAAATTTCTAAAAGCAAAAATCCCTGGTGAAAATAATGTACTTAACTAAAGAAGAAGAAAAAATGTTAGATGGTGAATATGGTTTAGCAATTCAAAAAGCAATACAAATTTTAGTAGCTATTGGAGATATTTTTGAAGCTGAATACTTAATTAATATAGAGAGTGCTCAAATTTCAGGTGTTTCATATTATAATATTGGAGATGCTGGTTTAGAATTTTTAGAAGAATTTTCTAATTTAAATGCAAAAGTAGTAGTGAAATCTACTTTAAATCCATGTGGAATGGATCTTGATAGATGGAGAGAAATGGGAATAGATCAAGAATATTATGAAAAGCAAATGAGGATAATTAAAGCTTTTGAGAAAATGGGTGTAGAAATTACATGCACATGTACTCCTTATTTTGTAGGAAATATACCAAGATCAGGTTCTCATATTGCATGGTCAGAATCTTCAGCAGTTGTCTTTGCAAATTCAGTATTAAATGCTAAAACAAATAGAGAAGGAGGACCTTCTGCATTAGCCTCTGCTATTATTGGAAAAACACCTTATTATGGTCTTCATAAAGATGAAAATAGACTTCCTAATTTTCTTGTAAAAATTGAAACTAATTTAAAAACAAATCTTGATTTTAGTTTATTAGGATATACTATAGGAAGATTAATTCCATCATCAATTCCCTATATTTATGGTCTTAAGAATTATGATGTAGATAAGTTAAAAGCATTATCAGCTGCTTTAGCCACTTCAGGAAATATTTCTATGTTCCATTTTAAGGGAAAAATAAAAGATAAACTTGAAAAATTAACTATTGATAAGAAGGAATTAGAAATATCTAGAGAAATGCTTTCTATGAATGGTGAGCCAGATTTAATATGTATAGGATGTCCTCATTGTAGTTATAATGAAATACTTTATCTAGCAAAAGCTGTAAAGAAGAAAAAGTTAAAGAAAAATTATGGATTATGGATTTGGACTTCTAAGGGAGTATTCTTAAGAGCTTACAAACATGTAAAAATACTAGAAAATGCTGGATGTAAAGTATTTAAAGATACATGTATGGTTGTTTACCCCATAAAATTATCTGGATATAAACATATGGCATCAAATTCTTGTAAAGCAGTAAATTATGTAGCATCTATATCAGGATTAAAAGCTTCTTTAATTGAGCTTTCAGATGTATTTAGTAAATTTTTTGAATAAGGTGAAAATATGGAATTTATTTATAAGGGAAGAGGAATTTCAAAGTTTATAGGAGAAGGAGAAGCAATTGTATCAAAAAAGCCATTTTCTTTTTTTGGTGGTGTAGATCCAAAAACAGGAATAATTATAGATAAAAATCATGATTTATATGGAGAAAGTATAGTAGGAAAAGTTTTCATTTTTCCAAAAGGAAAGGGAAGTACTGTTGGATCATATATAATATATCAATTAAAAAAGAATAAAAAACATCCAAGTGCAATAATAAACAAGGAGAGTGAACCTATTATTGCAATTGGATGTATTATTGCTGAAATACCACTAGTAGATAAACTTGAAGTAGATCCTATTTCTAATATTAAAAATGGAGATTACTTAATTGTAGATGGTATTAATGGAATTGTAAGGAGGATAATAAAAAATGAAGCCATGGGGAATGATAAAAGATCCAGTTCATGGTTATGTTCACATATCGAAAATAGAAAAGGATGTTATTGATACTTTACCTCTTCAGAGATTAAGAAGAATAAAACAACTTGTTTTTGCAGATCTTGTATATCCAGGTGCAAATCATACTAGATTTGAACATTCTATTGGTACAATGCATTTAGCAGGAATTTTATGTAAGGCTCTTGAGATGAGTGATGAAGATACACAAATAGTAAGACTTGCTGCACTTTTTCATGATCTTGGTCATGGTCCTTTTTCTCATACATTTGAAAGTATATTGATAAAGAAATTAAATAAAACTCATGAAGATCTTACACCTTGGATAATTAAAGGAACAGAAATAAGAGATATACTTGAAGCAAATGGCTTTTCTTCGAATGATATTGCAGATTTAGCTATTGGTAGATCAAAGAAATACAAACCATTTTTCAATCAAATATTAAGTAGTGCAATTGATGTTGATAAAATGGATTTCATAGTTAGAGATACACATCATACAGGAGCAGAATATGGAAAAGTAGATATTCATAGACTTGTATATACTATGAATATTATTGATGATAATTTAGTATTAGATATTTCAGCTCTTCCAACATTAGAAGCATTTCTAATTGCTAGATTGGAATCATTTAAAGCTATATACTACCATAAGACTGCAAGAGCAGCTCAAATTCTATTGGTTAAAGCTTTAGAGAGAGCTGATGAAGAACTTAATATTTGTAAATTTAGTACTCCAGAAGAATACATAGAAATGGATGATTATAGTGTATGGTATTTATTAAAACATTGTGAAAAATCAAGAGATTTAATTAAAGCTATTGAGAGAAGACAACTTCCTAAATGTGCTTATGAATGTGAATTAAAAATTGAAGATAGAGCTATTGTTAATTTATTAAATTTAGAAAGTGTAAGAAAAAGAGTTGAAGAAGAAATAGCTAGAATTGCAGGAATTAGCGAAGAAGATGTATTTATTGATACTCCTTCTCTTCCTTCAATACCATATAGACATTCTTTAGATTTTGATCCTATGGATATACCTATTATTGATGTTAGAGAAGATAAGAAAAAAATAATAAAAGCAACACAAGCATCAAAAACTATTGATGTACTAAGAGGTTTTCTTAATATAGTTAGAGTTTATACTTATCAACAATATAGAGAAAAAGTAAGAGAAGCTGCTTCTAAAGTACTAGGTGAGCTACCAAATTCAGCTAAGATTTCTTACTAATGTAATTTAGTACTAAATCAAGTATTTCCCTATGAACTTCAATTATAGATTTACTTGCATCAATTACATAATAGTTCTTTCTTTTTGCTCTTTCTAAAAATTTTAATCTTACCTTTTTTAAGAACTCTAGTTTTTCATATCTATCTACTAGAACTGTTTTTCTTTTAAGTGAAATTTCAGGATCAACATCAAGAATTATAGAAATATCTGGAATAAGAGCTCCTCTATTTATTGATAATATCCAATCCTCATCCAATCCTTGAGATGTTTGATAAGCTATTGAAGATTCTAAATATCTATCACTTACAACAATTTTTCCTTCTTTAAGCCATGGCTTTATGAAAAATTCAACATGATAAATTCTATCAGCAGCAAATAATAATGCTTCTAATTCAGGAGAAATACAAGGTTTTTTTATTATTGATCTTATTATTGGCTCTATTGGACCATCAGGATTAGGCTCTTTTGTTCCAATACTATCATATCCTAATTCTCTTAATTTTTCTACTAATAATTTTGTTTGAGTAGATGAACCAGCTCCATCAATTCCATCTATTGTAATAAAATATCCCTTCATAATTTTTAAATCGTTAAGCAATTATATCTCTTTTTATCTTAATAGTTATGTATGACAAAATTAGTTAATAGTGAAATCTTAATAGTTGCTGATTATAGAGAAAAGGAATCAAAAATTATTAATGAATTAATAAAATTGGGTGCAAAAATAAATTTTGCAAATCTTCCTATTGGAGATTATTTATTATCTGAAAGATTAGTAGTAGAAAGAAAAACATTTGAAGATTTTGCAAATTCTATTATAGATAAACGACTATTTGAACAAGCTAGTTACTTAAGAAAATATTATGAAAAGCCTATTATAATAATTGAAGGAAAAGGTCCAATTATAAGAGATATAAGTATAGAAGCAATACGAGGAGCAATGATTTCATTAATTTTAGATTATGGTGTACCTATTTTAATGGCAGAAAATACTGAAGAAGCAGCTAAATTTATAATTGCTTTGGCAAAAAGAGAAGGAAAAAAAGAAGAGCTAAAGACTATTTCTCTAAAGGATAGAAGAAGAAAGCCTAAAACACTAGATGAAGTAAGAGAATATGTTGTTGCAAGTCTTCCTATGATTGAATTAAAAACTGCAAAAAAATTACTTTCTTTCTTTGGTAGTATTGAAAAAATATTTACTGCAAGTGAAAGAGCATTAATGATGGTTGATGGAATAGGACCAAAGAAAGCAAAATTAATAAAGACTATAGTTTCAGGAAAATATGGTTCTAAGTCTTCTTCCGACGTATTTTCTCCTTTAAATCAATCAAAGTTGAAAGTGTCTTAGCTAATCTTTCAATTTCTTCAGGATCATTACTATTTACTATTTTTCTTCTTATATCTTCTATTTTTTTACTTATTTCTTCTTCAAGTTGACTACTCTTTAAGACTTCTAATAGTTCTTTTTCTTCTTCATCAGTTTTTACAAATATGACTTTTCTTTCACAAGAAGGACATATTACTTCTCCACCTTTTAATTTAAATAAAGGAATCTTACATTCAGGACAACATTCATTTAACATTGTTGCTCCTGCTCTCAATAATTCTGCACTTCTCTTAATTACTTCATTACGAATTACCAACTTTATTCACCATTTTTATAATTCTAATTCAAAATTATTATTACTTTACTTTCTAAACTAGATCTTCTTTATTTACTTTTTTAATGGAATAATTTTATGTATATATTTAAATAGAGGAAATAAACTAGAAAAATAAAAGAATAAAAACTAAACTATTTGAATTTAATAATTGGTGAGAATTTATGAGTAGTATTGAAAAAATGAATCAAGCAATTACTATATTACAAAGAGTTGCAGAAGATACTGGTATTCCAAGAAATATAAGAAGAGCAGCTTCTGAAGCTATTAAAATACTTCAAGGTACTACATATAGTAATGCAGTTAGAGCAGCTAATGCTATAAGTATTTTAGAAGAATGTACTCAGGATCCTAATATTCCATTATTTGCTAGAACTGCTATATGGCAAGCAATTAGTTTACTTGAACAAGTTACAGACTAATTATAACTTATTAAGCTTGAATTAACTTAGTGAAATTTATTACTGTACTTCTTATATCCTCTGATTTATAGATACTTCTTCCAATTATTGCATGCCATCTTTTTTTCATTATTTTTGAACATATAGTTATTTCTCCACCTTGTTCTCCTATTCCTGGAATATAATATATTGGTGAATCTACTATTGTATCAATTTCTTTTTTATATTTTTCAAGTATTTGATAATTATTCCCTGGAAGAACAAAGTCTTTTACTCCTAATTGAGCAGCAATTTTAAAAATTTTTAAAGGTGCATCATCATCTATAAATCCTCCATTACTACTTAAGAAATCACTTATTGTCATTATAGCACCAACTATTGGTGTAATTCCTACTTCTTTAAGTGCTTCTATCCATGAAGTTTCAGAAGAAGGTCCACATAATGGAAATAGTATTGCATAATCTATATTACTAGTTTTTAATATATTTGAAAAAATTTTTGATATATGATGTACATCAGTTCCTCCTTTTTGATGATCATATATAATTGACTTTTCTGTAATTTTTCTAATTTCTGAAACTACATAAGGAAGACCATAACGTAAAGCTAAACTAAGTCCTATTTTGTAACCACTAACTTCTTCAATATCATATGTTTGAGAAACTATTCTTATTAAGTCATTTATTGATTCAATATCACATGAAATTATTATACTTTTATCTCTTTTTATTTTCATAATTATTTTCCTCCATATTCTTTTAAATATTTCACAATTTTTTCTAGATCTTCTTCTCTAATATAATTCATTTCCAAAGCAGTTTTTATTATATCTTCTATAGTAACTATTGCTCTTATAGGTATACCATATTTTATCTCAAATTCCTTTATTGCTGTTAAATTTGTTTTTCCTCTTTCTAATCTATCTACTGCAATAATAATAAAACATACTTTTGCATTAAAAGAAGATATTATTTTTAGAATTTCTTCTTTTGTTTCTCCAGTAGTTATAACATCATCAAGTATTAATACTCTATCTCCTTCTCTTATCTCACCAATTATAATACCTTTTTCTCCATATTTTTTCTCTTCCTTTCTATTAAATGCAAATCTCTTACAAATTCCAAACATATTATTTAATGCAATTGCTGTAGATACAACAATAGGAATTCCTTTATATGAAGGACCAAATAATACATCAATTTCATTAATAATATTGTATTCTACTATTGCTTTTGCATAGAATTCTCCAAGTTTTGATATACTTTTTCCATCTATTATTTCTCCAATATTAATAAAATATGGTGAAATTCTTCCACTTTTTAATTTAAATTCTCCAAATTTTACTGCTTTTGTTTCAAGTAAGAATTTTGCAAATTCTTTTTTTAATTCACTCAATTCTAATTCTCCTTCCACTTGGACTTCTCTTATAATTACCAAAATCTCTTCCAGCTTTTAATATAGAATAAGGAATAATAGGACCATCTACACAAGTTCTAAGTCCATCTAATGCACAACTTCCACAAATTCCTATTCCACATTTCATATATCTTTCTACTGAACAAAATATTTTAGATGGATTAACAGCTTTTGATTCTATTTCTGAAGCTTTAATAAGCATTTTTTCAGGACCACAATTAAAATACTCTCCATTATTTAATTCTATTATGTCTGTAACTAATCCTTTAATTCCAAGACTTCCATCTTCTGTTGCAACTTTTACATCTGTAATTTCTCTTAATTCATCATAAAGTGGAATCTCTGAAATACTTTTACCTCCTATACAAATTGATGAAACTTTATCTTTGAAAACTTTTGCTATAAAATAAATTGGTGCAATTCCTGTTCCTCCTGCAACTAAATTTACATTTGAATTTGGAATATAGAAATTACCATATGGTCCTCTTATTAGTAATTTATCTCCTTCTTTTAATGATGTTATATAAGAAGTAACAGGTCCTACTTTCTTTACTAGTAATGTTATAGGATTACTATATGCTAAAGAAAATGGTTTTTCACCAATATTTGGAATCCATACAAATACAAATTGACCAGGTAATGCTTTTATAGAACCATTTAGTACTAAGACTTTTGTTGTATCTGATCCCCAAACTTCTTTAATTTCATATTCTTTATATTCTAAAGGTACTTTAGGTCTATCAGATATTCTTCCTAATGAAAGTTCTTTTATAAATGATTTTAATTTACTTGTATTCATACCCATTAATACAGTTCCTATACCAAAGAGATTAGCTCCAGCTTTTTTGAATTCCTCAATATCTTGTGGTGTTGTAATTCCTCCCATACCAATTATTGGAACATTTACTTTCTCTCTTATTTCTCTAATGCACATTAATGCTATTTCTTTTATAGCAATACCAGATAATCCTCCATAAATATTTGAAAGTATAGGTTTTCCAGTTAATGAATCTAGGAATACTAATGGTCCTACGGTATTTATTGCAGTTATTCCATTAGCACCTGCTTTTACTGCTATTTTTGCAATATGTCCTATATATCCTGGTATAGGTGGTAACTTAACAAATATTGGTAAATCTGTAGTTTCTCTTACTGAAGAAACAATTTCTTTAACTAATTTAGGAGAACTTCCAATTGCAATTCCATAACCTTTTACATTTGGACATGATAAATTTAATTCTATCCAATCAGTATACTTTTCTAATTTTATAGTAATTTCTACAAATTCTTCAGCTGAAGAACCAAAAATAGATGTCATTAAGATTTTCTTAATTGGATATATTTCTTTTATTTCTTTAATATACTCATCAATACCAGGATTTGCTAATCCTATTGCATTTACTAAAGATCCACTTACTCCTGCTATAACCGGTTCTTTATAACCTTCTCTTTCAAATAATCCAATACTTTTAGTAGTAATTACTCCTAATCCTTCAGTATCTTCTAATGTCTTTATTATATCAGGTGTAGTAGCTACAATACCTGATGGAATTACTAATTTTTCATTAGGAAGTTCAAATTTCATTCATATATAACCTCATTTCCTTTAATTTGAAAGAATTCTCCATCTTTATATGCTATTTTTCCATTAACTATTGTTATAACAGGCCATCCTTTTAAATACATACCTTCATATGGAGTCCATTTACATTTATAATGTAATTCATCAGCACTTACTTTTCTTTCAAGCTTTCTATCTACTATTACAATATCTGCATCAGCACCAACTTCTATTACTCCCTTATTTTTTAATCCAAAAATTCTTGATGGATTATAACACATTAATTCTACTAATTTTTGAAGTGAAATTAATTTATTTAAAGCTGCATTCATCATTAATGGTAGCATTGTTTCTACACCTGGTACACCTGATGGTGCATCTTCTTTTTCTTTATCTTCTTTTAAATGAGGAGCATGATCTGATGCAATATAATCAATTAGATTATTATTTAAAGCCTCCCATAGAGATAATCTATCTTTTTCATCTCTTAATGGAGGATTAACTTTAGCATAATTTCCTAATTTACTTAAAATTGAAGAATTTAAGAATAAATGATGTGGAGTAACTTCTTTATAAAAAGGAGATGCTAATTTAGCTTCTTCAATTGAAGTTATATGAAGTATACAAATCTTTCCAAGATTAGCAAAAGGTAGCAATTTACTTATTGCTGATATAGCTGCTAATTTTGGTCTTGAAGGAAACTTTTCTATAATTTCTTCATCTTCAGCATGAACAGTAACTAACTTTGAACTTCTTACTACATTCTCTATTACATTTAAATTTCTTACTAATAAATTTCCAGTAGATTTTGCCATGAATATTTTAGCAGAAGCAACTAAAGGTCTTTTTAAATCTCTTCCAATTACCTTTTTTACTTCTTCTAAATTATCTTCTGTTACTCCAAAATGAAGTCCATAGTTTACTAAGGTATTACTTTTCTCTATGATTTCTTTCTTTTTTATTAAATTATTAATTGTAATTGTAGGTGGTATATTATTTGGCATATCGATTACTGTAGTTACTCCACCTGCAACTGCAGCTTTAGAACCACTTTCCCAATCTTCAGATTTTCCCCCTGGCTGTCTAAAATGTACATGTGCATCTATAACACCTGGCATTACTATTTTATCTTCTGCATTTATTATAATATCTGCTTTTACTTCATCTTTTGTTATACTATGAATTTTTCCATTCTTTATGAATATATTTGCATTAAAAATTTCCTTATGAGTAATTACTATTCCATTTTTTATTAGTATTGACAAAATTCTCATCTCATGTTTTTAATCTAATATTTTCTCCTGAAAATTCATATCCACAATAATGACACATAACTATAAGTGGTTCTTTACTTATAACATATAACTTAGATGGTACAGGTTCTTTATTTGATATACAATTTGCATTATTACATAATGCAACATCTTCAAGTACATCTGGTATTACTACTTTCTTCTTTTCTACAATTTCATAATTTTTAATTATATTTATTGTAGCATATGGAGCAATTAGTGAAATCTTATTATATTCTTCACTTTTTAGAAATCTATTTTCAACTTTTATTATATCTTTCTTACCATATTTTGTACTTTCTAAATTTTGACCTATTATTACAACAGAATCTTGATTAAATAAATTTAATAATTCTGCTATCTTAATTCCTTTTCCTGGTGGAATATGATCTATTACAGTACCATCTTTTATTAATCTAACTATTAATCCCTTCTTTGTAGTATTTAATTTTACATTAGCTGTATATTCACTCATTTTCTTCACCTCCTAATATTAATGAAAGTAAAGCCATTCTTACTGGAATTCCATTTCCTGCTTGTTCAAAATAATAAGCTCTTATATCCTCATCAACATCTACTGAAATTTCATCAACTCTAGGAAGAGGATGTAATACTCGCATAGTTGTTTTTGCTTTAGATAACATACTTCTATTTAATTTGAATATTCCTCTTACTTTATTATATTCATTTTCATCAGGAAATCTTTCTTTTTGTATTCTTGTCATATATATTATATCAACATCAGAAATTACTTCTTCTATTTTTGAATGTTTCGTATATTTTACATTTCTTCTTTTTAAATATGCTTCTATATGTTCAGGAATTTGTAGAATTTCTGGTGCAACAAATCTTATTCTACAATCATATAATGCTAATGCATAAGCTAAAGAATGTACAGTTCTACCATATTTTAAATCTCCTACAATTGCTATATCTAAGCCATCAATTCTTTTTTGTGTTTTCTTTATACTATATAAGTCTAGCATTGCTTGTGTTGGATGCTCATTTTTTCCATCACCTCCATTAATTATAGGAACTTTTTTATGACCTCTTTTCATTCTATTTGTTGTAACATCTGCAGCCCATCTTGCAGCACCATCATATGGATGTCTTAATACTATTAAATCTACATAATTTGCTACAGTCTCTATGGTATCTTTTAATGTTTCTCCTTTCATTACAGATGTTCCTTCAATTCCTGCAAACCATATAGTAGTAGCTCCAAGTAATTGTGCTGCAGCATCAAAACTTAATCTTGTTCTTGTACTAGGCTCATAAAATAATAGACCTATGCATTTATCTTTTAATAAATTTCTATTATGTCCTTCTTTTTCTATTCTTTCAGTAGTTTCAATAATGAAATCTAATTCTTCTCTTGTAAAATCTCTTATTGATATTATATCTCTTTTTATAAATCTTCTTCTTAAGTCGTTCAGAAAAACCCACTATCAACTAGATAAATTTGAATATTTAAAAATTTCTCCTTATTTTCAATAAGACTTCTTTACATATTTCACTGTTTCCTGCAATTAGTGAAATTCTTTCCTTTAAACTAATTGGACAATCTAATTCAGAACCATCAATTTTCAATATTTTTCCTCCAGCTTCTTTTATAATAATATAAGGAGCAGCAATATCTGTAATTCTTAATAATCCTCTATTATCTATGTAAAGATCTAATGAGCCACTTGCTACATAACAAAGTTCTAATGAAGCTGATCCAAGAATTCTTATTTGTTTTACTAAGAAAATTAATGGTAGTAATTCTCTTATACAATATCTTTTTCCTCTTACTTTCATATCAACTCCAATAATAGCATTTTTTAATGATGTAGTATTACTAACATAAATTCTTCTATCATTTAAATATGCTCCTTTATTTTTTTCAGCTTTAAAAATTCTATTTGATGGAATCTCTAATACTACTCCAGCATATACATCAGATAACATTGGACCATTAGAAATAGCCACTGATATAGAATATGGAATCATACCTCTTATGGCATTTGTTGTACCATCTATTGGATCTAATATTATTATTGGATAATCTTTATTACCAAATCTTTTTTCACCAATTTCTTCACTTATAATTCTTCCTTCATATCCAATTTTTTCTAAGTAAGAAATTGTAGCTTCTTCTGCTACTAAATCTATAAATTTTGTTTTATCACCTCCAGCACCAATTTTAATAAATTTTGAATATTCTTTTTCTGGAATTTTTGATATTGCATCTATTTCTATTTTACAAATTTCCTCAAGTAGCTTTAAACTCATAAATTTAAATTAAGAAGTCAAATATTAATTTTATATAGAATAAGTGCGGGGATAGCCAAGCCAGGTCAAAGGCGCAAGGCTCAGAACCTTGTGGCGTAGGCCTTCGTGGGTTCAAATCCCACTCCCCGCACCAAAAATTGAAATAATCCTCATATAATTATTATTATTGTTATGCCATATGTTTTACATATTTTTGATCCTTGGAAATCTCCTCTTTGTACTTGTCCAACTAAATATTCACTATCACCTTATACAGGTTGTGGACATGCATGTAGATATTGCTATATAACTTCATATATTCGTAATGCTTTTAATCCTAGAATTAAGAGAAATTTTTTATATTATTTAAAAAAGGATTTAGCTAAAGCAGATCTTTCAATTCCTATATCAATTTCTAATAGTTCAGATCCTTATACTCCTCCTGAAGATAAAATTCAATTAACACGTGAAACATTAAAATTAATTTCTTCTTTTAATGCTAAAACCATAATTATAACTAAATCAAGTCTTGTAATTAGAGATTTAGATATTTTAAAAAAGGGAAGATTTACAGTAAGCATAAGTATTACTACTCTAAATAATGAGCTTTCTCAAAGACTAGAACCTTATGCTTCATTACCATATATGAGAATTAATGCATTAAAGATATTATGTGAAGAAAAAATTCCATGTTCTATTAGAATTGATCCAATAATACCAGAAATTAATGATGATTATAATTCTATTAAGGAAATAGTTTCCTTAGTTGCTAAAATTGGTGTAAGTCATATAGTTTCTTCTACTTATAAAGCAAAATCAGATAATTTTAAGCGTCTTTTAATAACTTTTCCTGAAAAAAGTAAAATCTTAAAGACATTGTATATTGATGAAGGTATTAAAATTGGTAGAATAAGATACTTGAATGAAAAAATTAGACTTAATTATATGAAAATGATTAAAGAGTTAGCTGATGAATTTGGATTAACATTTTCTACATGTCGTGAAGGATTTAAATATTTACACACATCAAAAACATGTGATGGATCTCATTTAATACCTAGTTATTAATTTTTAAAGTATATATGCTCTTCACAACTTTCTTTATAAGGTCTTATATGTTCATAATTTCTTTCAAAAATAATTTTTTCATTCATTCTTTTTAATACATAATTACAAACAGGTTCAGAGATATATTTACAAACAAACTTAGTATCAAGATTTAAAATCATAGATAATTTTAAAATTGGACATGGATTATCACATCTTACTATTGCTTCTTTTTCATTAATTTTTATAATATGTATATACTTCTTATCAATTCTTAAGAAATTAATATAAAAATCATTAATAATATCTTTTATTGAATTATATTTTCTAGGTTTAATTGTCCATAAAAATCCATAAATAAAAAATATACTTTTTGCTAAAAATATTATGATCTTATTTATAATATTCATAATTAATAGAAAGAGCGATAAATTAATAACTCTTTTACAATCATAATTTTTCTGAGCCCCAGTGGCTCAGCCTGGTAGAGCACCGCCTTGGTAATCTTCCAAAAAGGCGGGGGTCGTGGGTTCAAATCCCGCCTGGGGCTTCCTATTATATATTAAAACTTGAATAATCATTTAAATAATCGTAAAAGTTATAGCTTTGATTCTTTATTCTGTTTTTAGAGGTGGGGCTGTAGTCTAGCAAGGTATGACGGCAAGGTGAGGGGTAATCCTCACCTCGTTAAGGGCTCCAGAAGATATTTGTTATGACCATATGGGATGATATACTTCTGGAGTTTGGAGAAACCCGCAGGTCGTGGGTTCAAGTCCCACCAGCCCCACCACTTATATGAAAAATCTTACCAATTAAATTAAATAGAGGTTAATACACTTTCTTACTTAGGTAATTAGTATGCCTATGGCATTTATATTAATAAATGTAGAAGCTGGAGCAGATAAAGAAGTACTTGAAAACATAAGAAAAATACCTGAAGTTAAGCAAGCATATATGGTCTATGGAGTATATGATATTGTTGCTATACTAGAAGCTGAAACTCTTGAGAAATTAAGAGAATGTGTAACAAGGAAAATTAGACAAATGGATAAAGTTAGATCAACTATGACTATGATAGTAATGGAGCAATAAACTTAAAAAACTCTGTTTCTTATTATTTTTCTTGGCACGCCGGCCATAGTTGGCGGGACCCACCCGTTCCCATCCCGAACACGGAAGTTAAACCGCCAAACGTCTGTGGTTGTACTGGGCTCCGAGAGGGCCCGGGAAGCCACAGAAGCTGGCGGCCACTTTTCTTTCTTTTTTAATAAAAATAAATATATCTTCCTTATTCTAATTTTTTCTTGGTAAAAATGATGATTAATCAGCTATTTCCAAGTGGAAATGATATATCTTCAATATTAATGAATTTAATATGGTTATTCTTATTCTTCTCTATTTTATTATTCTTTAATCAAAAAATTCAAATATGGGTATATCAAAGAAATGCTGAAAAAGCAACTATGAAATTACAATTTTTAGCAGAAAAAGGTAAAGAAGAAGCTCTTAAAAGTATAAAAAATTTTGCTCCTGAAAATATAGATATAAAATCACAAGTAACTTCATTTTTAGATTTCTTTACTATAGAACCTGTAGATAAAGATCCTTTTGGAGTTTTAAATAGATTAGAACATATACTTGATAATAGAAGAGATAGAATAAAATTATTTATATCACAAATTGCTCCAAAAGCAGGAAAAGTAGAAGCTGCAAATGTTGAAGATATTATGGAAGCTGCTATTGCTTTAAATTTCATATTTAAAATAGTTAGACATTATTTATTACTAGGAAAGAAAACAAAAAGCTTAATGATATTTATTCAATTAGATATGCAACTTCCATTAATAATGAAAATAGCTGAAGCATATTTTAAAGCATTAAAAACATTTTCCTCTGGAAAACCAATTGGTGATGGTTTAGGTCCACTTGTAGCTTCAAGATTAATGTTTGGATATCCAAAACAAGTTATAGCTGAAGATATTGTTTGTTCAGAAGTAAATATAGAAAATAGAAAAGTATATGTTATAAAAGCAGAAGGTCCTGGTGGTGTTGTTGGAAAGCCAGGAGAAGCTGTAAAAAGACTTGTAGAATTACATGGAGGAAAAATTGCTAGAATATTTATGATAGATGCTGCTTCAAAACTTGAAGGTGAAACTACAGGAGAAGTAGTAGAAGGTGTAGGAGCTGCAATAGGTGATCCTGGTCCAGAGAAATATAAAATAGAAGAAGTAGCTACAAAATACAAGATACCTTTAGATGCTATTATTTGTAAAATGGATATTGAAGAAGCATTAACTACAATGAAAAAAGAAATAGCAGAAGCTGCAGATTTAATAGTAAATAAAATAAAGAAAGCTATAATTGAAAGAACAAAAGAAGGTGATATTGTTATAGTAGCAGGTATTGGAAATACAATTGGAATAGGACAATAAAGGTGATACTATGAACTCTAATAAATCTAATAAATTTACATTAATTTCTATCTTATTAGTAATAATAGCATTCATATTATTTCTATTATCAACATTTTTAGATCAATATCTTTTTCAGTATACAATGATTAGTAAAGTTATAACATTTACTGGTTTAATACTTTTAATAATATCATGGGCTATTTACTTTATGGGATTAAAACAAATTAAACCTCAAACTACAGAAAATGTAATTACAGTAATAGCTTGTAAAAATTGTGATTATAGAGAAGAAAGACCATTTATGGAAGGAGATTATGTATTTAAGGAAATAGGTAAATGTAAAAAATGTTCAGGTACATCTTATATTTACGCAATTTATTTAGTTCCTGTTAAAAAATAATAATTATGCACAAGTTTGTTGCAGTAGGTGGAACATTTGATCATTTTCATAAAGGACATAAGAAATTAATATTAACTGCTTTTGATAAAGGTGAATTTGTTATTATTGGAGTAACTTCAGATGAATTCTTAAAAAAAATTAATAAACCTCATGATGAAAATTTATGTAAAAGAATTTGTAATATTGTAAAATTTCTAATTGAGAAAAATCTTATTGAAAGAGCATATTTTGTTATTCTAAATGATCCATATGGACCAATAATAAGAAATAATTTTATTGAGGGTATTATTGTCACAAAAGAAACACTTCATAGAGCTGAAGAAGCAAATAAAATAAGAGAAAGTCTTGGTATGTCAAAAATGAATATTTATGTAATAGAATATGAATTAGCTGCTGATGGTCTTCCAATATCATCTACAAGAATAAGAAATAAAGAAATAGATGAAGAGGGAAATTTAATTAAGTAAAGGTGATACTATGGCTTTAAGTCAATCAGAAATTAAGCTTATTGAAGCTTTAAAGAAATTAGGAGGAAAAGCAGATGCAGAAACCATATCAAATAAGTTAAATGAACCAATTTCTTCTATTTTTCCAATATCTAAACTATTAGAGGAAAAAGGTTATGTTATTACAAAAGAATTGATAAGAGAATCTTATGAATTAACAGAAGAAGGTAAAAATTGCTTAATAAATGGACTTCCAGAAACAAGAATTTATAAAATGCTTCTTTCTTCAGAAGCTATAGATATTGATTATATTAAGAAATTTTTAAGTGAAAAAGAAATTGCAGCTGCAATAGGATGGGGAAAACAAACTGGTGTTTTTGAAATTGATAAAAAATCAAGAAAAATAATATTAAAAAAGAAAGAACCTCCAACTTTAGATTTAATATTAAAAAAATTATATGAAGGAACCTCATTAACACCAGATGAATTAAATAAATTACCTGAATTAGAAAAAAGAGGATTAATTAAAAAGAAAGTAACAAAATCTCTTTTTATTGAATTAATAAAGGATTATACACCTTCTTATCAAGTAGTAAAAGTTCTAACATCTGATATAATAAAAAGTGGAAAATGGAAAGAAGTTTTAATTCCTCCTTATGATGTAACAGCTTCTCCACCAGTAATTTTTATTGGAAAAAAACATCCATATTTAGAATTTTTAGAAGAAGTAAAGGAAATATTAGTAAGTATGGGTTTTGAGGAAGCAAAAGGTCCTTATGTTGAAAGTGAATTTTGGAATTTTGACGTACTTTTTCAAGCTCAGGATCATCCAGCAAGAACACTTCATGATAGTTTTCAAGTAAAAGGAGTATTACCAGTAATAGATGCACCAGAAGAATTAATATTAAATGTAAAAAGAACTCATGAAAATGGTGGATCTACTGGATCAAGAGGATGGAGATATAATTGGAGTAGAGAAATAGCAAGTCGTCCAATATTAAGAAGTCAAACAACAGCTGTTTCTGTAAGATTTCTTTATAATAGAAAAAATCCTCCTGTAAAGATGTTTTGTTTATCTAAAGTTTTTAGACCAGATGTTATTGATTCAAAACATATGATTGAATTTTGTCAATTAGAAGGAATAATAGGAGATTATGGAATTAATATTAGACATTTACTTGGTATTCTTATTGAGTTTGCAAATCAACTTGGATTTAAAGAAATAAAATTCAAGCCTAGTTATTTTCCATTTACAGAACCAAGTATAGAAGCTTATATTAAACATCCAAAATTAGGATGGATAGAATGTCTAGGAGCAGGTCTTTTTAGACCTGAAGTAACTAAGCCATTAGGAATAGATTTTCCTGTAATTGCATGGGCATTTGGAATAGATAGATTAGCTATGATAAAACTTGGAATTGATGATATTAGAGAGCTTCATACACATAGTCTTAAAAAACTTAGAGAATGGGGGTATGAGATTGCCAAAGATTAACATAAGTATTAGTGATTTAAGGAAAATATTAAAAATGAATATAAGTAATGAAGAAATAATAGATGTATTACCTAAATTAAAGTGTGAAATAGAAGAAGTAATTGGAGATAGAATAACACTAGAAATAACATCTGATAGAGCTGATTTCTTTAGTAGTGAAGGAATTGCACGTGGAATAAGAATTTACTATGGTAATAAATGGAAATTAAAAGATCCATTACCTGGATCTATTAAATTATTTGTAGATTCATCTGTAGAATCAATTAGACCATATATTGTAGGTGCAATTATAAGAAATATTGAATTAGATGAAGAGGCAATAGTACAAATAATGCAACTTCAAGAAAAACTTCATAATACTTATGGATCTAATAGAAGAAAAGCATCTATTGGTATATATGATTTAGATAAGATTTCTCCTCCTATTTATTATTCAGCTTTTCATCCAAATGATATAAAATTCATACCATTAGGATATTCTGAAGTAATGAATGGTTATGAAATACTAAGTAAAACTACTAAGGGAAAAGAGTATGGATGGATAATAAAGGATAAAAATAAATTCCCATTACTTTATGATTCTAACAATACTGTTCTTTCTATGCCTCCAATTATAAATAGTGAAAATACAAAGATTACTACAAATACAAGAAATTTATTTATAGATATTACAGGAACTGATGAAAATACTATAAATATTTGTTTAAATGTAATAGTAACTTCAATATTAGAAAGAGGAGGAGATTTTCAATATGTTGATATTCATTATAATAATAGAATAGAAAGAACACCAAAACTTAATTATACTATTACTTCTCTTAAATTATCAACAATTAATAATGTTCTTGGAATAAATATTAATTTAAATGATGCTATATTTCTTTTAAATAAAATGGGTCATGAAGTTAAGGAGATAAATAATAATGAAATTATTGTTATTTCTCCTCCATATAGAGTAGATATACTTCATGAAATTGATTTAGTTGAAGATATTGCTATGGCAATTGGCTTAGATAATATTAAACCAGAAATACCAAAGATTTTTACTACAGGAAAATTACTTAAAGAAAGTAAAGTAAGAAAGTTAATTAGAGATATCATGATAGGAATGGGCTTTCAAGAAGTTATTACATATATGTTAAGTAGCAAATCAGTAATGGAGGAAAAATCTTTACTAGGAAAAAGAGAATTTGTAGAATTAGTAAATCCAGTATCATCAGAATATGAGATTTTAAGAGATTGTTTATTACCAAAATTATTACAGTTTTTAAGCTATAATATACATGAGCCATATCCACAGAAAATATTTGAATATGGTGATGTTGTATATGTAGAAAATGGAATTGCAAAAATTTCTACTCATTTAGCTGCTGCTATTAGTGATTACAAAGTAAGTTATGAAGATATACAAGCAATAGTTGTAGCTTTATTTAAGGCACTTTCAAAAAGTATAAGTTTTAAACCATATAATAGACCTCCATTTATAGAAGGTAGAGCTGCTGAAATAATTTTAAATAATGAATCAATTGGTGTTGTAGGTGAAATTTCTCCTAGAGTTTTAGTAAACTTTGGACTAGAATTTCCAGTAGGTGCTTTTGAGTGTAATATAAGTAAGCTTATTTACTAGCTAATTAAATATAAATTATTGCGGGTGCTCAGGGGCCGAGTGAGCAAAGGCGTAAGCTTAGCAATGAACAAGGCTTAACCCACACCCGCAACAATAATTTTTAGATAAAAAATCAACTAATGAATTTATATTTAAATATTACTTCTTATTTATTAATATTATTGGCAGACTGCTGGATAATTCCCGATGGGAGAGAGCTCAACAGAGTAGGACGAAATGTCCTTCGATGATGTTGAGTGTTAGCATCGGGATACACAGCAGTCTGCTTTATTATTTTGAATTTTATAATTAATATTACTTCTTATTACAATAATTGGATTTGTATTTATCATTTTTCAAAATATTCATGCAATCAAAACTCTTACATCTTAATTTGTTTAAGTAATTGCAATCCCGTATTAAATACTCAAAGCAATCATTAGTCATTAAATAATATTAAAAGAAGTAATAAGCTTATGGGCTCCTGAAGTTATAATATAATGTAGTACGAATTAGACCTTGATAATTTAATTTTTAATTATTAAAAAATTAAATTATACAACAACTATGAGGTTAAGTTAAAGTCATTAGTAACTAAGATAAGTCAAAAAGATAAGAATAAGCAATGAAAAATACATCATAAATAAAAGTTATAAAAATATAAAACTATATGAATCTATATAAAAGATGAAACTCATGGTGGTTAAAAATTGGACTTAATGACAAAATTAGATATTGTAACAAGAAATACTGAAGAAATAATAACAAAAGAAGATCTTAAAGTATTATTTGAAACAAACTCATCACCAAAAGGATATATAGGTGTTGAACCATCAGGATTATTTCATATTGGTTGGATTATATGGGTAAATAAACTAAAAGATTTAATGAATGTAGGAGTAAAAATGATATTTTTAGAAGCTACATGGCATGCTTGGATAAATGATAAATTTAATGGAGATATCAAAAAAATCAATATGTGTGCTGAATATATAGAGCATTGTCTTAAAGCATTAAATGTAGATATTTCAAAAATTACTTTTATTAAAGCAGATTCTCTTATAGAAGATAGGAAGTATTGGGAAGGAGTATTAAGAATTGCAAAATCTTTAACTCTTTCAAGAGTAAAAAGAGCTGTTACAATAATGGGAAGAAAAGAAGATGAAACAATTATGGATTTTTCAAAACTTATTTATCCTTGTATGCAAGTTGAAGATATTTTCTATTTAGATTTAGATATTTGTCTTGGTGGAATGGATCAAAGAAGAGCACATGTATTAGCTAGAGAAATAGCAGAAAAATATCATTACAAAAAACCAATTGCAATTCATACACCTATATTACCTAGTCTACAAGGTTCTGGAAGAATGGATTCTGAAGAAAAAATAGTAGAATATAAAATGAGTAAATCAAAACCTGAAACTTGTATTTTTATTCATGATTCTCCAGAGGAAATAAAAAATAAAATAAATAAAGCATATTGTCCTCCAAAAGAAGTTGAAGGAAATCCAGTAATGGAAATTGCAAGAAAAATTATTTTTTATGAAAATAAAGAAGTAGTAATAGAACGACCTAAGAAATATGGAGGAGATATAACAATAGGATCAGTAAATGAATTAATATCTATGTATTCTAAGGGAGAATTACATCCATTAGATTTAAAGAATTTTGTAGCAATTGAATTAATAAAAATGTTATCTAATGTAAGAGAGTATTTTGAAAAAAATGAAAATGCAAAATATTTATTAAACCAATTAATTTTTTAATATCTTATTCCTTAATTTCTTAGTTGGTATATAATATATACTTACTATATTCAAGGTGATAAATTTGGGTGGTACTCCAACTACTGCAAAATATATTATATATGCAGTAATAGAAATAGATGGTGTAGTTGATAAACCAGATGTAATTGGTGCAATATTTGGACAAACAGAAGGATTACTTGGTGAAGAATTAGATTTAAGAGAACTTCAAAAAACTGGAAGAATTGGAAGAATTCAAGTTGAGTTAGAATCAAAAGGTGGAAAATCTTTTGGTGAAATAATAATTCCATCAAGTATGGATAGAGTTGAAACTGCAATAATTGCTGCTGCTATAGAAACTATTGATAAAGTTGGACCATGTTCTGCAAGAGTATACATAAAGAAAATAGAAGATGTTCGTGAAGAAAAGAGAAAGAGAATAGTAGAAAGAGCAAAAGAAATATTATTACAATGGGAAACTGAAAATGCAATTGAAGTAAAAGAATTAACTGAAGAAATTTTAAAGTCTGTTAGAGCACGTGAAATTATAAAATATGGACCTGAAGGTCTACCAGCAGGACCAGAAATTGATTCATCAGATACAATAATTGTAACAGAAGGAAGAGCTGATGTTATTAATTTACTTAAACATGGTTATAAAAATGTAATAGGAATGGAAGGTACTTCTGTTCCAGAAACAATAAAGGAATTAAGTAAAAAGAAAACAGTAATTGCATTTGTTGATGGTGATAGAGGTGGAGAGCTAGTACTAAGAGAATTACTACAAGTAGCTGATATTGATTATATTGCTAGAGCACCTCCAGGAAAAGAAGTTGAAGAACTTACTGCAAAAGAAATTGCAAAAGCTCTTCGCAATAAAATTCCTGTTGAACAGTATTTATCTACTATTTCAGAAAAACGTCAAGAAGTAGTAAAAGAAGTAACTAAAGAGGTAAGTAAGCAAGAAGTAAAACAAGAAGTAAAATTAGAAACATCTATTCCTCCTAATATTAATGTAAATAAAATAAAAGAAATGATAAGTAAGCTTCAAGGTACTCTTGAAGCAAATATTGTAGATGAAAATCTAGAGATAAAGCAAAAAGTAGCAGTTAGAGAACTTGCAGATGTACTACAAAATACTAATGAAAAAATATATGGAGTAATATTTGATGGTGTTATTACACAGAGATTACTAGATATATCTAGTAATAAGGGTATATCATTACTAGTAGGAGCAAGAATAGGAAATATTGCTAAAAAACCTCAATCATTACTAGTTTTTACTTTTGATGATTTTCTTGCTCAAGAAACATCACAATAGCAGTTTCTCCATCAGAATAATAATTAGGAATTCTCTCTTTTTCTTTAAATCCTATTTTTTCATATAATTTTATAGCAATTATATTAGATTCTCTAACTTCAATTCTAAATTTTTTTGCACCTAATTTCATAAGTTCATTAATAGTAGTCTTTAATAAAATAGTTCCAACACCTCTTCTTCTATAATCTTTATCTACTGCAATAGATATAATATGACCAATATTTTCATTTCTTATAATTCCAATACAATATCCAATAATTTTCTCATTTATTGTAGCTACTAAATAAACTCCTGGATGAAATAAAAATGCTTTTAAAAGTCCATAAGGATAAGGATCAGGAAAACTTTCTTTTTCTATTCTATAAATTTCTTTTAAATCATCAATATTTGCTCTTCTTATTTTTATCATATTTAAGTTTAAGTAGAAGAAATTAATTTCTTTTTAATAATGCGCATAATAGAGAAAGATCTTAAGAATAAAACAATTGAAATTGAAGTAGAAGATACTGAAGATATGTGGCATTTATATAATTTAATAGATATAGGAGATTATGTTTGTGGATATACTACAAGAGAAATAAGAATAGCTAAAGGTAATGGAACTGAAGAGCGTTGTGGAAGAAAAAGAATTTACTTATGTATTGAAGTAGAAGATATTTATTTTCAAAGTTTTACTGAAAATCTAAGAATTCATGGAAAAATAATTTCATGTCCAGATGATGTATTTGCTAAAGGTTCATATCATACTTTTTCAGTAAAAGTAGGAGATAAATTAAAGATTATAAAGAAAACTTGGCTTTCTTTTCATGAAGAAAGATTATCTCTTGCAGAAAGAAAAGAAAGAAAAAATGCAATTATTGTTACTATTGATGAAGAAAATGCTGAAATTTTCTTAGTAAAGAATTATTACTTACATCACTATATGAGTATTTCTTCTCATATTTCTGGAAAGTATGTAGAAGATAATAAAAGATCATCTGAGAGAATAAAATACTTAAATAATATTGCAAAAGAGATTATGAGATTATTAGAAAAAGAAGAGTATTACGTCATAATAGGAGGTCCTGGATTTACAAAAAATGATTTATTTTCAATATTAAAAGATAAAAACATAAAAGTAATTATTGAAGAAGCATCATCAATAGGTCCATCTGGTGCAAGAGAAATATTAAAACGTGGAGCTCTTTTAAGAATTTTCAAAGAATCTAGATTACTAAGAGATATAAAGCTTATAGATGAATTACTTTTTAGATTAGCAAAAAAACCAAATTTAGTTACATATGGTATAGAAGAAGTAAAAAAAGCAGTAGAACAAGGAGCAGTAGATTCTCTTTTAATTTCTGATAAATTATTTAAAAATCTAAATATAAATGAAAAACTTGTTATAGAGGAAATTTGTAAAAAAGTAGAAAATTATGGAGGAAAAGTTTACTTCATAGGTAGTGAACATGAAAAAGGAATTCAATTTCTTAATTTAGGTGGAATTGCTGCATTTTTAAGATTTCCTATAGCTTAACTATTTTAATTTTCATAAAGTAATAATTTCAGATGTAATTTTTTCTCTATATGCTGTTGGTAATTCTTTTACATATATTACTTCACATTTTGGTATTTTCTCTAGTATTTTCTTTAAATATTTTCTAGGGACTTCTAAGTATTTTCCATCATTAGAAATTCCTATCATTATTGGTGATATATTTAATTCTTTTAATAATTTTCTTCTTAATTCATATGAATTATTACATTTTATCATAAATTTTCCAATTAGACCATCTTCAGCTTTTTCTTCATAAGCTTTTATGATATTTTCTCTTCTTCTTAACATTCTCATTTTAAATTGATATCTATCTTTTTTAATAGTAGAACAGTAATGAATATTCAATTCTATTCCTTGATTTTTTGCCCATTCTATTATTCTTAATGCAAGTTCTTCACTTTCTCTCATAGATTTTTCATATTCAAATCCTCTTTCTTTTAATTGTAATGCATTAGTTGGAGTAAATTCAAGCTGATTTATATTTAAAAAATCAATTTTCAATTTTTCTAAATTAAGAATTAAATTCTTTATTTCATTTTCACTATTAGGTATTGCTGGTATTTCTACACCTGTAGAAATACCAATACTTAATGCATTTTCTATTCCTTTTATTATTTTAAATGTATGAAATCTTATTTCATCTAATCCTTTATTTTTTAATTCTATTAAAACATCCTTACTTGCATATATTCCATTTGTATATAAGTGAATATGATGATTTTTTCCAAAATAATCTTTTAGTAATTTTATATACTTTAATGTTCTATTTAATTTTAATAATGGATCTCCTCCTGTTATACCAGTTCCTTCTGCATTAATTGCTTTTGCTTCTAATATTATCTCTAATTCATTTTTTACTAAAACTTCATCTGCATAAATAACATCTTTTCCTTTTTTATCAATACTTAAAGGACAATAATAACATTTTCCTTCACATAATCCTGTTATAAATAATACAAGCTTTCCTCCTCTAAGACAAATTTCACATCCTTTTGGTAGTTTTCCATGAACATCACTATACAAGTGTAAAACCTCTTTTTGAAATTAATCTTTTTAAACTTGGATCTCTTTCTATTCTATTCTTTAATACTTCTTCAAAAGTTTCATTATCACTTAATTCTTTTCTAAAGTATATTCCACTTCTTCCTATTTCATCTCTTCTTTTTAATACTCTTATTCTTTCCATTATGGTTTCTAAGCTAATATTTAAGATTTTTGCAGCTTCTAAAGCATTATAAATTACAGAATATTCATAATGACCATAATTTGTAGGTATTATTAACATTAATCTTTTATCAATACCTGGTACTCTTTTCTTTAATTTTAATTCTTCAAGTGTTACTTGTCCTCCAAATTTATAAAATTCTAATTCTCTTTGTCTTAAAGGAATAAGAGGAAATGTTATTCTTATTTTCTCATCAATATGTATAATTGCTTTTACTGTATGATTAGGTGTAGCTTGTGTAATTTCTCTTTTTACTATTTGATAGTTTCCATCAAGTATTGCTTTTTCTACAATATAAGAAGGTATAATCTCAGGAATAAATATATCAATATCACTTTTTTTATTTACATCACCACGAGCAATACTTCCATGAACTATTGGTTCTACTCCTGCTTTCTTAAGTATTGTCATTATTTCTATTGCTTTATTTCTTAAATCCTCAAGTAGTTTCCATCTTTCTTGATCATAAATAACTTCTCTTACTGAATATACTGGTTCTATTTTCTTTACCATAATTATCTCAATTCTTCACTTAGCCAATTGAGATAATCTTCAGATCCTCCACTTAAATTTATCCATATGATTTCTGGTACTTGATAACTATGAATTTCTTTTACTTTCTTTATAAGCTCATTGATCTTATTTGTAATAGTCTTAATAATTAATAAACACTCTTCAGCATTATCAATTTTTCCTTTCCACCAAAAATATGATTTTACATCTTTTATTATATTTACACATGCTGCAAGTCTTTCTTCTAATAATTTATTTGCAATTTTTCTTCCTTCTTCTTCATTACTTACAGTTATAAAAACTATTGAGTACATCTTTAATCTAAATTATTACTATAAAGATTAATTAAAATACTTTTATTTCATCTAGTAAAAGTATAAATAGAAAAAAGTAAGATTATATCAAAAAGTATAATGGGATGCTAATGAATGAATGGATAATCTTCATTATAATAATGATATCATTTTGGTCTCTTATAATTATGGCTAGAGATTTTCTTCCAAAAAGTATAGAAGTTAAACCTTTCTTTATGATTTGGAGAACAACTAGATTTAATAAGTTTATAGATAATATGGCAAATAAGTGGTCTTCTATTTGGAAAATAATTTTCAATATAGGTATTGCTATGAGTATAGGTGGCTCAATTTATATTACTTACATATTAACTAGAAATCTATTCTTACTATTTTTTAAAGCAGAAGAAGCTTCTCCAGTTTCTCTTCTTATACCAGGTATTACTCTTTCTCCAACTCTAAATACTTTACTTTTCTTTAGTATTGCTATTATTGTAATAGTTGTTCTTCATGAGTTATCTCATGGAATTATTGCTAGAATAGAAGGAATAAAAATAAAAAGTACAGGCTTAATATTATTAGCCATAATTCCAGGTGCATTTATTGAACCTGATGAAAATGATTTAAATAATGCTAGAAAATTATCTCAAGCAAGAGTATATGCTGCTGGTTCTACTGCTAATATAATTACTGCATTAATTGCTTTAGCATTATTATCTAATTTTCCATTAATTATCTCTCCATTATATGAAACAACACCTTCTGGTGTAATAATAACTGGAATTGTTCCTAATTCTCCTGCAGATGGAAATTTAAATAATTGGGATGTAATAATTAAGATTAATAATCAAAAAATAAATAATATTAATGATTTAAGTAGTATTTTAAAGACAATACCACCAAAATCTATGGTAAATATAACTATAATTAGAGGAAATGAAATTAAAGATATATCAATTATTCTTGGAAAATCTCCAACATCAGAATCATCTTATATTGGAGTTTATATATATCCTTATTTTAAGCCTAAGTTTTCTTTTATTCCTTCTTTTATTCCATTTTATCTTTCAGGATCTCTTAATTGGATATACTTCTTATCTCTTAATGTTGGTTTAATAAATTTAATGCCTATTCCTGGTCTAGATGGAGATAAATTATTAAATGTTATTCTTAGATTTATTTTCAAAAATGGTTTTAGTTTAAAGATATCTCAAGTAATAAGATTTATATGCTTAATGATATTATTACTTAATATCTCTATGAGTTTTATAGTATTTCCATCATTTAAATTTGAATAATAATTTGGGGTATGTAATATGTACTGTAAATGTGGAAAAGAAGGTTTTTACTTTAGAAGACACTCAGGAGAAATACTATGTAAGAAATGCTTTATGAAAAGTATTGAGCGAACAGTATTTAAAACTATTAAGAGAGAAAAATTATTTGAACCTAATGATAGAATTATGGTAGCATTATCAGGAGGAAAAGATAGTCTTGTTCTTCTTTATATACTTAATAAAATAGAAAGAAAATATGGTTGTGAAATATTTGCTGTAACAATTGATGAGGGTGTATCAGGATATAGAGAAGAAGGAATTAATATTTCAAAGAAAATTACTCAATCTTTAGGTATAGAACATCATATATTAACATTTAAAGAACATTATGGATATACTCTTGAGGAAATTTGTAATATTGCATCATCAAAAGGAATAAAACTACTTGGTTGTACTTTTTGTGGTATATTAAGAAGAAGATTAATAAATAAAGCAGCTATAATCTTTAAAGCAACAAAAGTTGCTACAGGTCATAATCTTGATGATGAAGCTCAAACTATTTTAATAAATCTTATTAGAGGAGATATTCTTAAAATGATAAGACTTGGAGTAAAACCAGTTAAGCAAAGAGAAGGATTTGTTCCAAGAGTTAAGCCATTAAGATACATACCTGAAAAAGAAATTGCTATATATGCATACCTAATGGGATTTCCATTATATGAAAAAGAATGTCCATATGTACGTGCATCATTAAGAGATGAAATAAGAAATATATTAAATGATATAGAAAATAGACATCCTGGAACAAAATTCTCTATTGTTAGAGCTGCTGATAGATTATCTACATTATTAAAAGATCATATTGGAGAGATAAATTATTGTATTAAATGTGGAAATCCTTCAGGTAAGGAAATTTGTAGAGCTTGTGAAATATTGTCTATGATAGGAATAAGTACTTAAATCTCTTTTATAGTTACTAATAATGGGTGCGGCAGGGAGGGTCGGGGGGCTCGGCCTCCCCTGTAACTACAAATGGTCGTCATGGTAGGACCAGTAACCCCAAGGGCGGTGGTTCCATCTCTTTGAGCTTAGTATAACTGACGTGGAAACCTCGCCCCACGGGAGTATCGGAGCAGGGCAACTCCATTCGGAGGAATGGAGTCCCTGCATACTGGACGAACCGGGTTAGGCCCGGAAGGGAGCGGCCCTAAGTCCAGACGATACTGTTCGTGGGATAACGGGGTGGATGTCAGTTATACTAAGCTCAAAGAGATAAAGGGCCATCCACCTTGGGGGGCTGCCGCACCCTCTTATTATAGGATAATTTTTAAAATTTAAATATTCTAATTAAAATATTTGGTGTAAAAATTTGAATTTTAAAAATAAATATGATCAAGTAAAAATTCAAATTGAAGCAGTAGAACTTTTACGTTTAGCAAAAGAAAAGTATAGTTATCAAGAATTAATGAATTTAACAGGTATTCCTATAACTGTTCTAAATAGATATATTAAAGGACATATACTTCCAAATCCAGAAAGAGCAATAGCTATACTAAATTCTATTGAGAAAGCATTTGATATTTCTAATTATATAAAAGAAAGAATAGAATTTAATGAAGATGGTCTTTTAGATAATACTAAAATTATTGGTGATACTCTTCTTTTAAGATATATTGCTAATTATGTTGTTAGATTATTAGCTGGAAAAAGAATTAGTAAAGTTCTTACAATAGCTGTAGATGGAATACCTTTAGCAACACATATTGCAAATGCTTTTGGTGTTCCATTAGTATATGCAAAAAAGGAAAAAGAAGTTGGTGTTTCTAGTTTTATTGAGGAAACATATACATTAACTGGTTTTGGTGTTCAAGTATCTCTTTATTTACCAAAAGGTCTTATTGAGAAAAAAGATAGTATCTTAATTACTGATGATATTATAAGATCTGGTGAACAAATAAAAGCAGCTATAAATATGGTTAAAAAAGTAGGAGCTAATATTGCAGCTATATTTGTTTTAATAACAGTTGGAGAAAAATGGAAAAAAGAACTTGGAAATTATCATGTATACTCTTTAGTAAATTTACCTGAAAGTCCTACTTAATTGTTGAAAAATCATAAGGTGGCCATATTATGCCTTTATCTGTAATTATTGCACTTACATACTTTCCTGGTGTTAAATCAAATGCAGGATTTAATACTTTTGTTCCACTAGGTGCTATTAACATATTGTTTATATAAAGAACTTCTTTTTCATTTCTTTCTTCTATTATAACATCTTCTGGTAGTGCATTAGCATCAATTGTAGAAAAAGGTGCAGCTACATAAAATGGTATTTTATGAATATATGCTGAAATTGCAATTAGATATGTTCCTATTTTATTAAAAACATCTCCATATCTTGTTATTCTATCTGCACCAACAATTACTTTATTTACTAAGCCTTTTTGCATTATATATCCAATCATATTATCAGTAATTAGCTTATATGGAATTCCTTCCATTTTTAATTCAAAAGCTGTAAGTCTTGCACCTTGAAGTAAAGGTCTTGTCTCTGGAACATATACTTCTATTTTCTTTCCTTTTCTAAAAGCAGTTTTTATTATTCCTAAAGCAGTTCCAAGTTCTACACATGCAAGTCCTCCTGCATTACAATATGTTAATATTTTATCTCCATCATCTATAAGACTAGAACCATATTCACTTATTTTTCTACATGAATCAATATCTTCTTGAGCAATTTTTAATGCTTCTTTTATTACATTTTCAATAATTTCTTCAGAAGAATTTGCATTTTCCCATACTTTTTCCATTCTTTCTAATGCCCAAAATAGATTTTTTGCAGTAGGTCTTGTTGATGCTAATCTTCTTTTTGCTTTTATAAGTTCTTTTTTTATTTCTTCTATAGATTTTCCTTTAGAATTTTTAGCAGCTAAAGCAATTCCCATTGCTGCTGCTACACCAATAGCAGGTGCTCCTCTTATTTCCATTTTTTCAATTGCTAAAGCAATTCTCTCATAGTCTTTACATACTATAAAATTAAGCTCATGAGGAAGTTTTGTTTGATCTATTATATAAACTCCATCATCTTTCCATTCAATTGTTCGCATTTTATCACCTCAATTATTTCTTCTATTAATGAATTAATTCCCTTATTAACAGATTTACTTAATCCTTTTCCAAATTCTATATTTTTTGGCTGAATTCCTATTAGTAATATTTTTACATTAGGTATTTCTTCTTTTAATATTTTAAATAAAATTTTAATAGGTAATCTATGTGTAGAAATAAATCTTTCACAAAGTTCATTTTCACTTATTACTCTATAAGTACCTGGCTTTTCACCCATATCTATAGCATCAAAAAATATAATATGTGTAGGATTAATTCTTTTAATTTTTCCAATAAAATTCTCAGGCATAATTTCACAATCTATTACACTTTTTATTCCTCTTCTTTTTAATCTTGAAATTATTATTGATCCAGCACCATCATCTTTTCTTAATTTATTTCCAATTCCAACAAAAAGAAGTTTTTTAGCATCTTTTAGAAATACTAATAAGTCTTCTTTTACTGTCATATTTTTTAATAAAAGAGTCTTAAGTATTAAAAGGTGTATTTTATGCCAGAAAAAGCTATACTCATTGGTAATAAAATAATACTAACTGGTAGTAGTGCAGAAAAAATTCATGAACAAGGATATTATGGAGAATGGGAAGATAATAAGCTTGTATTATTTGATGCTGAAGCATTATATTTATTAGATAATAATAAAATAATTGTAGTAGATGAATCAAATAAAGTTCTAACTTTTCAAGAATTAGTTAATTTATTATCAAAAAATGATCCAAATGTTTGGCTTAGATATTTATTATATTCTGATTTAAGACGTAGAGGATATATTGTAAAAGAAGGTTATGGAAAAGGTTTAGAATTTAGAGTATATCGAAGAGGAGCAGAAATAGGAAAAGAACCTGCAAAATACTTAGTTTATGGTCTTTTAGAAGGAAAAACTATAAGCATTTCTGAACTTAAAAATATTTCAAATAAAGCAAAATTATCTAATAAGAATCTTATAATTGCAGTAATTGATAGACAAGGAGAGATTACATATTATGAAACTATGGAATTTATTCCTTGATTATTTATTAATTATAAGACCATTAAATTCCATAATGATGGGATTAGCAGTTATTATTGGAGAAATTACTATGTTAAATAATATTCCTAAATTAGAAGATATAATATTTGGTTTTCTTATTGGATTTTTTTTAACTGCTTTTTCTATGGTTTTAAATGATATTATGGATATAGAAATAGATAGAATAAATGAACCTAATCGTCCACTACCTTCAGGAAGAATTTCTATAAATAATGCAAAAATATATTCAATTATTTTAGCAATAATTGGAATTTCACTTACATTTTATTTCTCAATATATGCTATTATAATAGCTTTTTCATCACTAATTGTATCTATTTTATATAATACAAAAGCAAAGAAAACAGGTCTTCTTGGAAATATAATGGTTGCATATTGTGTAGCTATTCCATTTCTTTTTGGTGCTATTATTACTTCAAATTCAATTAATATGAAGATTTTAACATTTTTTATGTTAGCATTTCTATCAACAATTGGAAGAGAAATTATTAAAGGAATTGCAGATATAAAAGGTGATAAAATAAAGAATATTAGAACCTTAGCTTTAGTATATGGAGTAAAAAAAGCTGCTATAATTGCTTCACTATTTTATTTAAGTGCTATAATACTATCATTATTACCAATAATTTTAAAAGAAGTTGGATTATTTTACTTATTTATAATAGTATTTGTTGATTTGGGATTAATTTTTTGTTCTATAAAAATTTTAAGAAATCAGGATAGAATAATAGCTATTGATGTAAAAAATAAAAGTCTTATTTTTATGTTACTTGCTCTTTTAGCTTTTTTAATTGATAGTTTAAATAGATTTTAAAAATTCCTAATAGAATTATTTTAAAATATTTATTAACGAAAATTTTATATTTAAAGAAATTTAATAAATTTAATTTATCTAAAAGGGGGGAATTAATGGAGCTAAAATTTAGTGAAAACTATGGAAAACTAAAACATTTTATTGATAATAAATTTATTGAACCAGAAACAGATAAGTATTATCCAGTATACGATCCTGGAAAAGGAACATCTATAGCAGAAGTTCCTGCAATTTCAAAAAATGATATAGAAAAAGCTATTCGTTCAGCTGCAAGTGCATTTGATAAATGGTCAAATGTACCTATTTTTGAGCGTTTACAATATCTTGTAAGACTTAAGATATTAATGGAACAAAAAACTGAAGAATTAGCAAGAATAATTTCTCAAAATGTAGGAAAAACAGTAAGAGAAGGAAGAGCTGAAGTTAGAAGAGCAATTGAAGCAATTGATGCTGCTTTAGGTGCTCCTCATTTATTTATGAATGTAAGAAAAGTAATGAACTTAGCAAAAACTGAACCAGAAATTGATATGGAGCTTGTTAAAGAACCATTAGGTGTATTTGCAATAATATCTCCATTTAACTTTCCAGTAATGATACCTATGTGGGTAATTCCTTGGGCTTTAACTTTAGGTGATACTGTTGTAGTAAAACCAAGTTCTCTTGATCCTGTACCAATAACATTATTAATGAATTTATTTGTAGAAGCAGGATATCCACCAGGTGTTATAAATTTAGTTAATGGAACTGGTCCAGCATCAGAAGAATTATTAAAACATCCAGAAATTCAAGGAGTTTATTTTGTTGGTTCTACACCTGTTGGAGAAAGAATTTATTCAATAGCTTGTTCTCATGGAAAAAGAGCTATTTGTCAATGTGGAGCTAAAAATCCTGTAGTAATAATGCCAGATGCTGTTTTAGAACCTACTGTTGAAAATGTAGTAACTGGATTTTTTGATATGGCTGGACAACGTTGCTTAGCACCAGGAGTTCTTATAACTGTAGGAGAAGCTTATGAAAAATTTGTAGGACCAATAATTGAAAGAGTAAAGAAAATAAGAGTAGGATATCAAATGCTTGATACTACAGATATGGGACCAGTAATTTCAGCAAAAGAACGTGAAAGAATTATTGGAATGATAGAAAGAGCTATTAATGATGGTGCAAAACTTGTAATTGATGGAAGAAAAGTAGAAGTTCCAGATGAATATAAAAATGGATTTTACTTAGGTCCTACAGTTTTAGATGATGTAAAACCAGGAATGGAAATTGAACAAGAAGAAATATTTGGTCCAGTAATGCCAATTGTTAGAGCTTCAAATTTTGATGAAGCAATAGAAATTGCTAATAATAGACAATATGGAAATACTGGAACAATTTATACTTCAAGTGGAAAATGGTTTAGAGAATTTGCAAAACGTGTTAAAGCAGGAAATATAGCAGCAAATATGGCAGTTGCACAACCACAACAATTCTTCCCATTTCCTGCAAGAAAGAAAAGTCACTTTGGTGCATTAACTGGACAAGTTGCTATTGTTGATTTCTTAACAGATGCAAAAGTAATAATGCAAAGATGGTGGTAATTTCTTTTCTTTTTTCTTTTGTAAAAATTGATGGGGCTGCCCGGATTTGAACCGGGGTCACGAGGGCCCAAGCCTCGCAGTCTAGACCAAGCTAGCCTACAGCCCCTTTATAAAAAGTAGAGAAGGGAAAATTAAATACTTTACGTAAATATAAATAAAGTAAAAATTTTTTAACTTCTGTACTAAATAAAAATAGTGATAACTTTTTAATTAAAGCCGGGATACCCTAGCCTGGTAAGGGGCAGGCTTGCTAAGCCTGTGCCCATAATGGGCTCGGGGGTTCAAATCCCCCTCCCGGCGCTAAATTGCAAAATCTGCATTTACAATATTTAATGTAAGAAATGCTTTTCCAGTCCATCTACTATAAAGTACTGTTATTGTATAAGTTGCATTTTGTATAACATTTAATTCTATATATCCTGAATTATTTTGCCAATCAGAATCATATCCAATTTCTTTTACTATTATTCTACATTCTTCACCTACATACCAATTTATGTATATTTTAGAACTAAGTGCTATTATACGTGTAGTAGCATTAAATCCAACTTTTGTATAAGGTCCACATACTGGATCTGTTATACTAGGAGCCCAATCAAAGGAAATACATAAATCATACCAATAACTTTCACCAACATTCTTATCAAAAACTCTTCTATCAGATAAATTATACCATTGAACATACCACTTTCCTTTTTTCACTATTCCTTCTTCTATTCCTTCTAATTTAGGTATTACGGAAAAAATATTTCCTTTGCTTGTAACTACTTTACTTGTATTTACATAATCAAGTGTTGTATTAATATAAACTAAGCTATTTGCAGGAATAATCCATTCTCCTAATTGAAAAGAATGATTAGCCCATATTTGTTTTAAAATTATAGTTTGAGATGTTGGATTATTTATAGCTAAAGTAAGTTTTCCAGATGAATTAATAGAATTTACTATTAAATTTTCTCTTGATTTTTCTATCATAAATTCTAATTCTTCTCTTATATTTTCAGCATAATTAACATAATTTTGAGTCCAAATTATTATTGCTGTTATACTTAATATAAATATTGATAAAAATATCATACTACCTATTATTGTACTTACACCTTTATTGGAATATAATTGTTTCATAATAATTCCCCAAGGAACTTACTACTTTTAAATTAATAATTGTATTACTTGGTATTACTATGTTTATAGTTCCATTAAACCATTTAAATTCTCCAGGAAGTATTTCTTCTTCATTTGTTATTGCTTTAGTACCATTAATAAACATTGATTTTAATATAATACTAGTTTTTCCATAATTATAAACTGCTGTACAAATTTCTGTACTGTTGCTTAATCTATTAATAATAACATCAACAATTACAAACTTTTCTTTTATTGTATTTATATCTAATTTACTTCTTTCAGTAATAGCTGAACTCATTAAAGAAAAATATCCTGTAGCATATGTATAAATAATTACACCAATACTTGAAACTATAAGTAACATTACTAAAATTGCTATAATTTCACTTATGCCTTTTTTCATTATTTAAAATCTTGTTTAATTTTTTATAAAAATATTTTTATATAAAAATTTCAAAATGAATAATGTCCATATGAAGAGAAAAGGAATATCTAACATAATAGCAGCTATTTTATTAATACTAATAGTACTATCTTCTGCAGCTATTATTTATTCATCCATTTCCTCATATGTTATCCTTCCATCATCTCAATATACAAATATTTTAGAAAGTATTAAAATAGTTCAAGTATCTCTTGAAGGAGATTATTTAAGAATTTATGTAATTAATAGAGGAGGAATAAATGCTACTATTGATTCAGTGTATATAGAAGATGCAAATGGAAAACTTATAACAAGATATTCTGTTTATTATGAAATACCTGCTAATGAAGAAGCTGTAATAACTATACCTAAAGGTGATATTGATTTAACAAAACCTTATATTTTCAAATTAGCAAGTCAAAGAGGTACTTTAACATCTTATTTAACATTAGTTCAATTATCTATGATTCTTCCAACTCCTAAACTATTTACATATTATCCTTTATCATATGTTATTAGTACAGGAAGCTATATAGGAGGATCATTACCTGATTCAGTTAAATATATTGATGATAACTATTTTTCCACGAATTCATCTCCATCAATAGTAGGTATTAATTATTATCCCTCTGGTTATACAGTACATTATGGTTCTTATGTAAATGGATCTATAGAGCTTCTTCAAAATCAAGATTATCAATCTATGTTTTTCTTAAGTCAACCATTCTCCCAAATAAATAGAACTTATTTTTCTTCAAATTATAATATAATTAATGGCTCATTATTAAGTGGATCTCTATCAGATACTTATTATTTAGATAATAATAGAATGAGCTTTTCTGCTAGTAAATTTATTTCTTCTGTTTATTATCCAATAAGTAATATGAATTTTACTTATAATACTTCTAATTGGTATGGTTATATTTCTGAATTTTCACCTACAATATTATCTTCTACAGTAACTTTCAAATCATCAGGCTTAGTTTCTGCAAATCAACGTGCTATAACAAGAACAAATGATCCAAATAAAACAATTCATGTAGTTTATAGTAATGGTACTTATTTAGGATATTCATTAAGTATAGATAATGGTATAACATTTGTAGATCAGTGGTTTATAAGTAATGGTAGTGGTTATGAATTAGGTTATAATCCTAGTATAGCCTCTGATATAAATAATAATATTCATATAACTTATCAGAATGATCCAACATCACCAAGAGCAATAAAATACATTCTTTTCTCATATAATTCATCTTATGGTGGTAATCCTAGAACTTCTACATCCTATCAAATAATAGATGGTAATGGTAAATGGGTAGCACACTTTATTGCTATGAGCTCAAATATTTCTCAATTATCTCTTTATATAAGAAATGCTAGTACTTCCTCATCAATATTACAAGTAGAAATAAGAAAAGTTTTTACTAATGGAACTCCTGATATGAGTTCTTCTGGACTTATTGCTAATACAACACTAACAGATATTCCAACTTCTTTTACATGGGTAAATGTACCAATAAATGCAAATCTTACTAAAGGTTCTCAATATGCTATTGTTTTAAGTACTAATGGAATATTCCATTGGGCATATACTTCAACTTCTTATATTGGTAGCTTAGGTGGTTGGTATTATACAACAAGTTGGACTATATATCCAGCAACTCATTTCTGCTTTATGATACCAGGATGGTATGGCTGGATATCATCTACTCCAATTACTATTTATTCAGCTAGTGGTGTAACAGTACAAAGACCTGTTATTGCTCTTTATCCATATTTAACATCTCTAGATCAAAGTTTTTATTCTACAGATGTTTCTTCTAGTGTTTATGGTAATTATTATTATGCTCAATCCTTTAAACCATCATCTAGTGTATTAAGTGGAGTAATGTTATATTTATACAGAGTTGGCTCTCCTAGTGATCATCTTTATATTGAGATAAGAAAAAGTAATGGCTCATATCCTGATATGTCTTCATCTGGAATAATTACATCTGGAAGAATTGATTTTGGTAGAGTTAATGATGTAACATCAGCACAATGGTATGATTGTATTTTCAAACAACCAGCTTATCTCAATACTTCAGAAACATATTGGATTGTAGTTTATTCAACTAATTCCACATCTAGTAATTACTGGATATGGTATAGAAGTACAAGTGATAGCTATGCAAATGGAACTGCTGCTTATAGTAATGATGGTGGAAATACATGGATTATTCTATCATATGACTTTTCTTTTCGTACATATTCTTCTAAAGATGAACGTCCTGCTATTGCTTGGTATTATCAAGCACCTTCAGGTACTAACAGATTGAAAGTTTTATTTCTTAGGTGTCTTCCTAATTATGATCCATCTTTAACATCAAGCTGGTATAATTATGCTGGAACAAGTACAGCTCCAAATACTATATATCAAGCAAGTGCAACTGCAGAAACTAGAATATCAATGACAATTCAACCAAATACAAATAATATATACATATTCTTCATTAGAAGAGATAATTCAAA
>JAJHRG010000007.1 GCA_020832905.1 Thermoproteota archaeon | reverse complement strand
ATTGTTACTGATCCACCTTATAGAGATGATGTAGCCTATGCTGAGCTTAGCGATTTTTACTACGTCTGGCTTAAGAGAGCTTTAAGTGATGTTAAAGAAGTTTTTGGTGTTTTAAAACTTGCTCCTAGATTTCACAAAGATGCTTTCTTTGATGATTTTGGTAATGAAATTGAAACTCAGTGGAAAGCTTTTGCATTAAAAGAGATTAGTGAAAATGAAGGAAGAATTAAGTATTTTGGTGAAAATATTAGTGCATTAGATCATTTTAAATCTCTTCTTTCTCAATCCTTCATGACTATGGCTTCTAGACTTAAGGATGATGGCTTACTTGTAACATACTATGCTCATACTAGTCCTGATGCTTGGGAGGCTCTTCTTGAAGCAGGTTGGTTGAATGCTAAAATGAAAATTACAACAACTCATGCAATTGCTACTGAATCTACTGAAAGTGTAGTAGCTAGAGGTAAGATTAGACTTGATATGGCTATAGTAGCAGTTTGGAGAAAAGGAATATCAGGTGAAGCTTTAGTAGATGAAGTTTATGCTAAGACTGTAGAAATATGCTCAAAAGATGCAATTGAATATCGTAAAGCAGGACTTGATGGAGTGAATTTATTTGTAGCAGTATTAGGTAAAGTATTATCGCAATTTACACAATATGAACGTTTAATAGGAATAAAAGCAGATCGTGAAAATATGATAAAAAATCTTGTTGAGAAGTATATTTATCCAGCAACAGCTGAAGCTATAGCAAGATCATATGGTGTAACTGGAGCAAAATTAAGTCCAACATCAATGTTTTATTTATTAGCAAAAGTTTTAGTAGGTAGAAGACCAAGACAAATAAGAAGAACTCTAGATAGAACTACAGCTATAATTCTCTCAATTGGAACTAGAAGTGATTTAAAAGATTTAGAAGATAAAAATGTAATAGTTAGAGAAGAAGAAAGACTTACTCTTTTAGAACCAAGATGGGGTACAAGAAATCTAAGAGAATCAATAGAAGATACATTAACATTAAGAAATCTAAATCCAAGAGAACCAAATATATTAACAGCAATAGATGTATTACATCTATTAGAATATTATGCTATTACATTACCAAAGGAAGACTTTAAAGTAAAAGCTGATGAAATAAGAGCAAAGACATCAGTATTATTTGATGAGGCAATTGCACTAGCTAAAATACTTGCTTCTGGTTTACCACTAGAAGATCCTGAAAGAGAACTTACAAAACAAGTTGTAAACTTACTTGGAGTAATAACTCCAGGAACTTTAGATTTATTCATTAAGAGGTGATAATAGATGTTAACTGGAAATAATAAAGTTAGAGATGATGTATTTGATATAGCTCTTGATGAAAAGTTAGCTCCATCATTGGGTGGAGTTGTATTAGGAAAAGAGCATGAAATGTATATAAATTCAGAGAAATTCTTTGAAAGAACATTAATTACTGATCAAATAGCAAACATATTACTAAATATTTTAAATGTATTAAAAGGTGAAAGTGGAAGAAAAATTCTTGTTCTAAGTGCTCTTTATGGAGGAGGAAAAACACATACACTTTTAGCAATTTATCATGCACTTAAAGCTCCATACTCATTATTAAAAGCTAAAGCAGAAAATAATGATGTAAAAAATCGCATAAATAAGTTTATAGAAGAAATAAGTAAAATTAAAACAGATATAGTAGTAGTTGATGGTTATTACTCAGAATTATCACCATCACCAATAGAACCATTAGATGTTAGAGCATATAAAATCTACACATTATGGGGATATATTGCACATGCGTTAGGAAGTTATAATATTTTAGGAGAAGATGATGAAAAGCAAATATCACCAAGTGCAGATAAAATATTGAAAATTTTAGAAAATAAAAATGTAGTAATTCTTATAGATGAAATTGCTCATTATATCAAAAGATTTTATGGAACGCCAGATGAAAATCTACGTAGATATGCTTCAGCTATAGAAACTTTTATAGAGGCATTAGCAAAAGCAATTGACTTAGTAAGAAATAGTATTTTAGTTATATCACTACCAGCAGAAAAAAAGGAAGAAGAAGTAAAAGTTGAAATTACATATCAAGCAATAAAACAATCAATAGAAAGAATTTTTAAATCACTTGGAAGAATTCATACTGAGTATATTGAACCAATAGCCCCAAGAAATATACCAGCTTTATTAAGAACAAGATTATTTGAAGAAATAGATGAAAGAAGAGCTAGAGATGTACATGATATACTTTACAAAACTTATGAAGAAAATAAAGAAATATTTGGAGCACAAGTGACTTTAGTTGGAGAAGTATTAAACACATATCCATTTCATCCACTTTATATTGATACATTAATTGATATTCTAGATAAGCATGAATATTTACAAAAAACTAGAGATTTATTGAGAATAAGCAGAAATGTTTTGAGAGAAGTATTATGTGAAAATAAACCCTATGATTTAATAATGCCATGGCATATAGATCTAACTAAAGATTCAATAAGACACATATTACTAAAAGGAGAATATGAAGGTTTTAACTTAGTTATAAATGATGATATTAATAGTAAAACAGGGCTATATTCGGAAAAATCACTTTTAGCAAAAATAATAGCAATAGCATTATTAACAAGAACTTTTGTCTATGGTGGTGGATTTGTAGTAAAAGTAGAAGCATTTCCATCAGAAAAAGATCTAGCTCTAATGGTATATGAACCAGCAATATTTCAAGTAGAAAGATGGGCCCCAAAGGATATAGTAGATGCATTAAAGTGGATAATTGGAAATTTACTTTATGTTGTTAGAGATGAAAAAACAGGTAGATTATGGTTTACAAAATATACAACTCCAGTAAAGTATGTTGAGGAATATGCAAGAAAAATTGATGATATGTTAGCAATTAATAAGATTAAAGAATATGCTGATAAGCTTCTCAGAGAAACAGCAGATGTTATTATAAGAAGAAGAACAACAAAAGTAAAACCAGAAATATTTGATGCAGAATTATCACAAGTAAATATAATATGTGAACCAATAGATATAGATACAAGAAGATATATTTTATTGGCTTATCTAAATACTCCAGAAAAAGAAAAAATTGAAGAAATTCTTTATAGAACTAAAAGTGGTGGAATAAGAAAGTATGCAAATACAATTTATGTTATATTTCCAAGTACACATGAACGTATTAGATTAGCTTTAGATTCTGCTAAAAAATTAATAGCATGTGATGAACTTGAAAGAGGAAAAATAGTAGAAAAAATGACTGAAAATCTACCTAGTGAAGAAGCAGAAATAGCTAGAGAAGTATTAAGAAGAAAACTTGAAGAATACAAAACAGGAGTCTTGGGGAGTCTCATAAGAAATATATTAGCTATCTTTGATAAAATAGCTTATCCATATTATGATGAAAAAAGATTAGCAAATACATTTAAGGAAGAAGATTTTGTGGTACAAGCAGATAGCATTATAGTTGCTGTAGAAAGAAGTTTATCTTCACCAGGTATAGGTAAGCTTAAGAAAGAAATAGATTATGACATACTAGATTTTTACTTAAGAGAAATAAAAATAGATCTATCAGATGGACATGAGCCAAAAACCATTGGAACAATAATTGATTACTTCTATTCAAATCCAAAACTACCAGCAGTACCAAAGAGTGCAATTATAGATGCAATAAAAGATGGAGTAAAAAAACTTAGAATTGGAGTTAAATCAAAAGGAAGAATATACTTTAAGAAAATCTATGAGGCTGAAGCACCACAAATATCAGAAGGAGAAATAGTTGAAATACAAGATGATAATGATGAAGTACTACCATGGAGAATAGCATTACAAGAACAAATGAAAATCTTAAAGAAAAGAGAATTCATTGAAGGAAAAGAGCGTAAAATAGAAGAATATATAATTAAAATTGGTGGTAAAGATATAGCAGTTGAAGAAATTCTCAATAATATAGAGAAATATGATTTAGAACTACTTAGAGTTGCTCCAATAGTTAAAGTTATCAAAACTATTTCTATTAAGCTTGAACCAATTAAGTCATTAATTGAAGTAAAACCTAATGAAAAAATTTCTATAGAAGTTTATGTTAGTCGTATAGGTCCATATACTGGAGAGATATTACTAAAACCATCAATTGGAAAATTAAATAAACAAAGATTAATAATAGATAATGCATTTACTAAAGAAAAAATCACTTGGATAATAGATGAAATACCACAACAAACAGGAGAATATTCATATACATTAGATGCAATTAACTCACAAGGAGTTATACTAGATACAGCAAGAGTAACTATTAAAGTTATAGGTAAAGGGCCACCTTGGATAGAAGGCATACCATCATTTGGTGCTAAAATTGAGGTATTAGAATTAAGTAATAAAGAAAAATTCTCTATTAAGCCATTAGATATTTTAAAGAGAAAATTAAGTGGAGTAGCAATTGTTTCTGAAGCTAATTTCATAATGAGAATGAAAACTGAGAATGGTAAGGAATCTTCTATAGAATTAAATATAAATAATGTACAGATTGATGATATATTAACAATAATAACAGCAATTATCAGTAGATTTCAACTACTTAAGTCTTCTATAACATTAAATCTAGTTTTAAAACCAACAAAAGGAGATTTCTTTATTATGCCTGAGATAAAAGAAGATGAAAAAAAGGTGCTTGAAGAATATAAAATAAAATATCTTGAGCGAATAATTAGGTGAATTAATTAATGAGTGAAATGCAAAGAATAATTGTATTTAAAAGAAAGAAAATTGGAAAAGTGTATAAAAGATATGTAGATAATATGAAAATTTATTTTAGCTATCCAGTAAAGGGAATAAAACCACTTTTTGAAGCTAGAATAAGCAAAGAAACTGCTAAAATTGCTTTAAGACATTTTAATATTAATTTTGATGATAAAGATAAATTTCTTATAATAAGTGGTGAAAATATTGATGAAAAGCTTAGAAGATTTATAATATTTAGTGGTACAAGACAAACAGTTAGTGAGTTATTAGGAAGATCTTTATTAGAAGTAATAACATCAATGGGTGAAATTGAAGTATTATTTTGGTATTCTAGATTTATTAATGCATATGAAGGAGGAAGTTATTGGGATGTCTATAGAGTTGCCAAATCCCTCAAGCTCCTTTATAGAATTCAAACCAAATAATTATGCTAAGTCATTACTTAAGTCTGTAATTAATGGATTTAGATATCATCCTTTTTTCTTTATGTTAGGAAAAAGCACATTATCAGAAGATGAAGTATATCCTTTTGCACATCAATTAGAATTAATAAGTAAGTTATTTGCAAGAAAGCCAATAAGAGTAATCATAGGTGATGAAATAGGTCTTGGAAAAACAGTTAGTGCAATAATGATTATTAAATATCTTATTGAAATAGAAGGAATTAAAAGAACATTAATTTTATTACCAAGAGTTTTAGTACAGCAATGGTTATCAGAACTTAAAAGATTTAATATAATGAATGTAATACAACTAGAAAGAAATACAATATCTAAATACTACAATCTAGGATTTCCACAAGGAGTTTATGTAGCATCAATTGATTTAATTAAGAAGGAAAATCATAAAGAAAAAATACTAAGTGTAATATGGGATCTTGTAGTAGTAGATGAAGCACATAGAATTGGTAAATTAGGTAATCATGAAACTCAGAGATTTAATCTTGTAAGTCAGCTAATTGGAAAGCCAAATGTAAATGTAGTAATGTTGACAGCAACTCCACATAGAGGAAAGCCAGAAGATTATATTGAGAGACTTAAGCTTATAGATCCATTCATAAAAGCTAGCTCAAAAGAATTAGATAATGAAAAGTTCTATAATTTATGTATAAACTCAATAATATTTAGAAGAACAAAATCTGATGTAAATGATATTTATGAAAAAAGAAAAATTTTTACAAATTGTAAGTTTAAAGCAAGAGTTGTTAAAGCATCAGAAGAAGAAGTAATCTTTCATAAAGAACTTATAGAATTTTTACGAAGAAAACTTTTACAATATTATACAGTAATAGGTGAAGAACCTAAAGCATTACCATTACTTATGGCATTAATAGCTAAGAGGGCATCATCAAGTCCAAGAGCTGCAATAATAACTTTAAATAGAATACTTCAAAAAAGAGTTGAAGAAATAAAAATCATAAAGAATAAGGATATTGAAAGTATAGAAAAGAAAGCAAATGAAAAAGCAAGCTTAATAGTTGATTCAATTTTTGGTTATTCTTTTGAGGATAGTGGTCTATATGAAGATGAAACTGAAGAAGCTATAGATCCTGATGAAATTTTAAATAAATTTGCTGAAGATTGTGGTATTTTTCTTTATAATGAAGATATTGAAGAATTAAAGAAATTATATCAATTAGCTATGAATATTAAAGGTGAGAAAGACTCAAGATTAAAATCTCTAATAAATATTATTATTACTCATTTAAAAAATAATGAAAAGATTGTTGTATTTACAGAGTTTAGAGATACTGCTGAGTATATATTCACAGAATTAAAAAATAAACTTCCAAAGGATATTGCTAATAAAATAGCAATGATAACTTCAATGAAAATTATACCACCATCACCATATGATAAATATCAAAGAAAATATGATATAGAAGATATTAAAAAATGGCTTAGAAGAGGTGAAGTACAAGTTTTAATATCAACAGATGTTGCATCTGAAGGATTAAATTTACAAATAGCTAATGTTATAATTCATTATGAACCAACTTGGAGTCCAGTTAAAATAGTTCAAAGAATAGGTCGAGTTTGGAGACTAGGTCAAGAAAGAGATGTTTATAGTTATAGCTTATTACTAACAGTTGATAGTGATAAAGCTGCACTTGAAGTACTTTATGCAAAACTTTTATCATGGATAATATCAGGAATGGAAAGTCGAATACCTATAGGTGAGGAATTAGAAATAGATATGTTACCAAAGGATAAATCTACATGTGATATTATTCAAATTCCATTAGTAACTGAAAAAGGAAAACCACAATATAGTGAATTTAAAGCTTGGATAGAATTCATACTTGGTGGTAAGGATGGATTAGAAAAATATGTTAAAAAAATAATTGCAGCATTAAGAGCATTAAAAGAACAAGCTCAACGTCTAGGTTTAAATAGAATAAATTCAATAAAAATAGAAAAATTACTTAATGAATGTCTTGGAGGCTTATATGGAGAAAAAAGTGAACATATTCTTAAGGACTTATTAATTACAACTGCAAAACTTCATAACTATGATGTAGAAGAAAAAGAATCAGGAATATTTATTAAAGGAACTCATATAACTGGTGTAAAAACTTTATTAGGTTATTATAGAGCACTAGAATTCCTATTAAAAGATGTAGAAATAAAATTACCAATTATATTAATGGTGAGAAAATCATCAATCACCTTTAATTTAAGAGAATTATATCTTTATGAAGTAATTGTAAATGTTAACAATAGACCAGCTTATTCAGAAGTTATAGGAGTTGCTATTAATGAAGATAATTCAATTGAAATACGTACTGGTGCAGATCTCTTAGGAATTCTTAATAGGCTATTAATCAATACTATTAGTACTGGAGATCAACTTTGGTATGAAGAAAAATTTAGAGATAAAGTAGGAACAAAAGTTTTGTCTAATTATCGAAATATTATAATTGATGAATATGTAAAATATCTTACTGAAATAGAAAAGAGATTTAGTACTCCACATAATGAATGGATACCAAGAGAATATAATGGTAAAGATGCATCATATTTTCTTTCAACTTCACTAAGATTTTTAGGAGTAATAATTGTAGTAGGTAATGGAAATAAAACATCTCCTCCTCCAATTACAGTAGAGGAAATTGAGAAAAAAGCTATGGAATATGCAATGGAATTTGAAAGAAAAAATCATAGAATTCCTGAAGATGTAAGTAAGATAGAACATTATGATATTAAAAGTATTGATCCAAATACTGGAGAAATAAGATTTATTGAAGTAAAAGGTAAATGGTATTCTGATATAACAATTGAACTTACTGAGACAGAATATGAATATGCAAAAAAACTTAGTAATAATTATTGGCTTTATATAGTTTATGGATTTTCAACTGGTAGTCCAAAATTATTGGCAATAAGAGATCCTGTGAATAGAGCTAAGTGGGATATACGTGAAGTAAAGAGATATCGCTTTTTAGGAGTATAAGAATATGAGTCAACAGAAAGTATTTGAATATGGTAAAGTAAAGATTAAGTTATATGGTGGAATAGATGAAATTGGTGGAAATTGTATTGTAATAGAAGATAAGAATAGAAAAATTGTTTTTGATAATGGAATTAGATTTTCAATCATTAGAAAATTTTATGGAGGTAGAATAGAGCCTCTTGGTCCTTCAGAATTACGTATAATTGGAGCAATACCACCATTAGAAATATTCCAGAATGTTTCTACATTATATATTTCACATTTTCACTTAGATCATATTGGATTACTTAGTTCAATACCATCTGAAGTATGTATTAAAGTTCCAAGTATAAGTATTTTAGAAAGAACATTAGCATCATGGTATAAAAGACCAGGAAACTGGTTAGCTTATGTTCCACCAGATTATACCAATAAAATTGAAGAAATTAGCTTAAAAAAAGAAGATGAAAATAATGTTATTGCTATTCCAGTAAGTCATAGTTGCTTTCCATCTTATTCCTTCTTATATAATGGAGATGAAATAAAAATTTTCTATAGTGGAGATTTGAGATTTGAGCCACTAACTAATATATGTAGTAAACTTAATGAGATTGTAAGTAGTGTAGGTATAGATAAAGTAGATGTGGCCATAATTGAGGGGACAAACTTTACCACAGAATTCACTCCAATTACAACATCTATGTTTAGAGATTACATATTACTTTTACTAAGAAAATATGAATTTGTTTCTATTTCAATAGATCCATTAGATTTAGAAGCTTTTGTAGCAATACTAGAATTATCATCAATAGTTGATAGAAACTTAGTAATAAGTTCTGAGAGATTATTATGGACTATAGAAGAAATTGAAAAAATAAAGCCGGAATTTCTTGATAAAATATACATTAGTGAAGAATTAGAAGTTCCTACACCATTACTACTTAAAAATATAAGTTTAGTAAATGATGTTTTTAAAAATCCTAGAAATTATGTAATTATAATTGAGCCAATAGGTCTTCTTCAAATAATTAGAAAATTAAAAATATGGAAAGAAAATCTAAATTTAGTAAATTCTATAGTAATATTAATGGATCCTGAGCCAAGAGAATCAATAAAGGAAGTTGAAGAAGGAGTTTTAAGAACATGGCTTAAAACTTTTGGAATACAAACTATTAGATTAAGATTATCAGGACATTATTTACCACATCAATTTTTTGATATAATTGAAACATTAAAACCGAAAAATTTAATTCCAATACATACAGAAGAATCAGATCTTATGAATAAATTATTTAAAAGCAATTTAAAAATATGAGAAATATAAAATAATTATAGAATGATGAACTGGTGAAAAACTGAAAAATGATGAT
>JAJHRG010000021.1 GCA_020832905.1 Thermoproteota archaeon | reverse complement strand
CAACAGAACGTGTCAAAGAAATAGTTGAAGAACTCATCTCAATAGGCGTGAAAAAGATTTTTCCAATACATTGTAGTGGAGAGAAGACGAGAGAATATATAAAAACAAATTATCCAGAGATCTATGGGGACGGAGGGGCAGGAATGATCATTGAACTATAATAAAAAATAGTTAGAGAAGTATTTGAAAAAAGGGTAAAAGATCCTGAAGAGTTAAAATTAATTGATATTATTTATAACGATTCAAATATTAATAGTAAAGAAAATATAGAAAAAAGAGTATATAAGAGGCAATTTTATTTATCTGGTTCTGAAGGAGTTGCATTAGGAGCAATCGCTGCAGGTTTGGATATATATGTTGCATATCCAATAACTCCAGCTTCTCCAGTTTTACATATATTGGCATCTCTAAAAGATAAATATAATATTGTAACATATCAACCAGATAATGAGATTGGTGTGATTAATATTGCTTTGGGTGCATCTTATGCAGGTGCAAAGGTAATGGTTGGGTCTTCTGGGGGTGGTATAGATTTAATGGCAGAGGCAATTAGCTTGGCAGGTATGTCAGAAATTCCCATAGTAATTTATTGGGCTCAGAGGTATGGACCTTCAACAGGTATGGCAACACATACAGATCAATCAGATCTATTAGAGGCATTAAATATTGGTCATGGAGAATTTCCTAGAGTTGTTATTGCACCTGGAGATCCTGCAGAAGCCTTTGAAAAGACAATTGAAGCATTTCATATTGCATATAAATTTAATAATCCAGCAATATTGTTATCAGATCTATTCTTAGCTGAGTCAAAAATGAACTTTGATTATATATATGTACCAAACATAGAAATATCAAGATATATATACTTAGAACCTCCAAAAAACTATAAAAATTATAAGATAAATGATCAAGGTTATCAATTAAGGGCAATACCTGGTTTTGATGCAATTGTAAAAGCATCATCCTATGAACATGACGAATTTGGTATAGAAACTGAAAATCACGAAATTGGGCAAAAAATGAGTGAAAAGAGAATGAAAAAATTAGAATCAATTGAAAAAAGTAAAAGAATTTGAGCCATACCAAATATATGGAGAAGGAAATAAGTTAATTGTTTCTTGGGGTTCAAATAAGATGCCAATATTAGAATTATTAAAATATTTAAAAGGTTGGAAATATTTACATATATCTTACTTATCTCCATTTCCAAAAGAAATTAAATATTTGTTAGAAGAATCAAGAGAAATAGTATCAATTGAACATAATCTAAAAGGAAATATTAAATTATGTAAAAAATCTATAAAAATATTTTTTAGATTAGAATTTATTCTTTCTTTTTATTTAGAATCTTTTTATCTTTTTCCCATTCTTCAATATCTCCATCAATAATATAAAATATTGGATTTGGTTCTATTATTTTTTCATTTTTTATCTCTTCATATTTTTTATTATCCCTTACTTTAAGTTTTTCAAGTAAATGTTGAAATTCAAAATTTATTTGACCAATTGTTACTGGCATCTTTAAATGTAAATCATATTTAATTATTTTATCTTTATTAAAATTGTATCCTCTCTTCTTTCCTTCTAAATAAACATAATATAAATATGTTCCTATATAAAGTATAGGATTATCTGTTCTCTTGAATCTTATTAATTGCGGATGATTTTTATATCCTTTTGTTTTTCCTAATAATACCTTTTGAGCTAATAAACCTTCTCTCCATAGACCTAAGAGGCCAAGTTTATCTAAATATTTTGGATGTAAAGACCAGAGTCTCATTTTATTCTAAGATAGTAAATTTTTATTTAAATTTTTATTTATTTATATTATGATGATTGCTATTTTAATATTTTTAAGGATCTTTTGAGAAGATTATTGAAGAACATAATATCATTAATAAATATATAATAAATTAAATTTGTTTATTCTATTATCTTCTTCATCAAAGCTCTGATAGGTCTCAACTCTCTTTTGAAAGGATCTAAGATTAGACCAAATATCTCTAAAGTGACTATGCCAAGCAGATTCTCATCCTCCTCTTCGCCGAGAACAACAGGAGTATGTCTCTCACCATATCCTGGAAGCTCTATAACAGCTTCAGAAATACTTCTTCTAATCACAGTGCCATCAGCTAGTATAAAATCTATCTCTCCAAAAGGGTTTAAACCAAGCTCCTCCCAGACTTTTTTGGTCAACACAGTGTAAGTAGCTCCAGAATCAACCAATAGTCTTATTTTAACGCTTTTGCCACCATGTTTAACTATTGTATCAACATAGACGAGACCCATGAATCCTCCCTAGATGCGTATGGCTGTCAATTAAATTTTTTCAATAACAACTAAAAATATGTGTGATGTATTCTTCACATATAATATATATAATAAGATTTTGACAAAAGATCTCTGGCATGTGGAATACAGAATTGCAAATCTAAAGATCTAAGATCTTTAGAAATACTTTTACATTTTTAATTGCTACTTAATTTTTACTTCTCTCATATTCTCAAAGATCTTATCAAAATCGGCCACATATACTCCTATGGCAAAATCTGATACTCCTCCTATCCAATATATCAGATCATTAATCTTTATCAGTCCACAGCCGAATATAACGCCCGGCCTATCTCCATATAACTCTGGGAAGGTCTCTG
>JAJHRG010000020.1 GCA_020832905.1 Thermoproteota archaeon | reverse complement strand
AGTATTTCTCTATACAAAAGTCAGCTTTTAAGCAAAAATGAAAATCAAGTAGCTAATGAAAGCAAATAGTTTAAGTTTAATTCTAAAACTATTTCGAAAGTAGGAAGATCATTATAAAGGTAAAAACCATATACTTAACCAATAATTTTTCCAATTACAAGTCTTACTTCTTTTTCTTCTGCAATTCTCTCAATTTCTTTAGCTATATCTCTCTTAGCAGTTAATATAATCATTATTTTCTTGGGTTCTTTTGAATATTTTGTTTTTACTAATTCAGCTTTTCTTAAAAGCTTCATGATTTCATCAATTGATTCAGCACTAGCAGTTACTTCACCTACTATTAATGGATTTTCTAAGAAGATGTTTATTTCTTCACCATCTATAATGATTTTCTTTAACTCTACTCCTTCAGGTATTTCACTAGATCTCCTTAAAGCTTCAGTTAAAAAGTTTCTAACAAATTCCTCAAAAGTAATACCAGCAAATTTACTTATATCAGCAAATCCACGTAACATTGCTCCTTCTAAGGACTTTAAACTCTTTTCTAGAATGTTTATATGTTTCTCTAACCTCTCATAGTTTTCACGAAGTCTTATTTGATCTTCTTGAATTTGTATTATTACATTTAACATCTTATTAAAGTCTTCTCTGAGTTTTACAAGTTCAGATTCATGTCTATCAAGCCTCTTTAACATTTCTTCAAATTTTTCATCATGTTTTCTAAGCCTTTGTAGAATCTCCTCAAGTTCTAACATACCAATTACTGCACGACGAAACTCTAAGTCCTTCTCAAGTAATTCAAGAAATTGCTTCTTTAATTGTATTAATTGTTCAGCGAAGATAATCACCTCAATAAATTTTACAATTTAGCTATTTTAAGCTAACGCTAAGTTTAAATGATTTAATTAAAACCTGCAGATTCTTTTATACTTCCTCTAAGCTTACTAATTGATAAATATAATTCTTTATTGCTTCTTATCATTCTCTTACAACTGAAAGTCTCGCCATTCATGGCGGGGAGGAAGCTAGATGAGTCTTCATCTTCAAAGCTTCAACTAAGTCCTCTCCATTCCACAAGTAATCAGATTCAAGTCCTAAGCCAACAATATGATCAACTGTATCTGTAGTAGGCTTCTTCATCTCAGCCGATTTCTCCTCTATCAAGTCTATGATCTTTCAGTCTTTTTAAATTGTTTCTATTATAAACTAAATTACCATTATTTATGGTTGATAACTAATATGCTTTGATAATATTTCTAAAAGTTTATCATAAACCTTTTAATAAATTAATGTAAAAATAATGATAGGGAAACAATTTAAAAAGACTAAAAGTAAATTTAGTTTTATGATGGAATAGATACAATCTTAGGCCATGGCTCATTTAAATATTTTTCTACAATACCACATGGAATTAATAATACAAAAGCCCATCCACTCCAATTTCTATTAAGCATTCCCTTTTCAGTTAGTTCTATTCCAGAATTTGTTATCTTTATATTTCCAAGTAATCTATCAATATAAAGAGCATACTTGAAACTTGTTTTATTAATTAATGAGTAAAAATCTTCATTAAATCTCTTTTTAAAATCTTCAAAAGAAAGCTTTAAAGTACCTAATCTTTCTTGTACATATCTAATAATTCTTTCTTCAATACTTACTAATCTAATACCTGCTATTGGAAATTTTCCATTAATTATAGCTTTTATGTATTCATTAGGAAAGCATGTATTTATGTATTCACATTTACCTGTAAATCCCATTGATCCACTACCAAATGCTATTAAAGGACCTATCATTTCTTTTTCAACTGTAGAATATTCTTTATTTATTTTACTAAATGAATAATATCTTATTGGTTTAAATCCTCTATCTTTTAAAATTTCTATAGCTTTAATATACATAAGATTAAAAATTTTCTTATTTGGTTGCTCAGGAATTTTTCCTTCTTTTATTAATTTATACATAGGTCTATAATGTACTATTAGTAATGGATATAAAGTAATTTGAGTTACATTAAATTCAATTGCTTTTTCAATATCATTTATCCAATTATTAATTTCTTGAGCTGGTAAAAAATACATTAAATCAATATTTATAAGCTTAAAATCAACTTTAAGAGCATTTTCTATTGCCATAATATTATCTTTAGAATTATGAATTCTACCAAGTATCTTAAGATTTAAATCATTAAATGATTGAATACCAATACTTAGCTTATTTATACCTACATCACGTAACTTAAATAAATAATCTTCATTTAAATCATTTGGATTTGCTTCAATACCATATTCAAAATCATTTTTAATATTAAAAAATGAGCTTAAAACTTCTAATAGCTCTTTATAATGTAAAGGATTTAGTAAGCTTGGAGTTCCACCACCAACATGAATATCAGATATTTTAAGATTTTTATCCTTAAGTAATTTACCATAAAGTATTATTTCAGATTTTAAAGCTTCAATATATTTTTCAACTAAATTATTATTATATAGATATCTTACATAAGGACATGATGGACATAGACTTTTACAAAAAGGAAAATGAATATAAATACTAATATCATTATTTTCAGATAATGTATTTAAAAGCAAATTTTTAATAAATTCTTGATTTTCAAGTTTAAAATTAGCTTTAAAAGCTTTTTTAATTATATA
>JAJHRG010000019.1 GCA_020832905.1 Thermoproteota archaeon | reverse complement strand
AAAAACTGAAAAATGATGATTGGTGACGGCACTGATTTTTTAATTTTTCAATCAAAAATAATAAAAATTTAAAATTTAATTAATTATATGGTGAGAAAATGGCAATAACTGTTGTAAAAAGAGATGGAACAAAAGAAGAATTCATACCTGAGAAAATTGTTGTAAGTTGCTTAAAAGCAGGAGCAACATATGAAAGTGCAAAGAAAATTGCAAAAATTATTGAAGCAAAACTTTTAGAACAAAATGTTAATGAAGTAACAGCAAAAGATTTAACAAAAATGACATTAGAATTACTTAAAAAAGAAAATGAAGAATGGTATAGAAATTGGATTATATTTGATAGAGCAATTAAAAGAAGAAAAACTGAAGAAGAATTAAAATAATTTAATTTTTTCTTTTTTCTTATGATTCCTAAATATAAGCTTAGAGATGGAAATGAAATTCCAGCAATTGGATTAGGAACTTGGCAATTAAAAGGAAATCATTGTATAAATACAGTAAAATTAGCATTAGAAATAGGATATAGACATATAGATACTGCTGAAATTTATGAAAATGAAAAAGAAATTGGAATTGCAATTAAGAATTTTCCAAGGGATGAAATTTTCATAACATCAAAAGTATCAGGAAATCATTTAAAATTTAATAATGTTATTAAATCATGTGAATTTTCTCTTAGAAATTTAAATACAAATTATTTAGATTTATATTTAATTCATTGGCCAAATCCCTTTGTTTCTTTAAGAGAAACATTTAAAGCAATAAAAAAACTACATGATGATGGAAAAATAATTAGTTTTGGAGTAAGTAATTTTGATTTAAATTTATTGAAAAAAGCATTAGAAATTGAAGAAATTCCAATATGTGTAAATCAAGTAGAATTTCATCCATTTTTCTATCAAAAAGATCTTTTAGAATTTTGTAAAAAACATAATATTATTCTTATTGCATATTCTCCTTTAGCAAGAGGAAAAGTATGTGAAAATAAAATAATTAAAGAAATAGCAAGAAAATATGAAAAAACTCCAGCTCAAATATCATTAAGATGGATTATTCAAAAAGGTGCAATTCCTATTCCTAAAGCAAGTACAAAAGAACATTTAAAAGAAAATATTAATGTTTTTAATTGGAGTATTTCAAAAGAAGATGAAATGAAAATTGATAATATAAAAAAATTTAATTTAAATCCAATTTCATTTGCTTTTAAAATTCTTAATTTTTTAGTAAAATAATGGAAAAAAGTTTTTAAATCAAAAATTAAAAATTTCATAATAGGAAATGAGCGATAGTATAAAACTAAGAAAAATTGGATCATTAATATTTTTAATTTTAGCTACTTTGCTCTTTACTATTAATATTATTGATATTATTATAGAGAAAATTTCTTTGCCTCCTATTTGGACTATAGAAAATGAAGGAAAATTTATTGCATTTGGTCTTAGAATATGGGCTTTTGTATTTTTCATTATTCCTATTATTATTTCCTTAATATTTGCAGCATATATTATTCATCCATCAAGATTTGAAAAATATTCCATAATAACAAGATTATTATCTTTAATATTTTCTATAATAGGATTTAGTTCAACAGTTATATTAATTTCAATGGCAATTATTAATATGTTTGAATATTTACTTCCAACATCATTAATTCCTCAATTATTCCTTATGACATCTCCATTCTGGACCATGGGAATTTTTTCATTATTTGCATTTAAAAAAGATAAATTTGAAAAATTGAAAAATTATTACAAAATAATAATATTCATAGCATTAATTGTAGTAGTTATATGGGCAGTATATTGCAATATACTATATTTTATGATAAGACCATTATTAGGTTAAAATAATAATCAAAATCATCTATAATAACAAAATATAAATGTTTTTGTTTACAATTTGTAAACAAGAAAGAATTCTTATGAGTACTGTTATAAGTTTGAGAATTCCAAAATGGTTAAAAGAAAAGCTTGAAAAATATGGAATTGATATTCCTAATTTCATAAGAAGAAAATTAGAAGAAGAAGTTGAGAAAATAGAACAAGAAGAAATAGAAAAATTACTTAATGAGTTAAAGGAAGTCTTTAAAGGAATAGATCCTTATGAGCTTTCAAAATTAGTTGATGAAGAATGAAAGGAGAGATAAAATTGTCATATGTTTTAGATGCTAGTGTTTATGTGCCACTTATAGCTACTATTGGATCTCGTCTTTTAAAAATCATAAAAGAGATTAATTTTATTATATTGGATTTAACTATTTATGAGACATGTAATGCTTTTTGAAAATCATGGACAAAATTACATAAAATTAGTAAAAAAGAAGCAATAAAAGCTTGTTGAATAGCTCAATTTATTGCTAATAAGCTTAAAGTATATCATTATGAAAACCTAGACTTTGAAAAAGTAATTAAAATAGCAATTGATAATAATATCACAGTATATGATGCAGCCTATATTACACTTGGATTAATGCTCAATATTCCTATAGCATCAGAAGATGAAGATATTAAACAAGTAGCTCCAAAGTATAATGTTAAAGTAATAGGATTGAATGAATTATTAAAAATAATGTAGTGAAAGTAATTTTAATTCATTTTTCCTTTTTATATCCAATAATAGCAGATAATAGAATTAAAATACCAATTATTACTACTCCTATTCCTACTATATAAGGGTATAGTAATGCTGGATTATATAGTATGCCAATGATAAGATTTGTATTATACTTTTCTTTTGATTCTCTTAAAGAGATTC
>JAJHRG010000006.1 GCA_020832905.1 Thermoproteota archaeon | reverse complement strand
TTCTTTCAATTCTCTCTAAAGATACATCCTGCAAGCTTAAATACTAGTTATATAAGCTTTCTTATAAACTTACTGTTAAATTTATAAGAAAGAATAAAAATTACATTAGTAAGTTCTACTGGAATTAAAAATTTACATAATTTTTCCTAATGGTGATGAAAATTTTCCAAGAATTTTTATTGTATTTATCATTTAGAACTCAATTAAGGATATGATCTAGAAATAGTTTTTATTTTCTGTTATATTAAATATATTTTATGAATACTCATTTAGTAATATGTGGTACTTCAATTATTGAAAATTATAGTAAGCTACAAACAATTTCTGATGAGGATAAATATATTTGTTTAAATGATAATGAACTTCTTAAAAGAAGCAATCCCAATGATCTATTCTTCATAAAAGTCTATAATTATCTTATTAAAGATCCATGGAAAGCATGTGCAGAGCTTAATTCTATGAGAAAATATCTTGATGAAAAACTTGTAGATGAAGTTTATTTATATCATACTGATACTGGTAGGGGAAAATTTTGTGCAAGCATAATCGAAAAATATCTTAGTGATAACTATAATTTAAAGGTAAGTAAAATTAGAGTTGAAGGATTTGGTATAAAGGAATTTTTTGAAGATGGACTTGTGAATCTTTTAGATAAGCTTATGAGTAAAATTCATGATTTAATTAAAAATGGAAATAAAGTCTACTTGAATGCCACTGGAGGATTTAAACCTGAAAATGCTATTACAGTAATAGTTGCATCATTATTAAATATAGATGAAATATATTATATTCATGAAAGATTTGCAGAACCAATTAAGCTACCAATATTACCAATAACAATAAATCCAAAGTACATTAATTTATTAAAAGAAATATATGAAAATCACAAGTTATACGGATTTACAATTAAAAGTTATATTGAAGAAAAGTATGGAAGTGAAATCATAAATGAGCTTAAGAATAGAAACTTAGTAAAAGAAGAAAATGGAAAAATAATATTAAGAAAATGGACAGAGATAATGATGAAATACATAGATTTATGATATTAAAATATAATCTAAGTGATTTGATTCTTAAACTGAAATAATTAGGAGAGTTTTTATTTTTCAAAGTTAATTATTATTTTGTGTATTATTTATGAAGGCAATGATTTGTATATGGGGAGATCCTAGTGGATGGGATTTAGTGAAATATAATATTGAAGAAGTAGAATCTGAGAATTTTAAATATTCAAGTAAAGAATATAAAAGTACTCTTGGAGCCTTAATGGAGTTATATGATGATGTAAGTATATTACTATTTGTTGCCTCAACATTAGTAAAACCTAATGAGCCCTTTAAAAATTATAGTGAAATAATTGATAATGTGAAATCAAAAATAAATGAGTACTTAAATAACAAAGAGTATTGCATTGATCCAAAAAGAATTGAATTGAAAGTCTTACCTGGAATTGGAAGATTTAAAGACAAAAATACTGGTAAGATAATAAATTTTATTGGTAGTGTAAATGCTTTTAGAATTGCAGCTTCAATATTATCATATGAATTTATATCTAAAGTCAAACCTGAAATTTTGATGTTAGATATATCACATGGAATAAATTATATGCCAGTATACATTAGACAATCAGTTTATGATGCTTTTAATGCATATATAGCTTTAAATGAAATCAAAAATGCAAGATGGATAGTATATAATTCAGAACCGTTTAATAAAGGCATAAAGGAACTTAGACTAAATATTGTAGAAAATATTAAAATCAATGATTTAAAGGCTAAAAATTACTTATATAATGAATTTGAATCGTTATATTCAGATAAAAATTTTAAAGCATTTAAACCAGATAAAGGATTATCAGAAAGTATTAAGAATTGGAGAAAATTGAATGAATTAATAATTAAATTCATTAGGTTCTCTACAATGGGGCAAATAATACCATTAATAGAAGTTATGAAAGATTTAACTAGAATTGATCATGAAAAATTAGTAAATGAATTAAAAAAATATTCATATATTGAAAATTGTGATGATATTGTAGAAATAAGATCAAGTAATGATATTACATATGTAAAGTATATTTATGAGCCTTCATATCAAACTGTATTAATGATTTTCATAAAGAATATAGTGGAAAAATTATTTAGTAATAAAATTACTGAAAATGAGTATAAAATTGATGATTTAGAGGAAATTGCAAATAAGTTTATTAATGAGCCAGGAAGAGCTTTGGTAGAAAATGAAATATCTCAAATAAGGGATAAAGTAAATCTATGTAATGAACTTAAAATGGAATTAAGTAAATGGATACCATATAGAGCAATAATGGAAGTTGGTGAAAACGAAATAGAATTTGAAAATAAAAAAATTAAGCTAATAAATCTCTATAGAAATTATAAAGACGGAAAAATAAGTGAAAATACATTTAAGGAAATAATAAATAGGGAAAAAGATAGAATACAAAAAAGATTTGAGAAATTTATGGAAATTAGAGAAATAGATAAAATAGATAAGAGAAATTTTATAGCACATGCAGGCCTAGAAAGTAATATAACATTAATATCATTAAGAAATGGAGAGATATATGTTAAATATTCAGAGGAAGAAAAAATACAAAATCAATTAAAAAGAATATTAGATAAAATAGTGAAATAATTTTATCTAAATGGAAGGAATTATAAATTACTTAATAATTTTTTGAAGTTCTTCATCATACATTACAAATGGTATTAAGAAGATTTCATCTCTCTTTTCTGATATTTGATCTTCTGAGTGTATTATAATTCCTCTACAATCAAGTGAAAGCAAACTACCTATTACTTCTATCTTCTTCTTTAATTCATTAATTTTTTCATTTATATTTTTCTCTGTTGTTATTTCTATTAAGTATATATTGTCTTTGTAAAGTGCAACAACATCAATTTCTCCAAAAGACTTTTCCTCAATTTTTTCTGATTCCTCATTAATCAATTCATATATTTCAATATTTATTGCAGAAGGAATGTTTAATTTACTCAGATTTCCAAATATCTCTAAATCAAGTATGGATTTTCTGTTAACAAATATTTGTTTAAATAAATATTGTTTTTTATTTGTTGGTAATTTAAGATAATATTCAGCTATTAAGAATATTGGTAAAAAGTATATATCTAATATCTTTAGTAGAATTTCCTTATTTTCACATTTTAAATATTTACATAAAATACCAAGTAAGAATTTTTTGCCTTCTTCAGGATTTTTCTTAGATTTCTCATAATATTCGATAATATTACTTTCAGAGAAAATGTTTTCTAAAAGTTCATCATTCTTTAAAATATTTAATAATACTTTTCTTAGGTTTCTATCCTTTACAGAAATATTAACTTTATTTAAAATTTCATAAAGACATTGATGTAATGAAATTTCTTTTTCCTCATCAATCCAACATCCTTTTAGTTTTAAAATTTTGTATTTTTTACCTTTTAATTCCTTAATTAGACCTTCTTTAATATCATAGAATAAAATAAAGGTTGATATGTGATAAAGTAACTCTTTATTGAGACGATCATAAATGCTTTCTTGAAATTTTTTAGTTTCTCGAATTGCTTCACTTAAGTCTTTCTTCATTCTTTTACTAAAATCTTCAATGTCATTGTTTATTGATTTGATCACTTTTTCTGCAATTTTGTCTAGTTTATCATAATATTCATATTCAATTATTTCTTTAATCCCAGAAATTGCTTTTTTATAGTAGCTACCAAGTTCATAATAAATACTATATGACAAATCTTGCAATTTTTCACAAAAATCTTCTAGAATACTTGAGTAGACACTTATAATATCTTCAAAAAGTTTTTTAAGAAATTTGTCTTCGTATGCTATTTTATCAAATTCATCTTTTATATTACTAGTAATTCCATCTTTTATATTATTAAGATCTTTTTCAATATCTTTATATGAAATTTTTGAGGAATCCTTATTTATAATTATGTTTATTAATTTTTCCAGATCATTGACAATAAATTTTCTGAAAAAATCTTGAATAAAGCCTTTATAATTTCCATTAAATTCATACATGTCTAAGCCACTTTATAAACTCATCTAACTTCACTGGTTTTACATATTTTAATGGATTTGAAATCATCTGTATTTTCTCTGTGAAATCTTCATTTCTAAAATCAGCTATGTAGATATTTGCATCATCTAATAATAAATATCCTAATCCTCTACTCTTTCCCCCTCCAATTGCTATTCCCAATTCACTTATGTAATTAAGCGTATTTGCAAATAATTGTGAATCCTCCTCTCCTGGTCTTAAATTACATGCTATAAACATTAACTTAATTTTTGCTTTTGGTAATATCTCAATAAAGTATAAATGACCTTCTCTCACTTTACCACTTTCTCTGTCAATAGCTATTCCAGGTCTTTCATTTGTTTTGCTTTTTATAAATGAATCTGAAAATCTTAATTTTGATGCTAAATATCTATTACCATATAATTTTCCTATTGGACAATTTATTGCTAATATTGCTTCAGTAAATCTTGTCCAAACTTTATTCTCATTTTCATCTAATTCTTTTTCTTCCTCTTTAAATCCCAGTTCATATATCAATTCCTTTAATTGCTCTTTACTTATTCCATAAGATTCTTTTTTCAAACCTTTATATAACTCTATTAATTCATTTTTTAATTTATTGAAGTCCTCTTCTTCTGTCTCTGGTATATATCTTATACCACTAGAATCTTCGTTGTAATATTTTATTGAAAGTTTTGCAATTCCATTAAAATTCATAGTTTTAGCTATATTTTCGGATATAGCTCTAAATGTACCTTTCCAACTTGATGATGGTATAACTAATACTTCATTTTTAAGTTTTAAAAAGCTCCTCCTAACTTCAGCTTCAATAGATCCTATATGTATTGGCGTTTCAGTCTTAAATGTTAAAATACCTATGATTTTTGTTTCTATTGGAATTAAATGTTTTATTATATTTTTACTCATTATTCTTACCCCATAGAAATGAATTTATTTGTATTGGTGTTAACATATTGATTCCAGTTACTACATATTTATTGAAAATCTTAATTGGATATCCAATTAATGAAAGTAATGCTAATGATAATGGAATATTTTTGCCACTTATTGATCCAATTGCAATACTTCCTTCTGATGCTATATCATAAAATATAGGTCTTTTGGTATTCTCATAAATATCCCAACCACAATGTAGATTTCTTTCCTTTCCATAAACTCTCTTTATTTCTAATATTCCAGCTTCTTCATTTAATCCACATATATTCATTAAAAATTTTAAATCAAGTATATCTGGATATGATTTATAATTTTCATAATCATCAATTTTAAGTAATGGAGATAATGAGTAAAAGATTATGTTTTTACCTTCTACTGCTATATTACTTGACTTTAATTCCTCTATAATTTTATCTAGTGAAATCTCCTCGATCTTTTCTATAACTGAACGACCAAATCCCCTTGATATTCCTCTACCAATTCTAATCTCTAATCCACTTTTAATGTACTTACAGATTTCATCTCTTAAAACTCCAATATAACACCAAAACTCTTGTCCTTCTATCATTGCATCATATTCATATAGCATTCCAGCTTGACTTGAAGCCCTATGCTTACTTATACCAACTGAGATCATAGATTGAACTTTTATACTAACTTCTTTAAATTCCTCTTCGCTTCTATTAGCTTTTCTTACTGGTTTTGGATGAGGATATTCTATAGCTACATGTCCTTTACTACATTCAAATTTAAAAATTGGATCTATTCCAGATTTAAGCGAATTGGCAACTTCGTCTTCACTTATGAAGATTTTACTTTCAAATATTTTATTACCCTTATCATCAGTTCCATGTGGAATTTTACATTTGTACATAAATGGATGTGAAGGATATGATTTAAATTCATTATCAATTAAATATGCATTTGATACTAATAACTCATATGATTCTCCAATTGCTTTAATTTGATCTAAACTCAAATAACCTTTTGTATATAATGATGATAATATGGCTCCTCTTAGTGTAGTTGATGGAATATAACTTAATTGACCCTTATATCCTCTTTCAAATCTTCTTTCAGGTATTATAGTTGGAGATAATATTTTAATTTTAGCTTCATAAAATTTCATAATATAACCACCTTCTCAACTCAGTTAGCAATGTCATCCACTTGGTATTCTTAATGACGGATTCTAATCGACCATTATCTTCAATCATAATATCTATTATAGATCTTCTACCAAATCTATCTAATCTTAATTCTGCAATCGATAGTAATGTCAATCCAATTAAATCAACATCATTAGTACTTAATGAAATTTCTCCAATGAATTCAGTATTATAGACTTTTTCAGATGTAAATAAAGCACCTTCAGCAACTTTTCCACTTTTATCATCAATTCTTATACTTGCAATAGTTTGAACATTAACATTACTTTGTGATTCCAAATCTGAAACTTTTATTATACCTGAGGCATTTGACTTTGGATAGCCAAAAAGTTTACAAACATCACATAAATCACCTATACGTCTATGTGCCTCTTCAATTCTTTCAATATCGATTTCACCACAACTTTTAAAATTAAATGACTCAGCAATTCTACAACAAGAAGATCTAAGTGCACCTTTAAAGCTAGATCCAGGAATATAATATTTTATAATTTTTTTCCCATTTTTTAAGAAAAATTTCTTAGTAAAAGGCAAATCTGGACCTAAAAATATAGGATATATTGAGCCAATGCTCATCATACCAATAGGTTTAACTCTAACATTAAACTTGATCTCCACTATATAACACCTCCACCAATAATTTTAATCATTCTGTATGCATCTGAAAATGATGCATTTAAATTATGATCTTCTTTTTCCTCTAAAAGCTTATGTAATTCTCCTTTAAAACATAATTCTGAAATTATTTTGTAAATCTTTGCATTTTCAGAATCTTTTTTCTCATTAAATCTAGCATATTGTCTATTTGAGTAAATTTTCATAATAATTAATTTTAGTAATTCATACTCTCTTTGAGGTAAATCACTAAATATTATGAAACTATCTGCTCTATTAATACATTCTATAATTCCATTCTTAATGTTCTTTATGAAAGTTTGAATTTTTTTAATTTTTTCATCCATATTAGATTGAGTTAAATATCTAGATGCAAAATAACACTTTTCAATAAATTCATTATAATTTGATACTTCAAATAGTAATTGAATATATTCTCTTAGTGAGTCTTTATCCTTAGATAATGTAAATGGCTGAATAGAAATTTTTCTATTTTTAAAGTCTTCTATCCTCTCCTTAACTATTAAGTCATTTAATGTCTCTCCTTCAGCTATATCATACATTATAATACTATACTCTGGATTCTCTCTTACACTTTTCTTTCCTTCACTCATCAAACCTTGTGCTGCTGAAATCAAATTCCATAAATTAGATTTTGCAGATCCAACAGCTATACCAATGCTTATTCCTCTACTTTCACCCATATTTAATCTAAATTCATTACCAATAATCCATGAAAAAGCTATTGAGGCCCATGATGGCATTATGATTAAAGCATCATCACCACCTATATATAATATTCCAAATAATGTTGATATACATGGCTTTAATGCCTCATTAACATTTCCATGGGATTTAGCTATAGATTCATACATTGTAGTTAAAGCCTTTCTAATAGCATTCTTCAAAGCAATATCTATCCTTGCACTTCTTTCATACATATCAGTTAGAGAAATAGATGTTGCTATAAAAGGACCCATAAGATTACCATCAATCTTCAGTATTGCTATATTTCTCAGTTTAATGCCATCTTTTTTAGTTAATTTTTCTAATTCCAAACAATCATGACCTGAGATTAATTCAATAATATACTTGCTTACACGTTCCCAATTTGGATCATAAACATCTTTAGCTGTTACTTCACTTCCATTTATAGTAATTTTAGCATCGTATTTACTCTTAAAGCTTATATTGCTACCAAAATTATAAAGCGATTCACATACATTACAAACTCTTTTTGGTCCTTCAGGAGTTAATATTTCCTTTTTTGCATTATCAAGATAGCATAATTGACATAAATCATCATAGCCGATTAAAGTTTTAACTCTAGTAATTTTCATAGATTTACTTTTTACTAAATTCTTCTTTAAGTGTAGATTATTTGTTAATTCTTTTACCATAAGGTATATATTATTATGAAAACTTGCATATGCAAAAGTCACTTTAATAGCATTTTTTGATAATATGTCATTTAGCTCATCTTCAATAATTCTTTCAAATTTGTTTATAAACAATTTTGGTACTATAAATTCTACAACGCCACCAGCGGTATAAATAAAGGCTTCATATGGAATCCACATATCGTATTCATCTATTTTATCCATGTGTAATTGAATATAAAATGGTAAATATGCCATTACTAAGTAATCTATTAGTAAGCTGGCTCCACTAGTAATCTTTATTTCTTGAGATCTTGATATGAATTTTTGAATTTTTGCAATATCAATAATTCCAATAAGAACGTTCTTATAATCTTCTTTTAATTCACTTTTAATTTCCTTAAGTGATTTAGCTTGAGATCTAAAACCATTAGTTTCCTCTCTTAATTGTTTTAAAAACTTTGAATTCAAATCTTCAAATTTCTTTAAACCATATTTTTCATTGATCTTAATCCAAAAGTTCCAAGCTTTTTCACCTGTTTCAAAACCATCTTCATAATTTAAGTTTAATTCCATAGCTATTGATTTTAGATCACTTTCAAGATAGGATTCTACAAGTTGATTAACTCTATCTATAGCTGATGAAATATTATCAGCCTTTTCTAGTATATCTAAAAGTTCATCTATTGGTGGCTTATGATGATGTTTAGATATGATATCAATAATTTTATTTAATGTATCACTAGGTATTAATCCATCTAAAAGTAATTTAGCAATACTTTTTGATATTTTTACGTGTTCTCTATAATTAAATGGCTTTCCAATATCATGAAGAAGAGATGCTAATCTCAATATTGCAACTTCAGTTCTGTTAAGCTTTTTATTAATAGCTAAACTCCATGCTATTGCAGATGTAAGCAAGAGATGTGGTATTAATCCTGAAGTATTATATCCAGGTCTTGTGTCTGATGGAAAAATAAACCATGATCTTTCAATATCCTTACAAAGATTTTCATCAGCTAATATATTCATTAAGTATTGCTGAATAAAGTCTAGAAAGTCCTCTTTTATATTATATATGTTCTCTATGAAACTTATAGGATCTCTTATGAGATCTTTATGATATTTTGGAATTAATAATACTCTATATACAAAGTATATTTTTAGTGGATTTAAAATAGTTGTTGGTAGTATTTCTTTTAATAATGGAAGTTTAAAGTATAGTGAAATTAAATCTCCAATTAATTCAAGCTTTCTAGTGTCATCATATGACTTAACAATATTACTACTTAAAATACCTTTTAGAAATTCTCTAAGTTTTTCAAGTACATGTCTAAAGCTTTCTACATCTTCAGAATTTACACGTCTGTAATTAATTATTTCCAAATTATCCCTATATGGAACAACATAAGCTTTAATTATTGGATATGGTTCTTCAAATTTAATTTCTTTAAAGCTTATCAAGAATACTCACCTCATCAACAATTTTAAATTCATTTTCAAAGTGTTTAAGAGACAAATTTACAAGTTCTTTACATAAAGTATTTAGATCCTCACTTTCAATAGAGCTCCCTGGATTAAAAGTCAGATTGTTGATAATTAATTTGCTTGAAAATCTATTCAAAATAATTTTATTAATTTTATATTTAATTCTACCAAATTTCTTATCACTAATTAATCCTTTGTATTTAAATCTTCCAAGAGTTACACTTCTACCTATACTACTATTTACTATACCCATTCCAAGTAAAATTAAGCCTAGTTCATAATCTTTTAAATTCATAAAGCTTATTTTACCATTAAATTCAGATGATGGAGCTGCTGCATAAACCTTTGGAAGATCTAAGGCTTCTAATTTAACATTCAAACCAATAAAATCACTAAACCCTATTAGGCTTTTCAAGCCTGATGTACCAAATAAATCACATATTAGGCACACATTATTGTTTTTTGTATAATCACATGGAAAACCTCTATCCTCAAATACAGTTTCACTCCAAACTTTTTGATGCCTCCATCCACTTTCTCCTTTATTAGCTCTCACAATATGTGATGCTCTTAAGAAGCAAGATCTTACACTACCATTAAATCCATGAAAACTAAGTTCTAATCTTGCTCTTATATTACCCTTAACTGAAGAGCCAGGTATTACAATTCCTTTAGAGGTAGATACAAAATCACTATAACCAGCTTTTAATTGTAGTTCTTTGATTGTATTTATATCAATGTATTTTCTTTTGGTATAAATCTCTTTTAATTTATTTAAATTAACTTCAAATCTCTCCCTACCAGAACCAACATGTAAATATGAATTATCAGTAATTATACTTACATCAATTAAGCCACATAAATCTCTATAAGTGCTTCTATCTCTGGGATTATTTCTTAGAACTTTTAATCTTATTTGCTGCATTATACCATACTCCTTCAAGTCTATTAATTAATGACCAAGCTTTATCATCATGGAAGTATAATAAATCATCCCTAATCTCAACTAAATCAGATACATCAATACTTTCATCAATACCATCTTCTAATGATGGTAAAATTCCTTTCTTTTCTTTTAAGGCGAAATCTTTTACATAAATTCTTAAATCGTTAATTTTAACCAATCCATAACCTCTTGATGTAAATCCACCTACTCTTATTTCTCCATTATTAATCATGTGGATTATTAATCCAAGTAATCCTAGTACATAATTTGGTAGATTTGAGCACATAATTTCGAATTTAAATTTACATCCAGGTTCAACATATTCAACCTCGTATAATGCCCTTTCAGCAACAGCTCCAGTCCTTCTATTGATTGCAATTCCAGTTCTAGATCCAAATTTAAATGATAAAATTTTGCCATTATCATCTATTGGATAGGCGTCTGAAAAAATTACTTTACTTTTATAACTCATCGCGCCAAATATTTTACATAAAATACATGCATTTTTAAAAAGTTCTTCCATTGCTTCTGATGATTTTTTATCCCTTAAAAGTCGGTCTATAAGATTTTTAAGGATGTATTCCCCTTCATAACCTTCTCTCCTACAAATTACTTTCTTAGTCTCAATACAATTCTCTTTAGAAAGACCACTACATATATCCAAACCAAGTGAGGATGCGATTCTTCCAGCATAACATCTAAATAAGCCCTTTAAACTTGATCCAGGAATATATGGAATATCACTTTCACCATATTTTATTCGAATAACTGCTAAATCAACTCTAGAGCCTAATGGAGGTTCTCTACCAGTACCAATTCTTAATGGACTAATATTTTCAATATAACCTCTAAAAATAGCCTCTCTAAGAATTATTGATGAAGAAGTCCATAGAGTAGATTTCATTTAACTTCACCTTCACCAACCATTCTCATAAAACCATCATGAAGTTCATATTTATGCCATTTAGCATCTTCTATTTTTATAAGACCACAACCAACGGATTTTCTTGCACCAATACTTAGACCAATACTTTTTAATGTTTGAAATAAAATTTTGAGCAGTTTGACCCTATCATCATCTATAGGCTTTTCTGGATATATATCAATATTTATAATGTCCATTTTAAATATCCATTTTGTTTTTGGAGCAATAAGTTCTTCAGTAAATAGCCCTCCAGGTTTTACACTACCAAATTCTCTATCAATTGCAATTCCAGTCTTTTGAAATTTATGAAAAATTCCATCCTTAGGATAGGAATCATAAATTCTAACATGGCTTGCAAGTTCAGTATTACCAAAAATTCCGCAAATAGGACAGAAATTTCCAGATTTTGTTTCCTCCTTTATGATATTATCATCCCATGGATTATGAACTTTATAACCCATTGAAGATGCGATAGATTCCAAGTAGCTTCTAAATAAGCCCTTTAAACTAGACCCTGGAATACATGGTAGACCATCAATCATATAGACAGCAATATCCACAATAGAGCCTAATGGAGGTTCTCTACCAGTACCAATTCTTAATGGAGTTTCGTTAACTAAAAATCCATCAATTTTAATAATAGTAGTAAGTTTATGAAAATCTCTATAATCACTCAATGTTCTTCCCTCAAAATTTTCATCAATTCATCAAATGTTATGGTTTCAGCATTGACCTTAGGAAGTCTTCTTTCTTCAATACATTCATAAATCCATTTTACTAAACCAAGAAACTGACTTGCAAAAATTCTATCCTTTCCTGTATTATACATATCATTTAAAATCTTACTTATTTTGGACATAGTACGAAAACCCTTTTCAAGACGTGCTGCTTGTCTATGAGAAAACAATTGAGCAATTAAAAGAGCATCTCTAGGATCATCAACCATGTATAAGGATCCTATTAAATTCTCGATTTGACTTTTCGTTAAGTATTCATTTTTTGCTTGTACTGCAATTTTAGTAGCAATGTCAAGAAGTTCCTTATAAGAATAGGAAGATATAGTAGACATAGCTACCAAATAAAATTTCTCAATAAAATGTATAAAAGTATTTCGGGTATACATTTTATTATCTCATTAGGAAGAATATGCAAAAATAGGTGGAAGAATTGCAAGTTTTTGAATGATAAAATGTATTATTAAGACTCAGCCTTTATTTTTATCTTTCGGTGCTGGAACATTACTTTCTCACAAATTAAGGAGAACCGCAAGATAGCAGAAAAATTTATGTAAAAATTTTACTATTTTAATAATAGTTAATGTAAGAGTGAGCTCGGAATCTCT